>DATJTS010000099.1:0-72078 GCA_035503035.1 Solirubrobacteraceae bacterium
CCCGGCGGGATCAGGACCAAGCGGCAGATGCTCGAGATAGAGGGCGCGCCGGGTTTCACTCAACAGGCGCTGTTCGCCTGATCAGCGGCGGCATAATCGAGGGCCATGGCCCGGGCGACGCCACCGCGTGACTACTCGCTGATCGGACCGAGCGCGGAGGCGGCCGAGCGGATGGGGCTGGTGGCCGCGGAGTGGTACCACCCCGAGGTCGCGCGCAAGCGGATGAAAGAGCTGATGCGCCGCAGCGACGGGCCGGCGCTGCGCGACACCGCACTGTGGCTGACGCTGCTGGCCCTCACGGGGGCGGCGGGCGGGTTGCTGTGGCCGAGCGCGTGGTGCATCCCGTGCTTCCTCGCCTATGGGGTGCTGTACGGGTCGGCGACCGACTCGCGCTGGCACGAGTCGGGGCACGGGACGGCGTTCAAGACGGCCTGGATGAACGACGTGCTCTACCAGGTGGCGTCATTCATGAACATGAAGGAGCCGACGTTCTGGCGCTGGAGCCACGCGCGCCACCACACCGACACCATCATCGTGGGGCGCGACCGGGAGATCGCGGCGATGCGGCCGCCAGACCTCGCGCGGCTGATCGTCAACTTCGTCGGGCTGCGCGACGCGTGGGACACGATGATCTCCGTCCTGCGTCACGCGAGCGGCCGGGTGACCGCCGAGGAGGCGACGTTCATCCCCGACTCCGAGCGCCATAAGGTGTATCGCGAGGCGCGCGGGTGGCTGACCGTCTACGCGATCGTGATCGTCGTCGCGGTGCTCACGCGCTCGCTCCTACCGCTCCTCTACATCGGGCTGCCGAGCCTCTACGGGCGCTGGCTGGCCACGATCTTCGGCATCACCCAGCACGCCGGCATGGCCGAGAACGTGCTGGACCACCGCCTCAACGCCCGCTCGGTCCGCATGAACCCGGTGCTGCGGTTCCTGTACTGGAACATGAACTTCCACGTCGAGCACCACATGTTCCCGATGGTGCCCTACCACGCGCTCCCCGCCCTGCACGCCGAGATCCGCGACGATCTTCCCGAGCCGTGCTCCAGTCTGTGGGCCGCCTACCGCGAAATCGTCCCCGCGCTGTGGCGCCAGCTGCACGACCCGACGCACTTCATCCGCCGCGAGCTGCCCGAGGGCGCCAGTCCGTTCCGGCCCGAGATGCATGACGCCGTGTTCGAGCGCGCATGAACCGCTGGGTCGACGTGTGCGGGACCGACGACGTCGAGGAGGAGGATGTGATCGAGGTCGAGGCGGGCGACCGGGCGCTCGCGGTCTACCGGAGTCCGACCGACACGTTTCACGCCACCGACGCGCTCTGCACCCACCAGCAGGCGCACCTTTCAGACGGCCTGGTGATGGGCGAGGTCATCGAGTGCCCGAAGCACAACGGCCGCTTCAATTACATGACCGGCGCCGCGGTGCGGGTGCCGTGCCTCGATCCGCTCACGGTGTATCCGGTGAGCGTCCGGGACGGCCGGGTGCTCGTCGAGCTCCCGGCCGCCTGACTCAGCTCAGGCTCAGCCGCGCAACTGCTCGGGCAGCAGCCACGCCGGAGCGTTCTGGTAGAGCACCGGGCGCAGGAAGCGGCGGATCGCCAGCGATCCGACCGAGGTCGTCGCGGGCGCGGTCGTCGCCGGATAGGGGCCGCCATGGAACTGCGCGGCGCTCACCACCACGCCGGTGGGCACACCGTTGATCACCAGCCGCCCCACCCGGGCGACCAGGGTCTCGGCGATCGCCCTCACGGCGTCGTGATCCTCACCCTCCTCCGCGAGCTGGATCGTGCCGGTGAGCTGGCCCTCCAGCTCGTGCAGCGTCGACAGCAGGTCCTCCAGATCGGCGTAGCGGACGACGAGCGTGATCGGCCCGAACCGCTCCTCACGCAGTGACGGATCGGCCCGCAGCTGCGAGGCATCGGTCGCGAACACGGCGGCGGGCAACGCGAGCGCGCCATCGGGCGCCGGCGCGCTCCGGCCAAGCAGCTGGACCCGCTCAGCGCCTGCGGACTCCAGCTCCGACACCGCAGCCTCGGCCCCCTGCAGCAACCGTGGGCCGAGCATCAGCGCGGTGGCCGACTCCGACACCCGCTCGCCCAGCGACCGCGCGAGCGCATCGCCGTCGGCGCCCATCGGCACGAACACCAGGCCGGGCTTGGTGCACAACTGCCCCGCGTGCTGGCTGACCGCTCCCGCGAGCTGCTCCGCGATCGCCTCGCCGCGCTCACGGACGGCCGCGGCGGTGACCACGACCGGGTTGACCGAGCCCATCTCCGCGTAGACCGGGATCGGACGCGCGCGGCGGGCGGCGGCGTCGAAGATCGCGCGGCCGCCCGCGATCGAGCCGGTGAAGCCGACCGCCTCGATCCGGTCGTCGCACACCAGCCGGGTCGCGAGCTCCACCGACGCGGTCTGCACCAGGCCGAACACGCCGGCTGGCAGGCCCTGCTTGGCAACAGCTCCGTCGATCAGCGAGCCGACGAGCGCGCTCGTCCCCGGGTGACCGGGGTGCGCCTTGCACACGACCGGGCAGCCCGCGGCCAGTGCCGAGGCGGTGTCACCGCCGGCCACCGAGAACGCGAGCGGGAAGTTGGATGCGGCGAACACCGCCACCGGGCCGAGCGGCACCGTCATCCGGCGCAGGTCCGGGCGGGGTACCGGCTTGTAGTCCGGATCGGCGGTCTCGACGATCACCTCGTGGTGCTCGCCGGTTCGGATCAGGTCGGCGAACAGCAGCACCTGGCGCCAGGTGCGCTCGACCTCACCGCGCAGCCGGGCCTCGGAGAGGCCGGTCTCGGCGGTGCACACGGACACGATCTCATCGACGCGCTCGCGCAGCGAATCGGCGAGGCTCGACAGCATCGCGGCGCGCACCTCGTCGGTGCGCCAGCGCTCATCGCCGGCGGCGGCCGCCGCGGCGGACAGCAGGGCCTCGAGCTCCTCGCCCGAGGTCTCCGGATACGACGTTCCCGGCGCGCCGGTCGCGGGATCGACGGCAGTGAGGGTGGCGGAGTCGGTCATCTCGCTCACGCTAGCTCGCCGCGAGCCGTCGAGCACACACGCGTAGACTGGCCCGGGTGAGGTTGGTCGGAAGGGCCTGGGGGGCAAGCGTTGCACTGACGGTGGCCGTGCTCGTGATCGCGGCTGCCCTCGCGCCCGGAGCGCGCGCCGGGGTGTGGGCACAGATCGCGTGCGTGAACCCGAACGGCAGCGCCGCCACGAGCACCGGCTGGGCCGCGTTCACGACGAGCACCCCGTACGGCTCGGGCGCGAGTTCCGCTTGTGCACCCGGCACGCCGATGACGGCGTTCCTCGGGGACGGCCTGCCCGCCCCGGTGTTCACCTCGGCCGGGCTCATGTACACGCCGCCGCCCGGCTCGACGCTCGTCGGTGGGACGTTGCAGGTGGCGCTGTCCGCCGACGGCTCGGGCACTGGTGCAGCCGCCGACGCGGAGATCGACGAGCCCGCGCAGACGAGCTCGGACGCGCGGATGCGCTGCACCGCCGGCAGCAAGATGTGCGGGTCCTCTGCCACCGACTACAGCGGCACCTTCTCCCTCCCCAACAACCTGGGCGGCAACCTGTACCTGAGCGCCGGGTGCAACGGGACGGCAGGACTGTCGTGTGACAACGGCGAGCGAGACAACGCCTGGGCCTTCGTCCAGGTGAGCTCGGCCAAGCTGCTCCTGCAGAACATCGCCAGCCCGACCGCCCGACAGTTCAGCGGCACGCTGCTCGGCCACACCGTTCACGGCACCGGACGGCTGCGGCTCCATGCATCGGATCCGGGCGGGCCCGGCGTCTACCGGATCGCGGTGACGATCGACGGCCGCACCGTGCACGACGCGACACCCAGCCGCAACGGAGGCGCCTGTGTGTCCGTGGGGACCGATTCGATCACCGGTGCCCTCGAGTTCGATGCCGCGCAACCGTGTCCGACGACATTGACCACGACCATTCGCGTGCCCACGGCCAAGCTTCCCGACGGCACCCACCAACTTGTCGTCTCCGTCACCGACGCTGCGGGCAATAGCTCGACCGCGCTGCGGCGGACGATCTCCACCGACAACCCCGAGCTCACGCCGCGACCTGCGCACGGCCTCCGCGCCCGGTTCGCAATCAGCTGGCGCTGGGCGCGGACGGCCACCGAGCTGCGCACGATCTCCGCCTCGAACCTGCCGCACACGGCGCGGGTCGTGGTCTCATGCTCGGGCCGTGGGTGCCCGTCGCTGCCGACCGGGTCGTTCACCGCCGCCGCGGTCTCCGAGCTGCTTCACCAGCTGCGCGGGACCAGCTACCGCCCCGGCGATGCGCTTCTCCTCACTGTCACCGTGCCCCATCGCCCGGCGGAGCGGGTACGGCTGACGATCCGCGGGAACGCGCGCCCCGAGGCGCGCCTGCTCGCATCACACCGTTGACGTTGGTATCGCACGCTGCCGACGACCTCCAGGCATCACCATCACCACGATCACTGACGCGCTGCTGTTCGACCTCGACGGCTGTCTGGTCGACTCGCTGCCCGCGATCCGCGGCTGCTGGGAGCGCACGCTCCCGCAGTTCGGGGCGGCGTTGCCGTCGGGTGCGGAGATCCGCAGGCTGGCCGGCCCGCCGGTGGACGAGGTCGCGCGGGCGCTCGTGCCCGATGCTGCGCCGGACCTGATCGCCGAGATCGTCGCCGCCTACCGGCGGTGCTCGGTGGCGGCCGCCGGGGAGGTTCCCGCCTTCCCCGGGATTCCGGAGCTGATCGGCGCGCTCGCCGACCGCGGCGTCGCGCTGGGGATCGCGACCTCGAAATCGATCGAGGTCGCCGAGCCGGTGCTCCGGGCGCTCGGTCTGCGGGATCGGTTCGCGGTGGTCGAGGGCACGCGGGTCGAGGAGCTCGGGACCGGTAAGGCGACGGTCGTGGCTCGCGCGCTCGCCGGCCTCGGACAGCTCGGAGCGCCGCGGGCGACGGCGCTCGTCGGCGACCGCGCCCACGACGTGGTCGGGGCGCACGCCCACGGGCTGCGCGCGTTCGGCGTGCTCTGGGGGTACGGCGGACGGGAGGAGCTCGAGGCCTCCGGTGCGGACGCATTGCTCGAGCGGCCGGCGGATCTGCTCGATCTGCTCTGAGCGTCCGCCCGCGGGAGCGCGGCGCTAGGGTGCCCGCTGTGGTGCGCTCGGCCCCGATCGACGGCGTCTCGCTCGCCTACGAGCGCGAGGGCACCGGGCCCGCGGTGGTGCTCCTGCACGGCTGGCCGGGCGATCGCGCCGATTGGCGGGCGGTGCGCCCGCTGCTCGGCGACGAGCTGGAGGTGATCGTCCCGGACCTACGCGGGTTCGGCGAGTCCGACCGGCCGCAGGGCGACCCGACCGACCTGTATGCGGCCCCCGCGCAGGCGCGCAGCGTGATCGGCCTGCTCGACGAACTCGGGATCGCGGCGGCGGTCATCGCGGGCTACGACGTCGGCAGCCGCGTCGCCCAGCGGATCGCGCGTGATGCCCCCGGCCGGGTGCGCGCGCTCGTCCTCTCCCCGCCGATGCCCGGCGTCGGCCGGCGTGTGCTCGGGGCCGACGCTCAGCGGGAGTACTGGTACCAGTCCTTCCATCGACTGGCGCTGCCCGAGGAGCTGATCGACGGCCGCCCCGATGCGGTGCGCGCCTACCTCGCTCACTTCTGGTCGCACTGGTCCGGTCCTCACTTCACGCTCGACGCCTCGGACCTCGAGCGGCTCGTGGCCGTGTACGGGTCGCCCGGGGCGTTCCTGTCCTCGATCGCCTGGTACCGGGCGGGTTCGGGGACCGTCGCGACCAGCCTGGCCGAGGAGCCGCCCGCTCCGGGTGACCGGGTGGCGATTCCGACGACCGTCCTGTGGCCGACCCATGACCCGCTGTTCCCGCCGGAGTGGGGCGACCGGTTGGATGAGTTCCACACCGCGGCGACGGTGCGCCGGCTGGAGGGCGCCGGTCACTTCACCCCGCTCGAGGCCCCCGCCGAGCTCGCCGCGGCGATCCGCGCCGCCGCAATGTGAACGCGTGATCCGCCGTCTCGACATCCGCTCGGTGACCGGCGACGAGCTCGACCTGGTCGGGCGCCTGCTGCACGACCTCAACCTTGAGGTGGAGGATGAGACGCCGACGCCTCAGGTGCTGGCCGCCCGGATCGCCGAGCTGCTCGGGGGCGGAGACACCGAGATCGTGCTCGCCGAGGATCCGCCCGGTGGCATCGCGGTCGTGCGCCTGCGCAAGGCGATCTGGACCCCGCAGCTCGAGGCATCGCTGGTCGAGCTCTACGTGGTTCCGGAATTGCGCGGGGGCCGGCTCGAGCGTGAGCTCGTGCAGGCGGCGATGGACGCCGCCCGCGAGCATGGCGCGGACTTCATCGAGCTCGCGGTTGGTTCCTCGGACGTGCGCGCTCGTGAGATCTACGAGGACCTCGGGTTCGACAACCACGAGGTCGGCTCCGAGGACGCGCTCGCGCTGCACTACAGCCGCCCGCTCTGACCGCTTCTGAGACCGACGGCACGCCGGACGCGCGCCACACCTGGCAGGATGCGGCCCGTCGTCGTCACCAAGGAGCGCAATGACCCCATCCACCGCCGCCGTCCCTCGCCCCGTCCTCGCCGACGCTCTCCCCGGAGCGCGCGTCCGTGACGTGCTGGTCGTGGTCGCGGGCGCGCTGCTCACCGCCGCCTGCGCCCAGATCTCGATCAAGATCCCGGGCTCGCCGGTGCCGCTCACCGGCCAGACGTTCGCGGTCGTGCTCGTCGGGGCGGGCCTCGGTGCCCGTCGCGGCGGCCTGTCAATGCTCTTGTACGTGGCGCTCGGCCTGGTCCTGCCGGTATACGCAAGCGGCGCCCAGGGAACCGGCGTCCTGTTCGGCGCAAGCGGCGGCTACCTGTTCGGCTTCATCCTCGCCGCCTGGGCGATGGGGCTGATCGCCGAGCGTGGCGGTGACCGCCGCGTGGTGAGCGCCGCGCTGGCGTTCGCGGTCGGACAGTTGCTCATCTTCGGCGTCGGCGTCCCGTGGCTGAAGGCCTATGAGTCCTCGCAGTCGTGGGGATGGGCGATCCACGAGGGATTCACCATCTTCATCCTCGGCGGGGTCATCAAGGCCGCGCTGGCCGGTCTGTTGATGCCGTCGGCCTGGCGGCTGCTGCGCTCGCTGAAGGGTTGAGCGCTGGGCCGGTGCCGGGACGGGTTCAGCCGAGGAGTTCGTAGGCGCCGAGCGTGAGGAACTCCGGGAGGTCGTCGCCGAGCGCGACGGCCTCCAGTACCTCGCGGGTCTCCTCAGGGCGCCCGCGCTCCCAGGTTTCGTCGCCGACCGCGGCGTGGATCTTGTCGGTCTCCTCGTCGAGCAGCTCGGTGACGAGCTCGCGGGTGACGGTGCGCCCGTCGCTGAGCTTTGAGCCGTGATGGATCCACTGCCAGATCTGGGTCCGCGCGATCTCGGCGGTGGCGGCGTCCTCCATCATGTTGTTGATCGCCGCGGCGCCCCGACCGCCGAGCCAGAACGAGATGTACTGAAAGCCGACCGACAGGTTGTTGCGCAGCCCTTCCTCGGTGATCTCGCCCTCGGTGGCAGCGACGTCCCGGAGCGGGGCGTCGTCATAGGGGACGTCGGGACGCAGCCGGTCGATCTGATTCGGCCTGTCGCCGAGGACCTTGTCGAACTGCTCGGTGGCCGTGGCCACGACGTCGGGATGGGCCACCCAGGTGCCATCGAACCCGTCCGCGGCCTCGCGGCGCTTGTCCTCGCTGACGGCTTGGATCGCGCGCTGGTTGGCCTCGGCGTCCCTGCGTGACGGGATCAGCGCGGCCATCCCGCCCATGGCGAACGTGCCGCGGTCGTGGCAGGTGCGCACCAGCAGCTCCGTATAGGCCCGCATGAACGGCTGGGTCATCGTCACCGCGGTGCGGTCGGGCAGCACGAATTCCGGGTCCGCCCGGTTGGTCTTGATCACCGAGAAGATGTAGTCCCAGCGGCCGGCGTTCAGCCCGTAGCTGTGATCGCGCAGCTCGTAGAGGATCTCCTGGAGCTGGAAGACCGCTGGGAAGGTCTCTATCAGCACCGTCGCCCGGAAGGTCCCGGCCGGGATGTGGAGCCGCTGTTCGGCGAAGGTGAGGACCTCGTTCCACAGCCGCGCCTCGAGGTGGTGCTCGAGCTTGGGGAGGTAGAGATAGATCCCCTGGTCCCGGGCGTGGAGCAGCGGGCCTGAATGGAACGCGAACAGCCCGAAGTCGACCAGTGACCCCGACGCGACCTCCTCGCCGAAGCGGATATGGCGTTCGGGAAGGTGCCAGCCGCGGGGGCGCACCAGCAGCGTCGCCGGATCGTCGACGAGCTCGTAGTGCCGTCCGTCGGACGCGTCGTAGGTGATCGTCCCCTCGATCGCGTCGATCAGGTTCTGCTGCCCCTCGATCTGCTTGCGCCACGTCGGCGAGTTGGCGTCCTCGAAGTCAGCCATGAACCCGCGTGCGCCTGAGTTCAACGCGTTGATCACCAGCTTGCGATCCGTGGGCCCGGTGATCTCGACGCGGCGATCGAGGTAGTCCGCGCGCGGCGGGGCGGCCCGCCACTGCCCGTCCCGGATCTCCTTCGTCTCCGGCAGGAAGCCGGTTGGTGTGCTGCGCGTCTGCCGGGCGGCGAGCAGCTCGCGGCGACGGGGATCGAACCGGGCGTGCAGCTCGGCGAGGAACTCGACCGCCTCCGTGGACAGGATCGGCTCCAGCGCCGGAGCGTTCAGCGGGGCGATGTCGGCGTTCATGCCAGGGAGTGTGCCCGATCCTCACGCGCTCGCGCCGTCAGCCACGCCCAGAATCGGCGCGCTGCCTGACCGGTCGTCAGGGCCGGATCCCCACCTGCGCCTCCCCGCCGCGCGAGCCGTACCGCCCGCAGCTCGCGCGAGAGATCGACGGACGCGAGCTCGCAGGCGACGAGCGTTCCGACTCGGACCTCGTCGGCGATCGCCAGCCGCGAGAGCAGCGAGAAACCGCCCGCGGTGATCATCCGTTTCAGCCCCTGGATCGAGGCCACCTCGAGCGCCGGGGTCAGCTCCACACCGTGGGCGGCGAGCGCCGCCGTGGCGACCGCGCGGGTGCCGGAGTCACGCTCGCGGGTCAGGTACGCGCCACCTGCGCCGGTGGTGAGCGCCTCCAGCGGGACGCGCGTCCGGCGCGCCCATGGGTGGTCGGGGGCGACCGCGACGACCAGTGCGTCCCGGGCGACGACGAGCGACTGCAAGCCGTCGGGCGTCGCGCCGCCCTCGATGAACCCGATGGCGGCGCGCCGGTCCTTGACCGCGGCGAGGACCGCCGCGGACCCGACGACCTCGAGCTGCGGGTGAACGGTCGGCTCCTGTGCGCGGAACGCGGACAGCCATGCGGGGAGCAGGAACTCGCCGATGGTGAGGCTTGCGCTCAGCCGCAGGTCGCCGTGATCGCCGGCGCGGGCGGCCTCGGCCGCGAGCGCCACCGTGGTCAGCTGCGCGAGCGCCTCCTTGGCGGGCGGGTAGATCGTCCGGCCGAGCTCCGTCGGCGTTACGCCGAGCCGCCCCCGCTCGAACAGCGCCGCCCCCAGCCGCCGCTCGAGCGACTGGATCCGCTTGGTCACCGCCGACTGGGTGAGCGTGAGCGCGTCGGCCGCGCCCTGCACCGTCCCGGCCTCGTAGGCGGCGAGGAACGCGGCGAGCTCGCCGCTGGCCACCGGATCGCTGATCGCGCTCATGGTGGGTCCAGGGTATTCCAGTCTGGAATACCGCGTGCCCGATCGGACTGGTTCGGTGGGGTGCATGTCGGGATCGTGGCGTTCATGTCATCGATCTCCTCTCCCCGCCCGGTCGGTCTCGGCGTCCGGCTGCCGCGGCCGGCGGGGGTCCTGCGCCGGATGCCGGGCGTCGCGCTGGCGGTGGCGGTGGCCGGGGGTGCCACTGCGCTGAGCGGGATCGTCGGCCTGGGCTCGGGTCCGGTACTGGGGATCGTGCTCGGGTTGGTGCTCGGCACCGCGCTCGATCTGCTGGGCGCTGGGCATCTGAACGACACCGGGCGTCGTTTCGATGCCCAGCGCGTGCTGAGGCCGGGGGTCAGCTGGTCGGCCTCGGTCCCGCTGCGCGCCGCGGTGGTCGTGCTGGGGGCGGAGCTGCCGCTGGGGGCCGTGGCGGGCGAGGGGGTGCGCTCGCTGCCGGGGATCGTGGTCACGCTGACCGGCTGCCTGCTGGTGGCGCGCGTCCTCGGGCGCAGGCTCGGGATCCCGCGCCGGTTGCGCACATTGGTGGGCGTCGGCACCGCGATCTGCGGTGCCTCGGCGATCGCGGCGGTCACGCCGGTGATCGACGCCGAGGAGACCGAGGTCGGCTACGGCGTGGCGACGATCTTCCTGTTCAACGTGCTGGCGGTGCTGCTGTTCCCGCTGCTCGGCCACGCACTCGGCCTCGGGCCGCACGGCTTCGGTGTGTTCGCGGGCACCGCGGTCAACGATCTCTCCTCGGTGGTCGCGGCCGCCACCCTCTACGGCCCCGGGGCGTTGCACACCGCGGTCATCGTCAAGCTCACCCGGACGCTCATGATCGTCCCGATCTGCGTCGTCCTGGGGCGGCGGTTTCGGGCCGCGGGCGCGGGTGCGGGCGCGGGCGCGGCGGAGGGTGCGGGCGCGGGTGCCGTTAGCTCGGCGCCGGCGCCGGCGCCGGCCGTTGCCCCGGCGCGGGACCGGATCCGGTCGGCCGCCGCACTCGTCCCGGGGTTCCTGGTGCTGTTCGCGTGCATGGCCGGGCTGCGCGGCGCGGGGGTCATCCCCGGCGCCTGGGCGGGCACGGTGTCCGAGACCGCGACGCTGCTGATCACGGTCGCCCTGTCCGCTGTCGGGCTGTCCGTGGACCTGGCCGGGCTGCGGCGTGCCGGGCTGCGGCCGCTGGCGCTCGGAGCGGTGCTGTGGGTGACCGTCTCCCTCCTCAGCCTCGGCTGCCAGGCCGCCGGGCTGCTCTGAGGCGCGCCCGCCGCGCATCGGACCGCCGGGCGTGTGCGCGTGTGAGAATTAATCACACTGACTTGTGAATTGAGAACAGGCAGATGTAATCTGCCCTCATGCTGACCTCGGACAGCCGGCGCGACGCGATCCGCGGACGACTCGCAGAGCGCGGAGAGGTGGAGATCGCCGCGCTCGCCACGGAGTTCGAGGTGTCGGAGATGACAATCCGGCGAGACCTCGAGACGCTCGAGGATCGTGGCGTGGCCCGGCGGGTGCGGGGCGGCGCGATCTCGACGGTGAGCCGCAGCTACGAGCCGCCGTTCGCCACCCGGTCCCAGGAGGCGCGGGAGGCGAAGGCACTGATCGCGAGCGCCGCGGCGGCGTTCGTCGAGTACGGCGAGACCGCGATCCTCGACGTCGGTTCGACCACGCTTGCGCTCGCCCGCGCGCTGCGTGACCGCGGCGGCCTGACGATCCTCACGCCGAGCGTCAATGCGGCCGTCGAGTTGGCCAACGAGCCGACGACCCGGGTGATCCTCACCGGAGGGATCGTCCGGCCGGGTGAGCTGAGCCTCGTCGGCGACCTCGCCGAGGAGACGTTCCGGCGCTTCAACTGCGACGTCCTGTTCCTCGGCGTCGGTGGGATCGACGCGGTCAAGGGGCTCACCGAGTACAACCTCGACGACACGCGGGTCAAGCGGGCCGCGCTGGGCGCGGCATCGCGGTGCGTCGTACTCGCCGACCGCTCCAAGCTCGACCGCGTGTGCCTGGCCCAGGTCGCCACGCTCGAGGAGATCGACGTCCTCATCACCGACGCCGAGCCCGCCCATCCGGTTCTCGACACCGTCCGGGAGGCCGGCGTCGAGGTCGTGTCCGTCTCATCCCACGAGTGGCAGGAGAAAGAATGAGCCACCGGTTCACGGAACTGTTCGGGGAGCGTAAGCCGCTCATCGCGATGGTCCACGTCCCGCCGCTACCGGGCACGCCGCTGTACGACGCGGCCGCCGGGGTGCAGGGACTGGTTGACGCGGTCAAGCGTGACCTGGAACTGCTACTGGAGGCCGACTTCGACGGCTACATGTTCTGCAACGAGGGCGACCGGCCCTACGAGCTGCACGCGGGTCCCGAGTCCGCCGCGGTGATGACGCGGGTGGTCACGGAGTGCGCGCCGCACGACCGCGTGTTCGGCGTCGACTTCCTGTGGGACGCCCGCTGCGCTCTCGCGGTGGCGGTCGCGACCGGCGCCTCGTTCATGCGCGAGGTGCTCACCGGGGCGTGGGAATCGGACATGGGCCTGTGGCAGGGCGAGGCGGCGCACGTGCTGCGTGAGCGCCGCCGGCTGAACGTCGAGTCGCTCGCGATCATGATGAACATCACCCCGGAGTTCGCCTCGCCGATCGGCCGGCGCACCCCGGCCGAGGCCGCGCGCTCCGCCGTCGTGTCGAGCCTCGCCGACGTCATCCTCGTCTCCGGCCCGATGGCCGGGGCCGAGCCTGACCGGGCGACGCTCGAGTCGGTGCGCGAGGCCGTGCCCGCCGACGTTCCGGTGCTGCTCAACACCGGCGCGCGCGCGGACACGATCGCCGAGTACCTGACGATCGCGGACGGCTGCGTCGTTGGCTCCGACCTCAAGGTCGACGGCTACACGTGGAACCCCGTCGACCGCGACCGCGCCCGGCGATTCGTGGAGAACGCGCGCGAGGTGACCCTCAGCCGATGACCCTGCTCGGCATCGACATCGGCTCCTCCGGGGTCAAGGGCGCGCGCGTCGACCTCGCCGACGGCTCGATCGCGAGCGCACAGGCGGGCGTGCAGCTGCACTCGCCCCATCCCGGCTGGGCCGAGGCCGACCCAGGAGAGTGGTGGGCGGGCGTCTGTGCCGTCACCCGCGAGCTCGTCTCGAAGGGCGAGCCGATCGAGGCCGTGGCCTGCTCGGGGATGGTCCCCGCGGTGCTCGCGCTCGACGACCGTGGCCGGCCGCTGCGCCGCGCGATCCTCCAGAACGACGCCCGCGCGGACGCGGAGGTCGGGGAGCTCGCGCAGGAGCTTCAGGATCTCGACCTGGTCGGCCTCACCGGGTCCGCGCTCACCCAGCAGTCGGTCGCGCCGACGGTTCGCTGGCTCCGCCGCCACGAGCCGGACCTGTTCGACGCGACCTCGTCGCTGGCAGGCTCCTACGACTGGATCGCGCGGGAGCTCGGCGCCCGGCCCCATGTCGAGCGCAACTGGGCGCTCGAGAGCGGCCTGTTCGGTCTCGACGGCGAGCCGCTGTCGGAGGTGATGGCGCGCAGCGAGGTCGATCCCGCGCTCCTGCCGGACGTCGCAGCCCCCGGCGAGATGGTCGGCGAGGTGAGCGCTCGCGCGGCAGCCGACACCGGCCTGCGCGCGGGGACCCCGATCGTCGTGGGCGGCGCCGATCACGTGAGCTCGGCGTACGGAGCCGGCCTGGTCAGCGACGGCGACTGGCTGGTGAAGCTCGGCGGCGCAGGCGACATCCTCGCTGTCAGCGAGGCTCCGCTGGTCGATCGGCGGCTGTACCTCGATGCCCATCCCGCGGGCGGCTGGCTGCCCAACGGCTGCATGGCGACCAGTGGGTCGCTGGTGCGTTGGCTGGCCGCGGTCTGCGGCGGCGCGGATCTGGAGACGCTCGACGCCGAGGCTGCAGCGATCCCGCCGGGCGCCGGAGGAGTCGTCTGCCTGCCCTACTTCCTGGGAGAGAAGTCGCCGCTGCACGACCCTCGTCAGCGCGGGGCGTTCGTCGGCCTGCACCTCGGGCACGCCCGCGGCCACCTCTACCGGGCGGCGCTCGAGGCGGTTGCGTTCGGCTTCCGCCACCACGTCGAGGTCTTCCAGGAACTCGGGGTCAGCCTGTCGGCGGCCCGCGTCACCAACGGCGGCAGCCGCTCCACGCTGTGGAAGCAGATCCTCGCCGATGTGCTCGGGACGCCGCTCTCGCCGGTGCTCGACCATCCCGGCGCCTCGTTCGGCGCGGCGCTCGCCGCCGGCGTCGGGGTGGGCAGCGCGCCGGGTTGGTCGGTCGTCAGTGAGCTCGCGCGGCTCGGCTCCCCGATCGAGCCCCGCGACGCCTATCGCGAGCGCTACGACGAGCTCTACGGCGTCTACCGCGCGCTTGAGCCCTCGCTGCGGCCGATCTCACACCGGCTGGCCACCGGAGACTGGAGCGAGCGATGAGCGACACGACCATCCCCGCAGCCCCGGTCGCGGTCATCACCGGCGCCGGGTCCGGAATCGGGCGGGCGATCGCCCGCGAACTCGGCGGTCGCGGGTTCCTGGTCGTCGTCACCGACGTCGATGGCGACGCCGCCCGCACCGTCGCCGAGGAGCTTGAGGGCTGGGCCGCCCCGCTGGACGTCACCGACGCCCGTGCCGTCGCCGCGCTCGCCGAGGAGGTGGCCGACCGCCAGGGCCGGCTTGACGTGTGGGTCTCCAACGCCGGCGTCTCGCACATGACTGCGTTCACCGAGGTGACGCTCGACGAGCTCGACCGGACGCTCGCGATCAACCTCCGCGGCGTGTTCGTCTGCGGGCAGGCCGCCGCGCGGACCATGCGGCGCCTCGGCGCCGGCGGGTCGATCATCAATCTTGCGTCGATGGCCGGCAAGCAGGGCCGGGTGCCGTACCTGTCCGACTACGTCGCCTCGAAGTTCGGCGTCGTCGGGCTCACCCAGGCGATGGCGTTCGAACTGGCCGCCGACTCCATCCGTGTCAACTGCGTGTGTCCCGGCTACGTGGCCACGCCGATGCAGGATCGCGAGCTTGCATGGGAGGCGGAGCTGCGCGGGATCGCGCCCGCGGACGTCCGGGAGATGTGGATCGCGGACACGCCGATGGGCCGGCTCGAGCAGCCCGAGGACGTCGCTCGCGTGGTGGCGTTCCTCGCGGGGCCGGATGCAGCGTTCGTCACCGGTGAGGCGGTGGCGGTCAACGGCGGCGCATTCATGGACTGAGTCACAGGTTTGGGAAAGGTGGAGGAGATGGCAACCGAGCAGCAGACATCGAGTGGCGTGCCCACGCTGTTCACCAGGAACGCGACCGGACTGGTTCGCGAGCTGAGCGCGTTCGACGCGTTCAATCTCGTGTTCAGCGCCGTGCTCATACCGGTCGGGATCACTCAGGTGATGGGGTTCGCGCCCCAGTTCTGGCCACACGCCAACATGTTCGTGTCGTTCCTGATCGCGACTCCGCTGGTCGCCTGCTTCGGGGTGGTGTACCTGTATCTCACTGCGCTGATGCCACGCTCGGGTGGTGACTACGTGTGGGTGTCACGCATCCTGTCGCCATTCCTGGGGTTCGTGGTGAACTTCGCACTCACCTTCGTGTTCCTCACCTGGGTGGCGTTCAACTTCACCTTCATGCTCTCGATCGTGCTCCCGGCGTTCGGCTACGTCGCCGGCATCCATGGCTCCGCGATCGACTCCCCCTCCAAGGGCGAGATGATGATCATCGCGACCTGCCTGACGATCGCGTTCGCGGCGCTGATGATGGTCGGCGTCCGCTCGGTCGCGCGGTACATGAAGGTCACCTTCGCGATCGTGTGGGTCGGCATGGCGATCTGGCTCGTGCTGATGCTCATCGGCAGCCACGGCTCGTTCGTGAACCACTTCAACCACGACTCGGGTTCGACCTACTCGGGAGTGATCGCGAAGGCCTCGACGCTCGGCTTCCACAACGGAGGCACGCTCCAGCTCGGCGCCACGCTCGCGGCGATGGTGTACTGCTTCCAGGTCTACACCGGCTTCCAGTGGACCGGCTACTTCGCGGGGGAGATCAAGAACGCCCGTCGCACGGCGGTCACCTCGATCCTCGGTGGCCTCGGTGCCGCGGCGGTCATCTACATGGTCGCGGCGTTGCTCGTCTACAAGTACTACGGGTACAAGTTCTTCGGCTCGATCGTGTACCTCGGCCTCGGTGGCGGTTCCGCGCACTGGACGCTCGGCTTCAGCCCGTACTTGCCCTCGCTGGTGAAGTTCCTCCCGGGCGGGCAGGTGCTCGGCGTGATCGTGGTGCTGTGCTTCCTGATGGCGATCTTCTGGTGGACGCCGACCGGGTTCATGCTCGGCACGCGCAACCTGTTCGCCTGGTCGTTCGACCGCCTCGCGCCGGCTCGGCTCACCGACGTCTCCGATCGCTTCCACACGCCGGTGCTCGCCACCGGGGTGGTGGCGCTCGTCGTCGAGCTGCTCAACTACCTGAACATCTACCAGGGACTCGGGGCGTTCCTGCTCAACATCCTGGTGGTGATGGGGCTCGCGTTCATCGTCGTCTCGATCGCGGCGGGGGCGGTGCCGTTCCGCCGCAAGGCGATGCACGACGAGGCGCCCGGCTGGGCGCGCGCGAAGGTGGCCGGCATCCCCGTGATCACGCTGGCGGCGATCGTGTCCGGCGTGTCGTGGGCGTTCGTGATCTTCGAGGCACTGCACACCGGCTTCGGCGGCAAGCTCGGCTGGTCGCCGATGATCAAGGTCTTCGTCGCCCCGGCGATCGCGGTCGTCTGGTACGCCGGAGTGTCGATCTACCGCCGCAGCCAGGGCATCTCGCTCGCCAACACGTTCAAGGAGATCCCGCCCGAGTGACGCTCGTCGAGGAGGGTCCGCGATTGGTGCAGGTTGCCGGGGCCGGCGGTCTCGTGCTGAGGCTGTTCGGCGGTGTGGCGATCTGGCACCGCTCCGCTCCGGCCACGCGCGAGGCACTCGGCCGCGAGTACGGCGATCTGGACTACGTCGCCCATCGCAAGGGTTCGCGCGAACTGCGCGAGCTGCTCGAACGGGAGGGGTACGTGGCCGAGCGGACGTTCAACGCCGCCCACGGAGACCGGCGGCTGATCTATCACGCGCCCGATGGGTCGTTCCACATCGACGTGTTCCTCGACCGGTTCGAGATGTCGCACACGCTCGACTTCTCAGAGCGACTGGAGGTCGAGGAACCGACGCTGCCGGCCGCCGACCTGCTGCTCGCCAAGCTCCAGGTCGCTGAGATCAACCAGAAGGACCTCACCGACACCGTGATGCTGCTGCTCGACCACGAGCTCGGCGACGCGGACGGCCCGGGCCGGCTCGGCGGCCCGCGCCTGGATGAGGCCTGCGGCGCGGACTGGGGGCTGTTCACCACCGTCACCGACAACCTGGGCAAGCTCGACGAGCTCGCCGGCTCGCTGGAGCTCGGGCCGGAGCGGGTGGCGCGGATGACTGCGCAATCGGCGGCGCTTCGAGCACGGCTCGAGGAGGCGCCCAAGACGCGGGCATGGCGCATGCGCGCAAAGGTCGGCCGGCGCAAACGCTGGTACGAGGTCCCCGAGGAGGTCCACCGTTGAGCTTCACCGTCTACTACGCCTCCGACATCCACGGCTCGGACCGGCTGTGGCGCAAGTTCGTCAACGCGGGAAAGTTCTACGAGGCGAACGTGCTCGTGATGGGCGGCGACATCACCGGCAAGGCCGTCGTGCCGATCGTGCGCTCCGCTGACGGGCTGCGGGTGGCGGAGCTGATCGGCGACCGGGTCGCCCCGGAGGAGGAGCTCGAGTCGCTCGAGGGCCGGATCCGCGACCGCGGCTTCTACCCCTACGTGACCACCGACGAGGAGCTCGCCGAGGCCCACGGTGACGAGGCGAAGGTGGGGGAGCTGTTCGCACGGGCGATGGCCGACAGCGTGCGGCGATGGCTCGAGCTCGCCGAGGAACGGTTGGCGGGGACCGGCATCCGGCTCTACATGATGCTCGGCAACGACGACGAGCCCGCGCTGTCGGAGGTGCTGAACTCCTCGCCGCTTGGCGTGAGCTGTGAGGACATCCCGGTCGAGCTCGCCGAGCAGATCGAGATGCTCTCGTGCGGCATCGCCAACCCGACGCCCTGGGACTCTCCGCGCGAGATGCCGGAGGACCAGCTCGCCGCCCACCTGGACACGCTCGTGGGCGAGCTCGACGATCCATCGCGCTCGGTCTTCAACCTCCACGTCCCGCCCAAGGCGACCGCGCTGGACCAGGCGCCCGCACTCGACGAGACGCTCAAGCCGGTCGTGCGCGGCGGGTCGGTGGTGATGACCGCCGCGGGTTCCCAGGCGGTTCGTGACCTGATCGAGCGCCACCAACCGCTCGTCGCGCTGCACGGTCACATCCACGAGTCGCGTGGGGTCACCAAGATCGGCCGCACCGTCTGCATCAACCCCGGCAGCGAGTACGGCGAGGGGGTCCTGCACGGCGCGCTGCTCGTCCTGGACCGCAAGAAGGGGCTGCGCAACCACCAGCTCGTCTCCGGCTGACCCCAGCGTTCCGCGGTCCGGCGGCCTGGGTGGGCCGGGGCGCCGAAAACAGCCCAGGCGTCGCTGGGCCGGCCGGGCCGAGGGCTCCTTCGGCGTTCCAGACGCCACTTTTGCCCACAGGCGTCCGGGGGAGACCGGCGGCTGGGACATTCTGGCGTCGCCGACGCCGCCTCTGGAGGTGTGGTCGTTTTCATTGAGCTGGACGATGAAATCGCCCCCGGCCGGACCTTGTCCCGTGCATCGCGAGCCCTCAGCCGGCAAGATGCGATCAAAGAGCACCAGCAGTACCAAAACATCGCGCCCGCCTCCCACGGCGGCGCCCCGCACCCCCAAGGCGGCGTCCCGCATCCCCGCGGCGGCCCAGAGTTCCAAAAGGCGCGAGGTCGGGCACACGGAGTGGGCCCGACCTCATTGCCGAGTAGCGCGCACGGCGACGGCAGTCACAGCAGCGCCACCAAACGCCCCACGGACGACCCACAGACGACCCTCGCTGCTTGACGGCCGGCGGCGGGTGCGCTACCTCGCGGACGCGTCGCGCGACCCCTGCGCCGGGCCTACCAGGCCGGCAGCAGCGACGCGAGCAACCCCTGCTTCCCCCGCAGCGCCGACATCAGCAGCGCACCCGGCTGGGGGGTGAAGGAGAGCATCTCGATGCTGGCCGGCGGCACCTTGACCGTGTAGGTGCCCTTGACCGGGGAGACGACGTCGGTCCCGGCGGTCCCGGACAGGAGGCCGGTGGTCGTCGAGGAGCCGAACGACTGGCCGTTGAGGCTCACGTCGTTGGTCGAGGAGAGGCCGCGGCCGTGAAGGATGGAGATCGACGCGGGGCCGACGGCGCCCGGCATGCGCACGGTGGTCGACTCGCTGGAGGTGGCGCTCTTGTTGACGAGCACGACGTGGGTGGCGCCGCTGGTCTCACGGGTGGCCCAGGCGGAGAGGGTGCTGGGGACGTCGTTGTGCATCTGCAGGATCTGGGAGCCGGGAGGCGCGGCCTGCTCGAACATGATCATCGCGTAGTACTCGGGCTGGACCTGGAAGGTGATGCGGCCGTGGGAGAGGATCGGGTTCAGCACCGCGTTGATGGTGCCCGCGGGGTCGTTCAGGTTGACGCCCTGGACCCCGAGCTTGTCCATGCCGAACAGCGTGTTCATCATCCACAGCGCGGTCGCGAAGGAGTCGCTCACGTCGCGCGTGCCGCCGCAGGTGATGGCGTTCATCTCGTCGATGCGGAGGCCCTTGCCGACGGCGTGCGCGGTCTTCACGTAGGGCGCCAATTCGTTGACGAAGCCGTAGGAGGCGGCGCTTGAGAGCACCTCCGGGATGGTGACGTTGTGCGAGGCGCTGCAGTGCTTGAGCGGATAGGCGTGGATCGTGACCAGCCCGATCTTCGGCTCGGCCTTGAGCGTGGAGCCGAGCGCCTGCAGCCAGGTGCCAATGCCGCTCGTCGGCCCCGCGATCGTCACGCCCTTGGGCAGCGCGTTGGCGAACTGGGCGAACTGGGCGCGGTAGACCGGCAGCGACCAGTTGGCGGGTCGGCCGAGCACGCGGGTCCCGTTGGAGGTGTGGTACCAGGCGAAGGCGCGGTAGAGCTCCGGCTCGTTGCCGAGTTCGAGCGCGAGGATGTTGGACGCGCCGATGTACTTGAGGAACGCCTGGGCCTCGCCGACCGTGTCGGTCTTGTTGGCGGCCTCAAAGTTGAGCCCGAGCAGCAGCTGGCCGTTCATCCCCTTGGCGGTCGCCGCGGCCAGCTTCAGCCAGCTCGAGTTGATCGAGTACGAGTCGCCCGGCGGCCGCTTCTGGCCCTTGATCGGCACCCAGCTCCAATCCGCGCTCTCGCCGCCGATCCGGAGCACGGGCCGTTGGCCGGGAGCGATGTCACCGAGCAGGTTGAGAAACGCGGTGTTGACCTTTGACGGGTTGGTGCCCGCGAACTTCAGCAGCGAGGGGTATTTGATCGAGATGCCCAGGAAGCCGCTGGGGGTGGCTCCGCTGACCGGCGTGTCGATGACCGAGACCGTCGCCGCGCGGGCACCGCCGGCGCCCAGGCACAGAAGGCACAGCAGGCTCAGGAGCGTGGCGATCAGCGCGCCGAGCGCGCGCCGCGAGAGGGAGGTCGTTGAAAACACGTCGGCCATTGTGCAGGTCGGAGGGGCGGGACGGGCCATCAGGCATGCGGCTCAACCAAACCTCAACGGAAGAGCAACCTGGCCCGGTCGTACGACGACCCCTTGGGGTCTGGCACCGGGCGGAAGGGTACTAGCGAGCCTCACCGCCTTGAATCGGCGGGTGTATTAGGGTCGAGGCGTGCCCGAGTGGTTCGACGAGCTGTCCGAGTTCCTCCGGATCCCGTCGGTGAGTGCCGACGCGACTCACCAGGCGGACGTGCGCCGCGCCGGCGAGTGGGTGTGCGCGCTGATCCGCGGTGCGGGCGGCGATGCGGAACTGGTCGACTTCGATGGCCAGCCTCTCGCTGTCGGCGAGATCCGCGCCAGCAGCGGAGCCGACTCCGCCCGGACCGTGCTCTGCTATGGCCACTTCGACGTCCAGCCGCCCGACCCGCTGGAGCTGTGGGAGTCCGCGCCGTTCGAGCCCGAGATCCGTGGCGAGTACCTCTACGGGCGCGGCGTCGCGGACGACAAGGGTCAGCTGTACCTGATGCTGGCCGCCGCACGCGAGCTGGCGGCCGCCGGGACGCTTGCGGTCAACGTGCGCTTCGTCTGCGACGGGGAGGAGGAGACCGGCGGACAGTCGGTGCTCGGGTACCTCGCCCAGGACGACCGCGGCGCCGATGTCGCGGTGATCTTCGACAGCGGGATGATCGCCCGCGACGTGCCCGCCTTCAACGTCGCCACTCGCGGTCTCGTCTACTTCCATCTCACGCTGCGCTCCGGCGAGCGCGACCTGCACTCCGGCCACTACGGCGGGGCGGCGCTCAACGCCGTCACCGCGTTGTGCGAGCTGCTCGCATCGGTCAGCGGCGACAACGGACGGCTCGCTGAGCCGCTGCGCGCAGGGGTCATCGCCCCGACCGCCGAGGAGCTCGAGGGTTGGGCGGCGTTGCCGACCGGCGCCGACGAGCTGTCGCTCGCGGGCGTGGCCCCGAAGGACTCGACCGCCGCGCGCGACTACTACCTGCGCACGTTCGCGGAGCCCGCGCTCGACGTGAATGGCGTCCACGGTGGCTCGCCGACGCTCGAGAAGACGGTGCTGCCGGTCGAGGCCGAGGCGAACGTCTCGATCCGGCTCGCGCCAGGCCAGGACCCGGAGGCGATCGCAACCGCGTTCACCGAACTGCTCCGCGAAGCCACGCCCGAGGGCGCGTCGCTCGAGATCGAGCTCATGTCCCGCGCCGACCCGGGGATCGTCGACCCCCGCTCGCCCGCGGTCGCGCTCGGTCAGGATGCGTTCGAACGGGCGCTCGGCGTGCGGCCGCTGCTCACCCGCTCCGGAGGGACGCTGCCGATCGTTGCCGCGCTCTCCGGCCACGGCATTCCCACGATCATCACCGGGTTCTCGCTGCCCGACGCGCAGATCCACTCGCCGAACGAGCGGTTGCTGGCGGAGTACATCCCCCAGGGGATCGCCGCCGCGCGGGCGCTGTTCGAGGAGTTCGCGGGCCTCTAGGACCCGCTCGCTCCCGGCAGCGGGCCGCCGCTCGCTCCCGGCAGCGGGCCGCGCAGACGCAGCTCGAGCCACGTCGCCAGCCGCTGGTCTGGGTCGTCGAGGTCGATCGGCGCGATCTCGCGGACCCGGCGCAGCCGGTAGCGCAGGGTGTTGGGGTGGACGTGCAGCCGCGTCGCGGCTGCCTGCACGTTCTGCTGGGCCTCGAGCCAGGCCAGCAGGCTGGCCGCAAGGCTCGTGCCACCCTGCTCGTCCTGCGCGATCAGCCCGCCCAGCGCTGGGTGGCGCAGCTCCGGATGTCGTTCGAGCTCGTCGCCGAGGTGCGCGAGCAGGACCGAGCTCTGCACGTCGGCGAGCGTGGCCACGTCGGGGCCGCCGACCCTGCCCACGCTGACCCGCAGGATCTGGTCGACCTCGTCGCGCAGGTGCGGGATCGCGCGCGGGCCCGACCCCTCCGAGCTCACCGCCGCGCAGATGCGGCCGCCGAGCGTCCGTGAGGCGTCCGAGCTCACGCGCGCGGCGAGGCGTGCCGCGGAGGCGGCCGCCTGGGGGCCGGCGACGAGGACGTAGACCGCGCGCGCGGAGGTCGTCACCGGCGCGTCGGGACGCAGCACGTGACTCACCCTCCCGACCTCGCGTGCGACGTGGGTGATCGGAAGCGCGTCCCCACGCTCACCCGATCCACCGGGCGCCAGTCCGACCATCGCCACCCGATCGCCCGGTCTGAAGCCGAGCCGCGGCCAGGTCGCCTCCGGCACGCCCGTCGCCTCCAGCAGGGCGCGCAGCAGCTCGGCGCGGCGGACGCGGTCCAGGTCGACCGCGCTGCGAGCGCGGAGCATGTGCAGCGCCGCCAGTCGCGCCCCGTCCAGCAGCGCTCGCTCGGCCTGGGCCGAGAGTCCGTCCTCGCCCTCGATCGCCCACAGTGTCCCGAGCGGGAGCGTTCCGGCGCGCAGCGCGACCGCCGCGCGCGGCAGGTCCTCGCCGAGCTGCGGGAAGCGCACCACCCCGTCGAAGGAGAGCACCCGCCGGTACATCTCCAGATCGCCAGGACCCGGCGGCACCCGGCGATCGAGGATGCCCTGACTGCGAAGCCGGTCGATGCGCTGGCCCGGGATGCTCGAGTAGGCGAGCACGTGCTGGGCGAGGTCCTCGATCGCGACCGAGCCGCCGGCGACCGCGGCGATTGCGTTAGCGATGGAGAACAGCTCCTCGCCCGAGTCCTCGCCTCCCTCGCCGCGATCGGTCGATGCCGAGACGAGCGCCGAGGACAGCAGCCCGTCGAGATGGCGCCAGGCGACCTCATCGGCCGCGGTCACGACCGCGAGGCCGGCCGCAGACGCCGCCTCGACGAGCGCATCGAGAGGCTCCCCCCGCCGCTTGATGACCACGCCGGCGAACTCCGCCGTCGCGGCACGCTCGATCGAGTCCCGAGCGCGGGGCTCGGAGGGGGCGACTCCTACGAGCAGCAGCAGACCGCCGGGGCTCACTGGGAGCGCGTCGCCCGCGTCCTCGATCACCGTCCCGCGCACGAGTACCTCGGCGCGCGCGGATGGGGAGGCGAGCTCGGCGACCGTCGGCCCCACGGTGGTCAGCAGATCGGCGAGCGGCACGCCGATTGGCGAATCCGACAACGAGATGCCGGAAAGATAGTCGAGATCGACAACGTATCGCGGCACCTCGCCTGAGACGATGCCGTCAGGTCCTCACCCCCGACGCACGCACGACCCCGCACATGCACGCACACGCCACCACCCAGCCCGCCGGCCTTCTCGAGCTGTTCCCGCCCGGCACCGAGCGAGACCGGAGCGGCCGGCTGTCGATCGGCGGCTGCGAGGTCCGGGATCTCGCCGAGCGGTTCGGCACTCCGCTCTACGTCATCGACGAGGACGGCCTGCGTGAACAGGCCCGGCGCTTCCGCGACGCGCTTGCCGCGCGGTGGCCCAACGGACAGGTCGTGTTCGCCTCCAAGGCGTTCTCGTGCGTTCCGGTCCTCAGCACCCTCGCCTCAGAGGGGTTGGGCGTCGACATCGCCGGCGGCGGCGAGCTGGCGGTCGCGCTCGCGGCCGGGGTGAATCCGGGCGACATCGTCATGCACGGCAACGCCAAGACCGAGGCGGAGCTGCGGATGGCGCTGGACGCCGGGGTGGGCACGATCGTCGTCGACAACCACGACGACATCGACCGGCTCGAGGCGCTTGTCACCGGACGCCAGCATGTGCTCGTGCGCGTCCTTCCCGATGTCGCGCCCGACACGCACGCCGCGATCTCGACCGGCGGGGCGGGCTCGAAGTTCGGCCTGCCGCTACCCGAGGCGCGGCGCGCGATCGCCCGCCTGCGCGCCAGCCGGCGGCTCGTGCTCGACGGCGTCCATGTCCACATCGGCTCTCAGATCCTGCAGACGGAGCCGTTCGCCCAGGCGGTCGCTCGCGTCGCCGAGCTCGGCGAGTTCGGCGTCTATGACCTGGGCGGCGGTCTCGGGGTCAGTTACACCGGAGAGGAGCAACCGCCCACGCCCGAGGAGTGGATCGGCGCTCTCGCCGACGCGGCGGAGCGCCACCTCCCCGCCGGGGCACGCATCCTGATCGAGCCCGGGCGCAGCCTGGTGGCGCGCGCCGGTGTGACCGTCTACCGGGTGGTCACGGTCAAGCACGGCGACCCGACGTTCGTCGCGGTGGACGGCGGGATGGGCGACAACCTGGAGGTCGCGTTGTACGGCCAGCGGTTCGTCGCCACGATCGACGGCCGCCCGGGAGCCGGCGACCCCGTCGAGCTCGTGGGTCGCCACTGCGAGTCGGGCGACCGGCTCATCTCCGGGGTGCCACTGCCCGACCCGGCGCCCGGAGATCTGGTCGTGGTCCCGGTCACCGGCGCCTACTGCTTCACGATGGCCAACAACTACAACGGTGCGCTCCGGCCGCCGGTCGTCTTCTGCCGGGACGGCGAGGCACGCGCCGTCGTCCGGCGCGAGACGTACGCGGACCTGCTCGCCCGGAACGTCGCGACGGGATAGCCCGCCGCCCGGCGTCACACACGCGCGGCGGGGCTGACCGCGCCGCCGCAGTCCATCGACCGCAAGGTCACTTCAGAGGAGAGGTACTCGACATGCTGGATGGCGACGTCATCACGCCTGCCACGACGGCAGGCTCGATCGAACAGAGCAAGCTTCGCAAGGCGGTCGGCCGCGCGGACACGCTCGTGCTCATGCTGTGCGCGCTCGTCGGCCTGGACACGCTCGGCGCGGTGTCGAGCGACGGCGCCCAGGCGATCACCTGGCTGGCCGCGCTGGCGCTGTTCTTCTTTGTGCCCTATGCGCTGCTCACCGCGGAGCTCGGGTCGGCGTTCCCCGACGAGGGAGGGCCGTACGTGTGGACGAAGCTCGCGTTCGGTCGCCTCACCGGCGCGGTGACGTCGATCTTCTACTGGATCAGCAACCCGTTCTGGCTCGGTGGCACGCTCAGCATCACCGCCGTGTCGACGTTCTCCGCGTTCTTCATCGACCTGCACGGTGCCGGCAAGTACGTGTTCTCGCTCGCGTTCATCTGGATCGCGGTCGGCTCGGCGGTGCTCTCGTTCCGCGTCGGTCGGTGGATCCCGATCATCGGCGCCTGGGTGCGCGTCATCCTGCTCGGCGGCTTCACCCTCACCGTCCTCGCCTACGCGGTCGAGCACGGCGTCCACGGCTTCGGCGCGAGCGCGTTCCGCCCGTCCTATTCCGTCTTCATCCTCGCGGCGCCGATCCTGTTCTTCTCCTTCCAGGGCTTCGAGCTGCCGAGCACGGCCGGAGGCGAGATGAAGAACCCGCGCCGCGACGTGCCGTTCGCGATCGCCCGAGGAGCGTTCGGCACGGTGCTCATGTACGGGCTACCGATCCTGGCCATCCTGATCGTGCTCCCGGCCGGACAGGTCTCCAGCCTCGGCGGCTTCATCGACGCGATGAAGACCGTGTTCACCGTCTACGGCGGCCACGTCGCCGCCAATGGAGCCGCGACCCTCACCGGGATGGGCCGGGCGCTCGGCGACATCGCCGCGGCCGGCTTCATCTGGGCGCTGCTCTCCAGCGGCTCGAGCTGGATCATCGGCGCGGACCGGACGCAGGCGGTGGCCGGCTATGACGGCGCGGCCCCGCGCGCGCTCGGCATCTTCTCCACGCGGTTCGGGACGCCGATCGTCGTCAACCTCGCCTCGGGAGTCGTCGCGACCGCGGTCATGGTGCTGGCGTTCGTGCTCACCAGCGGTAACGCCGGCAAGTACTTCAGCGTCGTGCTCGGGGTGACGATCTCGACGACCGCGATCTCGTACTGCGCGATCTTCCCGGCGCTGATCCGGCTGCGCTACACCCACCCCGACGTGCGCCGGCCGTTCCGGGTCCCCGGCGGGCTCCCCGGCGCCTGGATCGTCGGCGGCCTGGCGACCGCCTGGGCATTGTTCGCGGCGATCATGCTCGTCTGGCCAGGTCTCGGCTCGGCGAACCCGGACGCGAGCCTGCCGAGCGGGTTCGCCGGCCAGCGTGTCCAGTTCGAGCTCTCTCAGATCGTGCCGCTGCTCGCGATCGTGGCCCTCGGCGTCGTGTTCTACGCGCTCGGCGCGCCGACTCGCGCCTCCCGCCAGGACGCGGTCGAGTCCGAGGCGGCCGCCGCGGACGGCGAGCTCAAGCCGGCGGTGCCGGCGTAGCGGCCGGCCGGTCAGGCGGGCGCGTACGCGGCCAGTCCGCGCTCGATCACCCCGTACGCCTCGCCTGACTGGTCGATCATCTCCGCGACGACCGTGGGCGGGTCCTCGCCGTCGGTGAGCCGGTCCATACCGGACATGAGGAAGGCGACGTTGACCCCACACAGGGCCCGGGCGAGCGCGTGGCAGGTCGGGTCTCCGGGTGGGCGGCCCCAGGTCGCGGCGAGCCTGTCGCCGACCTGGCGGGCTTGGCGTCCGAACGACGACTCGGCGTAGTCACGCAGCGCCGGGCTGGTGCGCACGATCTCCCAGAACCCGTGCGTCTCCTCACCTCCGGTGAGGATCGCGCCGAACCGCTCCCAGAACCCGCGCGTGTGGGCGCGGAAGGCGGCGACGAGCGCGGACCCGTCGGGCGCGTCGGCGACGAGCGCGAGCAGTGCCGCGCCGATCTCCTCCTCCTGGTCGAACAGCATCTGCTCCTTGGTCGGGAAGTAGTTGAACACCGTCTGCCGGGAGACGTCGGCGGCGCGCGCGATCTGGTCGATGGTCACCGCCTCGAACCCATGCTCCTGGAAGAGGTCGGCGGCCGCCTGGGCGATCGCCTCGCGGGTCCGCCGCTTCTTGCTCTCGCGTAGTCCTGACATCGGGAAGCAATCATACCGAGTACAAAGTTTGACTGAGTATGTTATTTTCCCTCTCATGAACGCAGGCATTCACATCCAGGGACTCACCAAGACGTACCGCGGGCCGGGGGGACCAGTGCCCGCAGTGAAGGGGATCGACTTCTCGATCGAGCCGGGGGAGACGGTGGCGCTGCTCGGGCCCAACGGCGCCGGGAAGTCGACGACGATCGACATGCTGCTCGGCCTCGGCCGGCCCGACAGCGGCACGCTGACGGTGTTCGGCAAGAGCCCGCGCGAGGCCGTCGACGCAGGGCTGGTCGGCGGCATGCTCCAGAGCGGCGCACTGATCCGCGACCTCACCGCACGTGAGCTGATCGCGGTGATGGCCTCGCTGTACCCCGACCCGCTCGATGTCGACGAGGTGATCGAGCTCACCGGCCTGCGGGAGGCGGCCGGCCAGCGCACCCAGAAGCTCTCGGGCGGTCAGACCCAGCGGGTCCGGTTCGCGATCGCACTCGTCGCCAACCCGGCGCTGCTCATCCTCGACGAGCCGACGGTCGCGATGGACGTCGAGGGCCGGCGTGACTTCTGGCGGACGATGCGCGAGTACGCCTCACGCGGCAAGACCGTCCTGTTCGCCACCCACTACCTCGAGGAGGCCGACGCCAACGCCGACCGCGCGGTGATGATGGCCCACGGGCGGATCGTCGCCGACGGTCCCACCACCGAGATCAAGGCGCGGATCGGCCACCGCACGATCCGCACCACGCTTTCCGACGTGGCGCGGGAGGATCTCACCGCGCTCGACGGTGTGGCGGGCGCCGAGCGGCACGGCGAGTCGGTGATCCTTCGCTGCACGGATTCCGATCAGGCGATCCGCGCGCTGCTCGCCCGCTACCCCGCGGCCCGTGACATCGAGATCACGGGAGCGGCTCTGGAGGACGCATTCCTCGAGCTGACCCGCGACCCCGAACAATCCGACGACCTGCTGGAGGTGGCCCGATGACCGGCGCTCTCTATACCCGATACGAGCTCGTCCGGGCGTTTCGCAACCGGCGGTTCTTCTTCTTCTCCCTCGGCTTCCCGCTGATCCTCTACTTCGTGATCGCCGGGCCCCAGAGCGGAGGATCCGACTTCGCCGGGTCCGGGGTCTCGGCGGCACTCTTCTACATGGCCGGCCTGCTCTCGTTCGGGACGATGAGCTCGATGATCTCGACGGGCGCCCGCATCGCCGGCGAGCGCCAGGCCGGCTGGACCAGGCAGCTGCGCGCGACGCCGCTCTCGACCCGGGCCTACTTCCGCGCCAAGGTGCTCACCGCGTACGCGATGGCGTGCATGACCATCGCGGCGCTCTACATCTCCGGCCTGATCCTCGGGGTCAGCCTGCCCGCGAGCAGCTGGCTGGAGATGACCGGCCTGATCCTCGTCGGGCTGCTGCCGTTCGCCGCGCTCGGGATCACGCTCGGGCACCTGCTCACCGTCGACTCGATCGGGCCGGCGATGGGCGGCCTGACCGCACTGCTGGCGCTGGTCGGCGGTGTCTGGTTCCCGGTCACCCACGGGTTCCTGCACGACCTCGGACAGTGCCTGCCCTCCTACTGGCTCGCCCGTGCCGGCCATCTCGGCACCGGCGAGGCCGCGTGGGGGGCGACCGGCTGGCTGGTGATGGCGGGCTGGACGGTCGTGCTGGCGGGCGCCGCCGCCTACGCCTACCGGCGCGACACCGGTCGGGTCTAGCCGACCGCGTGCCGGCGCGCTCGCGGTGGCGAGCGGGCCGGCACCGGGACGCTTGCGGGGTCCTGCGGGCCACGCACCGGGGGGGTTGGTGGTGGCTGAAGCGGTTAAATCCTATCTTCTCGATCAAGTTAGTAGTATTGGGTCTGCGAGCGGCTTTCCAGGGGCCGTCGCTCAACTCCGACCGTCCTCTCGAGATCAGGAGACCCGTCCGCATGAGCACGATCAACCCACGCTCGCAGGCGCTTGCCGGCGCCCGCATCCGCGAGCGAGCACCGGCTGAGCCGGGCCCCGGACGGCAGGGCGCCCGTTCCGGCTGGTGGCGGCGAGCCGCGAGTCCGATCGCGCTGCTGGTGATCTGGCAGCTCACGAACGTCTTCCACCTTGTGTCCGCGACCAAGCTTCCCCCGCCGACCAGGGTGGTGAGTGAGGCGTGGACGCTGATCTCGACGAGCTCGCCCGCCTACGGCGGCACGCTGCAGCACGCGCTGCTCGTCTCGCTCGAGCGGATGGCGATCGGCTTCGCGCTCGGCGGCGCGGCCGCGCTTGTGCTGGCGCTCGTCGCCGGACTCACCCGTCTCGGCGAGGAGGGAATCGACCCGCTCATGCAGATGGTGCGCACGCTGCCGCTGTTCGGTCTGGTCCCGGTGTTCATCGTGTGGTTCGGAATCGGCCAGCTGCCGAAGATCCTGTTGATCGCGATCGCGGCGGTCGTCCCGCTCTACCTCAACGCGTTCAGTGGCATCCGCGGCGTCGACGGACGACTGCGCGAACTCGCCCAGTCGCTGGGACTGAACCGGCGCGAGACGATCACGCAGATCGTGCTCCCCGGCGCGCTGCCCGCGACGCTCGTCGGACTGCGCCAGTCGCTCGGCGTCGCCTGGCTCGCGCTCGTCGTCGCCGAGCAGATCAACGCCAACTCCGGCCTCGGCTTCATCATCAACCAGGGCGAACAGTTCAACCAGAACAACGTGATCTTCGTCGCCCTGATCGTCTACACGATCCTCGGGTTGCTCACCGACTGGATCGTGCGGATCTTCGAGCGCCGCGCGCTCGCCTGGCGGACTCCGGTGGGAGCGCGGGCATGAGTGCCGTCAGCACACCCGCCGCCGCGCCCGGTCGGACCGAGGCGGCGGTCACCGTGCGCGGGCTGCGGCGCGCCTTCGGCGACCGCGTCGTGCTCGACGACCTCGAGCTGCAGGTCGAGGCCGGCGAGTTCGTCGCCCTGATCGGGCGCAGCGGGACCGGCAAGTCGACGCTGCTGCGCGCAGTCGCCGGACTCGACACCGGCGTCGAGGGCGAGATCCGCGTCGCGGGTGAGCCTGCGCGACCCGGGTGCGGAGTCGCCGTCGCCTTCCAGGACGCCCGGCTCGTCCCCTGGAAGCGGGTCGCGAGCAACGTCGCGCTCGGCCTGAGGGTCGATGACACCAAGACGGCCGCGCGGCGCGCGCTCGACGAGGTCGGGCTGTCCGAGCGGTCGAACGCCTGGCCGCTCACCCTCTCTGGCGGGGAGGCGCAGCGAGTGTCGCTCGCGCGGGCGCTGGCCCGCGAGCCGCGGCTGCTCGTGCTCGACGAGCCGTTCGGCGCGCTCGATGCGCTCACCCGGCTGACGATGCAGGACCTGGTGCTCGGGCTGTGGGAGCGTCACGCCCCCGCGGTGCTGCTCGTCACCCACGACGTCGACGAGGCGCTCGCGCTCGCGGACCGCGTCCTCGTCCTCTCCGGCGGCCGGATCGCTCACCAGACCCGGATCGCCGCGCCCCGTCCCCGTGACCGGGACTCCGCGGACATGATCGAACTCCACGACGGGCTCCTCCGGGAGCTCGGTGTCGACACGAAAGGACACGCATGACACCTCCCGCTCCCCCGACGCCGCCCCGCCCGCGGATCCGCCGGATCGTCGTGTTCGTCGGCCTGATCGCGGTCACGCTGGTGGCCGCCGCCTGCGGCTCGAGCGCGCACAAATCGGCTGGCTCGGGCTCGTCTCCCTCCGGCTCGGCGAGCGCGGCCGCGGCGACCACCGCCACCACGACCACCACGGTCGCGGCGGACGACAAGTCCTCGCTGCCGGCGCTGCGCGTCGGCGATCAGGCGGGGACCGGCGCGCAGGCGCTGCTGCAGGCCTCCGGCCTATTGCACAAGCTGCCGTTCACGGTGAAGTTCGCGGACTTCACCTCCGGTCCCCCGATCCTCCAGGCGCTCGGGGCCGGTGACCTCGACATCGGCGGCGTCGGCAACGCCCCACCTGTGTTCGCCGCGGCGGGCGGCGCGAAGATCGACATCGTCGGCGCGCTGCGCAACAACACCAAGAGCGCGGCGCTGCTCGTGCCCAAGGGCTCGAAGATCACCTCGGTCTCCCAGCTGAAGGGCAAGAAGATCGCGGTGGCCGAGGGCAGCTCCGGTGACTATCACCTGCTCCAGGTGCTCACCAAGGCGGGACTCTCACCTCACGATGTGGAGCTCGACTACCTGCAGCCCGCCCAGGCGCTGGCCGCCTTCTCCTCCGGCGCGGTCGACGCGTGGGACATCTGGTCGCCCTACATCGAGCAGTCGGTGATGCAGAAGGGCGCCCGGATCCTCGCCGGCGGCTCGGGCTACGGCACCGTGTACTCCTACGAGGTCGCCTCCCAGTCGTCGGTCGCCAACGCCACCAAGGCCAAGGAGATCACCGAGTACCTGCGGGAGCTCGACCGCGCGCACGTCTGGGTCGACACCCATCCGGCCGCATGGGCCAAGACCTGGGCGGCCGCGACCGGCCTGCCCCAGAACGTGATGCTCAAGGCGGCCCAGGACGACGACGAGACACCGGTCCCGGTGAACTCGACGATCACCTCCTCCGAGCAGGGGCTGGTGAGCGCGTTTTACAAGGCCGGCCTGATCCCCAAGAGCTACTCGTTCGACTCCTATGTCTCGACCGCGTTCAACGCATCCCTGTACTGACGGCACTCGATGAGTCAGGAGAACTCATGACCACCATCACCCCCATCGAACCGCAGACCTACGAGCACATCGACGTGACCAAGGTCTCGGCCAACATCGGCGCCGAGATCGCCGGCGTCCGGATCGGTGGCGACCTCCCGCCCGAGGTCGTGAGCGAGATCCGTCAGGCGCTGCTCAGCCACCGCGTCGTCTTCCTGCGTGACCAGCACCACGCTGGTGAGGCCGACCAGAAGGAGTTCGCCGGGCTACTCGGCACGCTCACCAAGCCGCATCCGACGGTCGCCGGCGAGAACGGAGTGCTCCCGATCGACTCCGAGCGCAGCCGCGCGAACAGCTGGCACACCGACGTGACGTTCGTCGACAGGGTGCCGGCGATCTCGGTGCTGCGCGCGATCACCCTGCCGCCCTACGGCGGCACGACGGTATGGGCCAACACCGTGCTCGCGTACCAGTCGCTGCACCCCGGGCTGAAGGCGCTCGCCGACTCGCTGCGCGCGATCCACTCCAACCTCTATGACTACGTGCGCGACGACGAGACGCGCTGGATCGGGGGGATCGACACCCAGGCGCAGGCCTACCGCGACGAGTTCTCCCAGCAGGAGTTCGAGACCGAGCACCCGGTGGTGCGGATCCATCCGGAGTCGGGTGAGCGTGCACTGCTGCTCGGGCACTTCGTCAAGTCATTCCTCGGCGTCTCCACCGCCGACTCCAATGATCTGTTCGCGCTCTTCCAGCGCCACATCGTGCGCCTGGAGAACACCGTCCGCTGGAACTGGCGCGACGGCGACGTCGCGATCTGGGACAACCGCTCCACACAGCATTACGCCGTCTCGGACTACGACGATCAGCCGCGCCTGCTGCACCGCATCACGGTGGCCGGCGACGTGCCCGTCGGACCGGACGGCCGGCCGAGCGTGCCGCGCGTCGGCGACGCCGAGGACTACTCGGTGATCGCCGCGCCGCCCGCGCTCGTCTGAACAGTCGGCTGGGCGGAGAGCGCGCCATTCGGGTGGGGGCTCTCCGTCCGGCCCTCCGGCGGCGGATCGCCGACCTGCCTCAGCTGCGCAGCCGGCGGGCCCAGGAGAAGACGTTCTTGTCGGTGCGCAGGTGCATGAACGTCTCGGTCTCACGGACGCCCTCCACCGCGCGGATGCCGCCGTTGATGACGTCGACCAGCTCGGTCTCGTCCTCGCAGACGACCTCGCACATCAGGTCGAACGAGCCGGCGACCAGCACCACGTACTCGACCGCCTCGTGCTCGGTGAGCCGCGCGGCCACCTCCCGCGCGTCGCCGCCGACGCGCACACCGACCGTCGCCACCACGCCGCGCCCGAGCGCGACCGGATCGGTGACCGCGACGATCCGCATCACGCCTGACTCGCGCAGCCGGTTGATCCGCTGTCGCGTGGCCGCCTCCGAGAGTCCCACGGCATCCCCCACCTCACCGTAGGACCGTCGCCCGTCCTCCTGAAGGACGGTGATGATCGCCTCGTCCATCGCGTCGAGCTGTCCGTCAGGGCGAGGCGGGGTCATCGCACCTACAACGGAAGTAGTTGCAAAATGTGCTCTGCGCAACTATATTCGTCCCTCGCATGGGTTCCAAGCCTGAGGAGAGTCGCATGGCGTCCACTCTATCGACGCGCCCCGTCCCGCCGCCGCCGACCGCCGGCGCGCCACCCGCCCCGGCGGCGCCTGCCGCGCCGCCCACCGCCGAGCCCGGCCTGCGCGCGGGGGCGATCGGCTTCGCCTCGAACGTCGCCATCGGCGTCGCCTCGACGGCGCCGGCGTATTCGCTGGCCGCCACGCTCGGCCTACTCGTCGCCGTCACCGGCGTCGGCGTGCACGCGCCGGCGGTGCTGCTCGTCTCCTTCATCCCGATGTTCTGCATCTCGGTCGCCTACCGGGCGCTGAACCGGATCGACCCCGACTGCGGCACCACGTTCGCATGGGTCACGCGTGCCCTCGGGCCCCGTCCGGGATGGGTGAGCGGGTTCGCGGTGTTCGGTGCCGACGTGATCGTGATGGCGACGCTGTCCGAGATCGCGGGCAAGTATCTGTTCCTGCTGGTCGGCTGGCAGGCCGCCGCCCGCTCGACGGTCGCGCTGGCGATCGCCGCGATCGCCTTCATCGCGGTGATGACCTGGGTGGCCTACCGCGGGGTGGAGCTGAGCGCGCGGCTGCAGCAGGCGCTGCTCGGCCTCGAGCTCGCGATCCTGGTCGCCTTCGCGGTGGTTGCGCTCATCCGCGTCTACAGCGGCCATCACGCCGGGACGGTGACCCCGTCGCTGTCATGGCTGAATCCGTTCGCGCTCTCACCCGGCGCGCTCGTCGACGGGGTGCTGCTCGGCGTGTTCGTCTACTGGGGCTGGGACGCGTGCGTGACCGTCAACGAGGAGTCGCAGGACTCCGCGGGCGCCCCGGGACGCGCCGCCGTGCTCTCGACGCTGATCCTGCTGGTGATCTTCGCGCTCGTCTCCACCGCCGGGCAGGCGACCGCCGGGCCCGCGTTTCTGTCGGCCCACTCAACCGACGTGCTCGGCGCGCTCGGCGCAAGGGTGTTCGGCGCGCCGTTCGACAAGCTGCTCGTGCTCGTCGTGCTCACCTCGACCGCAGCGTCCACGCAGACGACGATCATGCCAACCGCGCGCACGCTGCTGTCGATGGGCCGCTGGGGCGCCCTGCCTCCGGCACTGGCGCGGATCCACCCGCGGTTCGCCACTCCGTCGGTGGCGACGCTGCTGATGGGCGGGATCTCGGCGGTGTGGACGGTCGCGCTGCTGCTCGCCGATCCGGCCCAGAGCGTGCTCGGCGATTCGATCACCGCGATCGGCTTCCTGATCGCCTTCTACTACGGGCTGACCGGCCTGGCCTGCGTCGTGCTCTACCGCCGGCGTCTGCGGGACTCGATCGGCAGACTGCTCGGCGACGGGCTGATCCCGCTGCTGGGTTTCCTGATGCTCGCCGCGATCTTCGTGGCGGCATTCACCCACTACTCCCGCCACCGGATCGACGGCGAGCTCGTCAACTACGCGCCGCCGGTCGCCGGGATCGAGGTCCCGATCCTGATCGGGATCGGCTCACTCGTGCTCGGCGTCGTCCTCGCCTTCGGGCTCGCGCCGTTCCTGCGCCCGTACTTCCGCCGCCGGCGCGAGGTGGTCGGCCGGACCGGAGAGCTGATCGATGCTTGACCCACAGCGCCGCTGGCGACACGTCGGCGAGAAGCCCGACTACGCGGGCCTGGCCAGCTTCTGTGGCGTGCCCTACACCGAGGACCCCGACGATCTGGCCGGAGCCGACGTGGCGATCGTCGGCGCGCCGATGGACGAGCTCGTCTGCGAACGCCCCGGCACCCGCCTCGGCCCGCGGGCGATCCGCGCCGCCAGCGCGATCCCAGGTGCGCATCTGCAGGCGGGGATCGATCCGTTCGAGCAGCTGCGCGTGATCGACTACGGCGACGCCGCGGTGCTGCCGGCCGCGCCTGAGCGCTCGCACGCCGCGATCGAGTGGACGGTGGGGGAGGTGCTCGCGGCGGCCGCCGTCCCGGTGGTGCTCGGCGGCGACCATTCGATCGCGCTGCCCGATATCCGTGCCTGTGCCGCGGTCCACGGGCCGGTCGGGCTGATCCACTTCGACGCCCACACCGACACCGGCCGCGAGTGCTTCGGGGTGGCGCTCTCCCACGGGACCCCGATGTACGAGCTGGTCCGTGACGGGTCGGTCGATCCGGAGCGCTACGTGCAGATCGGGCTGCGCGGCTACTGGCCCGGCCCGGAGGTGTTCGCCTGGCAGCGCGAGCGCGGGATCCGCTCGATCTTCATGCACGAGGTCGCCGAGCTGGGGATCGGCGCCGTGATCGACCGGGTGGCGGCCGCGGTCGGGCGCGGGCCGGTGGTGATCAGCGTCGACGTCGATGTGCTCGATCCGGCGTTCGCGCCCGGGACGGGGACGCCTGAGCCGGGCGGGATGACCTCGCTGCAGCTGCTGCGCTCCTGCCGGGAGCTGGCCGCGCGCGTCGAGCTCGTCGGCGCGGAGGTCGTCGAGGTGTGCCCCTCCGAGATCGGCGCCGCGGACATCACGGCGCTGGTCGCCTCGCGAGTGGTTCAGGAGCTGCTCACCGGCATCGCGCTGCGTGGCAAGAGCGGCCCGTGGTCGAGCGCGGGCAGCACGTGGCGAGCGAACAGGTCGCCCTCGGCGAGGTGCGGATAGCCGGAGAGGATGAACGCCTCCAGGCCGAGCTCGCGGTAGGCGCGCAGCTTGGCGAGCACCTGGTCGGGGTCGCCGACGATCGCGGCGCCCGCGCCCGAGCGCGCCCGGCCGATCCCGGTCCACAGGTGCGGCTCGATGAACCCGTCCTCGCCGGCCGACGCCTCTCGCATCTCGGCCTGCCGGGCGTTGCCGCGCGACGTCGTGTCCAGCGACCGGGCGCGGATCACCTCGCCGGCGTCACCCTCGAGCTTGGAGACGAGTCGCCGGGCCGCCTGGCGGGCCTCCTGCTCGGTGTCGCGGACGATCACGTGCGCCCGGTAGCCGAAGCGCAGCCGGCGCCCGTGATTCGCAGCCCGCGCGCGGACGTCGGCGATCGTCTCGGCGATCCCGTCGATCGTGTCGGGCCACATCAGGAACACGTCGGCCGCCCGGGCGGCGACCTCCTTGGCGTTGTCGGAGAGGCCGCCGAAGTAGAACGGCGGGCACCCGTGCTCGGGGCGGGTGCGCGGCGGGTCGAGTTCGAGGTCGTAGAAGTCGCCGTGGTGGGAGACCCGCTCTCCGTCGAGCAGCCTGCGCAGCACCTGCATGACCTCGAGCGTGCGCGCGTAGCGGGGTGCGGACTGAAGCGGGGCGCCGGGAAGGTCGGAGGAGATGATGTTGATCGTCAGCCGGCCGCCGAGGATCTGGTCGACGGTCGCGAGCTGGCGGGCGAGCTGGGGCGGCCACATCTCGCCCATCCGCACCGCGAGCAGTAGCCGCATGCGCCGCAACAGCGGGGCGATCCCAGCGGCGAACGCGACCGAGTCGATTCCCATCGCGTAGCCGGAGGGGAGCAGCAGGTTGTCGTAGCCGCCGGCCTCCGCGGCCAGGGCAATGTCGCGGCAGTGCGCCCAGCTCGACTGCAGTGCCCGGTCGCTGACGCCGAGGAACTCGTAGTCGTCGTCGCACAACGCGGCGAACCAGGAGATCTCGAACTCGCTCATACCGAAAGTGAACCCAATCGGTCGAGTTCGTAAACGGCTCAGCCGCCGAGCTCGCTGAAGAACTTCGCGATGATCGGCCCGTCGACCGGCCCGCCGTCGGCGCCGCCGGTGTTCTGGGTGACGATCGCGAACGCGATGTTGCCGTTGTAGCCCATCAGCCAGCCGTCGATCTTCAGATCGGCCTCTGGGCCGGTCCCGTACTCGGCGGTTCCGGTCTTGGCGTAGGTGCCGGAGGGCAGCCCGGTCCCGGCCGCTGTGCCGCTCTCGACAACGCCGAGCATCATCGGGCGCAGCCCGCTGACGATCGCGGACGGCAGCTTGGAGGTCTTGGAGGCGCCGCCGGCGGCGGTGCCCTCCACGAGCGTCGGCGCGCGCACCACGCCGGTGTCCAGCGCGGCCGCCACCGTCGCCATCCCCAGCGTGGAGAACGTGATGTTGCCCTGACCGATCGCGTCGGCGGCGAACTCGGTCTGGCTGGTCGCCTTCAGCACGTTGGCGTAGAACGCCGGCAGCCCGAGGTGAGGGCTGCCCTGCAGGCCGTACATGGCCGCGGCAGACGGGAGCTCGGGCGGGGTGAGGTGCTGGGTGACCAGGCCGATGAAGGCGGTGTTGCAAGACTCGATGAACGCCTGCGTGATCGTCGGCGTCGGGGCCTCGTCGCCCGCGTTGTGAAACGGCTCGCCGTCGACGGTGATCGTCGGCGGGCAGCTCGCAGGCGACCCCGGCCCCATCCCCTTGCGGAACAGCGCGGTCGAGTCGATCACCTTGAACGTGGAGCCCGGCGGGTAGGCGCCCTGCAACGCGGTGTCATAGGTCGTCACCGGGTCCGAGACGATCGCCAGCACCCGGCCGGTGGAGGCCTGGATCGCCACCATCGAGACATTCGGCCGGGTCGAGGTGGCCAGCGCCGCCTCCGCGGCGCGCTGCACGCGCGGGTCGATCGACGTGTGCACCGCACGGCCGGGATGCCCGCGATAGGTGGCCAGCCGCGCGATCGGGTTGCCTCCGGAGTCGTCGACGTTGATCTCGATCGTCGGCGCGCCGGCGAGCGTGCGCTCCTGGCTCTGCTCGAGGCCGGTCTGGCCGACGACGCTCTCGGCGTCGTAGGGGGCGCCGAGCTTCTGCAGCTCGGCCGCCGAGATCGGGCCGACGGTGCCCACGATGTGCGCCGCGAGCTGGGCGGTGATGGCGCCGGTCTGCGTCGAGGTGCGGAACTGGGTGCCCGGCACCTCGTACACGTTCTCGGAGGTGTGCTGGTTCTTGAGCGCGGTGAAACGGGCGAGTGACACCGCGAATACCGGCTCGTAGTCCTGGGGGTTGGCACGAGCCTGGGCGATCGCCTGCGTGACCTCTGCGTCGGTCGCGCCGGCGGCGAGCAGGTCGGTGCGCACCGCGCCGTAGTCCTTGACGCGGTTGCCGACGATGCCGATCGTCACCTCGGTGCCCGAGCGGGTGAGCGGTGCGCCGCCGGCGCCGAAGATCGAGGCGCGCGTCGGCCAGTTGCGGTTCACCCCGATCGTCTCGCCGGCGTGCAACTGCGGAGAGATCGTCTGCGGCGACCAGGCGATCCTCCAGGCGCCACGACGGAGCACCAGATGGACGGTGCTCGTCTCCGACCACGAGCCGATCTGCGGCAGCGAGTAGTGCGCGGCGAGGGCAGCGGTGGCGGTCTCGGGGTGGCCACCCTTCGCCTTCACCGTCTGGATCGGGCCGGCGTTGAATGTCGCGCCATGCACACCGAGCGCGGAGAAGACCTGGGAGTTGACCGCGCGGAAGTCCGCCGGCGGATCGGCGACGACGCCGCGCATCGTCGTCCAGTCACCATGGCTCCACGCGGTCAGGAACGTGTGCAACGTCGGCCCGGGGGGCGGCGGGCCGGAGCCCCCGCAGCCTGCGAGCAGCGGACCGCTCGCTCCAAGCGCACATGCGGCTGCAACGGCCGGCACGGAGCCGGTCAGCCGCTTGCGACGACGCCACCTCACAGGCCTGAGCATAAACCTCGGTTGCAATACCTAAGACTCTTAGGTATGTTCCTAACGGCATTAGTCAAGCCGCCTCGAAAGGGTCCCGATGAAATCCACCGCCGTCACCGACACCGTCATCCGGCTCGGCCTCAATGGCTTCGTGAACGCCTATCTCATCCGCGAAGACGATGGCTTCACGCTCGTCGACACGACGCTGCCGCGGCACGCATCCGACTTCGTGGCCGCGGCGCGCGCCGCGGGGGGTGAGATCCGCCGCATCGCGCTCACCCACGGCCACGGCGACCACGTTGGATCGGTCGACGCACTGCGCGACACGCTCGGGCCCGACGTGCCGGTGCTGTTGGGCGAGATCGACGCGCGCATCCACGCCGGGGAGAAGGTCACCGACCGCAAGCCCACCGGCAGCTGGCCGAAGCTGCGCACGACGCCCGACGAGCGGCTGAAGGGCGGAGACCGGGTCGGCTCGCTCGAGGTCGTCGACAGTCCTGGGCACACGCCGGGCCACGTCGCGTTCGTCGATCCCCGCACCGGGGTGCTCATCGCCGGCGACGTGTTCAGCACGCTGGGCGGCGTGGCGGTGACCAGCCACCCGTACTGGCGCTTTCCGCTGCCGGGGTTCGTCACCTTCGACAAGCCGCAGAATCTCCGCTCGGCGCGCGCGCTGCGTGCGCTGGACCCGAGCGTGCTGGTGGTCGGTCACGGACGCGAGGTGCGCTCGCCCGTGGCGGCGATGGATGCGGCGATCGCCCGCGCGGAGCGCAAGCTCGGCGCGGCGGGACGCTGATGCCACGCGCCGGCCTGGACGCGGAGCTGGTCGTGCGCGCCGCTGCCGAGCTCGCTGACGCCGAAGGCCTGGACCACCTGACCCTCGCCGCGCTCGCCCAGCGGCTCGGCGTGCGCTCCCCGTCGCTGTACGCACACGTCGGCGGCCTGCCCGATCTGCGGCTGCGGCTGGCGATCGACGCATGTGATGGGCTGCGCGATGCCGTCGCCGACGCGGCGCTCGGTCGCACCGAGGGTGACGCGCTGCGCGCGGTGCTCGATGCCTACCGGGAGTGGGCGCGCGCGCACCCAGGGCGGTACGCGACGATCGCGCACGGCTTCGCCGATCACCCCGAGGCGATCGCGGCTGCGCAAGGTGTCGTCGAGGTGCTGTTCGCGGTCATGCGCAGTTACGGGCTGGAGGGCGAGGATTCCGTCCACGGTGTGCGGGCGGTCCGGTCGGCGGTGCACGGCTTCATCACGCTGCAGGAGCGAGGTGGCTTCCAGATCCCGGTCGACCTCGAGCAGAGCTGGGAGCGGATGGTCGAGATGCTCGACCGCGGTCTGCGTCAGGACCGCTGACGCGCGCGCACGAGAAGCGTGAACCGGACCCGGCCGCGGTTGGAGGCGAAGTCCTTGGCGAGAATCGTCACTCGGTAGCGCCCGAGCCGAGTTGGCCTGCCCGTGATCCGGCCGGTGTGTGGGTGGATCGACAGCCCGGCCGGCAGGCCGCGGGCGCTGTAGGTGAGCCGGACGTCGCCTGAGTCTCTGGCCCGGATGAGGACCGACGCACGCGCGTGTACGCGCAGTCGCACCGTGCCGGGGTTCACCACCGTGACGGTGTAGACCGGCGCGCGCAGCGCACAGAGAGCGGGCGCCAGGTTCCCCACCAGCGGCGTGCCGAGGCCGGTGGCCAGGTCGTAGCCGGGGGTCACCGGGTAGAGGCCGGGGTGCGCGCCGGTGGCGTCGTTCGTGGTGTCCCCGGTGAACGGGCTCGGCGCGTCGACGTCCCGGAAGTAGGCCGCATAGTCCCTGCCGGCGAGCGCGTACAGCGCCGGGTTGGGGTCGCCGATCGACTGGCCGCGGCAGCTCGCCAGCGCATCGGTGAGCGCGGCGAATCCGGCCCACAGCGGTGCCGAGACACTGGTGCCGCCGGCGACGCTCCACGAGCTCCCCCCGCTGCCGCCCGCGCCGGTGGCCGCGTAGGTCGCGACGCCCGTCGACGGATCCGCGTCGGCGCTCACATCCGGGACCTCCCGGCAGGCGGCTGCGCCACAGTTCCCGGTCGACGTGTACCCGTTGCGGACCCCGAGCGACGCCGCGGCCGAGAACTGAAACCGCGGCATCGCCCACATGCTCGAGAGCCCGCCCGCGGTCGCCTGGCCGATGGACTCGCCGTGCAGCTGGAAGCTGCCCGAGTTCCAGATGCCCTCGGTCAGGGCCTGGGTGCCGTTCCACGGGACGGGGGCGGTGGGCGAGCCCGCGTACAGCGAGGTTCCGCCGACCGCGGTGACCGTCGGCTGGCTGGCGGGATCGGCGACCGCGAGCGCCGAGCTGCTGCCGTTGGGTGGCGAGCACGACTCGGCGCCCTGATCGCCGGTGCTGGCGAACACCGACTGGCCCTGCGCGGCCATCTCCTCGAACAGCTTGGCCTCGTACTTGATCACCGCCCTCCCGAGCTCCGCCTCGCAGGAGCCGTAGGACATCGAGACGACGTTGGCGGCGTCCTGGGAGGCGATCGCCGAGAGCAGCGCGCCGTTTCCGTCCTGGTCGGACTGCGACGCGGCGTAGACGATGATCGACGCACGTGGCGCGATCGAGATGACCTGCTCGACGTCGAGCGCCGCCTCGCCGTCGCCCCCGGCACCGGTGTCGACGGGATCGGGCTTGTCGACGTCGCGGATGTGCACCGCGGCGTGCGTCCCGTAGCAGGCCTGATAGGTGGCGATGTCGGCGGGGTTGAGCGACTCCTGCTCGTAGACCGCGACCGTCTGCCCCTGGCCGAGATCGCCACGAGCGTAGAGCGCGGGAGCGTCGTAGGCGGCCGCGATCGTGTTGGCGGTGTAGCCGAAGGAGGCGATGCTGCTCTGCCCGCTGCCGAGCTGTGCCGCGGCGCGGTTGGCCGCCGCGCACGGCTGTGGAATGGCGGAGGCCGACCGGGGGCGAGCGCGGGAACGTGACGCCGGGCCGATGGGGCCGACGGCCGGGCGGGCGGTCAGCTGGTCCGGCTGGGGCTCGGTCGGGCCGCTCAGCCCGAGCACCGCCTCCACATCGCGTGCGAGCGAGGCGGGAAGCGTGGGCGCGACGGTGTCGATGATGGCGCCGCGGCCGGGCGCGGCCCGGACCCCCGCCAGCCGGGTGGCAAACGCGCGCTCGATCGTGCGGGCAGGTCCGGAAACGAGGATCGCGAGCCGGTCCGCGTCGGTCTGCAGCACGGTCAGGCCGTCGGCCCGCAGGGCAGCGCGGACGTGCCTCAGCGCCGCCTCGGAGGCGCCATACCGGCGCGCGAACTGACGCACGGTGAGGAACCGTCCGTAGAGCGGGTTGCCCGGCGTGCTGACCGCCTGCGAGAACGCCCTCAGTCCCAGTGGGTCTCGCGACGCCATGCCGATCGTGAGTCGCATCCGGTGCGCGGCCGGGACCGAGCCGGTGATCGATGCGCCGCCGGACAGTCCGCCGGCGTCACCGACCGCCACGCGTGGCTCGGCGGCCCTGGCCGCCGAGACGGCCGTCAGGCAGAGCAGGCTCGCCGCGAGGCAGAGGGCGATCGGTCTCCGGAACACGGCGCGCGATTGTCACAGCTCGGCCGGGTGGCGGCGCTACATGCCTGCTTCGTGAACGCCCGGCTGGATCGGCAGCCGCCCGTCACGCGCCACGGGCTCGAACCGGACGGGAAGCGTTTCCGGGTAGATGACCCCAGCGCCGGTGTTGAGCAGGACGACCTCATCGCCGTCGGCGATCCAGCCCGACCGCCGCAGTGCGCGTGCGGCCGCGACGGTGGCGGCGCCCTCGGGGCAGGGGACGAGTCCCTCGCTGCGGGCGAGGGTCAGGCTCTCCGCGAGGATCGCATCGTCGCTGACCGCGATCGCGCAGCCGTCGCTGGCATAGATGGCCTGCAGGATCAGGAAGTCGCCGAGAGCCTTCGGGACGTTGATCCCGAACGCGATCGTCGAGGTGTCCTGCCAGGGCCGGCTGTCCGCGGCGTGCGCCTCGAACGCCTCGACGATTGGCGCGCAGCCGGCCGCCTGGACGGCGACGAGCCGGGGGAGCTTCTCGGAGGAGATCCATCCGAGCTCCTGGAGCTCACGCAGCGCCTTGTCGATCCCGATCAGCCCGACGCCGCCACCCGTCGGGTAGATGATCACGTCGGGAACCCGCCAACCGAGCTGCTCCGCGATCTCGAGCCCCATCGTCTTCTTGCCCTCAAGGCGGTAGGGCTCCTTCAGCGTCGATGCCTCGAACCACCCGGTCCGGGCGACCAGCTCACCGACCAGCCGGCCGGCGTCGCTGATCAGGCCGTCCACGAGATACAGGTCGGCGCCGGCGGCGGAGCACTCGCGGCGGGTGATCGCCGGCGCGTCCTCGGGCATCACGATGCACGCCTGCAGGCCGGCCCGGGCCGCGTAGGCCGACCAGGCGGCGCCGGCGTTGCCGTTGGTCGGCATCGCGAAGGCGCTGACGCCGAGCTCCTTGGCGCGGGTGACGCCGGTGGTGGCGCCCCGGGCCTTGAAGCTGCCGGTCGGCAATCCACCCTCGTCCTTGACGAGCAGTCGCTCGATCCCGAGAGCGCGGCCGAGGTTCGGCAGCGGGAGCAGCGGCGTCATCCCCTCGCCGAGGGTGACGATCGCCTCCCGGGAGGAGGCGGGAAGCAGCTCGTGGTAGCGCCAGAGGGTCGGCGGTCGGTCGATGAAGCTCCCCGGCGAGCAGTCTCTGGCGATCGCGGTCAGGTCGTAGCGGGCCAGCAGCGGAGCGCCGCAGCTGGTGCAGGTGCCGTTCAGGCGCGTCGCGTCGTAGGTTTCGGCGCACCGGCCGCACTCGAGGTGGGTCAGGTAGCTGAACTGCCCGCTCACCGCGGCCTCATCAGTCCGCCACTCGCTCGGCGGCGCGCGTGACGCGCGAGACGATCTCCGCCAGGACCTCGTCGGTGTGCGCCAGGGTCACGGTGAAATCGGTGTGGAAATAGACAGACTCCTCGATGCAGGCGGTGAAGAAGCGCCTCGCCAACTCCCCGTCGACCTCTCGACGGATGTCGGCGCAGCTGCGGATCGGCTCGTTGGTCCCCAGGTAGATGCCGTAGCCACAGCCGGCGCTCTGCACGCGCGCCGCCAGCCCGCAGTTGCGCAGGGCCGACTCGAGTGCGGTCGCGAGGTTCCGGGTGCGCTCGGTGAGGGTGTCGTAGAAACCGGGCTCCTCGACGATGTCAAGCGTGGCCATCGCAGCGGCCAGTCCGGGGATGTTGCCCGCGTGGGTGCCGCCCTGCAGCGCTCCCTGGGGCAGGGGGGCCGCCATCACGGCCATGACGTCCTCGCGCCCGGCGATCACCGACACCGGGAAGCTCGAGGCCATCGCCTTGGACCAGATCGTGACGTCCGGATTGCCGCCGTACATGCCGGTCGCGCCGTTCAGGCCGGTCTTGAAGCCAGATAGCACCTCGTCGAACACCAGCAGCGCGCCGTGCTCCTCGGTCAGCCGGCGGGCGGCCTCCAGGTAGCCGTCGGCGGGAGTGATGCAGCCGTTGTTGAGATCGAGCGGGACCATGACCACCGCGGCGACCCGCTCCTCGTACGTCGACAGGGCGCTCTCCAGCGCGGCCGGGTCGTTCCAGGGAATGGGGACGATCGAGTCTGCGGTCGTCACCGGGATCCCGCTGCAGGACCGGATGCGGTGGGAGATCTGACCACCGGGGTTGTCGGCGTCGATCGCGGCCGCCGTCGAGTTGAGCATCGCGTAGTCGCTGCCGCCGTTGTAGTGACCGTCGATCTTGATCACGATGTCACGGCCGGTGAACGCCCGGCACATCCGTAGCGCCGTGGTGACAGCCTCGGTGCCCGTCGAGCAGAAGCGGATGCGCTCGGCGCCCGGAAGGATCGCCGCGAGCCGATCGGCGAGAGCGGCAGCCAGCCCGGTCTCATAGCCGAGCACGATCCCTGCCTCCAGCGCCTGCTGCACGGCTCCGAACACCGACCGGTTCCCGTGTCCGAGGATGGTGCTGCCGTGGGCCATGAAGGTGTCCAGGAGCTCGCGTCCGTCGGCGAGCTCGAGCGTTGCCCCGTGCGCCCGGCGCACCTCGATGTGACCCCCCGTGTACGGGTTGGTGTGGAAGCTGGATGCGATCCCGCCGAGCAGCGTCGGTGCCGTGTCGATCAGCGACATTCGTCCTCCGGTTCAGTGGTGTAGGGATGTGTCTCGAGTCATCACAGGGACCTGCATGACGCGCGGGTGATCAGCTTCGTCTCCAGCTTGAACCTGCGAGGCCGGCCCCCGCCGCCGGCGATGCGCGCCAGCACCCGATCGGCCGCCACCACGCCGAGCTCGGATGCCGGCTGAGCGACGACCGTCAGCGGAGGATCGACCAGGGTTGTCCATTCCAGATCGTCGAACCCGACCAGGGACACGTCATCGGGCACGCGAAGCCCGAGATCGGACAGGGCGAGCATCGCCCCGACCGTCATGAAGTTGTTCGCGGTGAACAGGGCCGTCGGCCGGTCCGGAGCCTCCAAGAGCCTCCGCGCAGCGCGATAGCCGTCGTCACGAGTGGCGCCGCCCAGCGACATCAGATGGCCGTCGGGCTTGATGCCCACCGTTCCGAGCGCGTCCTGGTAGCCCTCGATCCGCTCGGCCGAGGAACTGATCGACGGGTTGTCCGAGACGAGTCCGATCCGGCGGTGGCCGTGCTCGACCAGGTGCTCCACCGCCATCCGGGCGCCGCCGCGGTTGTCGACCGTCACCGAGTCCGCCTTCAGGCCCCGCACGACGCGGTCCAGCAGCACCAGCGGAGCGGCGTCGGCCGCGGCCGCCAGGTGCGGCAGCGTTCCGTTGGCGCTGGGCGCGACCACCAGCGCGTCCACCTGCCGCGCGCGCAGGGTCTCGACTGCCCGGCGCTCACGATCGACGTCCTCGTCGGAGTTCGTCAACAGCACCGTGTGGCCACGCTCCTCCAGGGCGTCACTCATGCTGCGGGCCGCGGCCCCGAAGAACGGGTTCTCGATGTCACCGACCACCAGTCCCACCGCATGGGTCAGCCCGGAGGCGAGCGCGCGGGCCACCGAGTTGGGCACGTAGCCGAGCCGCTCGGCGGCCGCTTCGACCTTGGCACGGACCGCCGCCGAGGCCGGGCCGTAGCCGCCCAGCACCCGCGCCGCGGTCGCCTGGGAGACGCCGGCCAGCTCACCCACGTCGCGGATCGTCACCGCCATCCGGTCAGTGCTTCCCGGTCGGGGTCTGGGGCTCTCGGACGAGCAGGTCGATATCGCAGTTGCGCATCAGCAGGTCGTCGATCGTCTCGCGCCGCTGCACGATGCGCGCGGCCCCGTCGCGGCACATCACCACCGGCGCTCGCAACGCACCGTTGTAATTGTTCGCCAGCGCGTAGCAGTAGGCGCCCGTCACCGGCACGACCAGGAGGTCGTCGACTCGCGGGCCGGCGAGCGGCCAGTCCTCAACCAGGCGATCGCCCGTCTCGCAATGGGGTCCGACGACGTCGCAACGCTCGAGCGGCCGGTCGCTGTCAAGCACGAACGGGTTGAACCGCGTGCCGTACATCATCGGCTCGAGGTTGTCAGCCATGCCGCCGTCGACCGAGACGAACGTGCGCGTCGTCCGCTTGACCGACACGACCCGGTAGACGGTGACCATCGCCCGGGCGACCAGCGAGCGACCCGGCTCGACGAGCAGCGTCGCCGAGCGCGGGAGCGCGCGGTCGGCCGCGCCGAGCAGGGCCTCGGCGTACTCGTCGATCGACGGGAACGCGGGGTCGTCGGTCGTGTACCGCACCCCGAGCCCGCCGCCCAGATCGACCACGGAGCCGACATCCAGGCTCGCATCACCGAGCGAGACGACGCTCTGGACGAACGGCTCGAGCTCGGTGATCTGGGACCCGATATGCACATGCAACCCCTCGAGCCTCATCCGCGTGTCGGCGTGGATCTCAGCCGCTGCCGTCCGCAGAGCCCCGATGTCAAGGCCGAACTTGGAGCTCTCGTCGCCGGTCGCCATCGCTGCGTGCGTCGGGGCGGTGACTCCGGGGTTGACCCGCAGCAACACCCGCTGTGCAGTGCCCCGGTTCCCGGCAGCCAGCAGGTGCTGGAGCCGAGCGAGCTCGTCGAGCGAATCGATCACGATCAGACCGACGCCGGCGTCCAGCGCGGCTCCCAGATCGATGTCGCGTTTGGCGTTCCCGTGCATGAGGATCCGCTCGGCGGGCATCCCGCCCGCCAGCGCGACGGCGAGCTCTCCTGCTGAGGAGACATCGCACCCCAGCCCCTCGTCGGCCATGACCGAGATCACCGCCGAACAGGACAGCGCCTTGGAGGCGAAGTACACGGAGGCGTTGGCGCGGCGAGACCGGAACGCTCGCAGATACTCGCGCGCGAACGCACGCAACTCGGCCTCGTCGATCACCAGCGCAGGGGTGCCCGCCGCGTCGGCCACGTCGGCCAGCGCGCATCCAGCGATCGTCAACCGCCCGTTGCGGTCGCGCCCGGCGGAGGCGGGCAGGAGCTCCGTCAGCGCGTCGCCGGTCACGACGACGCGACCCCGCAGAACGAGCGGGCGGTGTGCTCGATGATCTCGGCGCACGCCACCAGCGAGTCCACCTCCACGTACTCCTCCGCCGTGTGACAGCCGGCTCCGGTGGGCCCGAAGATCACGCAGGGGATGCCGGCCTCCACCAGCAGGCCAGAGTCGGCCCAGCCGATGTCGCCCAGATGCCGGGGCGGCGCTCCGCGATGCCTGGTGATCTCAGCGTCGAGCGTCTGCACCAGCGGGCCGTCGGAGTCGAGCTTGATCGGCTCCCGCCCCACCACCAGCCTGGTTCTCGCCTTGAACCTGGGATCAGCGGCACGAGCCGCGTCGAGCAGCGCGTCGATCTCGGCGCGGGCATCGGCGACGGTCTCGCCCGCCACCGTGCAGCGCTCGATGCCCAGCGCGCAGCGCGTGGGGTAGGCCGGGAACTGGGAGCCTCCCGAGATCGTCGACGCGTGCACCGAGGGGCGCCCGTAGGACGGCGCGGGTCGCGTGGCCAGCTCGGCGTCCAGAGCGGCGATCCCCTGAAGGACGGGGGCGAGCAACGTGATGGCATCGACGCCATGGTCGGGGTCGATACCGGCCGCCTCAGCCCCCTCGCTGGTCACCTCGAACCACGCGAAGCCGCCGTGCTCGACCACCAGGTCGAGGTCCGACTGCTCGGCCAGGATCGCGCCGTCGGCGCGATGCGTCTCCACCAGCGACTCGGCTCCGAGGCTCACCCACTCCTCATCGATGATCGCCGCGACGAGGACGTCACCGGCGAGCGGGGGCCCCGAGGCGAGGTTCTCGGCCGCGACGATCGCCGCCGCCAGGCCGCCCTTCATGTCGACCGAGCCCCGGCCGTAGAGACGGCCATCCTCGGTTCGCGGATCGAACCCGTCCGGGTCCGCGGAGACGACATCGGTATGCCCGCACAGCATCAGCGTGCGCCCGCCGCCGCGGCCACGCAGTCGGCCGATCACGTTCGGACGGCCGGGCCTCACCTCGACCAGCTCGACCTCCATCCCGGCGCTGCGCAGTCGTTCGGCGATCAGCTCGCCGACGGCGCCCTCGCCGACGCCCCCGGGCGTCAGATCCGGGTTCGTCGAATCGCAGGCGATCAGGGCCTTCGTGAGCTCCACCGCGGGGTGGCTGTTGAGAGCGCTATCAGGCAAGCTGGAGGCAGGCTATCAGAGCACTTGCGCCGTGTGGGTGTGGCGCAGAGCGAGACGCAGTGATAGCGTTCGCACCCAGTTGCGAGAGCGCTATCACAACGAGGACCAGCGACGCGAAATGGTTTTGCATGCCCGCTTCTGAACCGATCGTGTGCGTGGGCGACAACTGCGTCGACGTCACGCAGTCCGGCCGGCGTGAATCTCCCAACGGGGACCGTGGGGCGGGCGCCGCGCCGACGGCCCACCTGGCCGGGGGCAATGCGTTCAACGTCGCCGTTGCGCTCGCCCGGATGGGGCGGCGGGCGTCGTACGTGGGCGCGGTCGGCGACGATCCAGACGCGGAGGTGATCGTCGGGGCGGCAAGAGAGGCGGGTGTCGACACGTCCCGGGTGCGGCGCCTGGCCGGAGCGACCGGGCGGACGGTTGTCGATCATGACCCCGACGGCGAACGACGCTTCGTCACCGAGGACTACGGCGTGGCCGCGGACTATCGCATCGATCACGAGACCGCAGCCTGGCTCTCGGCCGCGGGATGGCTGCACTTCGCCCGCCAGGTGGATCTGGCGGACTGGGGCAGCATGCTGCGCGAGCGTGGCGCGCTCCTCTCCTGCGACCTTGGTCATGGCGGAGGCGTCGGCATGTTGGAGTCCGTGGCCCCGGTGGTGGACGTGGCCTTCATGTCCGCCTCCTCGGCAGCAGGGCTGACTCCCGAGCAGATGGTGCACCGCGCGCTCGACGCGGGCGCCTCGCTCGTGGTCGTCACCCTCGGTGCACGCGGCTCGATCGCCGCGTCGGCCGACACGCGCTGGCAGATGGATGCGGTGCCGGTGAGGCGGGTCATCGACACGCTGGGCGCCGGGGATGCGTACATCGCCGCTTTCATCGCGGCTCGGGTGGACGGGAAGGGGATCGAGGAGGCGATGCGAGCCGGCTCGCTGGCGGGCGCGGCCGCCTGCACGCAGTGGGGGCCCACCGGCCCTGTCACGACCGACGGGGTTCTCGCATGAACCGCCGTCAGCTGGGTTCGATCAGGCACGAGGAGACGCGATGAGCGGTAGCGACGCAGAACGGCCGGCCGCGCCCGGGCGCACGGTTCGGCGACGACACCCGGGGGTGCGGTGGGCGGCGGTCCTCACCACGCTCACCGCAGCGCTCGCGATGACGGGGTGCAGCGGGTCGAGCGGCGGGTCGAGCGGCGGCTCGAGCGCCAACGCCGGCGTGAACGCGGGCGCGCCGGTGAACGGCGGCACGCTCACCGCCGCGATCCCGGACAACCCCGACCACCTTGACTCCGGTCTGTCCTATGCGACCGAGGGCTGGGAGCTCCTCGAGGCGACGGGCGACGGCCTGCTCACCTTCAAGCGGACCTCCGGCGCGGCGGGCGCCGAGATCGTCCCGGACATCGCGACCCGGATGCCGACCGTCACCGACGCTGGGCGCACGTACACGTTCCATCTCCACACCGACGTCCACTTCTCGCCGCCGGTCAACCGCACCGTGCAGCCGACCGACATCAAGTACGCGATCGAGCGGCTGTTCCGGATCGACTCCGGCGGCGTCGGCTTCTACACGGGGATCGTCGGCGCGAGCCGCTACGAGAAGACCCACCGGGGTGGGATCTCCGGGATCGTCGCCGACGACCACGCCCACACGATCACCTTCCACCTCACCGCCGCCGACGGGACGTTCCTTGAGTACATGGCGATCCCGTTCGCGTTCGCGGTCCCGGCCGGGACTCCGAACCGCGACATCTCGACCGTGCCACGGTGGCGGGTCGCCACCGGGCCGTACATGGTGAGCTCCTATCAGCCCGGCAACGAGATCACGCTCGTCCGCAACCCCAACTTCCACCAGTGGACGCCGAACACGCCGAACGGCCACCTCAACCGGATCGACATCACGATCGGCACGAGCCCCGAGTCGGCGGTGAACGAGACCGCCGACGGTCAGCTCGACTGGTACTTCGAGGCGGTCCCCACCGATCGCCTGGCTCAGCTGCGGGCGCAGTACCCCGACCAGGTCCACATCTACCCGCGCAACGACATCACCTACTTCCTGATGAACCTGCGCAAGGCGCCGTTCGACAACCTCAAGGTCCGCCAGGCGGTGAACTTCGCCACGAACCGCAACGCGCTGCTGAAGATCTTCGGCGCCCAGGGAACCCCGACCGAGAACATCATCCCGCCGACGATGGGCTCCGCCTACCGCCGCCAGTGGCCCTATCCGTACGACCTGGCGAAGGCGAAGGCGCTCGTGAACGCGTCCGGTACGAAGGGGATGGCCGTTCAGGTGTGGTCGCACAGCACGCCGCCCGCTCCGCAGGCCGCCGAGTACATGGCCTCGGTGCTCGGCTCGCTCGGCTACCACGCGACGGTGAAGACCGAGAACGAGAGCGTCTACTGGGACACGATCTCCACCGAGAAGGGCGACCCGCAGATGGCCTTCGTCCAATTCGATCAGGACTACCCGGAGGGGCAGGATTTCATCGACATCCAGCTCAACGGCGAACACATCACCAACGTCGGGAACCAGGACACATCGAACTTCGACGACGCGGCGATCAATCGTCAGATCGATGCGGCGCGGGCGATGCAGCTCGGGCCTGCGCGCAACGCCCGCTGGGCGGCGCTCGACCGCGAGATCATGACGAAGGCGCCATGGGTGCCGTTCATCAACCGCGACCTGCCGAAGTTCGTCTCCCCCAAGCTGCACGGCCTCGTGTTCAACGGGACCTATTACGAGATGTTCCCGGACATGTGGCTGTCGAAGTGAGGACTCGAACACGCAAAGGAGACGCCATGAGCGGCAGCGACGTGCAGGCAACGGCAACCGCGCCCCGGGCACGGACACGGCACTCGGCGCCGCGGTGGACGGCGGTGCTGCCGGCCCTGGCTGCTGCGGCGGTGCTGGCGTCGTGCGGCGGCTCGGGCGGCGGCTCGAACTCCAACGCCAACGCCAACGCGGGCACCCCGGTGAATGGCGGCACGCTGCGCGCCGCGATGGTCTCAAACCCCGACCACCTGGACCCGGCGCTCGCTTACTCCACCGAGACCTGGGAGATGCTGTCGGCGACAAATGACGGCCTGGTGACCTTCAAGCGTGCCAGCGGGAATGCCGGCAACGAGATCGTCCCGGACCTCGCGACCGCGATGCCGAAGGTGTCAGGCGGCGGCACCACCTACACGTTCCACGTCCACACCGGGGTCAAGTTCTCGCCTCCGGTCAACCGCACCGTTCAGCCCTCCGACATCAAGTTCTCGATCGAGCGGCTGTTCCGGGTCAATTCGCCGGGCGTCGGCTTCTACACCGACATCAAGGGCGCGTCGCAGTACGAGAAGACCAAGAAGGGCGGGATCAGCGGGATCGTCGCCGACGACAAGACCCACACGATCACCTTCCACCTGGCGCAGCGCGACGGCACGTTCCTGGAGTACCTGGCGATGCCGTTCGCCGACGCGCTCCCCGTCGGCACGCCGGACAAGGATGTCTCGACCGTTCCGCAGTGGCGGATCGCGACCGGCCCTTACATGTTCAAGTCCTACACGCCACAGGGCTCGATCACCATCGTGCGCAATCCCAACTTCCACCAGTGGACTCCGAACATCCCGAATGGGCACCTGGACGAGATCCACGTGACGATCGGGGTCTCACCCGATCAGGCGGTCAACGAGATCGCCGACGGAGATCTCGACTACTACTTCGAGGCGGTCGCGCCCGACCGCCTGGCCGCGATCCAGAAGCAGTACCCCAGCCAGGTGCACATCTACACCCGCAATGCGCTCCTGTATTTCACCCTCAACGGGCGCAAGCCGCCGATGAACAACGTCAAGGTCCGTCAGGCGATCAACTACGCGGTCGACCGGCCCGCGCTGGTGAAGATCTTCGGCGGCCAGGGCACCCCGACCGAGAACCTCATCCCGTCGGGCATGACCGCCTACAAGGCACACCACTTCTATCCGTACAACCTCGCGAAGGCCAAGGCCCTGGTCGACGCGTCCGGGACCAAGGGGATGGCGGTCCAGGTCTGGGCGTCGAGTACCGACCCCCAGCCGGAGGCTGCGCAGTACATGGCTTCGGTCCTCAACTCGTTGGGCTACCACGCGACGGTCAAGACGATGTCCGAGGGGATCTACTACGACACGGTCGCCAACGAGGCGACGGACCCGCAGGTCTCCTACAACGAGTGGGACGAGGACTTCCCCGAAGCCGAGGACTACGTCGACGCACAGTTCAACGGCCGTTACATCACCAAGATCGGCACCAACGACAACTCCAACCTCAACGTGCCCTCGCTCAACGCCCAGATGAACAAGGTGCGTGAGATGCCGATCGGCCCGGCGCGTGAGGCTCAGTGGGCCAGGCTCGACGCCGAGATCATGAAGAGCGAGGCCCCGATCGTCCCCTTCATGAACCGCAGCTTCCCCAAGTTCTACTCCTCGCGCCTGCACGGACTCGTCTTCAACGCGACGTTCTACGAACTGTTCCCGTCGATGTGGCTATCGAAGTGAGTGTCCAGGCCCCGGATCTGGGTGTCGTCGACGGGCCGGCGGCGATCGCGGCGCCGGCGGCGGACGCCGTCGGCAACTGGCGGGCGGCGTGGCGGCGACTGAGGCGCAACCGCGCCGCGATGATCGCCGGCGGGGTCTTCATCTTCATCCTGTTCGCGTCGTTCCCTGGGGCGACACTGTGGGTGCACCTCGTCGCGCACCGCGGGCCCAACGTCCAGAACCTCTCGGGCTTCATCATGTCCGGTGGCCACAAGGTCCCGGTCGTCTCCGACGACGGCACGCCGATCGGCCCCGGGTTCCGTGGCGAGTACCTGCTGGGAGCCGACGCGAACGGGCGGGACCTGTTCGTCCGGCTGCTCTACGGCGGGCGGACGTCTTTGACGGTCGGGATCGCGTCGGCGCTGCTGTGCACCCTGCTCGCGCTGATCCTCGGCATCCCCGCCGGCTACTACGGTGGGATCGTCGACCGGTCGGTGTCACGGCTGCTCGATCTGATCTGGTCGTTCCCGGTCTACCTGCTCGCGATTGCCATCTCGGCCTGCCTGATCGTGGGCGGCCTTGACATCGGGCCGATCCACATCTCCTCCACGTCGCTGTTGATCCCGATCATCGTGATCGCGGTCGTCTACATCCCCTACATCGCCCGGCCGATCCGCGGCGAGGTGCTGGCGCTGCGCCGGCGTGAGTTCGTGGAGGCTGCGGTCGCGCACGGGGCCGGCCCGGTGCGCGTGATGACGCGCGAGATCCTGCCCAACGTGGCGGCGACCACGCTCGTGCTGTTCACCCTGATCATCGCCAACAACATCCTCACCGAGGCCGCGCTGTCGTTCCTCGGGGTGGGGGTGTCGGTGCTGACCCCGTCGTGGGGGAACATCATCCAAGAGGGGTACTCGACGATGGTCACCGCGCCGTGGCAGACGCTCGCGCCCGGCATCGCGATCATGCTCACCGCGATCTCGCTGAACGTGCTCGGCGACGGTCTGCGTGACGCCCTGGACCCGCATGGCGCACGGCAGGGAGGAGCCCGATGAGCGCGTGGCGATCCTGGCTGCGGCGCCTCAGCGGGTTGGTGATCGTCCTGTTCGCGCTGTCGGTGATCGTGTTCGTCATCTTCAACGTGATCCCGGGCGGTGATCCAGCGGTCCGGATGGCGGGCCGCCATCCGACCGCCGCCAACATCCGGGCGATCCGTCAGACCTGGGGCTTCAACAAGCCGCTGTGGACCCAGTACCTGGACATGATGGATCGGCTGCTGATCAAGCACAACCTGATCAGCTACCAGAACCAGACGCCGGTCCTGCCCACCATCGGCCGTGCGATTCCGAAGACGCTGTCGCTGGCGATCGGCGGGGGTGCGATCTGGCTCGGGTTCGGGGTCCTGTTCGGCGTGCTGTCGGGGCTCAACCAGGGCAAATGGGTCGACCGGATCCTCACCGTGCTGGCCATGGGCGGGATCTCCACGCCGATCTTCTGGCTCGGCGCGGTGATGCTGTACCTGTTCACCTACGTCTGGCACCGCTTCTTCCTGTTCAGCTGGATCCCGCCGGGCGGATACGTGCCGATCACCCAGAGCCCGTTGCAGTGGTTCGAGCATCTGCTGCTGCCGTGGATCTGCCTGTCGGTGGTGTCGATGGGGTTCTACTCACGAGTGGTGCGCAACTCATTGCTCGAGGTCCAGAGCGCGGACTACGTGCGGACCGCTCGGGCGATGGGACTGTCGGGACGGCGGGTGCTGCTGCGTCACGTCCTGCGAACGGCGCTGATCCCGGTCGCGTCCCTCTTCGCCCTGGACTTCGGTGCCGCGGTGGGCGGCACGGTGATCCTGATCGAGCCGGTGTTCGGGATCAACGGCGTCGGCAACTACGCCCAGCAGGCGGTCTCCCAGCTCGATCTGCCACCGCTGATGGCGCTCACTCTGTACGGCGGGTTCTTCATCGTGATCGTCAACGCACTGGCGGATCTGCTGTTCACCAAGCTCGACCCCAGGATCTCGATTGACTGAGCCGATCCTCAGCGTCCGTGACCTGAACGTCTCGTTCCGTACCGAGGACGAGACGGTGCGCGCGGTGAGGGGCGTGAGCTTCGACCTCGCGCCCGGGCAGGTGCTCGGGCTGGTCGGCGAGTCGGGCTCGGGCAAGTCGACCGTGGCGATGGCGCTCACCGCATTGAACCGGTCGCGTAACTCTTCGTTTGAGGGTCAGGTCCTGTACGGCGGTCGTGACCTGCTGGCGCTGTCGGACTCCGAGCTACGTCCCGTTCGCGGCGCGCAGATCGCGATGATCTTCCAGGACCCGATGACCTCCCTGACGCCGGTGCACCGGGTCGGCTCGCTGATCACCGAGGTTCTGCGCGCCCACGAGTCGATCTCCCGCAGGGCAGCCCGAGCTCGTGCGGTCGAGCTGCTCTCGGAGGTCGGGATCCCCGATCCGGCTCGTCGGGCCGACGACTTCCCGCACCAGTTCTCGGGCGGGATGCGCCAACGGGTGATGATCGCGATGGCGCTCGCCTGCCGGCCCGCAGTGCTGATCGCCGACGAGCCCACCACGGCGCTCGACGTCACCATCCAGGCTCAGATCATGCGGCTGATCCGCCGCCTGCAGGCCGAGCACGGCACCGCGGTGATCCTCATCACCCACGATCTGGGCGTCGTCGCGCAGTCGGCCGAGACGGTCGCGGTCATGTATGCCGGACGGCTGGTGGAGCAGGGCACCGCGCGTGAGGTCTTCGCCACGCCACGTCATCCCTACACCCGGGCGCTGCTTGCGTCCATCCCGCGGGTGGACCGGCCGCGCACCGCGCGCCTGCAGGCGATCGACGGCCAGCCGCCGTCGATGGCCCGGGCCGACGAGGGCTGCGCGTTCGCGCCGCGGTGCCCGTTTGCCGCGGACGTCTGCCGGTCGCTGCCCGGGCTGGAGCAGCGCGGCCCGGTCGGCGGTCACCTCGACGCGTGCCTGCGCTCGGCCGATCTCGAGGCTGCGGGGGCCAGGGCTCGGCCCGAGGCTGGGACCGCAGGTGCCGTCGTGTCGGAGGGTGCGGCATGAGCGCGACGCTCGAGCTGCAGGACGTTCACAAGTCCTTCGCGCTGCGGGCCGGGCAGCGCCTGCGCGCGGTGCAGGGGGTGTCACTGCACGTGGACGCCGGCTCGACCCTCGCGCTGGTCGGCGAGTCGGGCTGCGGGAAGTCGACGCTCGCGCGCTGCATCGTCGGCCTGCACAAGCCCGACAGCGGGACGATCCGCTTCAACGACCAGGACCTCGGCTCGCTCGGCCGCCGGGACCTGCAGCGCGTGCGGCGGGATCTGACGATGGTCTTCCAGGACCCGTACGCGTCGTTGAACCCGAGGCGCAGGGTCGAGGACATCGTGGCCGCGCCGCTGGACATCCACGACATCTGCCGCGGCCCTGAGCGGGCGCGCACCGTCGCGGAGATGCTCGAGCGGGTCGGGCTTCCGGCGCACCATGCAAAGCGCTACCCGCATGAGTTCTCCGGCGGGCAGCGCCAGCGTATCGGGCTTGCCCGGGCTCTCGTCACCCGTCCGCAACTGGTGGTGCTCGACGAGCCGGTCTCGGCGCTCGACGTCTCCGTCCAGGCCCAGATCCTCAACCTGCTCGCCGACCTGCAGCGTGATCTGGAGCTGACCCTGGTGTTCATCGCGCACGACCTTGGCGTGGTGCGACACATCGCGCGCGACGTCGCGGTCATGTACCTCGGCCGCATCGTCGAGCAGGCGAGCTCCGACGAGCTGTTCGGGGCGCCTCTGCATCACTACACCGCCGGCCTGCTGGCGGCGGTGCCGGTCCCTGACCCGACCGTCCGGGACTCCGATGGGGAGCTGATCGGCGGCGATGTCTCCACCGCCCAGGGCGAGCATTCCGGTTGCGCGTTCTATCCGCGTTGCCCGGCGAGGCACGACCGCTGCCGCGCGAGCGTCCCTGAGCTGGAGTCGGCCCCAGCCCGGGGTGGCCACTCCGTGGCCTGCTTTGACCCGGTCAGGCACGGATCAAGTGCGCCCGCGCTGGCCACCGAGACCTGAGAACCACAACCCGAGGAACCATGCTGAACTTCGACGAAGAGCGCTTCCGCGCGATCCAGGCCGGTGCCGTCTCCCTGGCCGGACCCATCCGGTCGGCCGTTGAGTCGCTCCTGGACGCCGGCGCCGAGAACCTGCACTTCCTCGGCGCGGGCGGGGCCGGAGTGCTCATGCTCCCTGCCGCGCAGCTGCTGCAGCGCAGCAGTACCTTTCCCACGTTCCTGCTGCAGCCCGCCGAGATGATGGCGATGGGCTCGGCCGCGCTGCACGATCGCTCGATCGTCGTGCTGCCCTCGCTGTCGGGGACCACCCCGGAGAGCCAGGAGATGCTCAGCGACGCCAAGGGACGGGGCGCGAAGGTGGTGGCGTTGACCGGCCACATCGATTCACCGGTCGCCCAGCAGGCGGACATGAACTTCACCAACTTCGCCGAGGACGACACCTCATCGGAGTCGTTCTATCTCCAGTCCCTGGTGCTGGCGCTGGCAGTGCGTGAGGCGCGCGGCGAGCTCAATGGGCTTGACTTCGACCGGGTCGTCGCTCAGCTGCAGCTGCTGCCCGAGCTGCTGATCGACGTCAAGCGCTCGTTCGAGCCGCGCGCCGCCTCACTGGCGAAGGCGTTCAAGGATGAGCCGTTTCACATCATTGTCGGCGCCGGCGGCACCTGGGCGCAGGCGTGGTACTACGGCACCTGCATCCTGGAGGAGATGCAGTGGATCCGCACCCGCCCGATCCACGCCGCGGACTTCTTCCACGGGACGCTCGAGCTCGTCGAGCCCGGTGTCAGCGTGATGCTGTTCATGGGCGAGGATGCGTCGCGGCCGCTGGTCGAGCGGGTCGGCGCCTTCGTCCCCGAGGTCACCGACAAGGTGACCGTCCTGGATACGGCGGCGTTCGACCTGCCAGGGATCGAACCGGACGTGCGCGCGCTGATCTCGCAGGTCGTGATCGCGACGATGACGGAGCGGCTGAGCGCCCATCTGGAGGTGCTCCGCGACCATCCTTTGACGACGCGTCGCTACTACCGCCGACGCGAGTACTGAGACGGCCGGAGTGCGCGGGCTAGAGGGGGCCGAGCGGGAGGCCGTCCTGCGCGATCGCCGCGATCACGGCGGCGACAGCGGCCGCCGGGTCGAACGACTCGGGATTCCGTTCCCGCAGCTCTCGCAGCTCGAGTGCCCGGGCGACGGGCTGGAGCATCTCGAGGAGCGCGACACCGAGTAGGCAGCCTGCCCCGATTTGTAACGATCGCATCATGCTCTCTTTATCGACCGGTCGGCGTTGGTCTGCACTAAGAACGGTTGGCCGTCCTGTCGGCTTGTGCCGCAGACGGCGATGTCGGGTTTCGAGCGGCGCTCCGCACGCTCCGGATACGCTCGCGCTCACGCGTCGCATTCAGGAGCGACGCCCGTCTCTTTCTGACCGATGACAGGCTCCCGCTACGACGTCCTCTTCGAACCGGTTCAGATCGGTCCGGTCGTGACGCCGAACCGCTTCTTTCAGGTTCCGCACTGCAACGGCATGGGCTACGCGCGGCCCGCGGCGCACGCTGAGATGCGCGGGGTGAAGGCCGAAGGGGGGTGGGGTGTCGTCTGCACGGAGGAGGTGGAGTTCCACTGGGCCAACGACATCTCTCCGTTCATCGAAGGCAGGCTGATCGACGACGCGGACATTCCGGCCCACGCGCTCATGGTCGAGCGCGTGCACGCGCACGGAGCGCTCGCCGGTTGTGAGCTCGTCCACTCGCATGCGTCCGAGAACCTCGAGGTGCGAAACGCGCCGATGGCGGTCGTCGGGATGCCGGTCCCCGGCCACGCACCGGTTCAGACGCGCGAGATGACGCTGCGTGACATCGACCGGCTACGCCGATGGCATCGACAGGCGGTGCAGCGGGCGATCCGCGCCGGCTACGACCTGGTCTACGTCTACGCCGGCCACGCGCTGACGACGCTTCAGGCGTTCCTGTCCAGGCGCTTCAACACACGCCAGGACGGCTACGGAGGCTCTCTCGAGCGCCGGGCGCGGCTGCTGCGCGAGGTGTTGGAGGACACGATCGAGGTGGTCGATGGACGCATCGCGGTCGCATGCAGGCTGTGCGTGGACGAGCTTCAGGACCATGACGGTCTTGAGCGGGCCGAGATCGAGGAGTTGCTGGGCATCGTCGGTGAGCTCCCGGATCTCTGGGACTTCCACGTGGGGGACTGGGATTTCGACTCGCTGTCATCGCGCTTCGGCGACGAGGGCGGCCAGGAGTCCTACGTGCGTGGACTGGGGGCACTGACCACCAAGCCGGTCGTCGGCGTCGGGCGATTCACCTCGGCGGACACGATGGTCAGGATGGTCCGTCAAGGGGTCCTGGACCTGATCGGCGCCGCACGACCGTCGATCGCCGACCCGTTCCTGCCCAACAAGATCAGGGCCGGGCGCTGGGAGGACATCCGTGAGTGCATCGGATGCAACATCTGCGTGACCTCCGACTACACCGCGACCTCGCTGCGCTGCACGCAGAACCCGACCATCGGCGAGGAGTGGCGCCGCGGCTGGCACCCCGAGCGCATTCGCCCCAAGCGCAGCGACCGAAAGGTGCTGGTCGTCGGCGCCGGTCCGGCGGGCCTCGAGGCGGCGACCGCACTCGGACAGCGGGGGTATCAGGTCATCCTCGCCGAACAGGCGCCCCGACAGCTCGGAGGACGCGTCGCACTGGAAGCCCGGCTTCCCGGCCTCGCGGCCTGGATCAGGGTGGTCGACTACCGCCTCGCGCAGCTTCGCCGCCTGCGAAATGTCGAGATCGCGCGCGGCAGCGCGGTCACCGCCGAGGAGATCCTCGGCTACGACTTCGACCACATCGCGGTGGCCACCGGCGCGCGGTGGCGCGACGACCTCGTCGGCCGCGAGTCCGCCCGGCCGCTGCCGCTCGATGAGCGCCTGGAGGTTCTCACTCCAGACGACCTGATGGGTGGCAGCCTCCCGGCGGGCGAGCAGGTGGTCGTCTACGACGACGACCACTTCTATATGGGCGGTGTGCTGGCGGACCTGCTCGCACAACGTGGCCGGAAGGTGATTCTCGTCACCCCGGCCGCGGCCGTGTCGGCATGGACGGAGAACACGATGGAGCAGCCACGCATCCACCGCCGGCTCGTCGAGGCCGGGGTGGAGATCGTCCTCTCGCGTCGGGTCCTCCGCGCCGCCGAGGACCATCTCGAGCTGCAGTGCGTCCTCACCGAACGTGTCCAGACGGTCGCGGTCGATGCTCTGGTTCCCGTCACCGCCAGGCTCCCCAACGATCGGCTCCTGGCTGAGCTCGCCGTCCACGACGGCGGCCCGCTGGCCGAGGCGATCGGCGACGCCTCGGCGCCGGGGACGATCGCGAGCGCGGTCTGGGACGGCCATCGCTACGCGGAGGAGCTGGAAGACCCCGCGGCGGCGGACGCGGATCTGCCCCCTTACCGGCGCGAACGCGTCGCGCTTCCGCCGCGGGCCGCCGCGAGCGGCGGCTGACCCGTCCGGCGTCAGGTCGGTTCGCGAGTCGGGGCGATCGGCGGTCCGAGAATCTCGACGCCGAACTGCTGACCGACGCGAGCGAGCAACGCGACATCAACGGGACCGGCCGGCGGCAGCCCGTCGGTCTCGGCCGGTCGACCGGCTGCGACGAAGTACTGCTCGAGCCCGCCGGGAGAGCAGATCGAGAGGATCCGTGCCGGTGAATTCCCTTCGACAACAAATGTGTGTGGAAGACCCCGAGGCAGGAATGTGTATGACCCAGCTTCCGCCGAGAAGAGCCGCTCGCCGCGGCGGACGGTCAGCTGCCCCTCGAGAATCCAGAAGGCCTCGTCCTCGCGTTGATGGACGTGCAGCGGCGGGCCGGACCCCGCGGGCGCGAGCGCCTCGATCAATCCAAAGGCCCCGCCGGTGCTGCGCGCGGTCGCCTTCAACACCATCAGGTTGGTCGTGTACCAGACCGACTGCCCCTCGCCCGCGGGAATATGCGATGGCGCGGGCACGCCGGTTCCGTCCTGCACATCGTCTGCCTGGATCGCCGCGGACATCGGCCCTCTCCCCCTCTGTGGACTTGAGACTGAAGAACCGTAATGAGATACAAGTCCTATTACGAGAATAGGGTACCGTCTGCATCGTGTCAATCCCGGACAGCGAGACAGACACTCCGGCGCGGGATGCTGGCTCGAGGACCCGGGACCGCCAAACGCGGCGGACACGACGTGCTCTCCTCGCCGCCGCGGACGAGATCTTCGCCGAGGGTCGCGTGCCCACCGTTGCCGATGTCGCCGAACGGGCCGATGTCGCCCGGGCGACCGCCTACCGCTATTTCCCCACCCAGGAGGCACTTCTTCTCGAGACCACCTTCCTCGGCGACAGTGGCCCGATCAGGTCGCTGCCGGACCTGATCGACGAGATCCCAGACCCATCCCTGCGGGTTGCCGAGGCCGTCCGGCGCACCGCCGCGTGGACGCTCGGTCGCGAAGCGCGTCTGCGGACGATTCTCCGCATGTCGCTCGAGCACGACTCCGTCCAGCGCCCCGCTCGACGCCGGCGCTACATCGCAGGGCTGCTCCAGGACGTCGAAACCGAGATGTCTCCCGACGCCTACGAGCAGCTCACCGGCTCACTGACGCTGCTGTTCGGGATCGACCCGATCATCTCGATTCGCGACAACAGCGACATACCGCCGGATCGAATCCCTGATCTGCTCGCGTGGGCCTCCCGCGCGCTCGTCCAGTCCGCGCTGGAGGACTCAGCGCGGCCGGCGACGCAATCGAAGAGGAAACGGCGCCCCTGACGGGCCGTCGGGCCCGGCCACCCCGAGGCACTTCGCCGCGCTCCGCAGGCTCGGCTGGTCAGCGCAGGAGGCTACGGTGCAGTGATGAGCGGCGGACTGCCTGAACCCATCGTTGGACCGGACGGGGTGACCCTGCGCCGTTGGGTGCGCGAGGACGCGGGGGAGCTCGGCGAGGCGATCGCTGACAGCATCGAGCACCTGCGCCCGTGGATGCCGTGGGTCGCGCACGAGCCACTGTCGCTCACCGACCGCCGGGCACTCATCGACCGCTGGGACCGGGAATGCCGCGCCGGTGGGGATGTCGTGATGGGCGTGTTCCTCGACGGCGCGGTTGCCGGCGGCTGCGGGCTGCACCGCCGGATCGGTCCGGGCGGGCTGGAGATCGGCTACTGGACCGCGCGACGGTTTCTACGGCGAGGGATTGCGAGCATCGCGGCCGGGCTGCTCACCGACGCGGCGTTCGCCGACCCGGTGATCACGCGCGTCGAGATTCATCACGACAAGGCCAATCAGGCCAGCGCCGGCGTGCCGCGCAAGCTCGGCTGGCGTCTGGCTCAGACCCGGCCCGACGAGATCCAGGCCCCAGGCGAGTCGGGTATCTCGTGCGAGTGGCAGATCACGCGGCAGGAGTGGCAGGGGCGGCGAGATCATCCGGACGCGATCGGTTCGGACGAGGGGTGGGGATCGACGCCGTCAATGCGGCGATGCCGTCGATGACCGCCTCGAAGCGGATCGAGGCGAGCAGGTCGAAGGAGTGCTGGGCTCCGGGCAGCTCCACGTAGGCAACGGGGTCGATGGATGATCCCCGCGCGCGCTCGGCGAGCGCACGCGCGGTCGCCGCCGGCGTGAGGGTGTCCTGGTCGCCGTGGACGATGAGGAGTGCGGGCGAGCCGCGCTCGGCGTAATCGAACGGCGAGGAGGGCAGCGAGTCACGGCTGTCGGTCGCGCCGTAGTAGCCGTAGAGCCCGACGACCGCAGCGACCGAGGTGTCCGCGTGCTCGAAGCCGGGCTGGAACGCCGGGTCGCCCGTCGTGAAGCCCGCGAGCGTCGCCAGCCGCGCGCCGTAGGAGCTGCCCGCGAGGATGATCCGGTCGGGATCGCCGCCATGCTCGCGCGCGTGTGCGCGCGCCCACATGATCACTTTCTTGACGTCGATCACGTCATCGGGGAAGGCGGCTGCGGGGGAGAGCCGGTAGGTCGCGCTGATGCAGATCCACCCCTCACGGGCGAGCCGGAAGAGCATCCGGCGCGCGTAGAAGCTCCTGCGTCCGGGAGCGAGTGAGAAACCCCCGCCGTGCAGATGGATCAGCACCGGCCCGCCGGTGCCACCGGTGCGGCGGGCGTAGAGGTCCAGGCGGTTGCGTCGGCCGGCATCTCCGTAGCTCAGGTTGCGAAAGCGCCTGACGCCCGGATGAAACAGCGGCAGCGGCGCCAGCACGATCCGGACCCACGGCGTTCTGGTCAGGAGGCGAGCGCCAGGGACTGCCTGCCGCCACCTCGGTCCGACGTCCCGGTCAAGCGCCTGTTCGATCGCGGGGGCGGCGCGCAGGCTGCGGCGGATGAGAACCGGGGTCCCGGCAAACGACGCGGCCGCGACCACGACTGGGATCCAGATACCGAGTCCGCGGGCGTTCCCCTGGCACAGCGCGAGCAGCGTCGACGCGCCCAGCCAGTAGAAGGCCAAGAACGGCGACTCGTTCGGGATCGCACTGATGAGCCACACGATGACTCCGCCAAGCCCCGAGCGCACCGGCGGCCGCAACGACACCGCCATCCCGAGGGCCACCAGCGCCACGGTGATCAGGAAGCCGATTGGCATGAGGGCCGCGATGGTACGGTGCGACTGATGCAGAGAACAGCTCCAGTTTCATGGCTCTAGAGGGGACCAGTCAGCCGCTCGAGCTGTTGATCTCGGTGCGTCGCTCAGCGGCCTTGACCCTCGGCAGCCAGATCGAGCAACGGCTCCGCGCGGCGATCCGGGACGGCGTGCTGCGACCCGGGAGCCGGGTGCCGTCGACGCGTGACCTCGCCCACCAGCTCGGGATCTCCCGTCGCGTTGTCGTCGATGCATACGCGCAGCTCGCGGCCGAGGGGTACCTGACCGTGCGCCAAGGGGCGCGACCGCGTGTCTCGGATGCCGCAACCGGCGCCCGCTCGTCGGGTGGCACAGCGGGGCCGGCGCCGGCGCGCCCGCGGTTTGACTTCCGCCCGAGCACCCCGGACGTCTCGACGTTTCCCCGGGCGGCGTGGCTTCGATCGCTGCGCGTCGCGATCGCTTCCGTCACAGATGCCGATCTCGGCTACGGAGATCCACGCGGGGTATCTGTCCTGCGCGCGGCTCTTGCGGACTACCTCGGCCGGGTCCGGGGGGTGGTCGCGGACCCGGAGCGCGTGGTGGTGACGAACGGCTATACGCAGGGCCTCGGTCTCGTTTGCCGCGCGCTCGAGGCAGCGGGTGCGGCGCGGATTGCACTTGAGAACCCGAGCAACCCCGAGGACGCAACGGTTGCGGCGCGCGCCGGGCTCGAGCCGGTGCCGGTCGGGGTCGACGCCGGTGGGATTCGGCTGGACGAGCTGAAGCGCGCCGACGCCGAGGCGGTCGTGCTGACGCCGGCGCATCAGAACCCAAGCGGCGTGGTGCTCACCGGCGAGCGTCGGAAAGCGCTCGTCGCGTGGCTGCGAGAGAGAGGTGCGATCGCGATCGAGGACGACTACGACGCCGAGTACCGCTACGACCGCATTGCAATCGGGGCCCTCCAGGGCCTCGACCCGAGTCACGTCGTCTACGCCGGATCTCTCAGCAAGACACTGGCGCCGGCACTCCGACTGGGATGGCTCGTGGTTCCGCCCTCGCTGCTTGATGCGGTCACCGAGGAGAAGCTGCTCGCCGACCGGGGCACGGCACGAATCGAGCAGTACGCATTCACCGACTTCCTCGCGCGCGGCGAACTCGATCGTCACCTGCGCCGTACCCGCGCCAGGTACCGAAAGCGGCGCGACGCGCTCGTCAGTGCCCTCGCCGCCTCCCTGCCCGAGGCGACCGTGCGCGGCGCGGCGGCCGGCCTGCATGTCACCGTCGAACTGACACCCGACGACCACGAGGAGTCGATCCGCGCGGCCGCGCGTGCCCGGCGCATCGAGATCGAGACGCTCGAGGAATTTCGGCCAGGCGCGTCCGACTCGCCGCCGGCGCTCGTGCTCGGCTACGCCCAGATGCCCGAGCCGACCATCCGGGCCGGCGTGGTTGAGCTTGCCGAGGCGGTTCGGGCGGCGAGGCGCTCTGGCGCGGGTGGTCGTCGCTGAGCGGGGGTTGGTGGGGGGTGTCGGTCGGGCGGTTCGCGGGGTCTTCCGGCGTTCCAGGTGCCAGAACTGCCCACGCGCCTTCGGCCGATCGAACCGTCCGGGACGTTTCGGCGTCCCGGAGGCCAGTTCTGCCCGCGCGGATCCTGGTTCGGCCGGCCCGTGGGCTCTTGCGGCGTTCCAGGTGCCAGAACTGCCCACGCGTCCCGGGCCGAACGGGTCCTCGGGACGTTTCGGCCTCCCGGTGGCCAGAGTTGCCCATGCGCCGCCGGCCGATCGAACCCTCGGGATGTTGCGGCGTCCCAGAGGCCACTGCCTCCCGCGCGGGGGCCTGGCCGATCGGGGCGTGGGCGCTTCCGGCGTCGAAGACGCCGTTCATCCCCGAACGGGTCAGGGGCGCTCTATCTGTGTTTGCGGTGCAGCGTCACCGTGCGGTGCAGGACGGTGCGGCGGTGGCCGGCGCTGTTCAGCGTGATCGTGAACCGCACCTTGAGTGAGCGCTTGGAGGCCATGAGGTTCCTGGCTGTCTTGCTCAGCCTCATGACGACCGTCTTTGCCTTGCCCGCCTTGAGCGAGAGCTTCACCGATCCGAGCGACACCCTGCGGGCTTTGTGCATGACGGCCGTGACCGCAAATCTGCTGGCCGACTGGCCGGTGATCCTGCCGGTGCACTTCTGGGCCGTGCGCAGGCGGAACTTGACCGCCCGGCCGCTCGGCTCAAGGACCGCGCTGAAGGAGCGCAGCCTCACCGGGGGCTTGCGCTTTCCGGTTGACGTGGTCGTTCCCGACCCGGTGCTCGTACCCGTGGTGCTCCCTCCGGCCAGCGCCGTCAGGTGATCGTGCACGGCGGTGCCGTTGGGGGCCAGCGGGGTGCCGTTGTAGGAGCTGAGCAGCCCGAACCTGTCACATGTGTCGTCGCCCGGCTGGATCGGGTCGTCGACGAGCCACACCCAGGCCAGGTAACTGACACCGTTGGCGTCTGCCCAGTTCATGTAGCGGTCGTCAAATGTGTTGGCCCCCGGTGTCGGGGTGCACCCTGGCGCCAGGTAGTTGTCCTCGGCGAATTCGCCGGTGACCACCGGCACGTGGGCGGCGACGGACTTGACGCTGCTGTCCCAGCAGGTCTGGTTGTCGCAGTCCTTGCCCTGGTAGTTGTGGAACGACGCGGCCTCCTGGTTGAGCGGATCGTCGGGGGCGTGCTGCATCCAGCCTGACCGCCGCCGTTGGCGTCGTTGGTGTCGCCGAGGTCATCGGCGTAGTCAAGACCGCCGACCAAGATCGGCTGGGTCGCGCCGGTGTTGCGGATCGCGGTGAGGAGGGTCTGCATGCCGGCGATCTGATACCGGGTCGTCGGATTCCCGTTGTCGTCGTACGCCTGCGTGTCGCAGGGGATCGGCGGAGCGCCGCCACCCACCAGATCCGGCGTGGTCCCGTATTCCCAGCACTGCCAGGTGACCGCGTCCGCCGCGTTCTGGTCGCCGCCTGAGCGCAGGTCGGTCGGGTCGTAGGGCTCGTTGAACAGGTCGAAGAGGACCGCCGGGTTGGGCTTGAACACGGAGGCGACCGAGGTCCAGAACGCCGGCGAGTGATCCAGGTCGGGCATCGGCTGCTGCTCCAGGGCGGTCTGGTTGCCGGGCGCGGTCCAGTGCAGGTCGAGGATCGCGTAGATCCCGTGCGAGCCCAGGTCCGAGACGAAGCTCTCGATCTCGTGCTGGTAGGCGGCACCCCCATACGGGTCGCCCGCCGGGAGGTTCGTGTTCAGCCAGCAGTCCTCGTTGAGCGGTATCCGGACGGCGTTGGCGCCCCAGGCGGCGATCGCCGCCGCGGTCGCGTCGGTGTAGTCGCCGTCGTCATAGCCGTAGCCCTCGGCACACGCGTACTCGGAGCTCGAGACGTTCACCCCGCGCAGCTGGATGGTCTGGCCGGCGCCGTTGACGAAGTGAGTGCCGGAGATGGAGATCGCCAGGGGCGTCTGCGCGGCCCGGCTCGACGCTCCTGCGAGAAGGGAGCACAGCAACGCAGCAGCGATCCCCAGAAAGACCGGCAGCAGCCGGCGACGTCCCTGTCGAAGCCCGATTCGATAGCCCCCAGATTCGATTGTCCCGGCGGCCGACGGTACGGGATGGGAAATCCCTCATCCACTGGTCCTCGGACTGCCGTCACGGCGTGCAGTCAGGTGGTGTAGCGTCCGCCTAGCGGCGTTGAGATGCGCCGACCGTGGCGACCGTGGGGAGGAAGCACATGATTGTTGGCCGTCGGTTCCTGTCGGTGGCGGTGGCGATCGCCGCTGCTCTGACCATCGCCGCGCGGGCGGATGCCGCCTCGCCGCCCCAGCCTCGGCTCGTGCCCCTGCTCCCCGGGGCGGCCCAGAATCCGACACCGGTCAGCCCGGGCGCAAGCCCGGCGCCCGTGCTTCCGTCGTGGCCCGGAGCGAGCTTCCGCACCGTTGATGTGCCCGGCGCGTTCGGCACGCTCGTGGATGCGGTGACCAACAACGGGACAGTGGGCGGGACCTACTACACGGACCAGGGCGCCCTGAGCCGCGGGTTCATCGAGGAACATCACCAGCTGACGAAATTCGACTACCCCGGAACCTCGGGCGTCACCTCACTTGACGGGATGAACAGTCGCGGGGTTGCGGTCGGTACCTATGTCGGCGCCGGCGGCACCGAGCATGGTTGGATCCGATCTGCAGACGGTGACTTCAGTGCGCTGAACGATCCATCGGCGGGGCACGGCGACGAGTTCGGCACGTTCCCGGAGGGCATCAACGGTCACGGAGTGATCGTCGGTTTCTACGTGGATCAGGAGAATCTCGCGCACGGGTTCCTCTACAACCCCGCATCGGGCTTCACGACGATCGACGTCCCGGCAGCCGGGACCGAGCCCGGAGATGGCACGGTGCTCGTCTCCATCAACAACTCCGGCGTGATCGTCGGTACCTACGTTGATGCAGCCGGGGTCTACCACGGCGTCGTGGATTCAGGCGGGAGCTTCGTCGACTTCGACGCGCCAGGCGCGGGGATCGAAGCCAACCAGGGCACGATCGCCTACGGCATCACCCGCAACGGTCTCATCAGCGGCTGGACCCTGAGTGACAGCAACGAGATCACCGGGTGGCTGCTGGCGGACTGGCAGTTCTCTGCGCTCAACGACCCGCTGGGGGCGACCGGTCCGAACCTGGGCAGCGCGCTCTACGGGATCAACGGACAGGGCAGCGAGGCCGGCGGCGAGTACTGGGACACCGCAGGACGCTTCCACGGCTACGTGGCGAAGCTCGCAAGATGAGGTCTTGACCCCATAGCGCGCCTGGTCGGCGCGTGGCACGGTGGGCTGGCGGGGGGCGATCTGACCGCTCGGCTCGGCGTCTTGCCGAGCTGGGCACGCACAACACCGTGCATATCAGTCGCGAAGGGGGAACACCGTGAGTACCACTCTGACGACCGACCTGCTCGACCGGCTGGACGGTCGATTCGCAGGCACCGTGCTCTCTGCTGAGGACGCCGGCTACGACGAGGTGCGCGCCGTCCACAATGGCCTGATCGACCGTCGCCCCACGGTCATCGCGCGTGCTCGCACGACCAGCGATGTGGCCAGCGCACTTGACGCGGCCCGGTACGCCGGCCTGGAGGTGTCGGTGCAAGGGGGAGGACACAACGTCGCCGGGCGCGCCGTCACCGAGGGCGGGGTGATGATCGACCTTGCCGAGATGACGAGCATCACCGTGGACCCCGAGCGGGCGCTGATCACGGCAGGGGGCGGTGTCCGCTGGAGCGAGCTCAACGAGGCGGCCGGCGGATACGGCCTGGCCGTGACCGGAGGCGCAGTCTCGACCACCGGGATCGCCGGCCTCACCCTCGGCGGCGGCCTGGGCTGGCTGATGTCGAAGTACGGGCTGGCGGCCGACAACCTGCAGCGCGTCGAATTGGTCACCGCTGCCGGTGAGGTGCTCCAGGTCGACGCCGACCGGCATCCGGACCTGTTCTGGGCGCTGCGCGGAGGAGGCGGCAACTTCGGCATCGCGACCTCGCTCACCTATCGCCTGCACCCGTTGACGACGGTGACCGGTGGGTTGATCGCGCACCCGATCCACGCCGCACCCGAGCTCCTGCGCTTCTACCGCGACGCCGTTGCTGACGCGTCCGACGACCTCACCGTGTTCGCCGGGCTGGTCCATGCGCCCGATGGCTCCGGAACCAAGCTCGCCGCGCTCGTCGTCTGCCATGCCGGCGAACCCGAGCAGGCGGACCGTGAGCTGGCGCCTCTGCGGGCCTTCGGCTCGCCGCTCGTGGAGCAGGTGGCGCGCATGCCCTACCCGCAGATGAATACCCTGCTGGACGACGGCTATCCGGACGGAGCACTCAACTACTGGCTGTCGAGCTTCACCGGGGGCCTGACCGACGAGCTCATCGAGACCGCCGTCGAGCAGTTCAAGGCGGTCCCCTCATCGATGAGCGCGATCCTGTTCGAGCACTTCCACGGCGCCGTCACCCGGGTCGCACCCACCGACACAGCGGTCCCGCACCGTACGCCAGGCTGGAATCTGCTGATCCCGTCGGTGTGGATCGATCCCGCGCGCACCGACGCCAACATCCGCTGGACGCGCGAGGCGTTCGCGGCGTTGCGTCCCGGGTTCGCACCCGGCCGCTGGCTCAACTACCTCGGCGACGACCAGGCAGAGGACGCGATCCGCGCCGCATACGGGCCGAACTACCAGCGGCTGCGGGAGATCAAACGCCGGTACGACCCCGACAACGTCTTCCACCTCAATCACAACATCGTGCCGTAGCGCGATCGCACCACCGGTCGGTCCCGTGTGCGGTGTGCTCAGCGGGGCTTGTGTGCGATGAAGGTCATGTCGTGGCTGACGGTGAGCGTGATCTCCTCGTAGCCGAGAGTCTGGAGGCGGGTGAGCAGCGTGGCCGGCTCGATCGGGTTGTACGTGTCGCCCTCATGGAAATGATGGAGATCGACACTGGGGGCTCGTGCCTCTGCCTAGCTCTCTCCCCAGCGGCCATCGCCGTGGTCGCGCGGCGAGCCGTCGCCGTAGAACTCTCTGGCGAGCGCCAGCAGTTGCGCCTCGGTCAGATCCTCCTCATCGGCATCGATCGATCCGACGATCCGGCCGAGGAGGTCGCGATCGTGCTCGGCGAGATATTGGGTGAACTGCACGGTGACATTGCTGTGCCCCTTGCCGTTGCCGATGATCAGGACCTGGGCCGCGGGCCGGATCGCCTTGGCCAGCCCGGCATACCACGAGTTGTCCAGCCGTCCGTACCACCCCTCCGGGTTGTCGGCCTTGTGGTGCATGGTGCGCAGCGTGCCACCGAGGTCCTCGGGCAGGAGCTTCGTCGGCGCTGTCCCCACCGCGTCGGTCGGGTAGACCTCCGCGCCGTGATAGCTGAGGACCAGGATGGCGTGACCGCCTGACTCCGGCGATGCGGGTGTGTCACTCGGGCCCTCACGCTCCCGCAGTCCCTCGGCGGTGAGCCCGGCGGCGCCGAGCATGCGCCTGAGGTCGACGACCGTCTGCTCGCCGAGGTCCTTGCCGTGCGGCCGCTCGAGCGTCTCGGTCTCACCGCCGACCGTGACCTTGAACTTGCCGTTGTGCTGCTCGGTCACCTCTCCGATCGTCACCAGCAGGGAGAGGACGTCGCGCCACTCGATGTTGCGGCTCACCGGGTGGGAGAGGATCGCCTGCGCCGTCTTTCGGTGGTGGGAGTCGAGGTGCATCGTGAATGCCTCCGGTTGAGTCGCAGTGCTCGTATTCTGACGGCTGCACGCGAACGGTCCTGCCGGGCGTCACGCCGATGCGCGAGGGCTCACGCGGGCACCGCCCAGGCGCGCTGGTCGTCGAAGTCCAGGAACAGCTCGGCGCCCCGGTTGGGCGCGTCGATCGCGCCCCCCGTGGTCGCGACAAGCTCCCCGATCGGGTCGGCATGCAGCCGCACGGTGCGCTGGGCGCCGAGGAACGCCACGTCGACGACGGTCGCGCGAAAGCCGCCCGCACCGAGCATCAGCTCTTCGGGCCGGACGACGACGAGCACCTGAGCCCCGGGGCGCAGGCCTTCGGGCCCCGCGACCCGCCGGGGGCCGAGGCCCTCAATCTCCGTCCGGTAGCCGCCGGCACCGTCCGCCTCCAGGATGCGGCCCGGTAGGCGGTTGGAGGCGCCGACGAAGTCAGCCACGAATGCGGTCCGCGGTCGCCGGTAGACCTCCTCCGGTGCGCCGACCTGCTCGAGCACACCCTCATTCATCACCGCCACGCGGTCCGACATGGAGAAGGCCTCGCCCTGGTCATGGGTGACATAGCAGAAGGTCACTCCGACGGCGCGGTGCAGGTCCTTCAGCTGGGTCTGGAGCTCGGCGCGCAGCTTCAGGTCCAATGCTCCGAGGGGCTCGTCGAGCAGGAGGACGTCGGGCCGGTTGACAAGGGCACGGGCGAGCGCGACCCGCTGCTGCTGCCCGCCGGAGAGCTGATTCGGCCGGGCGTGTTCTCGTCCCTCGAGGCGCACGAGCGTGATCGCCTCGGACACCCGGCGGGTGATCTCATCGCGTGGGCGACGGGCCTCGCGAAGGCCGAATGCGATGTTCTCCCACACGTCGAGGTGCGGAAACAGTGCGTAGCTCTGGAACACCGTATTGACCGATCGCCGGTATGGCCGCACCGCCGTCACGTCGCGTCCGCCGACGCGGATCGTCCCCTCGGTCGGCTCCTCGAAGCCGGCGATCATCCGCAGGGTGGTTGTCTTGCCGCAGCCCGAGGGACCGATGATCGAGAAGAACTCGCCGCGACGGACCTCGAGG
>DATJTS010000100.1:0-4681 GCA_035503035.1 Solirubrobacteraceae bacterium
AGACGGCAACAAGCGCGCGGCCTGGGTGGCGCTGCGGGTGTTCGTGGAGATCAACGACTGGACCTGGCAGCCCTACCCGACCGTCGATGAGGCGGAGCGCGCGGTACTGGCGATCGCCGGCGGCGAATGGGACCACCAGCACATCAGCAGCTGGCTCACGGGCTACCTCAAGCCAACCGTTCAAGGTCGATAACTTCCGACCGATCCCGCTCGCAGGCGCGTCCAAACCGCTCTCCCTCGTCGCACACACGACCCACCAGCACCATCCGCGGAACCGACAACGAACGCTCGCCTTCGTGGCGAACCAGGAGTCTCAGCTCGCAGAAAAGCAGCAGTGTGACGTCTGCCGTCAGCCTCGCGCCGTTCTGCTTGCGCAACATCCGGGCGATGCAGCCGTCCGGCCGGGCGCGGCGAGACTCCTCAGTGCGTGGCCAAGCGCTTGTCTGGCGCCGCCGCTCGTGACGACTCCTTTGAGGGCGGTGCCTGTGTGGCGGCGCTTGCTGGCTGGCCTGAACACTGCTGCCGTTGCAAGCACTTCTACGACCGCGGCCTCGCGGCGCTCGTTACACCCGGGTTCGCGCCAAAGCACGACGTCGTCCCGGTCGGCGAGCCTCACGTGACTACTACCGGCGGCGCGGTGATCTCGAGATTGGCGATAAGCACGTCGCTGATGACGACCGGGGCGACACCTGCATTCGTGCTCGCGCGTGTATCCGGCGCTGATCACGACGTGGCTGCTGATAGGGGAAGCTTGGGTGGCCTGGACCGCCGCCGGGAGGGGCCTTGGCTGCTTGGCCCTGGTTGGAGGGCCGACATAAGACCGGCGCCTCCCCACGGTGGTGAGGTGCCGCGAGCGGCGACAGGAGGTAGCCCGTGTGTGAGGGCCTTGTCTATCAGCAACCGCAACGGTACGTCTGGGTCGGGCGTGAGCTGGCCTGGATTTGACCGAGACGTTGAAACGAGGATTTTGGTCCTCGGGAGAGGAACTCCGTCTGATGCCACGACCGAAGAAGTACCCCTATGAGCTGATCACGGGGTGTCCGGCTGGCGATCGAGTCCGGCCCGCACGATCGCGCAGGTCGCCGGCGATCTCGGGATTGGCGCGAAGACGTTGCGTGGTCAGGTGCGCCAGGCGCCGGCTGACGACGGCCAGGGGCCGGATCTGCCAACCAGCCACGATCGAGAACGGAGTCGCTCTTGTCCTGCAGGCGTCCTCCGGCAAAGAAGATCCCTTCTGCACAGGTGAGGTCCGTGGCCTCAGCGGTGGCGGGCTCGGTCCTAGTCTTCCATCGGGTCTTGCCTTAGGTCGTGTCTGGTTCGGTGAGCCCGTAGCCGTTGATCAGCACGGCCATCACGAGGTAGCTCCCGATGAGGTAGATGAGCTCGGCCGTTCCGTCGGGTCCGAACGCCTTGAGCGCCGCCTGATATGTCGTCTCGGGAAGCTGCCCGCCGTCGACGAGTCGCCGCGCGACCAGCCAGGCGGTCTCTTGGGGCTCGAGCAGGCCGTCTGGTCGCTCTCCCGCCGCGAGCGCGGCGACTTGCCGGTCGCTCAGCCCGGCCGCCTTCGCGAGCGTTTGGTGGGAGTAGAGCTCGAACCGGGCGTCAAGACGCGAGCCGACGGCGAGTATCGCTATCTCTCGCACGGCGTTGGGGAGCGTGTGGGCGCCCATGAACAGCTTGGTGAACTGCCAGGCCGGGCGTCCGAACTGCGGGAAGCGCAGCAGCGCAACGAATGGGCCGAGCAGGGCGCCGTCTGCCTGGGTGAACGCGACGCCGCTTTCGTGCTGGCCCATCGCTGCCTGCATCTCGTCGAACAGGTCGCGATCGGTGTGCTTGATGTCGTTGCGGGTGGGTGGCGTGAGACGCGGCATCAGGTTAGATGAAGGTCTGCTTGGCGCCGGGTTCAAGGACGCATCCGACGGTGTCGGGTGCGAGTCGGCGCAGGCTGTTGAGAAACCGGTAGGGGTTCCCGTTATACGCGAGCAGATGTTCGTCGGTCTTGGGGCCGCCGTAGAAGCGGTAGTGGATCGGGATCGCGACCCGCGCCTGCAGCATCCCGGCGAACAGCGCGGCTTCCTCGGCGCTGCTGACCGCCGGGTCGCCTCCGACGCGCAGCCCATTGACGGGCAGCAGCACGACGTCGTACGGGCCACGCTCGGCGATCCCGCGGACTTCAGGGGTCACAAGCGTGTCAGCACCGAAGTAGATCGTCGTCGACCCCGCGCTGAACGCGAATGTGATCTCTTGCACGACATGCGCCCCGGGCAGCGCCGTGATGCTGACCCCGTCGACGACCTCGGTCTGTCCTGGGCCGACCGCCCGAACGTCGGTAAAGCCCGCGGCGCGCGCCCGGTCGGTCATCTCGTCGAAGGCCCCGACGAGCAAGGGCACGTCGAGATGCGCGTAGCGGGCGAAGTTCTCGATGTCATAGTGGTCATAGTGCGCATGGCTGGCCACGACCGCGGCCAGGCGCGGAAGCTGCCCGACGCCCATCGCGAGCGCCTCGCCGTGGTGGTACTCGTCGGTCTCGGTGAACCAGGGGTCGGTCAGGATCAACGTGCCGTCGAAGTCGATCAGCACCGAGGAGTGCGCGACCCGCGTGACACTGACCGGAGCACGGCCATCGGGCCGCTCGGGCAGCGTTATCGGTTCAGGTTGCGTCGGCGGCTCGTTGATGATCGGCGCGTCAAAGACCTCGTCCTTGGTCGGGATCCCGACAAAGTCGCCTGTCGAACTATCACCGCTCATAGATTGCCTCCGGTTTGGATCGGATATGCGGGCAAACCCTGCTTGGCAACGTCGCCGAAGATCGCGTCGTAGAGCAACTCCGGTGTCTCGACCTCGGGCATGTGGCCGGTGCCCTCTAGCAGGCGAAACTCCGCACCAGGGATCGCGCTGGCAAACGAGCGCCCGGCGGCGGGTGTGACGACGCCGTCGCTCTCTCCCCAGAGGAGGAGCACCGGAAGCTCACCGAGTTCGCTCAGCCGCCCCGCCAGGGTCGGGTCGGTCCTCTGCGGCGTGTAGCTGTAGTTGACCTCGTTGTTGGCCGCCCTGCGTTGCCGCTGCGACTCGGGTGCATTGGAGATCGCTTGCAGGGCGGGCCCGGGATCGTGAAATGCGATCGAGATGAGCTCCTCGGCCGTCATCGGTCGAGTGTCCGCCTCGGGATTGGCCGGATCGTCAAAGCCAACGGAGTCGACGAGCACCAGGCGACCCACCCAAGGACTGTGCAGCAGCCCAAGTTCGGTCGCGATCCAGCCCCCGATCGAGTTGCCGATAACGACCACATCGCCGATCCTCAGCACGGCGAGGTAGGCGGCGTAGAGACGCGCCAGGTCTCGGACCGTTGCAAGTCCTTCGGGGCGATCGGTTCCATTGAACCCCGGATGCGTCGGGACAAGAACGCGCATCCCGCGAGATGCGAGCATGCCACCGAACCCCAGCATGGGCTCAGGGCCAGCGCCGGGATGCAAGAGCAGGCACGTCTGCCCGCGGTCCCCATCCTCCTCGACGGTGAGCGAAACCGCCCCTACGTCGTCGACTTCAACTGTTCGCACCGTTTGCGGCATCTAGATCTCGCCTCTTCCTTTTCGCAGAGCAACTAGCTCCGACTAGTGACCAGATTGGTCCCTCTTGTAGTGGGGGGTGAACGTGGTGAGGACGATCGTCAGCCTGGACGACGGCGACGCTTGCCTCCGCGACGATGGCCGAAGGCCAGCCGCGCGTGATCGCAGTTCCATAAACGCTTGCCGACCCGCGGCGCCCTCCGAGCGCGCTCCCCGGGCCGGTCCCGCAGCACGGCGCGAAGCTCACGAGCGAGGGCATCGTCTGATGGCCTGGTTCAGCTGGCACTGGTGGGCTGAAGGCCGGCTTCGGCCTGGGTTCGCGGTGCTGTACGCGGGGCGCGGCCGTGCATCAGCAGTCCGGTGATGAGTGCGCCCGCGGCGAAGAATCCGGCGACCCACCAGAACCCGGTGGTGTATCCGTGCACGGCGGCGTGGGCGAGGACGCTCGGGCCTGGCTGGTGGCTCGCGACATAGTGTCTGGCGGCGGTTGCGGCCAGGGTGCTGAGGAGCGCCAAGCCGAGCGACCCACCCACTTGGTAGGCGGCGTTGACAAGCCCGGACGCGACGCCGGCGTCACCCGGCTCGACGCCGCGGGTGGCGAAGTCTTGCGCGGGCGCGAATACGAAGCCGAGCCCTACGCCGAGCACGAGCATCGCGGGAAGCAGGTGCGCAGCGTAGCTGGAGTGCACGCCGAGCTGCGTAAGCAGGCCCATGGCGATCGCGGCGAGCGCCATCCCTGAGGCGATGACCGGCCGGGGACCGGTGCGGGGCACGATCCGCGCGTTGGCGATCGCGGAGGTGATCACCACGGCCGCTGAGAGCGGTAGGAACGAGATTCCGGTCCTGCTCGGCGAGTAGCCCTTGGTCTGCTGTAGGTAGTAGGTCATGAACAGAAACACGCCGAACGTGCCCAGGCCGACGATGCCGAGGGCCAGGTAGGACCCGCCGCGGTTGCGGTCGAGCACAACCCGCAACGGCAGCAGCGGGTGCGCGGCGCGGATCTGGATCGCGACGAACACCGCGAGCAACAGCGCTGCTGCCACCAGGCAGGCGACCGTCGTGGAGGATCCCCAGCTGTGGTTCTGGGCGTACGCGAACCCGTACACGAGCGCGAA
>DATJTS010000101.1:0-37131 GCA_035503035.1 Solirubrobacteraceae bacterium
CAGCCAATAGGGTTCCCGGACGATGTCCTTCTACATCACCACCGCCATCGACTACGTCAACGGCGTGCCCCACGTCGGCCACGCCTACGAGAAGATCGCCACCGACGTGATCGCGCGGCACATGCGCCAGCGCGGCGGCGACGTGTTCTTTCTCACCGGCGCCGACGAGCACGGGGAGCCGGTCGCGGACACCGCGGCCGCCGAGGGGATCTCCCCCCAGGAGCTCGCCGACCGCAACGTCGCCCGCTTCAAGGCGCTGCTCCCGGAGCTCGAGATCTCCAACGACTTCTACGTGCGCACCACCGACGAGGGACACGAGCAGCGCGTCCAGGAGGTGATGCAGCGCATCCACGACAACGGCTACACGTATAAGTCGCTGTACGAGGGGTGGTACTGCCCTCGCTGCGCCGACTTCAAGGTCGAGAATGAGATCCTCGAGGGCAACCTCTGCCCGATCCACGAGATCCCGCTGGTGCGTGAGTCCGAGGAGAACTGGTTCTTCAAGCTGTCCGAGTTCCAGGTGGAGCTGGAGGCGCTCTACTCCGACCACCCGTCGTTCGTGATGCCGCTCGCTCGGTACAACGAGGCGCTCTCGTTCATCCAGTCGGGGCTCCAGGACGTCTCGCTGAGCCGCGCCCACCTGAAGTGGGGGATCACCGTCCCCTGGGACACCGACCACGTCTTCTATGTGTGGTTCGACGCGCTCTTGAACTACTACACCGCCCTGGGGTACGCGCGGCCCGGCGAGGACCTCACCGACACGTTCTGGCCGGCGCAGTTCCACGTCATCGGCAAGGACATCCTCAAGTTCCACACGGTCTTCTGGCCGGCGATGTTGATGGCCGCCGAGCTGCCGCTGCCCGAGCACGTCTTCGTCCACGGCTTCCTGCTCGGCTCCGACGGGCGCAAGATGTCGAAGTCGCTCGGCAACGTGCTCGATCCATTCGAGGTGCTCGCGCGATTCGGTGCCGATGCGCTGCGCTTCTACCTGATGCGCGACGTGCAGTTCGGCGCCGACGGCGCGGTCGGGATGGAGGCGCTCCAGGCGCGCTATGAGAACGAGCTCGCCAACGAGTACGGCAACCTGGCCAGCCGCACGATCGCGATGATCCGCCGCTACCGCGACGGCGTCGTGCCCGAGGTCGAGCTCGACCCGGCACTGCGCGGCGAGTTCGACGGCCTCGCCGACGAGATCTGGGACCTGATGGACGGCGCCGAGGTGACCGCGGCCCTGGACCGGGTCTGGCAGCGGGTGCGGCGCTGCAACCGCTACGTGGAGGAGCGCCAGCCGTGGGCGCTGGCCAAGCAGGACCACCCGGAGGCCCACCATGAGCTCAACATCGTGCTCGCCTCACTGGCCGAGGCGGTACGGGTGATCAGCGTGCTGCTCTCGCCCTACCTGCCGGAGTCGACCGCGACGCTCTTGAAGGCGATGGGGTCACCTGTGATCTCGCTCGATCAGGCGGCGTTCGCCGAGCACGGCTCGGGTTCGCTCGTGGAGGCGATCGAGCCGCTGTTCCCGCGCCGCTGAGACCGCGCTCAGCCGCGCGAAATCAGCTCGTCGATCGAGTTCGTCGCGTCGGCGACCTGGTCGATGATCGCGCCGATCTCGTGCTCACCCGGCTCGGCCTCCTCGGCAAACCGATCGGCGAGCTCGCGCAGGTCGACGTACTCGGAGCTCAGTCGCAGATCGTCGGAGAGCAGTCCGCGCTCGATCGCGGCCAGTTGCACGTCAAGCGCGCGGGCGAACGGAGCGAGCGCGGGATGGGGGACCGGGTCAGGGGCGTCCTGGGCCTCGAGGCGCAGGGCGTGGATCGCGTGGACGAGCCGGAGCATCTCGTCGAGCACCCCGGATCCGACGCGCGCATCGATCCGGCGCCGGGCCGGCTCCGACAGCGACCGGGCGACCACCGAGTCCGCCTGGGTGCGGGCCAGGCGCGCCCGCCGTGCGGCGGCCGCCACCTCCGGTGGTGGTGGGGACCCGTCGATGAGAGCCCCCAGCACCAGGCCCGCGTACCGGCGTGCCGCGTCGACGAGCTCTGAGAGCAGCTCCTGCGCGGGACGCCGTGACCACGTCGGCCAGACCGCGAACACCGCCAGCCCCACCGCGCCCCCGATCAGGGTGTCGATCAGCCGGGCGGTCGCCGTCTGGGTCGTGTCCGGGGCCAGGGTGTTGAGCAGGAAGACGACCATTGCGGTGATGCACGCGAACCCGAGCGCGTAGCTGGCGGCGAACGAGGCCATCGCCGCCCACGCGAACAGCCCGACGAGCGCGAGGGTGACGCCCTGGGAGGGATGCAGCAGCGCGGCGGTGATCCCGGCGACGGTGACTCCCAGCGCGGTGCCCCCGACGCGCTCCATCCCACGGGTGAACGTCGCGCCGAACTCTGGGCGGATCGTCGCCGCCGCGGCCACGACGATCCAGTAGCCGCGCTCGACGGGCAGCACGCGGGCCAGCAGCTCGGTCCCGGGCACGATCACCGCGAGGCGGAGGGCGTGCCGGGTGGCGGGGGAGTCGAGCGAGATGTTGGCCTGCAGCGCCATCAGGTCGGCGCGCAGCTTCTGCAGCGGGTGCGCGGTGCGGTGATAGGGCCTGCGGTCACGCAGGCCCGAGCCGGACGCGGCGTCCGGTACGAGCGTGGCGATCGCCCGCAGCTGCCCGGCGAGCGCGGCCAGCCGCCGTCCGAGCACCGTCCACACCGCCGCTTCGACATCGGGCGGGGCGGGCGCGTGACGCAGGCCGGAGACCGCGTCACTGACCACGCCGACCCGGTTGTCGAGGTCCTCCGTGGGTGCTCGCTGCCCCTCGATCGCGCCGGCCGCGTCGTGCAGGGCCAGGTAGGTGTCGGCGGCGATCTCGTGGACGGCCGTGCTCGCCTCGGCGCTCGAGGAGATCCGGGACGCAAGTCCGTTGAGCGCGGTGATCGCCACGCGGACACGCCGGCCCTCGTTGACCAGGCTGCGCAGCGGGGCGATCGCGCTGGAGCCGAACAGCGTGCCCCCGGAGAGCGTCTTGCCGGCGGCGTCGAGCGCCTCGGCGGCGGGTGCGGCCGGCGTCTGCGCGTCGCCGAGGGCGAGCTGCGCGAGGTCCCGGTAGGCCGCCGCGGTGGCGCGACGTTGCACCACCAGCGGGGGCGGCCAGCGCACGATCGCCTGGAACGCCACCTGCGTGAGCCCACCGGCAGCGACCAGCCCGGCGATCCCGGCAGCCGGCCCGATCGGCTCGGTGAAGCGACCGAACACGACGACCGCGAGGATCGCCTGGAACCCGACGACGCCCGCCTGGCGGTCGACCCCGACCAGCAGGCCGCCGGCCACCGAGAACAGCGCGAGCACGATCAGGTGGACCCAGAGGACCTGCCCGGTGAGACAGCCGGCCAGGGTGGCCAGCGCCATCGTCACCGCGTCGGTCGCCATCACCAGGAACGGCGGGCTGCCGCCGTTCACCCGCCACGCGATCCCGACGAACATCGCGCCCACCGCCGTGGTCACGCCGGCCACGGGCTGGCCGACCGCGACCAGGATCCCGAGCAGCACGACGATCGGGATCGCGGCCAGCGCACCGGCCGTGGGGGCGATCGCGGCGCGATTGAACTGAACCGCGTCCCGGGCGGCGGCGGTGAGCGTCGACGACGTCGTCTGTGTGGCGGACACGGGCCGAAGGTACCCACGATCGGTGGAGCCCGCTCGCCTCGGCCCGGCCCGGTGTCCGTTCGGGGCTCGATGGGCGCCTCGATCGGACAAATCCCGTCTCAGGCTCCGTGGATGATGGGTCGGTGCGGAGGTATCTGAGGCTCTGGACGGCGCCCGATGGCCCGCGGCTGATCGCCGGCGCGATCCTGCTCGCCCCGGGTCAGGCGGCAATCGACCTCGTGCTGCTGCTCGCGCTGCATCACTCGACCGGGTCGTTCACGCCGGGAGGGATCGCGGTCGCCGTCTTCACGCTCACCAATTCGGGGGCGAACCTCGCACAGAGCCGCATGGTCGACCGGGTCGGTGCGCTGTGGCCCCTCGCGGTCTGCGCGGTGGGGATGCTCGGGGCAGCCGGCGGGGCCAGCGCGGCGCTCGCCGCCGGCGCGCCGGTGTGGGTGTTGGTCGTGCTGTCGGGCGTGCTGGGAACGCTGCAGCCCGCCACGGGCGCGTCGCTGCGCACGCTGTGGTCCGCACGGCTGCCCGATCCCGACGATCGCGTGGCCGGCTTCGCGTTCGTGTCGTTCGCCCAGGAGGTTGGCTACCTCGCGGGACCGGCGGCGTTCGGCGCGCTCGCCACGCTGGTCTCGCCGACCGCCGGTCTGTTGGCGTGCGTGGCGTCGGTGTGCGCGGGGACGCTGATCGTCGCCTCGGTCGGCGGCGCCGGCCGGGAGGATCCGGGGCACGGCGGCGGCGAGGCCCCGGGTGCGCGAACCGGTCTCGGCGGCCTGGTGCCGGTGTGCGCCGCGATCGCCTGGCTCGGCCTCGGCCTGGGCGCATTCGACGTCTCGGTGCCCGCGTTCGCGGTGCAGCACGGCGCGCCGTCGCTCGGCGGCGTGCTGCTCGGGGCGGGTTCGGCCGGCGGGCTGGTCGGCGGCGCGCTGTACGGGTCCCGCCGCTGGCGCGTCGGGGTGCGCGTCCGGCTCGCCGCGTGCGCGGCGCTGACCGCCGCGGTGCTGCTGGCGCCGGCCGCGGTCGACGTGCTCGGCCTGATGGCGGCGGTTCTGTTCCTCGCCTGCGCGCCGATGTCGGCCACACTGACCAGCAGTTACCTGTTCGCCGACGAGCGAGCGCCCGCGGCGCGCAGCACCGAGGCGTTCGCGCTGGTCGCGCTCGCGCTCAACGCAGGTGTTGCGGTCGGCAACGCCGCGGCCGGACGGCTCGTCGCGCACGGCGGTGCGAGGCACGGGTTTCTGCTGGCCAGCGGGGCGCTGATCGGGTGTGCGCTCACGGTGGCCGGGGCTAGCCTCACCCGACGGTGATTCGATGATCGACAGCCACACCCACCTGCACCTGTGCAAGCCCTCGGACGCCGAACTGGTCGAGGCGGCGGCCCTGGAGGGCGTGACCCGGATGGTGACCGTCGGCACGGATGGGGAATCGTGCCGCGCCGCGCTGGCGGCGGCCGAATTGTTCCCGCAGGTCTATGCCGCGATCGGCCGCCATCCCAACTCGGCGACCGGCTTCGACGACGCCGACCTCGCCGAGCTCGAGGCGCTCGCCAGCCACGAACGGTGCGTCGCGATCGGGGAGACGGGCCTGGACCACTACCGCGAGGGGGCGCCCGCCGCCGACCAGCGCCGCGCGTTCATCGCCCAGATCGAGCTCGCCCGCCGCGTCGGCAAGCCGCTCGTCATCCACACGCGCGATGCCGACGACGAGACGCTCGCGCTGCTCGACGAGCACGCCGGCGGTCTGCGCGTCATCCTGCACTGCTTCTCGATGGCCGACCGCGTCGTCGAGTGCCTCGAGCATCCCGACTGGTGGCTGTCGTTCGCAGGCAACTGCACCTATCCGAAGAACGCGCCGCTGATGGACGCCGCGCTGCGCGTCCCGGCCGGGCGGCTGCTGGTGGAGACCGATGCTCCGTACCTGGCGCCCCAGGCGCGGCGAGGACGGCCGAACTCGCCGGCGCAGGTCGCTCTGACGGCGCGTGCGGTCGCGCTCGCCCGACGGGTGCCCTACGAGGAGCTCGAACGGGCGATCGACGCGAGCGCCGCCGACGTGTTCGGGTGGTGAGCGGGGTGGCACGACGGGTGGCAGGGGCCAAGGCGACGGCGCCGGCACGCTCGGCTCGTCAGCGCGAGCTCGGGCAGAACTTCCTGGTCGACCGCAACATCCTCGACGTGATCGAGCGGCTGGCCGAGGTGGGGCCCGATGATGTGGTGCTGGAGGTCGGCGGCGGCCCGGGGGTGCTCTCCGAGCGGCTGGCCGCCACTGCCGGGCGGGTTCATGTGATCGAGAAGGATGAGCGGCTGCGCGAGACGCTGCTCGGAGCGGTGGGTGGGTTTCCGAACGTCGAGGTCGTCTTCGGCGATGCGCTCGCGGTCGACCTGACCGCGCTCGTGCCCCTGCCGACCGCGATGATCGCCAACCTGCCCTACGGGATCGCGGCGACTCTGCTCCTGCGCACGATCGACGAGCTCGAGTCGATCGGGCGCTGGGTGGTCATGGTCCAGCGCGAGGTCGGCGAGCGGTTCGCCGCCGCGCCCGGGACCCCCGCCTACGGAGTGCCCTCGGTGCTCGCTCAGCTCAGCTGCGAGGTGAAGGTGCTGCGGCCCGTATCGCGGCACGTGTTCCGACCGGTGCCGAACGTCGACTCGGTGCTGCTCGGGATGCGCCGGCGCGGCGCCGGCGATGCTGCCGGCGGCGGGTCTCTCCCTCCGGATGTCGCCGCGGTCGTACACGGCGCGTTCGCCCACCGCCGCAAGGCGCTCGCGGGGTCCCTGGCGCTCTCCTTGCCACGGCCGGCGGACGGCCCCGGCGTCCGGGATCGCGCCCGCGAGGCGCTCCTCGCGCTCGGCCATCCGGCGGACGCGCGCGCCGAGCGGCTGTCGCCCGCCGACTTCGTCGCGCTGACCCGCGCGCTCGGAGGTTCCGGCACGTGAGCCTCACCGTGATCGAGCAGGCGTACGCCAAGGTCAACCTCTGCCTGTTTCTCGGCCCCACGCGCGATGACGGCCGCCATGAGCTCGTCACCGTGTTCGACTCGGTGCGGCTTGCCGACGAGCTCATCGTCGGCGAGTCCGAGGCTTCTGTCGATGAGGTCGTCTGCGACGGGGTGCGGGGGCCGAACCTGGTCAGCGACGCGCTGCGCGGGTTGCGCGAAGCCGGCTGGACGGCGCCACCGGTCCGGGTCGAGATCTGGAAGCGGATCCCGGTCGCGGCCGGGATGGGCGGCGGCTCGGCCGACGCGGCCGCGATGCTTCGCTGCGCGCGGCGGCTGGCGCCGGTGGAGGATCGGGACCTGTCTCGCATCGCCGGCTCGCTCGGCGCCGACGTCCCGAGCCAGCTGCGGCCGGGGCCGTCGCTCGGCACCGGCGCGGGCGAGCAGATCGAGCCGCTCGCGACGCTCGAGTCCTACGGAGTGCTCGTGCTGCCCCAGCCGTTCGCGCTCTCGACGCCCGATGTCTACCGGGAGGCCGACCGGCTCGGTCTGGGCCGCACCGCCGAGGAGCTCGCCGGGCTGCGGGCGCGGGTGAGCGATTTGCTGCCGCGTCATGGAGTTGGCGGCACTTCTGGGGTGCTCCCGGTCGAGCTCTGCGTGAACGACCTGCAGCCTGCCGCGCTGTCGCTCGCGCCGGAGCTCGGCCAGGTGCTGGACGCCGCCCGCGACGCCGGTGCCGACCACGCGATCGTGTGCGGCTCCGGGCCGACCGTGATCGGCCTGTTCCTCGGGCGCGAGGCGGGCACCCGCGCGCGGGCCGCGGCGGCCGACGAGGCGCTCCAGGCCCGGTTTCCGCGGGCGGTCGCCGCCTCGCCGGTCCATTCGGCACAATCAAGGAGCCCTGTATGACGAACCAGACGATCACCTATCTGGTGGCCGCCGGCTGCGCCGCGATCGCCCTGATCGCGTTCACGACGCTCGTGCTCGTTCCCGTGCTCAGCTCGTACCGCGGCGTCGTGGGCCGGGTCGGCGCCTTCCTGCTGTCGCTCTACGTGCTCGCGGCGTTCGTCGGTGTCGGGGTCGTGGTCGGCGCGCTGATCATCGTCAAGTGGCCGCAGTGGTTCTAGCCGTCGGCGCCGCGCGGGCGCGCTGAGGGGATGGCGGGCGTGGCGGATCTCGGGGCGTTTGCGGCGATCACCGATGCGGTCGAGGCCGGTGCGGGCCTGCCGGAGATCCTGCGCGGTGCCGCGCGTGCGCTGGACGCGAGCCTGATCCTGATCGATCGCTCCGCGAGCGTGCTGGCGGTCGCGGCGCGGTCGCCCGCCGACGAACGCTCGCTGATGCGCGACGCCGATGACGTGGTGACCCTCGAGCTGAAGGTCGCCGACGCGAGCGTCGGGCAGCTGCGCATGCGTGCTCGCGGTGAGCCGCCCGACAGCGCGCTTCTGCGGCTGGTGACGACGCTCATCGCCTCTGAGGTGGAGCGCGTCCGCGCGCCGGCACGGGCCTCGGAGGAGGCGGCGACGAGCTTCCTGCGCGACGTGCTCGGGCGGCGGATCGGCGATCGCGAGGACCTGCTCGCGCGGGGCAAGGAGCTGGGTACCGATCTCACCGGCGGCGGTGCCGTGCTGGTGGTGCGCGCCCACGCCCGGGCGCCGACCGAGGACGACTGGCGGCGGCGGATGCTCGCGGTCGTCGGCCGCGGTGCACGGTCGATCGCCGCAGGCGCGATCATCGCCCCGACCGAGGCAGGCGACGGCGAGGTGGTGGTGCTCACCCCCGATCCGGACGGCGAGGCCGGGCGCCGGGTCGCGGGCGCCGTGCTGCGTGAGCTCGAGTCCGGGCTGTCGGGGTTCGCCACCCGTCTCGGCCGCAGTCGCCGGGCGGAGGACCCGCTCGACCTCCAGCGTGCCTACGACGAGGCGCTGCTCGCGCTCAACGTCGTCGAGGGCGATGCCGAACGGCGCGAGCTCGCCTACGAGGAAACCGGCACCTACCAGCTGCTGCTGCCCTACATGCGCGATCCCGCTGAGCTCAAGCGGTTCTACCGCGAGACCGTCCGGCCGCTGGTCGCCTACGACGAGCAGTACGACACCGACCTGCTCGGGACGCTGGTCGCGTTCCTGGACTGCGATGCCAACGTCAACGCGACCGCCGCTCGGCTCATCACCCACCGTCACACGATCCGCTACCGGTTTGAGCGGGTGCGGGAGCTCACCGGCCTCGACGTCTCCTCGACCGACGGCCGCGAGAAGCTGTCGCTCGGGCTGAAGGCGATGCGCGTGCTCGCCATCGCCGCGCCGCGCGGGCCGTCGAGCGAGCCGGGCGCGGGTGGCGGGCGGGTCCCGCACTGAGCCCGGCTTCGGCTTTGGCTCTGGTTTTCGCTTTCGCTTTGGTGCGGTTCGGGGCCTGAATCCTGCTGGAGTTGCCGGATTGGTCTTGACCGCCCGGGAGCGTCGGTGGTAGACCTGCGTCGCCGCGCGCTGGGAGGCCGCGGTCTCAGCGACAGACAGGGAGGAAGCGATGCGGCTTCGACGTTGGCTGGCGCCCCTTGCGGGCTCCGTCGTGGTGCTGGGCTCGGTCATGGTCGGCGTGAGCGTCGGCGCGGACTCCGGTCCGGGCCGGGCGGCGACGTCCTCACACCCGAACGTGGCGCTGCGCGCGATGACGCAGTCTCAGCGTCGCGCGATCTCGCCACATCTCGTCTACGCCCATCCGGGTGCCAAGCTGAGCGGGCGGCGCGCGCACGCCGCTCGCCACGTCTCGAGCGCCCAGTGCCCGTGGCTGAACGACAACCTCTCGGTCTCCACGCGGGTCTCGATGCTGCTCGCGCAGATGACGCTCCCCGACAAGCTCGACCTGATGGAGGGCCACAACGGCGACGCGACCAACGGCGCGATCGGCGACACCCACGCGATCCCCAGCCTGTGCGTGCCGGAGGTCACCGAGGAGGACGGCCCCGCCGGCGTCGCTGACGGCGTGAGTGGTGCCACGCAGCTGCCGGCGCCGGTGAACGACGCCGCCACCTGGGATCCCTCCCAGACCCGGCAGTACGGCAAGGTGCTCGGCAACGAGGAGTGGGCCAAGGGCAACGAGGTCGTCTACGCCCCGACGATCAACATCGACCGGGATCCGCGCTGGGGACGGAACTTCGAGTCCCTGAGTGAGGACCCGCTGCTCACCGGAACGCTGGCCACCGCGGAGATCCGCGGGATCCAGTCGGAGGGGCCGATCGCCCAGCTCAAGCACTACGCCGTCTACAACGTCGAGACCAACCGCAACACCCCGCTTGACGATGACATCATCGACGAGCGCACACTGCACGAGATCTACCTGCCGGCGTTCTACGACGCGGTGGTGAACGGCAAGGCCGGCTCGGTGATGTGCAGCTATTCCAGCCCGAACGGGGTGTTCGCCTGCCAGAACGCGCCGTTGCTGTCGATCCTGGAGAACGACTGGGGCTGGAAGGGCTTCGTCGGCTCCGACTACGGCGCCGTGCACTCGACCGTCGCCTCCGCGAACGCGGGGCTCGACCAGGAGCAGGCCTCGGACTACTTCGGCCCCGCCCTGCAGGCGGCCGTCGAGGACGGTCAGGTGAGCATGGCGACGATCGACGAGGCGGTGACCCGGATCCTCACCGAGATGTTCCGCTTCAACCTGTTCGACGATCCGGCGACCGGCAACGAGTCGGTCGACGCCTCGACGCCCGCTCACGTCGCGTTCGCCCGTAAGAACTCCGAGCGCGGCACCGTGCTGCTGAAGAACTCGGGCGGCGTCCTGCCGCTCGGCGCCTCGACATCGTCGATCGCGGTCATCGGCCCCGATGGCACGACCGACCCCGAGACGGCGGGCGGGGGTAGCGCCGCGGTCAACCCGACCGGACCGGTCATCTCACCGCTCGCCGGGATCACGGCGCGCGCGGGGTCGGGCGTGAACGTCTCGAGCTACTCGGGCACGACGCCGTCGGCGGCGGCCGCGGCCGCGCGCAAGGCGCAGGTCGCGATCGTGTTCGCCAACAACTTCGAGAGCGAGGGCTCGGACCTTCCGAACATCACCCTCCAGAACAACCAGAACGCGATGATCAGCGCGGTCGCCAAAGCCAACCCGAACACGATCGTCGTGCTCAACACGGGCGGCCCGGTGACGATGCCGTGGATCTCCAAGGTCTCGGGCGTGCTCGAGGCGTGGTATCCGGGCCAGCAGGACGGCGCCGCGATCGCGTCGATCCTGTTCGGCGACACCGACCCGTCCGGGCACCTGCCGGACACCTTCCCGGTCTCGCTGTCCGAGATCCCGACCCGCAACCCGGCGCGGTTCCCGGGCCAGAACGGTGAGGTGCACTACAGCGACAAGCTGCTCGTCGGCTACCGCTACTACGACACCGAGCACGTGACCCCGCTGTTCCCGTTCGGGTACGGGCTGTCGTACACGAGCTTCAGCTACTCGAACCTCCAGCTGTCCTCGTCCAATGTGGGGAACACGCAGTCCGGCCCGACCGGCGGGCAGAACGCCACTGAGTTGACCGCGACCGCGATGGTGACGAACACCGGGTCGCGCGCCGGCGCCGACGTCGCCCAGCTGTACCTCGGCGATCCCGCCTCGGCCGGAGAGCCGGCACGCCAGCTCGAGGGCTACCAGCGCGTGTCACTGCGGCCCGGTCAGTCCACGCAGGTGACGTTCACGCTGACCGGCCACGAGCTCTCCTACTACGACACCTCGGCCGGCGGATGGGTACTGCCCGACGGCACGTTCACGGCGTACGTGGGTGACTCCTCTGCGCTCGCCAACCTCCCGCTGCAGCAGTCGTTCACAGTGAGTCAGAGCGTGGGTGCCCGGACGATCGCGGTCGATGTCCCTGCTCAGGTTGCCCCGGCCGCCCCGTTCACGGTCGCGGCGACGTTCCACAACGACGGTGACTACGCGCTTGACTCCGCGCACGCGGGGCTGACCGTCCCCTCGGGATGGACGGTGAGCGCCCAGTCGCAGTCGCCCTCGACGATCGCGCCGGGACAGTCGGTGACGGTCGCCTGGACGGTGAACGTGCCGGCCGGCGCCCAGAACTCCAACGCGTCGCTGCTGGCGCGGTTCATCGGGTCCACGGGCGGTGGTGCGTCCGCGGTGGCGGCGTCGCAGTCCTCCCAGGTGACCGTGGAGCCAATCGCCGGGGTGCAGGCGCCCTCGACGGCGCCGCTGATCGATCCGGGGCAGAGCGTGGGAGAGACGGTCGCGCTCACCAACAACCTCGATCAGCCGGTCCAGGTGACGCTCATCCCGCAGACGCCGACCGGGGTGACGGTGACCCCGGACCCGGATGTGGTCACCGTGGCCGCCAACGGCACCGTGAATACGACGCTCACGATCTCGGCCACCGCGGCGGGAGCAGGGAACCAGACGATCCCGCTCGACATCTCGGCGGCGGTGGGCAGCCGGACCTATAACGAGTCGCCGACCGGGCTGCCCGTCAACGTCGCCTACCCGTCGCTGGCGGCCGCGTTCAACAACACCGGGATCTCCGACAACTCGGATCCGTCCTCGGCGAGCTTCGACACCGGAGGCGACAGCTTCTCCGAACAGGAGCTCACCTCGGCCGGTTTCGGGCCGGGAGCGACGTTCACCCACGACGGTGTGCCGTACACCTGGCCCTCGGCACCCGCCGGTTCGCCCGACAACGTGATCGGCTACGGCCAGGCGATCGCGCTCTCGGGCAGCGGCTCGACGCTCGGCCTGCTCGGTGCCTCCAACAACGGCAGCGCGACCGGGCCGGTCACGGTCATCTACACCGACGGCACCTCGACGACGACCCAGGTGACGTTCGCCGACTGGTACAGCGGCGTCGCCGCACCGGGCGGGGACATCCTGGTCACGACGCCCGACTGGAACCACCCGGCCAGCGAGGGCCCGCACCCGGTGAGCGTCTACGCCACCTCGGTGCCGCTGGACCCGAGCAAGACCGTCGCCGACGTCATCCTGCCCACCCAGAGCCAGCAGGCGGCGAGTGGTCCGGGGCCGTTCCACGTGTTCGCGATCGGCATCGGCTCGTAGTCGCGCTCAGACGGGAGGAGCCGCCGATGTGGCGGCTCCTCGGCCGGGCTTGGGTCAGTTGAGCGTCACCGTCGCCTGAGCCGATCCGTACTGGCGCGTGTGGTCGCTCTGGTACTGAGCGTTGACCGTGTAGGTTCCCGGCGTGGCGGTATGCAGCTCGGTGACGCAGTCGTTGCGTACGCCGGGTGTTGCGGGCAACGTGCACGACGTCGGCACGAGCGACTCACCGGCCTGTCCGGTCGGTGTAACGGAGAAGCTCACGGTGCCCGACGGGCTGGGCGCGGAGGACAGGGCCGCGGGATGGCGGACGAGTGTGGTACAGCTGATCGTAACCGGCTGTCCGTGATCGACGCGCTTGACCTGGCCCGGGGCGGGATGCTGGCAGCTGACACTGATGCGGGGCTGGACGGGCAGCTCCACGAGGTACCCGTCGGGCACATTGACCTGACCCTCGGTGATGAACACATCGCCGGAGGGATCGACCGCGACTTCGTTTGGACTGGTGAGGTCGGAATCGATCGTCGCCTTGGGTCCATAGGGCGTGGTCTCGATCACCTTGTTCGCGTCGGTGTCGGCGATGAAGACCTCACCCGCTGAGTTCACCGCCACGCCGTCGGGGGAGCTGAGGTGCGATGCGACCACGATCTGCTTGCCGTGCGGGGTGACCTCGATGACCCTATTCGCGTTCGTGTCGAGGATGAACAGATCGCCGGCGGGGTCGACCGCCAGCGCACTGGGACTGGTGTCCTTCGGCTCGATGGTGTTGGTTCCACCGGGCGTCAACTCGAGGACGAAGAAGGATCCGGACAGGAACAGATCGTCCGCGGGATCGACCGCCAGCCCTCGGATCGGGTTGAATCCGAAGGGGGTGGTGATCGTCGACTGCGTCCCGTTGGGAGCGATCTCCAGCACGTTGCCGTCCCCCGCAAAGCCGACGAACAGGTTTCCGGACGGATCCATGGCCAACGCGTCAGGGCCTGCGGGGTCCGAGAAGTACGTCGTCTCCGTTCCCTGAGGCGTGATCTTGTACACGCTGCCGGTCTGGATCTGGCTGACATACGCGTTTCCGCGCGGGTCGACCGCGATCCCGTAGGGACCGTTGAAGCCTGAGGCGATGACGACCGGAGCCTCGAACACCAACGCGTGGACACTCGACACTCCCATCCAGGACGCCACGATCGCTGCTGTCGACGCACCCAGCAGCCTCACACACGCTCGACTCGCCCACATGAACACTCCTCCACACCCGGTTGTGCGCGTGGGAAGGGCTCAACGGCGCCGGCCACGCGCCCTGGCCGATGGCACCACCCGCCCGTCGGCCGCGGGATTGTATCGAATGCAACGTGTGCCGGCCGCCGGGATCGAGAGCGCTGCGAATGGCGCAGGTAGAGTCGCGGCCGGTGCGGATCGCGATCATCACGGGCTCGGGCACCCATGCTCTGCCTGGGTTCGCCGATGCGCGGGCTGAGACGGTGAGGACCCCGTTCGGCGGGGTGGAGGTGGCGCACGGGCAGTTCGCCGGCGAGGAGGTTCTGCACGTCTCACGTCACGGCGCTGGGCATCGTCGGCTCTCCCACCAGGTGTCCCATCGCGCGAACATCTGGGCCCTCGGTGAGCTCGGCGCGGAGGCGGTGATCGGCTGCACGGTGTGCGGTGCCGTCGACCCGTCGCTGCAGCTCGGCGCGCTGCTCGTGTTCGACGACCTGTGGTTCGTGTCCAACCGCCTGCCCGACGGTTCGCTGTGCACATTCTTCGTGGAGGAGGGCGATCCGCGCCGCGGGCACTGGATCCTCCACGGCGGGCCATTCTCTGCGGGGGTGCGGGCGGCGTTGGTGGGCGGGGCGGCTGACGCTGGGTGCGTGGCGCGCGACGGGGGCACCTACGGCCACGTCGACGGGCCACGGTTCAACACACCGACCGAGATCGCCCAGCTCGCGGCGTGCGGCGTGACCGCGGTGAGCCAGACCGGCGGGCCTGAGACGGTGCTGTGCGGTGAGCTCGAGCTGCCGTATGCGCTGCTCGGCTATGTGACCGATCACGCCAACGAGGTCCGTCCAGGCCAGACGACGCCCGTGGCGGTGCTGGAGGAGATGATGGCCGCGAGCACCGCCACGTTCGCGTCGGTGCTGGAGGCGGCGGTGCGACGGCTCGCTGCTGCCGGGCGATGCGCACCGGCCGGGACGATGTACCGGCTCGACCAGGGCTGACGGTTCTGCGGTGACCGCCTCCGCACGTGTGCTCATCCTCGCCGGCGACGCGGGTTCTGGGCTCGACGAGTCGCTCGGGGCAGATCGGGCGGGCGCGGTCCGCGCGCTCCTGGTCACGCGGGCGCGCCAGTGGGCGAAGGATTCCTTCGGCGTGGAGGCGGTCGAGACCGTCACCGGAGGCTCGTTTGTCACCGCGCTCCAGACCCCACCGGCCGGCGATGGCCCGCTCATCGCGATCGTGCCCGAGCTCCCGGTCTGGCACCCCGAGCTCGCCCCCGCCGTGCTCGGCGACCTGGAGGCCGGCTGCGCGCTGGCACTCGCCCCGATGTTCGATCGCGGTCTCTACCTGCTCGCGATCGCCGACCGGTCCGCCGCCGGCATGGAGGCGCTCGCCGCACTGGACCTCACCGGCCCCGGCGGCATGACCGAGCTGATCGGGCTCTCCCAGCGGGAGGGCTGGGAGCTCGGACTGCTGCGCGCCGAACGGGGGCTGAGGCGGGCGCGGGATGTCCGGGCGCTGTTGGCAGACCCGCTCACGGATCCGGAGCTGCGGGCGCTGCTTGCGTAGCTGGGGGGGAGGGACTTGAACCCCCCTTTCCGGGACCAAAACCCGGCGTCGTAGCCAACTGGACCACCCCCCAGGGCCGTCTGGAATCTACTAGCCAGAGGCGTCGGAGAGTGTCTAGTTCCGTCTGAGGCGTATGGGAACATATGTTCGTGCCGCGGTACACGGAAGAGGGGGCCCGAGAGGCGATCCGCACGTCGTTCAACTACACAGAGGCGTTGCGGAAGCTCGGGCTGCGTTCGGCGGGCGGAAACCACAAGCTGTTTCGCCACTACGTCGACGAGGTGTGGCAGATCTCAACCGACCACTTCGACCGCGAGCGTAACTTGCGCCTGTATAACCGGGGACGGACGACGCCGCTCGAGGAGGTCTTGGTCGAGCACTCTGACTACAACCGCTCGCGGCTGAAGTCGCGCCTGTACGACGAAGGGCTCAAGGAGCGGCGATGCGAGCTCTGCGGGCAAGGTGAGATCTGGCGCGGTCGCTTCATGGGACTCATCCTGGATCACGCCAACGGAGTGCCCGACGACAATCGCATCGACAACCTGCGGATCGTCTGTCCGAACTGCAACGCCACGCTCGAGACGCATTGCGGACGGCAGAACCTGCTTCCAGTCGAGCCACGAGTCTGCTTGCACTGCGGCGAGAATTTCAAGGCCACGTTCGCAAAGCAGCGCTACTGCTCGCGCGTGTGCGGCCGGCGTTCACGTGGTCCTCGTGATCCCCGTCCGGAGCGCCGCAAGGTCGACCGCCCGCCGTACGAGCAGCTGATGGCCGAGTTGGCGGAGTCGAACTGGTCGGCGGTCGCGCGCAGGTACGGGGTCAGCGACAACGCGGTGCGCAAGTGGGTGCGCTGGTACGAGGCCGACGCCGAGCGGAGGAGCGATCAGGGTCCGGAGGACGAGGTGGGAGGGCCGTCAGAGAGTTCCTAAAGGTTGCTGAATGTTGACTGCCGGGCGTCCATGGGATTGACTCTGTGAGCGTGCGTCCCGGTGGATGGCGCGCGCGAGGGCAGGACACCACGGACTGAGGGGGTTTTGATGGGCCGTTCCAGAGCACATCTCGGCGCGGGGTGCGTCGGGGTTCTCGCGGGTTTCGCGCTCGCGGCGGCGCCGGCGCTCGCGGACTCACCGGCGTCGCAGAGCCACCGGGCGGGTGGCCCGCTGTCGATGCCGACGGGCGCCGCGATGGCCACGACCACGGGCACCCAGAGTGAGTACCTCGGCGGATACGAGGTGGTGCAGCCGGAGGGCATCTCGAGTGCCGGATCGACGTTCAGGCTGCCGAAGTTCAGCTGCCCGGTCACCGGAGTCATCCAGCACGCGGGCTTCGGCGAGTTCCTCAACAACGCCGCCGGGGACCTCTACCAAGACGGCGGCGGCACCGATGCGTACGCGGTCGGATCGATCACGTGCTCGTTCGGCGAGCCGGAGTACACGATCAACGCGGACACCGCCGGGGGCACGGAGGCCGACCAGGACATGGACATCAACCAGGGGGACCTCATCCAGACCCGGGTCGAGGAGCTGCCCTCAGGTAATGCGGTCGCGACCGTCAACGATCTGACCAGCGGGCAGCAGGTGAGCTCGCAGGGGCCGTCCAACGGGGACGACGTCCAGATGTACGAGGGCATCATCCCGGACGTGTACGACGAGGTGTTCGACAACAGCCTCACGATCCCGAAGTTCAAGACCGTCGAGCTCAGCCGCTCGCAGGTCGGTGGCCTGCATCTCTCGCAGGTCGATCCGATCGCGACCGTGCTGGATCAGGACGGTCCGGTGATGGTCACGCCGAGCGCGATCGCGGCACACCATCCCGGCGCGTTCACGTTGACCGAGAAGCACGACAACTAGCGAGCCTCGGCGCTGCTTCCCGCCGCCGGGGCGGGAAGCAGCCCGGATCGACGGCCGGTCAAAACCGACGAAAGTGCGGGGTTTTGGCCGGCCACCCGCAGGGCGCGGCCGCGCACTGCCCGAGCGATCTCCTACGATCGATGTGTGGCCGGTCCGGTCGTCGTCATCCTCGCCGCAGGCCAAGGCACACGCATGCGCTCGGGCGTCCAGAAGCTGTTGCATCCGCTGTGTGGACGGCCGATCATCGCGTGGCCGATCGCTGCAGCACGCGCGGCCGGCGCGGAGCGGATCGTGCTCGTCGACTCGCCAGAGGGTCGCCTGGAGGAGTTCGCGGGCGACGAGGTCGAGACCGCGATCCAGCCCGAGATGAACGGGACGGCGGGGGCGCTGCGGGCGGCGGTGGAGAAGCTCACCGCCGAGCAGGCGCTCCAGGACGACCAGACAGTGCTCGTGATGAACGGCGACGCGCCGCTCGTGAGCACCGAGACGCTGGCGGCCCTGGCGGCGGCCCACGGGCGATCCGGGTCCGCCGCCACGATCGCGACCGTCACCCTCGATGACCCGAGCGGATACGGCCGGGTCGTGCGCGCTCCTGACGGCACCGTCGAGCGCGTGGTCGAGACCAAGGCCGCGGGGGATGCCTCCGAGCTGGAGCTGCGGATCCGGGAGATCAACACCGGCCTGTTCGCGTTCGACGCCGGCCCGCTGCGCACCGCACTCACCGAGGTCAAGGCCGACAACGCGCAGGGTGAGCTCTACCTGCCTGACGTGCTGCCGATCCTGCGCGAGCACGAGCGGACGGTCGACAGCTTCGAGATCACCGACCTCGCGGAACTTGCCGGAATCAACGACCGGGTGCAGCTGGCCGAGGTCGTCGCCGCCGCCCAGCGACAGATCTGCGATCGCCACATGCTCGCCGGGGTGACGATCGTCAACCCGGCGGCGACGGTCATCGATTTCGGGGTCGAGATCGGGCAGGACACGGTGATCGAGCCGTTCACGTCGCTGCGCGGGAGCACCCGGATCGGCGAGGGCAACACGATTGGACCGGGGTCGACGCTCATCGATGCGACCGTCGGCGACGGCGCCAGCGTGCTCCACGCATACGTGACCGGCGCCTCGATCGGGGACCGGGTGTCGGTCGGCCCGTTCTGCTACCTGCGTCCCGGCACGGTCCTCGGTGAGGGCTCCAAGGCCGGCACGTTCGTGGAGATCAAGAACTCCGACATCGGCGCCGGGACGAAGGTCCCTCACCTGTCCTACATCGGCGACGCGACCGTGGGGGAGAAGACGAACCTCGGCGCGGCGACGATCACCGCCAACTACGACGGCTACACCAAGAACCGGACGACGATCGGCAGCGGGGTGAAGACGAGCGTGGACACCACGCTGATGGCCCCCGTGAGCATTGGAGACGGGGCGTTCACGGCCGCCGGGTCGGTGATCGGACAGGACGTACCGCCGGGCGCGCTCGCAGGGTCCCCGGGCGTCGCGCGGGCCAACCAGAGGACCATCGAGGGCTACGCCGAGCGCCGCGCTGCGCGGGCGGCGGCGGAGGCAAAAACCAACGCGGAGAAGAGCCAATGAGCCAGGCTGAGACGTCGGGTGACTGGCGTACACTCACGGCCGAGATGGAGGCCGTCGAGCCGCAGTCCACGCGGACGGTGATGCGCCGTGACTACGACAAGCGCCTGATGCTCGTGACCGGGCGCGCGAATCCGGCGCTCGCGGCGCGGATCGCGGACAAGCTCGAGGTCGAACTGTCGGAGGTCAACACGAAGACCTTCGACAACGGCGAGGTGTACTGCCGCTACGCCGAATCGGTGCGCGGCGCCGACGTGTTCATCGTCCAGCCCACCTGTGCCAACGAGGCGGAGGGGATGACCACGAACGATGCGCTGATGGAGCTGCTCGTGATGGTCGACGCGGCGGTCGGTGGTTCAGCGCACCGGGTGATCGCGGTGACCCCGTGGTACGGCTACTCGCGACAGGACAAGAAGTCCGCGCCGCGCGAGCCGATCTCCGCCCGTCTGATCGCGCGGATGCTCGAGTCGGCCGGCATCGACCGGATCCTCACCATGGACCTGCACGCCGGCCAGATCCAGGGGTTCTTCCAGAAGCCGTGCGACCACATGACCGCGCTGATGATGCTCACGCAGTACTTCTCCGACCTCGCGCTGGAGGACCTCGTCGTGGTGGCTCCCGACGCCGGCCGGGTGAAGCTCAACAAGCAGTTCGCGGCCAAGATCGGCGCCGACCTGGCGATCCTCAACAAGGAGCGTCCCGCCCAGCAGGTCGCGGAGATCAGCTACGTGATCGGCGATGTCTCCGGCAAGACGGCGCTGCTGGTCGACGACATGATCACCACCGCCGGCACGCTCGCGGCGGCCGCCCAGGCGGTGCGGGATGCCGGCGCCAAGCGGATCTTCGTGGCTGCGACGCACGGGAACTTCTCCGGCAACGCCTGGAAGAACCTCGCCTCCGCGGGCTTCGAGCAGATCGTCGTCACCGACACGATCACCCTGCCCTCCGGGGCTCCGGACAACGTCGTCGTGCTCTCCTGCGCGGACCTGCTCACCAACTCGATCCGCCAGATCTTCACCGACGGCTCGGTGAGCGACGTGTTCGGCGGAGAGAACCAGCTGTTCTAACCCCAGGCGCCGGGGAGGGCCGAATGGCCCGTCGCTACGGGACTTCGGTCGTCTCGGGTTCTGCTGCTCTCAACGGGTTGTCCACGAGCGCCGCGGCGACCACGGCCGCTGCCTCAGCGTCGAAGTCCGGCAGCAGGTGCGCATAGGTCGCGAGGACCGTTTTTGGGTCATCGCCGATGCGTGCCGCCACGACGTGCAGAGGATGGGCTCGGTGAGCGCGATCGTCGCTGCGGTGTGCCGCAGGACGTGCAACGTCCCGGAGCTGTCATCGCCAGGGCTGCGCTCCTGTTCCGGTCCTCGGTCGAGACCACGCGCTGGCCGCCGCTGAAGGCGTACCTGAAGCCGCTCGGTGAAGGGATCGGAGAGTGGTGAGCTGTCTCAGAAGCGGCCACGGTAGAACGGAGTGAACCCGATGAGTGTCAGGCCGGTGGTGCCGCAATTGGGGCACACGCTTGCCCCGGCCGCAGTCTCACTGGGGATCATCGAATGGACGCCGCACCGTGGGCATGCGCACCGCTGAGAGGTCGGCCTTTCTACGCGCGCCGAGAGACTCGGCGGCCGAACGTGTAGATGCGAAGAGATCATGGGTCAAGGAACGGTTGTCAGCAATCGGACTTGCGGAAACCCGGCGGCGTGGTCAACGTTCGTTCGAGTCGGTCGCGGGCTGCGACAGGCCGAGGCCGGTCCGCGGGGTTCCAGAGGTAGGCACGCATGACGAAACCCCGCACGGTCGAAGGTGCGGGGCCCGGCTCGCGGGACAGGCGAGCGGGACCCCGCGGTATTCCCTCGGGTGCTATGGGCCCCGTCCGACAAGAAGGGAGCCAGACGGGACCTGACCGCGATATCGGCTCCCAGGACAAAGTCTTGAGTAGGGCAGGGTCCAGACGCGCGGAGGAAGCGGCCCCGCCCAGCCAGGGGCGTACTGATGGACGGAGCCGCGGAGGCGTCCTGCCTCACAAAAAGGCTTCCCGACCCTCGGCTCGCGAAGCCACCCTTTGGGGTGGTTGGGTTGGGGAGATTTCTCGACGGATGGCCGGCCGACACGGTGTGCAGAGAACCAGCTGTTCTGAGCGGCGAGTCCCGGCTCGCCGGAGCCCGGCTCAGTCGGCGGCCTCGGTGGCGAGGGCGACGTCGAACACCAGGCGCCACCAGCCATCGTCGAGTCGCACGCCCTCGGGCGCGGGATGGGCCGGCTCGCCCTGCATCGACTCGAACTCGCGGATCAGCGAGGACTTGACGCCGAACACGGCGTCGTCGTCGAGGTGCTCGCTCGAGGCGGAGAACACGTGGGTGACCAGGGTGTGGTAGCCGGGGGCGGCCACCATGAAATGGATGTGGGCAGGGCGCATCGGACTGCGCGCCGTCGCTGACAGGAGCTGCCCGACGGGCCCGTCGTGGGGGATCGGGTAGGGCGCCGGCTTGACCGACCAGAACCCGAAGCGACCCTCGTCGTCGGCGCGCATGCGGGCTCGTCCCGCGGTTCGCCCGTCGTCGTACTGGACGTCGTAGAGACCGTCTTCGTCCGCCTCCCAGACCTCGAGCCTGGCTCCGCGAATGGGCGTTCCGTCGGTCGCGGTGACCCGGCCCTCGACCCAGCACGGCTCGCCCGGGGCGCCCTGGGCGGCATCGCCGCCGAACTCGATCTGCGGTGCGTCGTGGACGAAGAAGGGGCCGAACACCGTCGGCTCGGTCGCGTCGGGATCCTGCGGCGCGCTGATCCCGATCGTCAGCATCGAGAGCCCGAGGACGTCCGAGAGCAGGATGAATTCCTGCCGGCGCTCATCGGTGATCTGGCCGGTTCGGGTGAGGAAATCGATCGCCGCCGTCCACTCCGCCTCGGTGAGGCGCACCGTCCGCGCGAAGTCGTGCAGATGGCGCACGAGCTCGGTGAGCAGCTCGCGCAGGCGGGGCGACGGAGTGCCGGCGAAGCGGGCGAGCACCTCCTCGGTGAGCGCCTGCTCGCGCCGGGTCATGTCGCTGCTCGTCATCGATGCGCCTCCTCGAGATGGACCACCCGGACACGCCGGAGTTCATCTCGTGTACCCGGCGAGGTCAAGCCTCATCGCGGCGGCGGGCCGTCGGGACAGGGGCCGCGGGCTACGATCCCGATCCGTGTTCGATCCCGCCCAGAGCGAGCGCGCCGCGCGGCTGATGGAGCTACTCGGCCTCTCCGACGAGGAGCTGTGCGCGACGCTTGATGTCGACGCGCTCTCGCTCCTGTCCGGGCAGCTCGACCACCGGCCGGAGCTGTCGATCCTGCTCGCGCTGCTCGACGAGGCGGCGGAGCGCACCAGCCAGCAGGCGCTGCGGCGCTGGGTGCGGTCCTCCGGGCCAGCCGGACGGCCGATCGATGCGTTGACGGGCCGCGACTTCGGTGCCTTTGAGATTGCCGTGGAGGCGCTGTCGGAGCGGGGGTTCGTGATCCGGGGTGGAGGCGGAGATGGCTGAGCCGGTCACCGAATCAGCAGACGTGGCCGCCCCGGCGCGATCCGGGCCGGTGCTGTTCGTCCACCGCCTGCGCGTCCGCTACTCCGAATGCGATCCACAGGGGGTCGTCTTCAATCCGCAGTACCTCGCGTTTGCCGATCACACGCTCACCGAGCTGTGGCGCGAGCTGTATGGCGGCTACATGGCGATGCTCGAGCGCGGCGTCGACGTGGTCGTCGCGGAGGCGCGGCTGCGCTTCCGGGCGTCAGCGCGTTTCGACGAGGAGCTTGACGTCGCCGTCGACGTCGCCCAGCTCGGCACGACCTCAATGACCTTCCACTACCTGATCACCCGCGCCGCGGACGGCGCCCCGCTCGCGGAGGTCGAGCTGCGCTACGTCTGGGTGGACCGAGACACCGGCGCCAAGACGCCGATCCCTGACTGGGCGCGCAGCAAACTCGCGCGCTGAACCGTCCGGCTAGTCCTTCTGCTTGGGCGGCTTGCGTGGCCAGATGCCGAGCAGGTGATGGAACGAGCGCGCCAGCACTCGCTCGACCGCAGCCGCCGAGCCGGCCATGACCGCCGCCTGGAGCGCGTGGCCGCCGACCACCTTCGCGGTGCTTCCGCGGCCTTCGCCGGGCGCGGGGGGTGGTTCCTCGTCGATCCGCTCCCACACGGTGCGGAACACCTGACGGCCGAGAATGCGGGCGAGAATCGAGCCGAGGACGGCGAACGGGAAATAGAGCAGCTTCCTCATCGGCGAGGAGCCTACCCGGCCGAGCGCGTCCGGACCCTGCCGATCGGGTAGAGCGAACGTGACATTCGCCTCAAGGTCCCGATGGCCGAACCGATCACTCCACATGGAGCTGGAAAAACGACCGCCCCTCGTGAGTTAATCGAGTAGGTCAGAGGACCCAGCCGGACACGAAGGGAGCGAGCCGATGCTCGACGAAGAGGACAAGGGCCGGGACGCCGAGGATCTGCTGAGGTCGGCCCTGCTGGACGACTCCTCGGCGGTGGCGGTGTCGCTCCGCGTCGACGGCCTGCCGCTCAGCGAGTCGCTGACCGTGATCTTCCACGGCCGCAAGGACCTCGGAACGCTCCAGACCTACGTCGCCTGCGGCAGCCTCGGAGCCGGCACGCGGATCGCCGCGGGCGCGCTGCTGCGCGTGCCGTGCGACCTCGATCTCGCCGACGCCGAAGATCGCGCCGAGGCCGAGCAGCTCTACGTCGAGCAGGCTCAGACGATGCGCGACGCCCTCGTCGGCGCCGACACCGTCCTCGACGTCTGGCGCGGGCCGCTGTCGGACATCGCCCACTCTCACGTCGGGGTCGACCACTCCCCGCAGCTCGCCGTCCGGCTGCCGGCCCACCGGATGCTGCCGACCGCGCTCGTTGCCTCCGACTCCCAGATCGTGGTCACCCCGGTCTGCAACGCCCGCACGCTCGCCGACGGGTGGCCGCCGATGGGGATCGCCTGCGCTCAGCAGGAGTTCACGCGCGTCTATCCGCTCGCCGACGATCCCGAGCGCTGCGTCGAGGAGTTCCTGGAGCTCGCCGCCGAGCACGCGCACGACCTTGCCGACCGCCTCGCCCACCAGGAGGCGTCGGTCCAGCGGTTCATCGAGCTCAGCGACGGCTGATTCAGCGACTCGCGCGCACCGGCGGGCGAACCGGCTCGCGGGAGGGACGGCGCTCGCGCGGAGGCAGATAGTCGCCGAGGCGGCCCGGCTCACGCAGCCGCACGGTGGCCGGCACGGCGTCCGGCAGCGGCACGCCGCCACGGGGCGGTGCCGGCGGGGCCGGCGGCGTCCCTGGACCACGGCCCCAGCCGTCGTCGCCCTCGTCCCAGGGGCCATTCGACGAGTCCGGATCCTCGCGCAGCGCCGGCAACATCAGCACCGCGACACAGACGAATCCGATCAGGTGTACCCCGGCGATCCAGAGCACAAGCTGCACTCCATCGGACATATCGACAGGTTAGCGCCAGGTGAGGAAGCTGACCAGCGACAACCGCGCGGTACCCCACCGCAATGGTGGCGCTACCATCGTACGCCGCTCATGGCCAGCAACGACACGACAGCTCTCAAGGTCTCCCCGCGCGAGGCGGGACACTCCCGCGCCACGCGGCGCCTGCGTCGCACCGGCGCGGTCCCTGGCGTCGTCTACGGCGGTGGCGAGGATCCGGTCGCCTTCCAGGTGGGGGAGCGCACGCTGCGCCACGCCCTCCAGGGCAGCGGCGCGGTGATGCAGCTTGAGGTGGAGGGCGGCTCGAGCGGTCCCGTGGTCGTCAAGGAGCTCGTGCGCCATCCGGTGACCGGACTGACGATGCACCTCGATCTGCTGCGCGTCCGCATGGACGTCGCGATCCAGTCGACCACGATCCTCGAGCTCACCGGCTCCGAAGACGCTCCGGGCGTTCGCGAGGGCGGCGTGCTCGAGCAGGTCACGCGCGAGCTGGCGATCGAGGCGCTTCCCGCCGACATTCCGGAGTCTGTCGCCCACGACGTCTCCGAGATGCAGATCGGTGACACGATCACGATCGAGCAGGTGAAGGCGCCCTCCGGCGTGACGCTGCTCGACGACGCCGAGACGGTCGTCGCCACCCTCACCCCGCCGCGGCTCCAGGCCGAGGTCGAGGAGGAGATCGAGGCGGAGACCGAGGTCGTCGGCGAGGGCGAGGCCCCGGCGGAGGCCGAGGGCGACGAGTCCGGCGACGCCGGCTCCTCGGACGACGGCGACTCCGAGTAGCCGCTCGTGGAGCGCTCCGGCGCCCGCGTCGACTGGCTGATCGTCGGACTCGGGAACCCTGGCGCCGAGTACGCGCGCACCCGCCACAACGTCGGCTTCATGGTCGCCGAGCAACTGATCGCGCGTTGGGAGCTGCCCAAGCCCAAGACGAAGTACCGCGGCCTGCTCAGCGAGGGCCGCGTCGGCTCCCCCGGGGTCGATCTCACCCGCGTCGCGGTGCTGCAGCCCCAGACCTACATGAACGAGGCCGGGCGGTCGGTCGGACCCGCACGTTGCGCAGTCGGCCCCGAAGACCTCGACCATGTGCTGGTCGTGCACGACGAGATCGACATCCGCTTCGGCGAGATCCGGGTGCGTATCGGCGGGGGACTGGCCGGTCACAACGGCCTGAAGTCGATCCGCACCGGCCTCGGGTCGACCGAGTTCGGTCGCGTGCGGGTCGGCGTCGACCGCCCGCCGACCACAGACCCTGACCGGGTGGCCGCCTACGTGCTCGGCCGCTTCTCCGAGCCCAAGGCGGATGTCGAGGATCTCGTCGAGCGTGCCGCCGACGCGGTGGAACGCGTGCTCAGGGACGGATATCCGTGAGCCGCCGACTGCGCGCCGCGATCGTGGCGGTGATCATCGGACTGGCGGCGCTGTGGACGTTCAGTGCGAGCGCCTCGGCGGAGTCCAACGGCGTCGGCCGCACCCCGGTGATGGGCTGGAGCAGCTGGGACTTCCTGCGCCACGACCCGACCGAGGCAGCGGTCGAGGCCGAGGCCCAGGCGATGGTGAGCAGCGGGCTCGCCGCGGTCGGATATCGCTACGTGAATCTCGACGACTACTGGTACGCGTGCCCGGGGCCGCAGGGCCCGGACGTGGACGCGAACGGGCGCTGGATCCCCGACGCCGCGCAGTTCCCGAGCCAGGGCACCGTGAACGGCATTGCCTCGACCGCCGCCTACGTCCACCATCTCGGGTTGAAGTTCGGGATCTACATCACCCCTGGGATCTCGCTCCAGGCGGTCGCGCAGCGGACGCAGATCGAGGGCACGCCCTACACCGCCAACCAGATCGCCACCACCACACCGGAGCGCAACTACAACTGCCACGGGATGGTCGGGATCAACTACGCCAAGCCCGGCGCCCAGGCGTTCGTCGACTCGTGGGCCGATGAGCTCGCCTCCTGGGGTGTGGACTACGTCAAGCTCGACGGCGTCGGTCGCTCGGACATCGACGACATCAAGGCGTGGTCGCAGGCGCTGCGTCAGACCCACCGCCCAATCGGGCTCGAGCTCTCCAACAACCTCTCGATCTCCGACGCCTCGGCGTGGCAGCAGTACGCCAACGGATGGCGCACCGGGCCGGACATCGACTGCTACTGCTCGCGCACGAGCTATCCGCTCACCGACTGGGCCAACGTGGAGCAGCGCTTCAACGAGGTCGCGGCCTGGGCTCCGTATGGCCATCCGGGGGCGTTCAACGACTACGACTCGATCGAGGTCGGCAACGGCGCGCAGGACGGGTTGACGCCGCCCGAGCGCCAGACCCAGCTCAGCCTCTGGGCGCTCGGCGCCGCGCCGCTGATCCTCGGCGCCGACCTCACGCATCTCAACTCGCTCGATCTGTCCTACCTGCTCAACCGCAGCGTGATCGCGGTCGACCAGGACGGCATCGACGCCCGCCGCATCGTCGACACCTCGACGGCACAGCTGTTCGCCAAGCGCGAACGGTCCGATGAGGGCGTCGTCGGGCTCTTCAACATGACCTCTCGTCCGCGGTTGCTCACCGTCACCCAGGCCCAGCTCGGGCTGCCGCTGACCGGCCACGACCACCTCGCCAACCTGTGGACCGGCGCCACGCGGCTGACGGGCGGGCGGGTCGGCGGGATCGTGCCGGCGCACGGCGTGCTGCTGCTCCGCGTGACCGCGGTCGCCGCGGGCAGCTCCGCCGCGGGCAGCTCCGGTACCAGCAGCTCAGGCGCGAGCAGCGCCGGCGGCGGCAGCTCCAGCACCGGCGGGGCGCCCGCGGCCCTGGAGAGCGGCGCGTTGTCACCTTTCGGCGCCTGATCCTCCCGCTTGCGGCCCGGTCGGTTTGGCGCTCGCCCGAGGAGGGCATAGCGACCTGCGCCCGGGCATCCAGGCCGGGCAGGACCGACAGGAGGAACCATGGGCGGGATCGTGAGATGGCGCGCGCTGGCGCGCATCGCGGTGGTGCTCGGCATCGCGGGGCTGGGCGCGGTCCCGGCGGCACGCGCAGAGGACAACGGCGTCGGCGCCCGGCCGGCGATGGGGTGGAGCAGTTGGAGCTTCCTGCGCCACAGCCCGACCGAGGCGTCGGTCGAGGCGCAGGCGAACGCGATGGTGAGCAGCGGCCTGAGGAGCGTCGGCTACCGCTACGTCAACCTCGACGACTTCTGGTACCAGTGCCCGGGCTCGCAGGGACCGAACGTCGACCGGTACGGACGCTGGGTGATCGACGCGTCAAAGTTCCCGAGCCAGGGGTCCGTGAACGGGATCGAGGCGACGGCCAACTATGTCCACAGCCTCGGGCTGAAATTCGGGATCTACGTCACTCCCGGGATCTCGAGTCAGGCGGTCGCCCAGAACACCCAGATCAAGGGAACGCCGTACACCGCCGATCAGATTGCCACCACCGCCTCGGAGAACAACTACAACTGCGGCGGAATGGTCGGGATCGACTATTCCAAGCCGGGCGCGCAGGCGTTCATCAACTCATGGGCGGACCAGTTCGCCCGCTGGCACGTCGACTACGTCAAGCTCGACGGCGTCGGGAGCTTCGACATCCCCGACGTCGAAGCGTGGTCGGGTGCGCTGCGGCAGACCGGGCGCAAGATCCACCTCGAGCTCTCCAACAGCCTCAACATCAATGACGCCTCGACCTGGGCGAAGTACTCCAACGGCTGGCGGACCACGGGCGACATCGAGTGTTACTGCTCAAGCAGCAGCTATCCACTCACCGACTGGTCGAACGTCGAGAGCCGGTTTGACTCGGTTGCGGCGTGGGCGCCGTACGGCGGGCCCGGCGGGTTCAATGACTACGACTCGATCGAGGTCGGCAACGGGGACAACGACGGTCTCACCCCCGACGAGCGCCAGACCCAGATGAGCCTGTGGGCGCTCGGTGCCTCGCCGTTCATCCTCGGCACCGATCTCACCAACCTCGACCCGCTCGACCTCTCCTACCTCAAGAACCGCGCGGTCATCTCCGTCGACCAGGACGCGATCGACGCGCACCGCATCGTCAACACCGCGACGACGCAGGTGTTCACCAAGCAGGAACAGTCCGGTGACGCCGTCGTCGGGCTGTTCAACACCGGGTCGGGCTCTCAGGTGATCTCGACCAATGCGAGCAAGCTCGGCCTCTCGGGCGGTCAGGAATACGCCGTCCACGACCTCTGGAACCGCACGGTGCGTGAGACCGCCGGGCGGATCAGCGAGGAGGTGCCCGCGCACGGAGTGGCGCTGCTGCGGGTAGCGCCGCCGGCCAAGCGACCAATCCCGCCGCTCACCTCACTGCAGATCTCCGGGCGGTCGCAGGAGCCGGGCGATGACACCTTCACCGAGAAGGTGGCGTTCACCGACGACGGCGTGCAAGCTGTCCACAGGCTGAGCCTCTCGCTCAACGTCCCCTCCGGGTGGACGGAGACGGCCAAGACCGCGACGACAGCGGTGACCGTGGCCTCCGGGGAGACGGTGACCGCGGCGTTCCGCGTCTCGGCCCCGGCGGCCTCCCAGCCGTTCCAGACCGGGACGCTCACCGCGAGCGCCGCCGACGACTGGGCTGGGCGCGCGCAGAGCTCGACGACCGACTCGACCGTGACGCTCACCGGCGGACCGGTGCAATCGCCCTATCTCACCTACTCCTCGGCGACCGACGCCCCGGCGACCTTCTCCCAGGTCGGCGACCAGTTCGGCATCGAGGGGGCGGGCGCCGATGTCTACACCGGCGCCGACGACTACAGCGCGATCTACCAGTCGGGCGTGGTCGGGACCAGCGCGACGATCACCACCGAGCTGACCGGCGAGCAGAACCTCGCCGGCTACGCGAAGGCGGGGATCATGGTCCGCAACGACATCGCGGGCGCCGGGACCGCTCCGGAGGGGGTGATCCTGTTCGACTCTCCGTCGGGCGGGATCCAGCTCGAGTACGACGACAACGGCGGGCAGTACATCGACAACGTGACGCCGCCGAACGGGACGATCCCGTCGACCGTGCCCGTGTACCTGAAGCTCGTCCGCAGCGGGGACACCTACACCGGGTCCTACTCCACTGACGGCACGACCTGGGAGCCGGTCGGCAGCGCCACCGTGCCTGACCAGGCGAGCACCCAGGACGCCGGCATGTTCGAGGTCTCCCACGATCCGGGGGTGACCGGGATCGCGACGTTCGACAGGTTCACGATCAGCTGAACCGCGGCGGGCGAAGGGTCGAGAGCGCTCCTAGACTGAGAGGAGCCGCTCCCGATGCTTCGCCCGCTTCTCGTTCACGCCGATGATGACCCGCAGACCGCCGCGCTGGCGCGCGACGGGGGAGAGGCGTTCGTCTCGCAGTCGCTGCGGCCGTACCTCATCTCCGCGCTGCTGGACCGGGACCCGGACCGCCCCGCGATCGTGGTGGCCGGCGACGACCGTGCCGCGCACGACCTGGCGAACGGACTGAAGACCTGGCTCGATCCCCGGCCGGTGCGGTACTACCCGAGCCGCGGGGTCACCTACGAGTCCCACCTCGCGCCGCCGCCGCACCTGGTCGGATTGCGCATCGCGGCACTCGACGCGCTGCTCGAGCCGCCGGTCGATGCCGACGCGCAGGCGCCGGTGATCGTCGTCTCCGCGGTCGCGCTGTCCGAGAAGGTGCCGGAGCGCGCGCTGCGCCCGCACCCGTTCGTGCTGCGGACCGGCGAGCTCATGGACCTCGACGAGACGGCGCTGGAGCTGGTCGCCTCCGGGTATGAACGCGTCGACCAGGTGGAGGACCGTGGCCAGTTCGCCATCCGCGGCGGGCTGCTCGACCTGTTCCCGGCGACCGAGGACCGGGCGGTGCGGATCGATCTGTTCGGCGATGAGATCGAGTCGCTGCGGTGGTTCTCCACCTTCACCCAGCGCTCCCTCGGGGAGGCCGACGCCGTCGAGGTGGCGCCCGCCGCCGAGCTGGCCGCCGAGCACCGGGAGCTCGCCGAGATCGCCGCGCTGGAGGATCCCGAGGAGCGCCCGGACGTCGCCGAGCTGCTCCCGGTCGACCGCTTCCACCCGCTGCTGGAGCTGATCGGCGATCAGGCGTCGGTCCTGATCGCGGGGGGCGAGGACCTGGCGCCCGCGCTCGCCGATCACTGGCAGGACGTCTCCACGTCACTCGCCGACCAGGACGCCCAGCACCTGTACGTCGATCCCGACCACATCCTCGCCGACCTCGACACGCGCGTCCGCATCCGGCTGACGAGCATCGACCAGGACCAGCCGTTCGCGTTCCGCGCCCAGACCGCCGACATCGCCGCGCGCGGACTGAAGGAGGCCGAGCCGGAGCTCGAGAAGCTCACCCGCTCGGGCTACCGGACGGTGCTCGCGTTCGCGCAAAGAGGGATCGGGGAGCGGTTCGCGTACAACTTGGGCCGGTTGAAGGTCCGGTGGCTGGGCGATGACCCCACGGCGACCACCGCGGAGTCGGACGGCCGTCTGCTCATGGTCCAGGCGCGGCTCGCGCAGGGGTTCATCGCGCCCCAGTTCCACCTGGCGATCATCCCCGAACAGCGCCTCTTCCAGCGCCGCCGTGGCGAGCGCTCGACCGGCGTCGGCACCCGGCGCCGCGGCGTGCTCAGGAGCTTCGCCGACCTGCGCACCGGAGACATCGTCGTCCACGAGGACCACGGCATCGCCCGCTTCGCCGGCTTCGACACCAAGACCGTCGCCAACGTCACCCGCGACTACCTCTACCTCGAGTACGCGGGCTCGGACAAGGTGTTCGTGCCCGTCGACCAGCTCGCCAAGATCTCCCGCTACGTCGGCGGGGGCGGGGCGCACCCGCCGCTCTCCAAGCTCGGCGGCACCCGCTGGGAGACGATCAAGTCCCGGGCGCGGCGGGCCGCTCAGGAGCTCGCCGGCGAGCTGCTCAACCTCTACGCCGAGCGCAAGCGCCGCGCGGGCCACGAGTTCCCGCCCGACACCGACTGGCAGGTCGAGTTCGAGAACGCGTTCCCCTACACCGAGACGCCCGACCAGCGCGACGCGATCGAGTTCGTCAAGTCCGACATGGAGGCGCCGCGCCCGATGGACCGGCTGATCTGCGGCGACGTCGGCTACGGCAAGACCGAGGTCGCGCTCAGGGCCGCGTTCAAGGCCGCCCAGGACGGCAAGCAGGTGATGCTGCTCGCGCCGACCACGATTCTCGCCCAGCAGCACTTCGGGACGTTCTCGGAGCGGCTGAAGGACTATCCGGTCACGATCGATCACGTCTCCAGGTTCCGCTCGGCCGCTGAGCAGAAGGAGTCGATCGCCCGGTTCGCCGGCGGCGAGGTCGACATCCTGATCGGCACCCACCGGCTGCTCTCCCGCGACGTGCGCGCCAAGGACCTGGGGCTGCTGATCGTCGATGAGGAGCAGCGCTTCGGGGTCAAGCAGAAGGAGCTGCTGCGCCAGCTGAAGCTGCGCGTGGACGTGATCGCGATGTCGGCCACCCCGATCCCGCGCACCCTGCAGATGTCGCTCGCCGGGGTGCGGGACATCAGCGTCATCGAGACCCCGCCCGAGGGCAGGCGGCCGGTGAAGACGTTCGTCGGCGAGTACGACGAGGAGCTCGTACGCCGCGCGCTCTTGCGGGAGAAGGAGCGCCACGGCCAGGCGTTCTTCCTGCACAACCGGGTGGAGACGATCGAGGAGACGGCGGTGCGGTTGCGCGGCCTGTGCCCCGGGATGAAGTTCCTGGTCGCCCACGGCCAGATGGAGGACGGCCAGCTGGAGGAGCGGATGATGGCCTTCCTGCGCGGCGACGCGGATGTCCTGGTGTGCACGAGCATCGTCGAGTCCGGCATCGACATCCCCCAGGCGAACACGCTGATCGTCGAGCGCGCCGACATGTTCGGGCTCTCGCAGCTCTACCAGATCCGTGGCCGCGTCGGTCGCTCCACGGAGCGCGCGTACGCCTACTTGCTGTACCCCAGCGCGGCCGCGCTGACGCCCGAGGCGGCGCAGCGGCTCTCTGCTTTGAGCGACTACACCGAGCTCGGCGCCGGCTTCAAGATCGCGATGCGCGACCTGGAGCTGCGCGGCGCCGGCAACCTGCTCGGCGACGAGCAGTCCGGCCACGTCGCCGCGCTCGGCTTCGAGCTGTACATGCGGATGCTCGACGAGGCGGTCGAGGCGATGGAGTCAGAGAACGGCGACGGCGGCCCGTCGGAGGACTGGGAGCCGGTCCGCCTGGACGTCAACGTCGACGCCTACGTGCCCGCCGACTACATCCCCTACGAGCAGGCGAAGGTGGATGTGCACCGCCGGATCGCCGGCGCGCGTGAGGTCGCCGACCTGAGGGCGCTGCACGACGAACTGGAGGACCGCTTCGGCGAGCTGCCCGAGCCGATGTCGAACCTGATCTTGCTTCAGCAGGCGCGGATCAAGCTCGGCCTGGCCGGCGCCCAGAACGTCGCCGTGCGCGGCGACCGGCTCGCGGTGACCCCGATCGAGCTCGACTCCGTGCGCGCCAAGAAGATCCGCGCGGAGATCCCCGGCGCGCTGTATGAGTCGGGCAAGTCCCAGCTGTCGGTGCGGGTCTCCAAGGAGCCTGGCGAGCGCTTCCCGGAGATCGTTCGGGCCGCCGACGTGCTGCTCGCGGTCATGCGCGAGGCGGACGGAGACGGCGCCGCCACCGAGCGCAGCGTGGCCGCCGCGTGAGCTGAACCCGCCCGCGCTCCGGATAAGAGGCGGTGAAGTCTGTGCCCGGGTTCCGCGCCCGTCGTGAATTCGACGCTAGTATCGGCCGCCGATGAAGTCTCGTAGGTCGATTTCGGCGCTTGGCGCCTTTTTTGTGGTCATCGCGCTATTGGTGGCCGGTTGCGGCTCCAGCGGCGGCGTGCCGTCGGGCTCCGTCGCCAGCGTGGCGGGCAACCCGATCTCCCTGCGCGCGCTCAACCACTGGATGTACCTGGTGGTCAAGCAGCAGTCCTCGGAGAGCCCGAACTCGCCGATCATCGTCCCCAACGATCCGCCGGAGTTCACCACCTGCATCAAGGAGGCGAAGGCCGGCTACCCGCAGCTGAAGAAGGAGAGCGACGCCGAGGTCCGCAAGACCTGCCAGGGCGTGTTCTCGCAGCTCTCCAACGAGGTCCTCCAGTTCTTCATCACGGGCTACTGGTACCAGGCCTACGCCCACAAGCTCGGGATCACGATCACCAACGCCCAGATCCAGAAGCAGATTGACAAGGAGAAGAAGGAGCAGGGGATCAAGACCCAGGCCGCGTTCGTGAAGTTCCTGCACTCCGTCGGCTACACGCTCGCCGACATCGACTGGCGCACGCGCGAGACGCTCGTGCTGCAGAAGCTCGAGGCCAAGTACAACACGAAGGTCACGAGTGCCGACATCGCCGCCTACTACAAGGCGCACTCCTCGACCTTCGGCACGCCCGAGACCCGGAACATGCGGATCGTGCTCGCCAAGACCCAGGCGACGGCTCAGAAGGCACTGACCGCGCTCAAGAGCGGCCAGAGCTGGAAGGTCGTGGCCAAGAAGTACTCGACCGACCCGACCACCAAGAACAACGGTGGGCTGCTTGAGAACGTCTCCCAGGGCCAGCAGGACGCCGCGCTCTCCAAGGCCGCCTTCGCCGCGGCGAAGGGCAAGCTCGTCGGTCCGGTCAAGGGCTCGTTCGGCTACTACGTCGTGCAGGTGATCAAGATCACGCCGGCGACGCACCAGTCGCTCGCCAAGGCGACGCCGCAGATCAAGGAAACGCTCACCAACCAGAAGCAGACCAACGCGTCGACCCAGGTCAACAAGAAGGCCAAGGCGCTGTACGGCAACCGGACCGTGTGCGCCAAGTACTACGTGATCAGCCTCTGCAAGGGCTACAAGAAGCCCAAGACCACGAGCACGTCGGCCGCGACCGCCCCGTCGACCACGCCCGCGACGAGCAGCACTTCCGCCTCGGGCAGCGCGACCGCGACGACCTCCTCGACCTCGTCGAAGTGAGCGAGGCCGCGCGGGCGCTCGAGCGCCTGGACGCGATCACGCACCGCCTGCGGGTCGACTGCCCGTGGGACCGCGAGCAGGATGAGCGCTCGATCGTCCCGCACACCGTCGAGGAGGCCTACGAGCTGGCCGACGCCGCGCGCTCCGGCGATGACGCAAAGCTGCTCGACGAGCTCGGCGACGTCCTCTTCCAGGTTCACTTCCTCTCGATGCTCCTGGAGGAGCGCGGCGCCGGCGACCTCGCCGCGGTCGCCGAGCACGTCACCGAGAAGCTGATCCGCCGCCATCCCCACGTGTTCGGCGAGACCGAGGTGGCGAACGCCGGCGAGGTGCTGCGCAACTGGGACAGGATCAAGCAGGACGAGGACGGCCGCGAGCCCGGGATCTTCGGCGAGGTCCCGGAGAACCTGCCGGGCCCGCTGTATGCCCGCAAGGTGCAGCGTCGGGCGGCCAGCTCCGGATTTGACCCGGCGCGCAGCGATCCGGAGCAGCCGGCCGAGGCGCTGCGCGCGGTCATGGAGGTGGCCGCGGCGCCCGACGCGGGCGATCGGGAGATCGGCGACCTGCTGTTCGCCGCGGTCAATCTCGCCAGGGTGCGGAAGGTCGACCCCGAGCTCGCTCTGCGGGACGCGAGCGGCCGCTTCCGCGACACGGTCACCGCTGCATCCGAGCTCGCTGCATCCTCGGGCGGAAGTTGGGACGATCTGTCGTTCGAGGATCAGCTCTCGTACTACGCCCGCGCCGTCCACCACAGAGGAGAACGACCCGCCCCATGAGCCAGATCGAGCACGTGCACGCCCGCCAGATCCTGGACAGCCGCGGCAACCCGACCGTCGAGGTCGAGCTCTCGGTGGAGTCCGGAGCCTGGGGCCGCGCCGCCGTGCCATCCGGCGCCTCGACGGGCGAGTTCGAGGCCACCGAGCTGCGCGACGGCGGTGACGCGTGGATGGGCAAGGGCGTCTCCCGGGCGGTGGAGAACATCAACGGGGAGATCGCGACCCACATCCGCGGGATGGAGGCCGCCGCCCAGGCGGCGCTCGACCGCACCCTGATCTCGCTCGACGGCACGCCGAACAAGTCGCGGCTCGGCGCCAACGCGATCCTCGCCGTCTCGCTGGCCGCGGCGCATGCCTCCGCCGCCGAGGAGCGCCAGCCGCTGTGGCGCTACCTGGGCGGTGAGACCGCGAACGTGCTGCCGGTCCCGATGATGAACGTGCTCAACGGCGGTGCCCACGCCGACAACGCCGTCGACTTCCAGGAGTTCATGATCGTCCCGGTCGGCGCCGCGTCGTTCTCGGAGGCGCTGCGGATGGGCGCCGAGACCTTTCACGCGCTGAAGAACACCCTGCACGAGCAGGGGCACGGCACGACCGTCGGCGACGAGGGCGGCTTCGCGCCCGACCTGGAATCGAACGAGCAGGCGCTTGAGCTGCTGGTCGCGGGAATCAAGGCCGCCGGCTACGAGCCCGGCGAACAGGTGGCGATCGCACTTGACCCCGCGGTCTCGGAGCTGTTCAAGGACGGCGAGGGCTACGTGCTGGAGCACGAGGGTCGGACGCTGTCGGCCGAGGACCTGACCGGCTATTGGGCCGAGCTGTGCGACCGCTACCCGATCGTCTCGATCGAGGACGGGATGGACGAGGAGGACTGGGAGGGGTGGAAGACGCTCACCGAGCGCCTCGGCGACCACGTCCAGCTGGTCGGCGACGACCTGTTCGTGACCAACACCCAGCGGCTCAAGCGCGGCATCGACGAGGGCGTCGGCAACTCGATCCTGATCAAGGTCAACCAGATCGGGACGCTGACCGAGACGTTCGCCGCGATCCGGATGGCCAAGGAGGCCGGCTACTCGGCCGTCATGTCGCACCGGTCGGGGGAGACCGAGGATGTGACGATCGCGGACCTCGCGGTGGCGACCGGCTGCGGGCAGATCAAGACCGGCGCGCCCTCACGCTCGGACCGCGTGGCCAAGTACAACCAGCTGCTGCGCATCGAGGAGGCGTTGGGGTCTGAGGCGACCTATCCGGGGCGGTCGGCGTTCCGGGAGTAGTGGGAAGCCGCCCGCCCCGGGGCCGGGGCGCCCCGTCGAGAGTTGCAGGATTTTCACCCGGACCGGGGGAAGATCGCACGACTCTCGTTGCGTTATGCAGCTGAGCCTGCAGCAGGAAGGACTGCGGCCCCGTCGAACGAAGGCGTTCAGGGATGCCGCCTGCTCGCTCCGCCTCGTCCGCCGCACGCACACGTTCTGGTTCCGCCTCGGGCTCGACCGCGCGCGCCCGTGCGGCCGAACGCCAGCAGGCGCGCGCCGCCGGCCGACCCAAGCCGCGCCACGTTCCGCTCAGGTCGGCCGCGATCCGGCTGCGCTGGGAGCGCATGGGACGGATCGCGTTGCTGGTGGTTCTCGGTGCGGTCGTCGCGGTGTACGCCGAGCATGCGGTCTCCTACCTCTCCACCCGCGCGCAGAACGCGCGCCAGAACGCGATCGTGCGCTCGCTGGAGCTCCGTCACGCACAGCTCGAGCAGAGCGAGCGGACGCTCAACGACCCGACGACGATCATCCGTCGGGCGCGGCAGCTGGGCATGACCCGCGCGGGCGAGCAGCCCTACGTCATGACCGGCCAGTCGGGGCGCTGACCCGGGCGCGAAGGACCGGGTGGGGAAGGACCGCGCGATGAGCGCCAACCCACCCCGCTACGAGGACCTGATCGGCCTGTGGCAGGACGGCGGACGGCGACTGACCGCGGTGGAGGGTCGCGAGCGGACCGCCGCCGAGCGGGTCGTCGACGCGCTCACCGCCGAGCTTGCGCACCGGCTCGGTGGCCCCTTCACCGTGCAGGAGCTCGCCGCGCTCTATATCGAGCAGGGCACCGACTGGTGCTTC
>DATJTS010000102.1:0-15538 GCA_035503035.1 Solirubrobacteraceae bacterium
CGCGAGCCCCGGCGCCGCGGCGCGGACCGCGCGCAGCACGTCGCCGACGAACCGGGTCGGCTCGCCGTAGCGGTCGGTGCGGAGGTTGTACTCCGGGCGGAAGAACTGCTCGCCGAGATAGCCGTGCGCCGCAGTGACCTCGATGCCGTCGAGCCCGGCGGCCGCCGCCAGCTCCGCGCAACGGGCGTAGGAGGCGATCAACGCCTCGACCTCCTCGGTCCGCAAGGCGCGCGGCTCGGTGTGGTAGCGCGCGCTGGGAAGCGCCGAGGAGGAGACCGCCGGCGGTCGGGGGGCCGATGCGATCTGCTCGCGACCGCCGTGGAACAGCTGCACGAACAGCCGGCATCCCTCCCGCTGCACGGGGGCGGCAACCCGCCGGTAACCCTCGACGATCGCGTCGAGGTAGCCGCCGAGCGTGTGCGCGGTGAGCAGCCCGGACGGGGCGACGGCGACCGCCTCCATGATGATCAGGCCGGTCTCCCCCGCCGCGCGGGCGTGCTGGTAGGCGACGAAATCGTCGGTCGGGAGATGGTCGTGCACGAGCGTCGTCTGATGCGAGCTCGAGACGATGCGGTTGCGCAGGGTGACTGGCCCGATCTCCAGCGGCGACAGCAGTGCGGTGCTCATCTCAGAAGCTGGGTGGGGAGATCGCCCAGAGCGCCGGACTGTACCTCAACTGAATAGACGTGACGCGCCTTGCGACGGCGCGCGCTGCTCACCTGGCAGGGAGCACCCCGGCGATCGCGTCGGCCATCTCGTCCGGGTAGCTGAGCGCGGCGAGATGGCCTCCGGGCACCACGACGGGGTCGACGCCGAGGCGCTCGCGCGCCACCCGTTGCTGGAGCTCGAGCGGGAAGAACCGGTCCTCACGGCCGGCGATCGCATGGATCGGGACCGCAGGCCAGGCGTCGAAGGCGCAGACGTCCTCAAATCGCTCGTCGAGCTGCGACGCGGCGCGCGCCTGCATCTCGGCGATCAGATGCTCAGGGACGTCATGCATGAAGTAGGTCGCCAGGTCGAGCTCGGTGCTGTAGCCCGCACGTCTCGCGGCGCTCATCCTGGCCTGTTCGGAGTCCACATTGCCCCACCATTCCCCCGGCGTCTCGCCCGGGCGCGGGATCATCGCGTTGACGAACACCAGCGCGCTCGGCGTCACGCGCTCGAACACGAGCGGCACCGTGAAGGCGCCCATCGATTGCGCGACGAGCGCGACCTCGGCGCGACCGTCGATCGCGTTCACGACCGCGTCGGCGTACGCCGGCAGTCCGGTCCGGCCCAACGCCGCCAGATCCACCGCAAACGCGTCGTGTCCGCGCGCCCGCAGGTCGCGCTGCACCAGATGCCAGTACCACCCCAGGCCGCCCGCCCCTGGAATCAGCGCCACTGCCGTCATCAACTGCCTCCGATCTCGTTTCGCACCGACCGATGGTCCACCTCCGCGCGAGGCGACGTCGGTGGCTCGGTTACGATCGTGCCGTGAACAAGCGATCGAACGTCATCGACGGTAGGGCCGTCGCCTCGCTGGTTCGCGAGCACGTCGCCGACGAGGTCCGGCAGATGACGCAGCCGCCCGGCCTGGCCACGATCCTGGTCGGGGAGGATCCCGCGTCGGCGATCTACGTCCGGAACAAGCGGAGGATGTGCGTCGAGTTGGGCATGCGCGACCTGCACCGCCACCTGCCCGCGAGCACACGGCAGCACGAGCTCGAGGAGTTGGTCCTCTCGCTGTCCGCCGATCCGACGGTCACCGGGATCCTCGTCCAGCTCCCGCTCCCGGACCATCTCGACCCCCGGGCGGTGATCCGCTGCATCGATCCGGACAAGGATGTCGACGGCCTGACCGGCGAGAGCGTGGCGCGCCTGGCCTCGGGCCGGCCCGGGCTGCGACCGTGCACTCCGACCGGGGTGATGCGGTTGCTCGACGAGTACGACATCCCCGTCGACGGGACCGACGCGGTCGTCGTCGGCCGCTCCGACCTGGTCGGTCGCCCGATGGCGCAGATGCTGCTCGAACGCGACGCCACCGTCACCAGCTGCCACAAGGGGACCCGCGACCTGCGGGCCGCCACGCGCCGCGCCGACATCCTGATCGTCGCCGCGGGCGCGCCGGGACTGATCGGCCGCGACGATGTCAAGCCGGGCGTCACCGTCATCGATGTCGGCATCAACCGCGTCGGAGACCACATCGTCGGCGACGTCGAATACGACGCGGTCGCGCCGCTCGCACACTGGATCTCACCCGTTCCCGGCGGGGTGGGCCCGATGACCATCGCGATGCTGATGGCCAACACCGTGGAAGCCGCTCAGCTCCAGGGAGCCGGCGCTCCCGAGTACGCCTGAGGGGGCGCGCGCGACTCGACGCCGGAGGACCGGTCCGGCATGATTCACACCCATCCATGGATCGGGCGAACGCATTCCAGATCGCCGGGGAGCGGCTCCGCTGATGACCGGCGGCCCGACCGCGGCGGCGACCGAGGCGGAGATCACGGCCGCCGTGGCGTCGCAGACCGAGTGGATGGTCGACGTGCTGGAGCAGTTGGTGGCGGCGCCGACGGTGCTCGGCGCCGAGGAGGCCGGCCAGGTGGTGATGGAACAGGCGCTGCGGGACGCCGGACTGGCGCCGCAGGACGTGTGGCTGGATGCGGACGCTCTCCGGGCCGACCCCGGCTCCAGCCCGTTCTCCTGGGACGTCTCGGACAAACGCAACGTGGTCGCGACCTGGGAGGCGGGCGCTGAGGGCGGGCGATCGTTGATCCTGGGCGGCCACGTCGACGTGGTGCCGCCGGCAGCGACCGAGCTGTGGTCCTCGCCCCCGTTCGTTCCGCGCCGCGACGGCGACTGGCTGTACGGGCGGGGCGCGGGCGACATGAAGGCGGGGCTGGTGGCGATCGTGGGGGCTGTGCGGGCGCTGCGCAGTCTGGGGCTGGCGCCGCGCGCGGACGTGCACCTGCAGTCGGTGGTGGAGGAGGAGTGCACCGGCAACGGCGCGCTGCAGTGCCTGCTGTCCGGTCCGGTTGCCGACGCGTGCGTGATCGCCGAGCCGCACCCGGACCACATCATGACCTCACAGGTGGGCGTGCTCTGGGCGCATGTCGACGTCGTCGGCCGCCCCGCCCACGCGGCGGTGGCGAGCGCAGCCGGGTTCAACGCGATCGACGCGGCGGCGACCGTGTCGCTGGCGCTGCGGGAGCTCGAGGCCGAGATGAACGCGGTCAAGCCGCCACCGTTCGACGCGTTCGCGCATCCGATCAACCTGAACCCCGGCGTCATCCACGGTGGGGACTGGGCCTCGACCGTGGCCGCGCAGTGCACGGTGTCCTACCGGCTGGCGATGTACCCCGGTCAGTCGCCGCGCGAGGTCGCAGGGCGCGTCGAGGCGGCGGTCGCCGCCGCCGCCGCGGCGAACCCGTTCCTGGCCGAGAACCCGCCCCGCGTGCGCTACGACGGCTTCCGCTGCGAGGGGTTCACCCTGCCGCCGGATGAACCGGTGACGGTGACCCTGGCCGAGGCCTATCACCGCGTGGTGGGCACCACGGCGCCGCAGGCGCCGACGACCGCGACAACCGACGCGCGGCACTTCGTCAGGCGGGGAATTCCGGCGGTGTGCTTCGGGCCGCTGGCCGAACAGATCCACGGGATCGACGAGCGGGTCTCGATCGCGTCGATGGAGCGGGCGGCCCAGGTCCTGGCGGTGTTCGTCGGCGACTGGTGCGGCCTCGTGAGCGAGTGACGGACAAAGGAGAGGTTGAGGATGACAACCACCACTGAGCAGGCGGGCGTGCTGCGCGGCATCTCGCAGATCCGAGGGTTTCTGCGCACCAACCAGCAGCCGGTGTATTTCGTCTCGCCGACCGCGTTCAACCTGCTGGGCATCGATCGGTGGGTGCGGTCGTTCTATTACGTCAACTGGATGGACTCGTTTGACGGCAACCACTCCCGGGTGTTCGTTCCCAGCGACCGCAGCGGCTACGAATTCACCTCGATGGAGGACGTCTGCAACGCGCTCCTCTCAAGCCCGGAGGTGAGGACCTGGTCCGAGCACCGCGGCCCGCGCCCCAAGGTGTGCTTCGTGATGTTCGACGAGGAGAGCGAGCGGCTGGCCGCTGACGCGGGCATGGAGATCATCCTTCCCTCCTGCGAGCTTCGCCATCACATCGACTCGAAGATCGTCACCACCCGCCTGGCCGCCGAAGCCGGAGTTGCCAGCGTTCCCAACGTCCTCGGCCGCGCCGCCACCTACCCCGAGCTGGTCACGCTCGCCGACAGCCAGGGCCTCAGCCACGACCTCGTCGTCCAGACCCCGTACGGGGATTCGGGCAAGACCACGTTCTTCATCGCCGGTCCCGCCGACTGGGAGCGCGACCACGAAGCGTTGATCGACGAGGACCTCAAGGTGATGAAGCGCATCAACTGCGCCGCCGCGGCGATGGAGGCCGTCATCACCCGCCACGGCACCGTGGTGGGGCCGGTCATGCACGACCTGACCGGTCACCCCGAGCTCACCCCCTACCGCGGCGGATGGTGCGGCAACGACATGTTCCCGACCGCGCTCTCGCCCGAGCACCGCAGCGCCGCCCGCCAGGCCACCGCCAAACTCGGCGACCGTCTGGCCAAGGAGGGCTACCGCGGATTCTTCGAGGTCGACTACCTCATCGACCGCGACACCGGCGACCTCTACCTCGGCGAGCTCAACCCGCGCATCAGCGGCGTGACCTCGATCACGAACGTCACCGCCGCGGCGTACGCCGACATGCCGCTGTTCGCATTTCACCTCATCGAGTATCTCGGCGTCGACTACGAGATCGACGTGGACGAGATCAACGACCGCTGGGGCCGTGTCGAGCTGCTCGACGTCTGGTCACAGATGGTCATCAAGGACACCGACGACCACGTTGAGCTCATCACCGATGCCCCGCGCACCGGCATCTACCGCATCGACGATGACGGCACCATCGGCTGGAGTCACTGGGGCAACGACTGGCACTCCATCCAGGACGAGTCCGAGGCCTTCTACCTGCGCGTCGCCGGCCCCGGCGAATATCGCTACAAGGGCGGCGACCTCGGAATCCTCGTCTCCCGCGGACGCTTTCAGACCGACGACGGCGCACTCACCGAACGTGCCCGCCACTGGATCGGCGGGATGAAGGCCAAATACGCGGGCACCCCGATCGAGCACGAGCCGGAGAGCCCGATCGCCTTTCCCGCGGCGGTGAAGGGGGTCTGAGGGGGGGCGCTGCGGCGGACCGCTCAGCGCGCCGGCGTGCTACGCGGCTCGCGCGTAGTCCGCGGGTGCGTCGTAGATCTCGGTGTGGTCCAGCGCGACGAACGCGTCGAAGCTCTCGGTCCACCGCTCGCCGCTGGGCCAGCGCATCTCCATGCGCCCGTCACCGGGGTAGTACGACGCGGTGTAGAGCGTGCCTGTGCCCGAGCGGTGGCCGCTTGAGTGGACCGGCTCCTGAAGGAACGCGTCCAGCAGCCGCTCGGCGGTCATCGTCGGATCGCCGATCAGCGACAGCAGGCAGCTCTCGCGCTCGACGCTGTGGACGGCCTGCTCGTATTCGGGCCACTCGACCGTCCCCTGATGGTTGGTCGTCACCGGGGTCTTGACCAGGCGCAGCGGCCGGTCGGGGGCCACGTAGGCGGTCATGTAGTCGCCGGTGCTGTCGACGAGTGTGATGTTCTGACTGGCGTGGACGGGGATGCGCGCGAGCGCGTCGCAGGCCTCCGTGACCGACGTGCACGTCTCGAGCATGTACCGGACGACGAGCGGGATCGCGAACCCCTCGCCGGTTGCGGTGCGGCCGCCGAACGTGAGCGATACCGCGAGCCCGGCGTCGTTGACGCCGTCGAGCAGCCCCCACATGCAGTCACTCATGCCGATCACCCGCCGGCGCCACTCCGTCTGCACGAGCATGCCCTCCAGGCGCGAGATCGGATAGTCGTAGTTGCGGACCAGGACCGGCGTCCCGCGCACCCATGCCGCCTGCGAACAGCCGGTGATGAAGGGTGGTGGGTCATAGAGCGACAGCATCCTGGCGTCGATCTCGTCTCCGCCGGCGAGCTCGACGAGCTCGCGGTGAATTCCGACGAGCTCGGGCATGAACTGCGCGAGCTTGGCGTCGCACACATCGAGCGGCGGCCGCGCGGCTTCGCCGCCCCCGAGATACCACGTCCGGTAGACCTCGCGCTGGGTCAGGAAACGCTCGCGCCACTGCTCGCCCGGCCGAGGCTCGCTGCGCGCGGAGAACGTGAGCATCGCCGGAGCCGCCGCCGGGCGGCGGGGCCGGTTGGGGAAACCCACGGTGGAGCCGCGTGCGGGCATCAACGGGCGCTCGTGTCGTCGAGGGGCGGGATATCGAGGTGGTCGTCTGCCGTGCCGAACATCTTGAATCAGTCTATTTACGCGGTGGGCGGCAACTTACGTGTGAGTCACCTCTCAGGAGGTTCAGACGCGGATGTTGGCGCGCTGAGGTGACTTGATCTCGTCATGGGGCTCGGCGAGACTGGCGCGCATGGAGCCCTGGAACGAGATGGAGCGTGGCGATCTGCTCGGCGGGCTCGCCGGCGACGAGCAGCCGACCGCGCCCTATCTCGACGCGGTCGTCGCCTATGCCTTCCGCGGTACCGCCCGTTACCACGTGCCCGGGCACAAGGGCGGACCCGGTGCCGACCCCGGTGTGCGGAAGGCGATCGGTCCTGACGCGCTCGCCGCCGACGTCCCTCAGCTCATCCACGGCATCGATGTCGGCCCGGAGCCACGGCCCTACGACCGCGCCGAGCGGCTGGCGGCGGAGGCCTACGGCGCTCACCGGACGTTTTTCCTGACCAATGGCGCCAGTCAGGGCAACCATGCGCTGTGCCTTGCGCTCGCGCCGCTCGGCACGCGGATCGTCGTGCAGCGCAACGCCCATGCATCGGTGGTGGACGGCCTCGTGCTCAGCGGCGGGATCCCGACGTTCGTGGCGCCCGAGTACGACGCCGAGCTCGGGATCACCCACTGCGTGACGCCCGACGCGTTGCGCGAGGCACTACGAGCCACCCCCGGCTGCCGCGCGGCCCTGGTCACCTCGCCGACGTACTACGGGATGGCGGCCGACATCGCCGCGCTGGCGGAGGTGGCGCACGGCGAGGGGGTCCCGCTCGTCGTCGACCAGTCGTGGGGCCCGCATTTTGGCTTTCACGCGGCGGTGCCGCCGACCGCGCTCTCGCAGGGCGCCGACGCGATGCTCACCAGCATCCACAAGACGGCGGGCTCGCTGACCCAGAGCGCGATGCTCCACGTCGGCGGCAGCGACCGCCTCGACCCTCAGGCGATCGCCCGGGCCCTGCGGCTGCTGCGCTCGACGAGCCCCTCATCGTTGCTGTTGCTCTCGCTCGACGGTGCCCGGCGCCAGCTGGCGCTGCACGGCGAGCAGCTGTTGCACGAGACGCTCGAGGCGCTCGACGTCGCGCGCGCCAAGCTCGCCTCGATTCCCGGGATCGAGCTCGTCGACTCCACGCTGATCGGCCGTTCCGGGATCGCCGCCTACGACCCGATGCGGATCGTCATCGACGTCCGCGGCACGGGCTGTACCGGGTTTGAGATCGCCGACGAGCTGCGGCGCACGTATGACACACACGTCGAGCTGCCGACGGAGGCGACGATCGTGTTCATCGTCGGGCTCGGCGAGACCGTCGTGGCGCTGCGCCGGCTCGCCGGCGACATCGACGAGGTCGTCAAGCGGATGACGCGACCCCGGACGACGCCGGCGGTGGTGGCTGAGAGCGTCGACGCCGCCAACGTCATGGCGGTGACCCCGCGCGAGGCGTTCCTGGGCGCCGCCGAGGTCGTCACCACCGAAGACGCGGCGGGACGGATCTCCTGCGAGTCGATCGCCCCCTATCCACCGGGGATCCCGGCACTGCTGCCCGGCGAGCGGATCTCCGCGGCCACGGCCGAGCACCTGCGCGCGCTCGCCGATGCCGGGGCGCGCCTGCATGGCGCGAGCGACCCGACGTTTCGGACCATCAACGTGCTCCAGGAGGGCTGATGATCGACCCGCTCCAGCGCTGGGCGCGCTACGGCGAGAAACCCGACTATGCCGGGCTGTTGACCTACGGCGGCCGGCCGTACACCCAGGACCCGGGCGAGCTCCCCGGCCACGACGTGGCGATCGTCGGCGCGCCGTTCGACGACCTGGTCTCCGACCGGCCGGGCGCGCGATTCGCGCCGCGGGCGATCCGCGCCGCGAGCTGTCCCCCCGGACCGCATCTGGAGGCGAAGATCGACGCCTTCGAGGTGCTGCGCGTCGTCGACTTCGGCGACGCCCCGGTGATCCCCGCCGACCCGGTGCAGTCCCATCGCGCGATCGAGGAGACCGTCGGACAGGTGCTCGCCGCGGGCGTGATGCCCGTCGTGCTCGGCGGTGACCACTCGATCACCCGCGCCGACGTCCGGGCCTGTGCCGCGGTCCATGGTCCGGTGGGCGTCGTGCATTTCGACACGCACACGGACACCGGCGAGGAGGTGTTCGGAGTGGTCAATTCCCACGGGACGTTCATGCGCCAACTGGTGGAGGAGGGTCATGTCGACGGGCCCCGCTACGTGCAGATCGGCCTGCGCGGTTACTGGCCCGGGGAGACCGAGTTCGCGTGGCAGGCGGAGCGTGGCATCACCAGCCTGTTCATGCATGACGTGCGTGACCAGGGCATCGTCGAGATCACCCGGCAGGCGATCGAGATCGTGGGCAGCGGACCGGTCTTCCTCACCGTCGATGTCGATGTCCTGGAGGCCGCCCTGATCCCCGGGACCGGCACGCCCGAGCCCGGCGGGATGACGCCGATCGACCTGCTGCTCTCGGTGCGCACCCTGGCCGCCGAGCTGGAGCTGATCGGCCTGGACGTGGTCGAGGTGATCCCGACGAACGTGGGCTCGGCGGACGTGTCGGCGCTGGTCGCCGACCGCGTCGTGCGCGAGGCGCTGACCGGGGTCGCCCTCCGGCGTTCAGGCTGAGCCGCCCGGGTGGCAGGCGTCGCCTGAGGGCGGTACGTCGAGCGCGGGGTTGCGGTCGAAGAAGCCGACCGGCTTCAGCCAGAACGACGCGACGTCGACCGACATGATCGGCCACTCCTCCGGCCGGGTGATGTGATGAATGCCGAAGACGTACCAGAGGACGACATCGGTGTCCTCGATCGACCGGTTCTGCGCGGTCCACACCGGCAGGCCGCGATCCTCGCGGCTCTGGACGACGAACTCGCCACACGGCCAGCGCTCCTCCTCGTCAAACGGCGTCACCCACAGCGTGTGGCCGATCACCTGGGCGCGGCGCACCACCGGCGACTGCGGATCGAACATCGGGGGCAGCGCAGCGCCGGGAACGAGCTTGTAGCCGACGGGCGTGCCCAGCCGATTACGGACGCGCTCGTTGACGACCTTCCAGGCGCGCTGGGTGTGCCAGTTGTAATCCTGGACTCCCTCGGACTCGGTCCGCAACGGCGTGCTCGTCTGGCGCAGCGCCAGGCCGTGGGGGTTGGCGGCCTCGACGGGCAGCGCCTCGGACTCGGTGACGTGCACGGTGTTGGCCTCGCCGTCGATGTCGAGGTCGAGCCGCGCGACGAGGAAGTGCTGGTGAAACGGCGCGTAGGTGCGCTGGTCGACCACGGTGCCGTGGGCCGGGCGCTCGCCCTCGGCGAAATGGGTCGTGACCATGATCCCGGTCGCGCGCACCTCGGCCTCGATGTTGCCGTCCTGGTAGAAGCGCCAGTAAATGAGGTACTCGTAGTTGGCGACGGTGACGTGGGAGGAGATCACGAGCCGCCGCTGCCGCCGGGTCTCGGCGCCGAGCCGGGCGTCGACGTGCTTCCACAGCACGGCGTTGTCCTCCTCGTGGATGCAGACCGCGTTGCGGATCGTGTACGGCTCACCGCGTGAGTTGTGCAGGACCGCGTCGAGGTAGCTGATCTCACCGAGACAGTCACACCCCAGCTCCAGCGAGGTGGTCATGAAGCCCAGCCCCCACTCCCCGATGTCGAACGCCGTCCGCCGGTAGTGGTCGTTGGAGGGGTCGCGGTAGGGCACCACCATCTCGGCGAAGGACATCCGGTGCGCCACCGGGCGTGTGCGCCCCTCGTCCTCATAGCCGACGGTGTGCAGGATGAGCCCCTCCCGGTAGTTGAAGCCCACCCGCACCGACCATTTCTGCCACCGCACGAGGTTGCCGTCCATCTGCAGCGACGAGCCCTCGGGCTGCACGATCTGAAGCGGCCTGACGTCGTCGCGCAGCCGCTGACCGGGGACGAGCCCCGGCACGTACTCGCCCATCGTCTCGGGCTCGGGAATCGAGTGGTCGTCCTCGACCTCGAGCAACTCCATGCGGTTGAGGTCGACGATCAGGTGCAGGCCCGACACCGGGTTGGCGTACGGGCTGGAGCCGGCGTCCTTGCGGTGCCACACGTCGGCCCATCCCAGCCGACGCCCGGGGTACTCCTCGGGCAGCAGATGGGCGCCGTACGCCCAGGTGTCGATGAGCACGAGATCCATGTCGGTGATCCCGCGGCGGCGCATCGCCTCGATGACGCGCGGGTGGCGTCGCAGCGCCGCATCGCACTCGTAGTACTCGTCGTTGGTCATGTTCGGCTGGCCATCGGGCTCGAGCCGCCAGCTCACGACGCGATCCTCGGTCAGCGAGACGAGCCCCTGGTACACCGACCCGTCATCTCGATCCCAGCACACGATGCGCGCGACGCGTTCGATCGGATCTCCGGCGCGGTATTCGCGCACCGTCGGCTTCGACGGCTCGCGCAGTTCGATCGAGGCGAACCGCCACCGCTCGCCGACCTCGCGGTCACGGCGGACGATGTCGCCCGCCGCTCGGATCTCGTCGGCGGTCAGTGGATCAAGCGGATGGGCTGTCATGCGGGCGATCCTCCCAGACCGCGCCACCGCCCGGCGCGAAACGGGCTCGCTCAGCCGCCCTGCGCGGGGAAGGCTTCGGCGTCCATCGCTTCAACGACATCCGACACAACACCGGCGCGCACCGGGAGACGCTCGCCACCCGGCTGCGGTCGCTCGAGGAGGCGGGCCTGATCGAACGCCGCCGCTACTGCGATCACCCGCCCCGTGACGAGTACGTCTACACGGACGCGGGTCGCGCGCTCGAGCAGGTGCTGGGGCTGCTGCGAGGTTGGGGGGAGACGTTTGCGGCACCGCCCCGAAGCGCGAGTGAGCCCGGACCCCGGTCCGTCCAGCGGCGTCCGGGTGCGGTCGTCGAGGTCGCCGGCCAGGAGCGCCGCACTTGCTTCGAGGCAGCGGAAGCATCGGCCGGGCGTGGAGCGCGGCGGGCAAGGCCACTCTGGGAACCTCGAGACGCCTCACGCGGCTCAAAGCGCCCAGAGTCACGCGGCGCCGCCACCCTGGGAACCTCGAGACGCCTCACGCGGCTCAAAGCGCCCAGAGTCGCCCGCTCCCGCCGCTCCAGGGCGCCGCCGGAGGCTTGACGAGGTGTAAGGCCTTACCTATTCTCCGCGTCGCACTGCACCGTCGTCGCGGAGGAGGATCCAGATGCCCGCCGTCTCACCTGCCGCCGTCCCGGACTTCCAGGCGCTGCGCGCGTGCTGGCATCCCGTCGCCTACGCGAGCGACCTCGCGGAGACACCGTTGCGAGTGCGCCTGCTCGGACATGACCTGGCACTGTGGCGCGACGGCTCCGGGGAGCCACACGTTCTGCGAGACGTCTGCATCCACCGAGGGACGGCACTGTCGCTCGGGCGGGTCGTCGGCGACGAGCTGATGTGCCCCTATCACGGCTGGCGATACGGCTCGGACGGTCGCTGCGTCGCGATCCCCCAGCTGGAAGACCCTTCGCGCGTGCCGGGCAAGGCGCGCGTGGATGCGTTCGCCTGCCAGGAGCGCTACGGAATGCTGTGGGTCGCGATGGACGAGCCGCGATGGGAGCTGCCCGAGGTCCCGGAGCTCGACTCCGACGGCTGGACAGTGGTGCGGACCGGGCCCTACGCATGGCGCTCTGACGCATCGCGCCAGCTGGAGAACTTCACCGACTTCGGTCACTTCCCCTGGGTGCACCCGGGACTCCTGGGTGACCCCGATCGCCCGGTCGTGCCGGCCCACACGGTGACACCGGATGGGCACGTGCTGCACTACGAGATCGTCCGGCCCGAGGCTCCGAACACCGACGACTTCCCGGTGTTCAACAACGAGGTGGTCGAGAAGCCCGAGCGCCACAGCCGCTACGAGCTGCACCTGCCGTACACGATCCTGCTCCGGCTCGGTTGGGGAGGACAGGCGGGGATGGTCTATTTCTTCGCCTCACAGCCGGTCGACGCCGACCACTGCGTGGGCTACCTGGCGATCGCCCGTAACTACGACCACGACCAGGCCGACAGCGTCCTGCAGTCCTTCGAGGACACGATCTTCAACCAGGACCAGTTCGTCGTCGAGTCGCAGCGACCCGAGCGGGTGCCGTTCGATCTCGCCGCGGAGATGCACCTGAAGTTCGACGCCGTGGCGGTCAACTATCGCCGTGAGATGCGGCGGCTGGGGCTGGCGACGGTGCCCGTCGGCGTCTCGTGAGCGCGCTCGACGAGACGCTGGAGGTCGTCAACCTGCGCACGCAGGCGATGCGCCGGATCCGGGCGGGCATCGTCTACGGAGAGATCGCACCGGGGGAAGTCCACTCGGCGCCGGCGCTGGCCGCGCGTCTGGGTGTGTCGATCACCCCGGTGCGCGAGGCGCTGCTCGAGTTGACCTACCGCGGGATGGTCACGCAGGTGCGCAACCGCGGCTTTCGCATCGTCGAGCACTCGCCGGCCGACCTCGACGCCGCACTCGAACTGCGTCGGCTCGTCGAGGTGCCGATGCTGATGCGCCTGGCGGCGACCTTCGACCCAGCCGACGCCCGGCACCTGCGATCGCTCGTCCGCGACGGGGTGAAGGCGGCGCGCGCAGCGGACTACAGCGCATTCCTCGACCTCGACCGGCGCTTCCACCTCGGGCTGCTCGCGCTGGCCGGCAACCCTCGTGTGGTCGACGTGGTCGATCAGGTCCTGGATCAGCTCCGCCTCAGCGCCTTCCACGAACCCGGGAGAGGCGCCCCTCTGGTGGAGGTCGCCGGCGGGCATCGAGAGATCCTCGCCGCGGTCGAGGCACGCGACGCGAAGGCGGTCGAGCGCGCCGCGGGCGCACATCTGACGCTGACTCGCTCCGCTTGGTCGCCGGAGCGCTGAGCGATCACTTGTGCCGAGCGGCGCGAGCAGCGGGCAAGGGTTGTCCGCGAGGACGGGCCCGATGGATGGATGATCAAGGCATGCCCGAGAGCGCTCAGCCCGGCGCGTCGGCCGGACCGGCACTCCGTGTCCGGGAGATGCAGCTCGAGGAGGTCGGCATCCGGATCGACTACTTCCACGACGCATCGGACGACGACCTGCGGCTGATCGGGGTGCAGCGAGAACGACTGCTCTCACGCGAGGCATGGCGCGAGTTCTACGAGGCGGACTTCGCCAGGCCGATCCGCGATCGCATCAACTACCTGTTGGCGTGGGAGCTGGACGGCGACGTGGTCGGCATGGCGATCGCCGACCAGTTCACCTTTGGCGAGCAGGCCTTCATGCACCTGCACATCCTGAACGCGGAGAGGCGGCGCACCGGCCTCGGGACCGAGTTCGTGAAACTGACCGCGGCGCACCTGTTCAAGGCGCTGGCGCTGCGGCGGCTGTACTGCCAGCCGAACGCGTTCAACGTCGCCCCGAACCGAACGCTGCAGCGTGCCGGGTTTCGATACGAGTTCACCAGGGAGCTGGCGCCGCGGCCGACCGACTTCCCTCAGCCGCTCACTCGCTGGGTCCTCGAGGCGCCTCCGGTTCCGGCGGCCTGAGGACCCCTCTTTCAGGCTCTGCTGACTGATCCGTGGACGACTGGACATCGACCGCGCGCGGGGTGGGGCGCGAGTGGGGCGGCGGTGGTGGCGGCCCGGATGGACGGCCCCGCGCGAGAAAAGTGCACCGTGAGAGGCTGGACATCGACCCCGCGCCGGTGGGGCGCCGGTGGCGCGCCGGTGGGGCGCCGGTGGGGCGCCGGTGGGGCGCCCGGATGGACTGCGTCGTGCGAGAAAAGTGCACCGTGAAGGCCTGGAGATCGACCGCGCGCCGATGCGGCGGCGCTGGCGGCCCGGATGAACGGCCCCGCGCGAGAAAAGTGCACCGTGGGGGCCTGGAGATCGACCGCGCGCCGACGCGGCGGCGCTGGCCCGGATGGACGGCCCCGCGCGAGCTCTTTGAGCAGTGGTGCGAGGGGTGCGGTGGCGAGGGTGGTCATGGTTGCCTTCCTGGGGTTGAGAGATCGCCCGGTGCGGTCACCGGGTCGGACGCCCGCGGAGCACGAGCCCCGCGGTGGCGAGGATCAGGACCGCGCCGACGCGCAGCCCGAGGCTGGTGCCGCTGAGGAACGCCGCGTGCACACCGGCGACCAGGGCGGGGCCGTGGGCATGGTGCAGCGCGGCGGTGACCGAATGCCGGACGACCGCGCCCTGTGCTCCCGGGAGGGTTCTCAGCGCCAACGGCAGGTTCGAGGCGAAGCGGGTGGTGAGCAGCGTGGACAGCACGGCGACTCCGATCGCCGATCCGAGCTCACGGGTGGTGCTGTTCAGCGCGGAGCTCACCCCCGCATGGCTGGGGGGCATCGCGTGGACGATCATTCCCGACAGCGGCGGCATCGCCAGCCCCATCCCGGCGCTCACCGCGCAGAGCATCAGCGCGTAGAGCAGGTAGGGCGTGCCCGCGGTCTCCAGCGACAGGCAGAACAGCCCCACCGTGAGGCACAGCAGCCCGAGGATGATGGTGGCCCGCGCACCGATGCGTGCGACCAGCCGAGGACTGCGCGGGCTGACGATCATCATCACCGCTCCGAGCGGCAGGATGGCAACGCCGGTCTCCAATGCGGAGTAGCCCTTGACGTCCTGCAGGTACTGGGCGTTGACGTAGAACAGGCCGAAGAGCGCGAAGAACAGCGCCACGATGCCCAGCGATCCGGTCCGCACGCCGTTCACGCGGAACAGGCGCGGGTCGAGCATCGGATGCTCGCGGCGCAACTCGTACAGCGTGAAGCCGATGAACAGCGCGCCGGCCCCGGCCAGTGCGCCGAGAACCTGCCAGGAGGACCAGCCGAGCTGCGGCCCGTCGATGATTCCATAGAGCAGCGCGACGCTCGCCGCCGTCAGCAGGAGCGCACCGCCTGAGTCAACGGGATCTCGATGCGGCCGCTGAGCCGGAACCCGAGCGGCGATCAGCGCACCCGCGCCGAGCGCGATCGGCACGCCCGCCCAGAACAGGGCCCGCCAGCCCCCGAGCTGGACTGCCAGCCCGCCGCCGAGATTGCCGAGCACACCACCGATGCCGGTCAGTGCCGACCAGGCGGCGACCGCACGCGGCCGATCGCCCGGCTCCAGCTGCGCCAGGGTGACGGCGAGCGTGGCCGGCAGCACGAGCGCCGCACCGATGCCGCTGAGCGCCCGGGCGCACATCAGCACGGCGACGTCGGGGGCGAGCG
>DATJTS010000103.1:0-2564 GCA_035503035.1 Solirubrobacteraceae bacterium
GAACTGGTGGCAGGCGCACGTGGCTGAGGTGACACCGCCGCCGCGGGCCACGCGCATCCCCACCATCCACGAGCGCCACGGCGAGACCACCACCGACGACTACGCCTGGATGCGTGACATCGAGGCTCCGGCGCTGCACGAATACCTCGCGGCCGAGCGCGCCTACTACGAGCAGCGGGCGACCGAGCTCACCGGGCTGATCGAGCGGCTGGCCGCCGAGACCACCGCCCGGTTCCCGAGCGGCGACGAGTACTCCGTCGCGTGGCCGCGCGATGGGTTCACCTATCGCACACGGCTGCCCGCCGGCAGCGACAACGAGCAGCTGCTGCGCTCGCGCGACGGCACCCCGGGCGAGCAGCTCCTGCTCGACGAGAACGAGCTGGCCGTGCCGACCGGATTCGTCGAACTGGGGATCTGCGAGCCGAGCCCGGACGGCGCATTGCTCGCCTGGTCGGCCGACACGAGCGGCGCGGAGATCTACGAGCTGCGGATCCGCGACCTCTCGACCGGCGAGGATCTCCCGGACGTGATCCAGCGCAGCTACCCCGGCGTCGCCTGGGCGGCCGACTCGCGCCACCTGTTCTATCTGGTGCCCGACGAGCTCTTCCGCGTGCACCAGCTGTGGCGCCACGAGCTCGGCACGGCCGCTGACGCCGACGTGCTCGTGCTCGAGGAGGCCGACCAGCGGTTCGAGCTGACCCTCCACCGGTCGCGCAGTGGCCGGGTGGCGGTGATCACCTCCGCCTCCCGGGATACGACCGAGGTCCACGTGATCGCGCTCGACGCGCCGCTCACAGCGCCGCAGCTGCTCCGGCCGCGACAGCGCGGCGTCGAGTACCGGATCGACCCGTCGCGCGAGGCGATCTACATCGTCACCGACGCGGGCGAGCCGGAGTTCACGCTCGAGCGCGCGCCGCTCACCAGCCCCGGCGCCGAGCACTGGAGCCCGCTGCACTGTCCCGCCGTCGCCCCGGCCCGCAACGACACGCGGCTGGTGCACTGCGACGTGCTCGCCGACCATCTGCTGCTCACGTTGCGACGCGACGGAGCGACAGCGCTCGCGATCACTGACCACGATGGCGGCCACGTCACCGACGTCACCCCTCAGCCCGCCGGCACGATCGCCGTGGCCCACGCGGAGGAGTACGACGCCGGGTCGGTGATCGTCTCCGAGGAGTCGCTGATCGATCCGCCTGCCTGGTACCGGCTGGACCTGGACACCGGCCACCGCGAGCTGCTGAAGCGGCTCGAGGTGCCCGGGTATGACCCGGCGGCCTATCGCACGCAGCGGCTTATGGCGCCGGCCGCCGACGGCACGCCGATCCCCGTGACGATCGCGCGTCACCACAGCACGCCGTTGGACGGCTCAGCGCCCTGTCTGCTGTACGGATACGGCGCGTATGAGGACAGCAACGACCCGGCGTTCGAGCGCAGCCTGCCCTCGCTGCTGGACCGCGGCGTCGTCTACGCCATCGCGCACATCCGCGGGGGCGGCGAGGGTGGCCGGAGCTGGTGGCAGCAGGGGAGGCTGCGCCGCAAGCCGACGACGTTCGGTGACCACATCGCGGTCGCGGACTGGCTGGCCGGCGACGCGCCCGCCGCCGCCGCACTCGTCGATGGCAGCCGGATCGTGACGCGCGGCGCCTCGGCGGGCGGGCTGCTGCAGGGCGCCGTCTACTCGATGCGACCCGACCGCTGGCGGGCGGTCGTCGCCGAGGTGCCATTCGTCGACGTCGTCACGACCATGCTCGATCCCTCGATCCCGCTCACCGTCAACGAGTGGGACGAGTGGGGGGACCCGCGTGACCCCGCCGACCACGCCACCATGCGTTCCTACTCGCCGTACGACAACCCACCCAGCGGACCGCGGCCCCCGCTGCTGGTGACGGGGGCGATCCACGACCCGCGGGTCAGCATCCACGAGCCGGCCAAGTGGGTCGCGCGCCTGCGGGCCACCGACCCGGGGTCGCCGGTGGTGTTCCGCGCCGAGCTCGGCGTCGGGGCGCACTCCGGACCATCCGGACGCAGCGGCCGGATCCGCTACGAGGCCGAGGTCCAGGCGTTCATCCTGGCGGCGATGGGGATCCAGGAGTAGGCGCCGAGCTCGTCGCTCCGGGCGCGGCCGCGCCACCGGGGTCGGAGGGCTCGATCAGCGGGAAGTGGCACGCCGCCTGATGGCCCGGGCCGAAGGAGCGCAGCGGTGGCTCCTCCTCGGCGCAGCGCGCCTGGGCCAGCGGGCAGCGGGTCCGAAAGCGGCACCCCGACGGCGGGTCGATCGGGCTGGGGAGCTCGCCGCGGATCCCGGCCTCGGTCTTGGCGCGCTCAGCGGCGGGGTCCGGGAGCGGGATCGTCTTGATCAGCGCATCGGTGTAGGGGTGGGCGGGGCGCCGGTAGATGTCATCGCCGGTCCCCAGCTCGACCACCTTGCCGAGGTACATGACCGCGATCCGGTCGGCGAGGTACTTGACCACGGCCAGGTCGTGGGAGATCACCACCGAGGCGCGCTGGTGCTCGGCCTGCAGGCGCTTCATCAGGTTGAGCACCTGCGAGCGGATCGAGACGTC
>DATJTS010000104.1:0-2902 GCA_035503035.1 Solirubrobacteraceae bacterium
AGACCGAGGTCAAGCTCGGCGCACTGCTCTCGGTTCTGTCGGGCTGACCGTCCGCCTCCGCCCCGCCATCCGCAGGTGAAATTTCCGCCATTCCAGGTCCGGTTGCCGACTAATTCCGGATTTTTCATCCCCACAAGGAAGGATCCGTCACTGGCCGCGGGTAAAGCGCGGAATGGCGGAAATTTCCGGTTGGGCGGGGGTCAGCCGCGAGGGAGGGTGCGGATTGCGGCCAGGCCGGCGTCGGCGGCGCGGCGGTGCAGAGCGAGGTTCTCGACCCGGTCGGTCCGGACCTCGATGATCGTGGTCCCGGCGCCCGCCACCGACCGCTCGACCGCGATGCGAAGTTCCTCGACGCTGCCCGGGCGTTCCAATCCACACCCGTAGAGCGCGGCGGCGTGAGCGAAGTCGAGGCCGTGAGGGGTGGCCACGTGCTCCTCGAACGCATCCGCCTCGCCGGCCACCGGCAGGAAGTGGAAGATGCCGCCTCCGTCGTTGTTGAGCAGCACGATCGTGAGCGCCAGGCCCAGCCGGCGTGCGGCGAGCAGGCCCCCGATGTCGTGGGCCAGCGCGACATCGCCGACGAGCAGCACCACCGGTCCCTGGCCGGCGGCGGCCGCGCCGAACGCGGACGACACGGTGCCGTCGATCCCGTTTGCTCCGCGGTTGGAGAGGACGCCCGGGCCGCCCTCGCGAGCGGGGAGGTACAGCTCGACGTCGCGGATCGGCATCGAGGAGGCGACGAACAGCGTCGTGCCGGCGTCGAGCCACTCCCCGAGGCTTCGCGCCACCAGCGGCTCGGACAGCTGCTCGCCCAGCGCCTCCACGAGCGCCGCGGCCGCGGCGTCGTCGGCGGCACGCCACGAGGTCATCCAGTCGCGCTCGAGCGGAACGATCCGGCCGGCGGTCAGCCCCTCGAGCAGCGCGGCCAGCGGCGCGCGCACACGCTTTCCGACGACCGCGTCGGGGTCGTGCCAGGTCCCGTCGGGATCGATCGCGATCTGGGTCGCGTCAAGGCCGGCCAGCCAGGCGCGCAGCGGCTTGGAAGTGGACAGATCGCCCGTCCGGATCACGAGTTCGGCGCGGTGCGCGGCGGCGAACTGCGAGTCGCGCAGCAAGAGGTCGTAATGAGCGATCGCCGCGAAGCCGTGCCGGGCGCCCGACAGGGGGTCGGCCAGGAGCGGGATCCCGGCCCGTGCGGCGAACCCGGCCAGCTCACGGGCCGCGGTCGCGTCGCGGTCGGCGCCGGCCACGATCACCACCCGTCCGAACGGGTGACGTCCGTCCGTGGGCACGCTCTCGACCGCGGGATCCACCGTCACGTACGGGCGTCCGTCTTCGCGGCCGGTCGGGTCCTCGGGCAGCGGCGCATCGAGGGTCAGCGGCTCGCGCAGGGGGAAGTTGAGATGGACCGGGCCGGGAGTCCCGGCGGCGGCAGTCCAGTACGCGCGGCAGGCCAGCGTGCGGATGAAGCGCATCCCCGCCGGCGTCGCCGCGTCGACCCCGACCTCGAAGAACCACTTGACCGCGTCGCCGTACAGCTTGAGCTGGTCGATCGTCTGGCCGGCCCCGACGTCGCGCAGCTCGGGAGGACGGTCGGCGGTCAGCACGATCAGCGGCACGCGCGCGTACCGTGCCTCGATCACCGCCGGCGCCAGGTTCGCCGCCGCCGTCCCGGAGGTGCAGGTGATGGCGACGGGCCGGCACGAGCGCTTGGCGGCGCCCAGGGCGAAGAAGCCGGCAGACCGCTCATCGACGTGGGACCAGGCGCGGATCCGAGGCTCGCGCACGAGCGACAGGACGATCGGGGTGCACCGCGAGCCGGGCGACGTGCACGCGTGCTCCATCCCGCAGCGGGCCAGCTCGTCGCAGAATGCGCGCAGAAGCAGGTAGGTGTCGGTGGCGCTCATGATGAGATGTCCGCAATGGCGCCGGCCGTCATCCTCCTGCACGGTTTCACGCACACCGGAGCGAGCTGGGACCCCGTGGTCGCGGCGCTCGGGGAAAGCTACCGCGCGGTCGCGCCCGATATCCGCGGCCACGGATCGAGCTCGGACCGCGAGCCGATGACGCTCGAGGGCGTCCTCGAGGATCTGCACGCGCTCACCCCGGACCGTTTCACCCTGGTCGGCTACTCGATGGGCGGCAGGATCGCGCTCCATGCGCCGCTCGCGATGCCCGACCGGGTGCAGCGGCTGGTGCTGATCGGGGCCAGTCCCGGGATCGCCGATCCGGCCGAGCGCCGGGCGCGACGCGCGGCCGACGAGCGGCTCGCCCAAGAGATCGAAGCGTCGACCATCGAGGAGTTCGCGCGTAGATGGGCGCAAACGCCCGTGCTGGCCGGGCAGCCGCCGGACGTACTCGCCGCCGCGCACGTGGATCGCCTGCGCAGCACGCCTACCGGGCTGGCCGGGGCGCTGCGCGGTCTCGGAACGGCCGCGCTGCCGTCGCTGTGGGAGCGACTGGGCGAGATCCAGCTACCGGTGGCGCTCGTCGTTGGGGAGCGCGATCAGAAGTTCCGAGAAATAGCCGCCCGGATGGCGTCCGAGCTGCCCCGCGCCGAGCTGGTCGTGGTGCCCGGGGCCGGTCACGCCGTCCATCTGGAGGCGCCCGGCGCGGTCGCGGAAAGTCTCTAAGCGGCCTGGAGGATCGCCGGCGCGGCCGGACCGCACTGGTACAGGTCGTCGGCGAGGCGAGTCGCCGTGACCTCTTCCCAGCGGCCGGTCTCGATCAGCGTGCGGCACAGGTTCTCGACGTCGATCAGCGCGGTCTGCGCCTCGATGTCGGTCTCCAGGTCGCGGCTGAAGATGAGGTTGTCCGCGGCGTAGCGGATGCGCTGCTGCTCGTCGTCGAGCAGCTTGCTCGGTCCGATGTCCTCGAGGATCTTCATGACCCGGCGGTATGC
>DATJTS010000105.1:0-3945 GCA_035503035.1 Solirubrobacteraceae bacterium
CGCGATCGATCAAGCCCTGTCCGCCATCGACCGGGTCGCCGAGGAGGGCGACCTCGCCCCGGAACGCCCAAGCGATGTGCTGGAGCTTGAATCGCTGAGCGCACCGGTCCTGCTGCCGGACGGCAGGCGGATCTACCCGCCGCGGCTGCACGGTGAGCCGATCGACGAGCTCGCATGCGCGCTGATCGACACCGACCGGCCGGCCGAGTCGACGTTCCTGCGCCTGATCGGACCACCGGGCTCGGGAAAGACCCAGGTCGCGCGCGCGATTGCCTATCGGCTCTGGCAGGCCCGCGGCCGCGACGTCGAGGACCGTCACGGCGTCCCGTTCTACGGGTTCGTCGAGATCACCGGCGGCCCGTCCAGCGACGAGTACCTGTTCCGCCACGAGTTCGTCCCCGCTACCGACGACGCCGGCACCATCCGCCTCGTCGACTCCGGGTTCGTGGAGGCGATGCGCGAGGGCTGGGTGGTGATGATCGACGAGGTCAACACGATCCGCGACGTCGCCCTGCTGAGCATCAACTCATGCCTCGACGGCCGCCTGTCGCTCTACCTGCAGGCAACAGGCGAGACGGTGATTGCGAGGCCTGGGTTCGCGTGCCTGCTCGCCTACAACCCGGGCCTGGTGGGCGCCACCGACATTCCGGATGCGTGGCACTCGCGGTTCCCGGCGACGCTGGAAGTGACGAGCAACTGGCCCGCGCTCGCGCAGCTCGGCGCTCCCAGGCCGCTCGTGAGCGAGGCGATGGCGCTTGACCGCCAGCGGATCGCCGGCGAGGACGGCTTGATGTGGACGCCGCAGTTTCGCGACGTCGAAGCGCTCGCCCGCATGATCGACCGCGTCGGCGAGCGCGCCGCGCTCGCCCTGTTCGTCTCCAACCTCACCGAGCAGGTCCAGGCCGGCAAGGTGCAGGACGCCGAGGCGGCCGCGGTCTGCCGGATGCTCGACCAGGCCGGCTACGCCCGTCTCAAGGTGTCCGCCACCCGCCGGCTCCCCAGCCTGCACGGCTACCCGCGCGCGGTCACCTCATGAGCACGACCCAGAGCACGGGCCGGCCGGCGGTGTTCGTGGCGCAGCTGCATCGCGCCGCCGCGCAGCGGGGGAAGCTCGAACCCGTCTATCAGGAGCTCTCCGATCACTGGACGGGGATCCTGCAGCGGCTGTACCCGGTGTGGGCGCTGATCGGCCCCGGCCTCTCAGACCCCGGGCACATCGAGATCCACTCCCGCACCGTCTACCTCGACTCCGACACGCTCCTCGGCACCCGCGAGCAGATCCTCGCCAGCCGGCTCGAGCGGCGGGCGGTGCTGCGCTGCTTCGGCGTCGCGCTGCACGAGACCTTCCACGGCAAGCACACCAAACGCTGGGCGATCGAGCACGACATCGCGCTCAGCGAATCGGAGCACCCCGAGGATCGTCGGCTCGCGATCGACCGGCGGCTGCTCGAGGAGCCGCGGATGGAAGCCCACGGCGTCCGCGACCACCCGCCCGGCACGCTCCGTGGCCGGTTCGTGCGCCACGCGCTCCGAGCGGCGGTCACCGACGTGATCCTCCCCGTGTTCGCCGGCGAGCTCCTCTCCTCGGCGACGGCCGGCACGCCGCTCACGCGCGACATGGCCGGCCGCGCGACCGCGTACCTGCAGGCCCGCACCCACTCCGGCATCCTCGACCCGGCCGTCCTTTGCGGGTTGCGCGATGTGTGGCGGCAGGTACTCGGCGACCGGGATCTCGCGGCACTGGATGAGCTGTTCGCCAGGGTCATCTGGATCCCGGACGGCGAGCTCGAGGCGCTGGACCGCGCGGCGCGCGAGTACCGCGCGATCATCGGCCCGCCCGACCCACCCGCGCCCGCAGACCGCGACACAGCGAGCAGCGGCGATCACGCACCCGACGGGAGCGGCGAACGGCCCGCAGCGGGCTCGCTGGGCGAGGCGCTCGAGCAGGCACTCGAGCAGTCGCGTGGCGGCCAGCCAGAGCAGCTCGACGCGGAGATCGACCTGCAGCAGGTGCTCGCCGACGCGGCGGAACGCCGCGAGGAGAGCCCCGCGAGCCGCTCGGGACGCGGGACCGGGGTTCCGACCGGCCGGATGCCTCACCGGGGCGTCGACCGACCACCGGCACCAGACGAGGTCCAGCAAGCCCGCCGCTACGCCACCCGACTGCGGCAGGCAATGACGCAAGGCACCAAGCGGATCGACAAGCGCACCCCCGGCGGGCGGTTCGACGGCCGCGCCTACGCCCGCGGCAAAGCACAACGGCAGACCGGACGACCCGTCAGCACCCACCCGTGGCGGATCACCCGGCACCTCACCGCGCCGATCCAGGAGCCGCACGTCGGACTGGTGATCGACACCTCCGGCTCGATGGCCGCCTACGAGTACGCGCTCGGACCTATCTGCTGGATCCTCACCGACGGCCTCAGACAGATCGGCGGGCGCTGCGCCACCGCCCTGTTCGGCAACGGCGTCGCCCTGCTCGCCGACGGCACGCGGCCGCTGCCGCTCGTCCCCGGCATCAAGACCGGCGGCGGCACCGCGTTCGCCGGCGACGCGATCGAGCTGCTCTGCGAGCAACTCGAGATGACAAACCCCCGCCGCCCCCGACTCGTGTACGTGCTCTCGGACGGAGGCTGGGCCGACACCCAGATCGGAGTCGCGCGGGTCCGCTGGCTCGCCGAACACGACGTCCCCACGATTCACCTTTCGATCGGCATCGCGCCGCTGAGCGTCGAGTGCGACCGGATCCACGTCATCACCGACCCCGCTCAGGCGCTCGACCACATCGCCGCCGACACCGTCGCGGCGCTGCGCGCCCGCATCCGCACGCGACCCACAACACCCTGCACCTGAAAGGACACCGACCGCATGCCCAACCCCAACCCCGCTCTGCTGCCCTCCCCCGCCCTGTTCGACGTCACCACCGTCGCCAAGGCACCCGTGGAGGGCACGATCGAGCGCGTCGCGCTCGAGGATCTCGAGCTCGCACCCAACCCCCGCAGGCACATCACCCACGACAGCATCCACTCGCTCGCCGCGCTGCTGATGCGCACCGGGCAATTGATCCCGTGCATCGGACACCGCCCCGACCCCGACCAGCCAACCGTTCTCCTCTACGACGGACAGAGGCGCCTGCTCGCAGCCAAGGCCAGCCACGAGCTGGCAGGAACCGACGGGTGCGAGGCCCTCGAGCCGGTCCGCACCCTGATCGTCCTGCTGCTCGATCACGAGCCCGCGCCTGAGGAGATCAGACGCATCCAGGCCCAGGCCAACCAGCGCGAGGAGCTCAGCCTCCAAGATCAGCAGCAACAGTTCGCCGACTGCTGGCACGCCCGCGCCGGCCTGGCAGACGACGACCGTGTCCTCGCAGTGTGCGCCGACCTTGGCATCACCCCCAAGCGCGCGCACAACCTGCGCCGCCAGCTGACCCTCCCCGAGCCGATCCGCGAACGCATCGCCGAGCGCCCGAGCGGCCAGCAGCTCTCGGTCACGATGGCAAACCGCCTCGCCGACATGCACGAGATCGCCCCCGACCTCACCCAGGCCGTCGCCAAGCGCATCACAAGCACCGACCTGCACGACAGCGCACTGCGGGATCTCGGCGCGTTCGTGCACCGAACCATCGTCGAAGACGAGCACACCTACGCTGTGCGCATCGACGACGGCGCCATGCTCGACGCCGCCGAGCACATCGAGCGTGCCCGCACGCACCTCAGCGCCACCGAGCGAGAAGAGCTCGCCCACATCCTCGGCTGCGAACCGGACAAGGTCGACCGCGAGCTCGACATGCTCACCGCCCGCGCGAAGACCAAGGCGCTCAAGCTCACGATCACACCGCAGACCCGCGACCGCGCCCGCGCCGGACGCTTCGCCTACGTCCACCAGCGCGGACAGGACTTCGCCGACGGCATCTGGGTCGTCAACCCCCTGTTCATCATCGACCTC
>DATJTS010000106.1:0-89767 GCA_035503035.1 Solirubrobacteraceae bacterium
GAGTTCGTCGCGGAGCGTCTGCGGCGCGGGGCGATCGTCGCCGTCAAGTCCGTCGGGGGGTTCCATCTCGCCTGCGACGCGCGCAACGAGGAGGCGGTGGCCGCGCTGCGGGCGCGCAAGCATCGCGAGGACAAGCCGTTCGCGCTGCTCGCCGCATCGCTGGCGGCCGTCCATGCGCTCGTGCAGGTCGGACCGGAGGACGAGCGGCTGCTGACGAGCGCCGCCCGGCCGATCGTGCTCGCCGAGCGACGGAGCGGGCCGGGCGCGGTCGCGGTGGCGCCGTCGGTCGCACCTGGCCTCCCCGAGCTCGGGGTGATGCTCCCCTCGGCGCCCCTGCACGAGCTGTTGCTTGACGACCTGACCCGCCTCTGTGGCGGCACCCCGTGCCCGCTCGTGATGACGAGCGGGAACGTGTCCGACGACCCGATCGCGTACACCGATGCGGATGCGCTCGGGCGGCTGCGGTCGATCGCCGATCTCTTCCTGTTGCACGACCGGCCGATCCGCACGCGCACCGACGACTCGGTGATGCGCACGGTGACCCTCCCCGCCGGTCGCCGGCCGGTGATGCTGCGGCGCTCGCGCGGCTACGTGCCCTCGAGCTTGACCCTGCCGATCGCGGCCGATCGCCCGCTGCTCGCCTGTGGCGCCGAGCAGAAGTCGACGTTCTGCCTGGCGGCCGGCAAGCGCGCCTGGGTCGGGCACCACATCGGCGACCTCGAGCATTACGCGACGCTCCGGGCCTTCCAGGACGGGATCGACCACTTCGAGCGGCTGTTCGCGGTGGCGCCCGAGCGGATCGCCCACGACCTGCACCCGGACTACCTGTCCACCGGGTACGCGCTCGAACGTGAGGCGACGGACCATGTCGCGGTTCAGCACCATCACGCCCATCTCGCCGCCTGTCTGGCCGAGCACGGCGCCACCGGCCCCGCCGTCGGCGCGATCTACGACGGGACGGGCCTCGGCACCGACGGCACGGTCTGGGGCGGCGAGCTGCTGAGCGGCGGGCTGAGCGACTGCGCGCGCGACGGTCACCTGTGGCCCGTGCGCTTGCCGGGCGGCACGGCCGCCGTGCGCCAGCCCTGGCGGATGGCGGCGGCCTGGCTGCAGGAGGCGTTCACCGAGGAGCGCGGGGTGCCGCGCCTGCTGCGCGGCGCCGTCTCGGACGAGCGGTGGGGTGCGATGCGTGCGATCGCCGCCAGCGACGAGCTCTCCCCGGTGACCACCAGCATCGGCCGGTTGCTGGACGCGATCGGCGCGCTGTGCGGTCTCGGTGCGGAGGTCAGCTACGAGGGACAGACCGCGATCGCCCTCGAGGCCGCGGCCTGGGCGGCCACCGACCGTGTGCCCTACGCACTCGAGCTGACCGGGCAGGACGGGCTGCTCGTGCTCGACCCGCGGGCACTCGTCCGCGCGGTGGCGCTCGACCTCGAGTCCGCGGTCGAGGTCCCGGCGCTCGCGGCGGGAGTCCACGACGCGCTCAGTCGCGCCACGGCGCTCGCGCTGGAGCGGACCGCTCGCGCGGCCGGAACCGGCACCGCGGTGCTGAGCGGCGGGGTGTTCCAGAACCGCTGGCTGCTGCAGTCGATCGCCGCGCAGCTGCATCGCGCCGGCCTGCGGGTGCTCACCCCGGAGCGATTGCCGCCGGGCGATGGCGGGATCTCCTTCGGCCAGGCGGCGGTGGCCGCATGTCGTGGTAATCGAGAGCACCTTGCAATTGCGGGAGGCTCGGGCTAGGTTCGCCGCATGTCCGAGCGGCCCGGCGTGCGAGAGTTCTGGCGTTCGCTGGACTCAGGTCAGCGACGGACGCTGGGGATGATGCTGATCGTGATAGCGGCCCTGCACGTGGCCGGATTCGTGACGCTCTTCCTGTTCGTCGCGCCGAACCGGTACAGCCTGGGCAGCGCGGGGGTCTACACGATCGGGATCGGTGTGACCGCGTACACGCTGGGCATGCGTCACGCGTTCGATGCCGACCACATCTCGGCGATCGACAACACGACCCGGAAGCTGATGAACGAGGGAAAGCGGCCCCTGAGCGTGGGGTTCTGGTTCTCGCTCGGGCACTCCACGATCGTCTTCGCCCTCGCGTTCCTGATTTCGGTCGGAGTCCGCGCGCTCGACGGCCCGGTGAAGAACGACAACTCCACGCTGCACCAGGCGACCAACTACATCGGGACGGGTGTCTCCGGAATCTTCCTGTACATCATCGCGGCACTCAACGTGGTGATCCTGATCGGGATCGTCAAGGTGTTCCGCGAGATGAAGACCGGGCGCTACGACGAGGAGACGCTCGAGCAGCAGTTGCAGAGGCGGGGGTTCATGAACCGCTTCTTCGGACGGCTCACCCGGACGATCACCAGGCCGCGGCAGATGTACCCGGTCGGCGTGCTGTTCGGACTCGGGTTCGACACCGCCACCGAGGTCGCGCTGTTGGTGATCGCCGGCAGCGCCGGCGCCGCGGGTCTGCCCTGGTACGCGATCCTGGTGCTGCCGATCCTGTTCGCCGCCGGCATGTCGCTGCTGGACACGATCGACGGCTCGTTCATGAACTTCGCCTACGGGTGGGCGTTCTCCAAGCCGGTGCGCAAGGTCTTCTACAACATCACGATCACCGGCCTGTCGGTGATGGTCGCGCTGGTGATCGGAACCATCGAGATCGCCGGACTCATCGCCTCCGAGGTCAATCTCTCGACCCCGTTCTGGACCTGGTTTGAGAACATCGACATCAACCTGCTCGGCTTCATCATCGTCGGCATGTTCCTCGCCACCTGGGTGGTCGCGCTGGCGGTCTGGAGGTTCGGCCGCATCGAGGAGCGTTGGAACGCGCACATCGCGCCGACTGACCCTGTTCAATAAGCGCGTGCGTGCGACCCTGCCTGGGCGATGACATTCGCTCCCGACGTCCCGGCCCTGCGCTTCGAGACGCTGGAGGAGGCGATCGCCGCGGTACGCGAGCACGGACTGCGCCTCTCCACCCCCCGTCGCCTGCTGCTCGAAGCGCTGTTCGCCGCGGAGGGCCCCGTCGCCGCGCCTCAGCTGGTGGGCAGGCTCTCCATCGATGAGTCGTCGGTCTACCGAAACCTCGAGGCGCTCGAGGGCGTCGGCCTGGTGCGCCACGTCCATCTCGGTCACGGGCCGGGGCTCTACGTCCTCGCCGGGGGCGACGAGGTCGAGTACCTCTACTGCGAGCACTGCGAGAAGGTCACCGCGGCCTCGCCGGAACAACTCGAACCGGTCCGCGAGTCGATCCGGCGAGAGTTCGGTTACCAGACGCGATTCACCCACTTCGCGATCGTGGGACTCTGCTCGGGCTGCGCCGAGCGAGCGGTCAGCTGAACGCGGCCGGCATCGCCACGGTGGGCCCGCGAGTGTCGGGGACCTCCTCGGGCTCGATCTCGAGCAGGTCGTCTTCGCGCCCTGGCCGGAGCACGACGATCTCGCCCGGTGCGTGGAGCAGCAGCCAGGCGACGTCGTCGGGCGCGAACCCGTGCGCTCCCAGCGCGGCTGCCGCGACCACGATCCGCTGATAGCGCTCGCAGTCGATCGCGCGTTGCAGGGCGTGGCGGGCCGTCCGCCCACGCTCCAGACGGGCGTCGACCGCGACGCCAAAGCTCGCCGCGCGCTGCTCGATGGCCTCCTGTGTGGCGACCGCCATCTCCGCCTGCCGGGGCAGTGGACAGTCGAGCGGCAACCATCGAGGGACCGGGGCGAGGAACACCGGCACCAGCACCGCACCCTCGGCGCGGGCCAGCCGCAGAGATGCGTCGAGCGCGCTGCGCGAGAGCGCGGTGGCCAGGAACGGGAACAGGATCCGCGGCGCCTCGCCGGTGGGGGGCGCCAGCGGGTCCAGCGCCGTGGCGGCGCTGCTGCGCCAGGGGGGTTTCATCGGGTTTCCTCCTCGCGGCGGCTGCGGTCGGCGACGATCCGGAGATCGACGCCGGGCAGCAGCCTCAGTAGACGGTCCGGCAGCGGCGTCCGAGTCCGCTGCAGCATCGAGCGCGGTCCCGGGGTACCGATCAACACGTAGGTCGTGCCGCGCTCCCGGGCCACTCGCTGGGCAACGGCCGCGACATCATCGCCGTACTCGACGAGCAGGTGCGCGCCGAGCACGCTGCACAGCTTGCGCAACGCTCCGAGCTGCTCGGCCTGCTCGGGGTCAGGCTCCTCAGCCGCCACCCAGAGCACGTCGAGCTCCGCCCCGAGCCGCTGGGCAGACCGCCAGGCACGGCGGACGATCCGCTGAGAGGCGGGGCGCGGGGTGACGAGCGCCAGAAGGCGCTCCCCGATCGCCCACGGAGCGGCGGTGTCGATCACCCGCTCCTCGCCGTGGCCCGCCTCGGTCGGCGGGCCCTCGGCGACCGTCCCGTGCGGATTGCGCCGCGCCTCGATCCCCTCGGCGACCTGGCGCAGCGACACCTCGCGCAGCGCGGTGAGGTTGGCGGGCGTGAAGAAATTGGCCAGCGCGGTGTCGATCCGTTCAGCGGGGTACACCTTGCCGGCGCGCAGCCGGTCGCGGAGCGCCTCGGGCGTGATGTCGAGCAGCATCACCTCCGAGGCGTCGGCCAGCACCCGGTCCGGGAGCGTTTCCCGCACGCGGGTGCTCGTGAGCTCGGCGATCTGATCCGAGAGCGATTCGAGGTGCTGCACGTTGACGGTCGAGAACACGTCGATCCCCGCCTCGAGCACGGTCTCGACGTCCTCGTAGCGCTTCTCGTGCTCGACGCCGGGAGCGTTGGTGTGGGCCAGCTCGTCGATCAGGCACAGCTCGGGCGCGCGCCGCAGGACGGCGTCGAGGTCCATCTCGGACAGGACCGTCTCGCGATAGTGGACCTCCCGCCGGGGGACCACCTCCAGTCCGGCGGCCTGGGCGGTCGTCTCGGCGCGGCCATGGGGTTCCAGGTAGCCGATCACGACATCACGTCCGGCCTCGAGCTCGGCCCGCCCCTCCTGCAGCATGCGGTAGGTCTTGCCCACCCCGGCGGCCATTCCGAGGAAGACCTTGTGGTGGCCCCGCGATGGGTCATCGCTCATGCGCCGAGCAGGTTATGCACGACCAGGTCGATCAGCCAGATGCCGATGAAGGGAGCGATCAGGCCGCCGAGTCCGTAGATCAAGAGGTTGCGGCGCAGCAACGAGGTGGCGCCGACGGGCCGGTAGGAGACACCCTTGAGCGAGATCGGGATGAGCAGCGGGATCACGATCGCGTTGAACACGATGGCCGAGATGATCGCTGACCGCTGGGTGCCCAGGTGCATGATGTTCAGCACATGAAGCGGTCCCTCGGCTCCGTGCTTGGCCGACCAGGTGAACAGGAAGATCGCGGGGAGGATCGCGAAGTACTTGGCGACGTCGTTGGCGATCGAGAACGTGGTGAGCGCGCCGCGGGTGATGAGCAGCTGCTTGCCGACCTCGACGATCTCAATGAGCTTCGTCGGGTTGGAATCGAGGTCAACCATGTTCCCGGCCTCGCGGGCGGCCTGGGTGCCGGTGTTCATGGCCACGCCGACGTCGGCCTGCGCCAGCGCGGGGGCGTCGTTGGTGCCGTCGCCGGTCATCGCCACCATCCGTCCCTGGGACTGGTGCTCCTTGATCAGCGCGAGCTTGTTCTCCGGGGTGGCTTCGGCGAGGAAGTCGTCGACGCCGGCCTCCTCCGCGATCTTGGCGGCGGTCAGGCGGTTGTCGCCGGTGATCATGATCGTGCGAATCCCCATCGCCCGCAGCTGGTCGAACCGCTGGCGCATCCCCTCCTTGACGGTGTCCTTGAGGTAGATCACGCCGAGCACCTGGCTGTCGCGGGAGACGGCGAGCGGAGTGCCGCCCTCCCGGGCGATGCGATCGAGCGCGGAGCGCAGCTCGTCGGGCGCGCGGCCGCCGTGCTCGGTGATGAAGCTGATCACCGCGTCCCCGGCACCCTTGCGCAGCTGGTGACCGTCGATGTCGACGCCACTCATCCGCGTCTGCGCCGTGAACGGCACGAACTCGGCGTTGCCGTTCAGGTCGCGCTCGCGGATCCCGTACTGCTTGGCCAGCACCACGATCGAGCGGCCCTCCGGGGTCTCGTCGGCCAGCGAGGAGAGCTGTGCGACCTCCGCCAGTTCCGTCTCGGACACGCCCGGCATGGGCACGAACTCGGAGGCGAGGCGGTTGCCGATCGTGATCGTGCCGGTCTTGTCCAGCAGCAGCACGTCGACGTCGCCTGAGGCCTCCACCGCACGCCCCGAGAGCGCGAGCACGTTGCGGCGCACCAGCCGGTCCATGCCGGCGATACCGATTGCCGACAGCAGCGCGCCGATCGTGGTGGGGATCAGCGCCACCAGCAGCGAGATGAGGCTCGTGTCCGAGATGTCGGTGTGCGCGAACAGTCCGAACGGCCGCAGGGTCGCGACCACGATCATGAAGATCAGCGTCAGGCCCGCGAGCAGGATGTTGAGCGCGATCTCGTTGGGGGTCTTGCGCCGCTCGGCGCCCTCCACCAGCGCGATCATGCGGTCCATGAACGACTGGCCGGGCTCCTGGGTGATCTCGACGACGATCTCGTCGGAGAGCACCCGGGTGCCGCCGGTGACCGCCGAGCGGTCGCCGCCGGACTCGCGGATCACCGGGGCGGACTCGCCGGTGATCGCCGACTCGTCCACCGACGCGATGCCCTCGATCACGGTGCCGTCACCCGGGATCAGTTCGCCGGCGGGCACGACCACCACATCGCCCTTGGCGAGCTCGGCGGCGGCCTTGCGCGTGCCGTCGCGGAGGGTCGCGATCGTGTCCTTGCGCATCGAGCGCAGCGTGTCGGCCTGTGCGCGCCCGCGGCCCTCGGCGAACGCCTCGGCGAGGTTGGCGAAGATCACGGTCAGCCACAGCCAGATCGCGATCACCAGCGAGTACCACGCCGGCTGACCTCCGGACAGCGAGTCATCGCCCGCCAACTGCAGGACCCAGGTCACCGACGTGATGACCGCGCCGATCTCGACGACGAACATCACCGGGTTGCGGATCTGGACGCGCGGATCGAGCTTCACCAGGCTGTCGAGCAGTGCGCGCCGCAGGAGCTCGGCGGAGAACAGCGATGCGGACCGACGCGGGTGGCCGGAGGGCACCGGAGGCGTGGGGGGAGTGTCGATGGTGGCGGTGCTCATCACGTGTCCTTAGGCCCGCGCCCGATCAAGGGCGATGTTGAGTTCCATCACGTTCACCGAAGGCTCGCCGGAGAATCCGAGGCCTCGCTGGCCGGTGAAGCGGTGCACGAGTGCCATGACCGTGGGGAGCGGCAAGTGGCGTATCGCGGCGACCCGATGAGCCTGAATCGCGGCGTTGGCCGGCGAGATGTCCGGATCGATCCCCGACGCGGAGGTGTCGACCGCGTCGACGGGGACCTGAGCGAGAGTCAGTGATGGGTCATACGGCCGGTTCAGTGACAGGTAGGCAGCCGCGTTCGACGCGATCGCCTGTTCGGTCACCTTGTCGTTGGGTCCGTAGTTCGCGAACGTGGTTGCGGCGGCATTGTCGGCCGGTACGGTTCCCGATGGGCGCGTCTGGAAGTAACGCTTGTCCGGGGTGGTCACCGGCTCCCCGTCGTCCAGCTTGACCTTGCCGCTACTCGTGTACACGAGGTCGGTGTACTGCTGACCAATCTCCTTGGAGCCGACGAGTTTGCCGTGCTGGTAGACGAGCTGACCGTTGGCATTGCCGGGGAACACACCCTGCGCGATCCCGGTGATCACCAATGGATAGAGGATCCCGAGCATCAGTGTCAGTCCGAGGATCGCGGTGACGGCGGTGCGGATGTCTTTTTTCATGGCTAGTACAGGTGTCCGGTGAGGCCCTGGACGATCGGTCCGAGGAGCAGTGCGGGGAAGAAGGTCAGCGCGCCGACGAGGATGATCACGCCGATGAGGAGGATCACGAACGTCGGATTGTCGGTTCGCATCGTTCCCAGGCCCGGTGGGCTGACGCGTTTGCCGGCCAGCAACCCGGCGACGCCGAGTGTGAACAGGATCGGGCCGTAGCGAGCGAACAGCATCGTGAAGCCGCCGAGCAGGTCGGCGAAGGTGACGCCGTGCGATCCGAGATTGCCGGCGCTCGGCTGGACGAAGCCGGTGTAGCCGGCAAAGGCGGATCCGTTGTTATTCGCCTGGGAGAGGTAGGCGTAGAGCGTCTCGGAGAAGCCCTGGGGGCCCTTGCCCACGGCGGAGATCGATGCCCGGCCGGCTTGGGAGGCGACCGCCAGCGCCGTCGAGAACAGGGCGGCGAGCGGGGTGAGCAGCAGCCCGACGGCGACGAGCTTGATCTCCCGCGCCTCGATCTTCTTGCCGAGGTACTCGGGAGTGCGCCCAACCATCAGGCCGCCCAGGAACACAGCGAGCAGGACGTAGAGCAGCATCGAGTACAACCCGGTGCCGACGCCGCCGAAGATCGTCTCCGAGGCAGACAGGTTGGCGAACGGGATGGCTCCGCCGATGCCGGTGAACGATTCGATCGCGCTGTTGACCGCGCCGCAGGAGGTGACGGTGGTGACCACGTCGAACAGCGCCGAGCCGGCGATTCCGAACCGCTGCTCCTTGCCCTCGAGGTTGCCACCGTCGGCCCCGTGAGTGAGCGCGGTGTTGATGTGGGCGGCGTGCTGGGCGGGAGAGCCGTGCGCCTCGGCGATGTAGCAGACGATGACGGCGCCGAGGAACATGAGCATCATCGCGCCGTAGATGGCGTAACCCTGCCGTGGCGCGCCGACCATCCGGCCGAACATGAAGACGAGTCCGGCGGGGATCACCAGCACCGCCAGCATCTCCAGGATGTTCGTGAATCCGGTCGGGTTCTCGAAGGGGTGGGCGGAGTTCACGTTGAAGAAGCCGCCGCCGTTGGTCCCGAGCTCCTTGATCGCCTCCTGGGAGGCGACGGGCCCCATCGCGATGTGCTGTGCTCCGCCACTGGTCAGGCCATGGGCGAACAGGTAGGTCGTGAAGTTCTGGATCGAGCCCTGGAAGATGAGCGTGAGCGCGACGAGGATCGACAGCGGCAGCAGGATGTAGAGGCAGGTGCGGACGAGATCGCGCCAGAAGTTGCCCAGTGACTTTCCGCTGCGCGAGGCGATCCCGCGGATCAGAGCAACGACGACCACCATTCCGACCGCGGCCGACACGAAGTTCTGCACGGTGAGCCCCGCCATCTGGCTGAAGTAGCTCATCGTCGTCTCGCCGCCGTAGTACTGCCAGTTCGTGTTGGTGAGGAACGACGACGTTGTGTTGAACGTCACGTTCCACGGCGCGGAGTGGTAGTGCAGAGGGTTCAGGCCGGTGAAGTCCCAGAACGTCTGGGTGCGCAGGATGATGTACAGCAGCACCCAGCCGGCCAGTGAGAACCACAGCAGTGACTTCGCGTACGCCTTCCAGTCCTGACCCTGCTCGGGGTCAGCGCCGAAACAGCGATACAGCAGACGTTCGACCGGTCCCAGAACTGGATCGAGCCACGTGTGGCCGCCCGTGTAGACGGCGGCCATGTAGCGGCCGAGCGGCAGCGCCAGGGCGGTGAGAAGCGCCACGAAGCCGAAGATCGTGATCCAGCCGAACGCGGTCATCTAGAACTTCTCTCCGCGCAATAGTGCGTACAGGAGGTAGAGGCACACGATCGCCGAGACGACCAGCCCGAAGAGGTCAGCGCCACTCATATGCGGTCGATCCCCTCGAGAAGTGCGTAGAGGAATACGAAACTCAGTACTCCGAGAATGATTGCCACGATGTCCATGGCACTCATCCTCGGTCGGCCACCGTCAACGCGACATCAAGAACGTCTCAAGCGACGTACAGATGTTGTGAAGAGCTACCGAGTCCCGGCCGACGCGGTTTCAAATGCATCCCACATCAAGGCGTACCGGCCACCCGCGGTCACCAGTTCGTCGTGGTCGCCGACCTCCGCGACCTGCCCGGCGTCGAGCACGACGATCCGGTCGGCGTGCCGCGCGGTCTGCAGCCGGTGGGCGATGAGGATCGTGGTCCGTCCGTGTGAGACGCGGGCCATGGCCTCGTTCACGCGAGCTTCGGTGACCAGGTCGAGGTTGGAGGTCGCCTCGTCGAGCAGCAGGATCGCGGGATCGACCAGCTGGGCTCGCGCGAGCGCCAGCAGTTGGCGCTGTCCGGCCGACAGCGAGCGGCCGCGCTCGGCCAGCTGATGCAGGTATCCGCCGGGGAGGCCGGCGATGAAGTCGTGGGCGCCCGCTGCACGTGCGGCCGCCTCGACGTCGGCGTCCGAGGCGGCAGGGCGGCCGTAGGCGATGTTGTCCCGCACCGTACCCGTGAACAGGAAGCTCTCCTGGGGGACGTATCCCAGGTGTGAGCGGAACTCGTGGATGTCGAGGGAGCGGACGTCGTGGCCGTCGACGCGCACGCTGCCCGAGTCGACGTCGTAGAAGCGGGAGAGCAGCTTGACCAGCGTCGACTTGCCCGCGCCCGTCTCGCCGACCAGGGCGATCGTCTCACCGGGGGTCACGTGCAGGCCGATGCCGCGCAGCGCCTCCGGCGGTTTGGCCGGCGGGCCGTTCGTGCCCTGCGGCGTCCGCGCGTCACTCGGGCCGCGCCGGTCGGGCCGAGTCCGTTCGGCGCGTGGGGCCGGGTAGGCGAAATGCACGTCATCGAAGCGGACCTCGCCGGCGAGTCGCGCGATCTGCCCGGGCGCGGCAGGTTCGGGCGTCAGCGTCTCGGTTCGCATCAGCTCGCCGATCCGCTGCACCGAGATCGTGGTCTGCTGCCACGCGTCGAACACCTGGGAGAGCTGCTGGATCGGGGAGAAGAACAGGTCGATGTAGAGCACGAACGCAATCAGCGCGCCCGGGGTGAGCCGGCCGTCGCGGATCATCCCCGCGCCGACGCCGAGCACGATCACCCCGGCGAACCCCGACAGCAGCTGCACGAACGGGAAGTAGGTCGCCACCAGCCGCTGCGCGGCGAGGCGGGAGGTCAGGTACTCCGCCCCGAGGCGATGAAAGCGGCGCATCGTGAGCTCACGGTGGTCGAATGCCTGTGACTCGCGGACGCCCGACAGGCTCTCCTGGAAGTCCGCGTTGACGACTGCGATCCGGTCGCGAGCCTGGTTGTAGAGCACGACCGCGCGCCGGCGAAAGACGACCGTGCATGCGGTGAGCGGCACGACGACGCTGAGGGTGCAGAGCGCGAGCTCGAGGTTGATCACCAGCAGCGCCGCTCCCACGCCCACGAACGTGACCAGCGAGACGAGCGCGGACAGCGCGCCGTTCTCGATCAGCGACTCGAACTGGTCGACGTCGGTCGTCATGCGGGTCATGATCTGTCCCGCCATCTCGCTCTCGTAGTAGTCGAGCGAGAGGCGTTGCAGCTGGGCCCAGATCCGGATGCGCAGCGAGAGCATGATCCGCTGCGCCGCCCGCCCGGTGACGAACGTCTCAGCGATCTCGTCGACCAGGTCGACGAGTGTGACTCCCAGGTAGATGCCCGAAGCGGCGAACAGCGCATCCTGCGAGCCGGCGCGGACTCCGTCGTCGACCCCGTACTTGACGAGCAACGGCCCGGCGAGCGAGGCCATCGCGTCGATGACCACGAGCACGAAGCCGACCGCCAGCGGGCGGCGGAACTCCAGCAGCAGGCGCCGCAGGCTGAAGCGGCGGTCGCGCCGAGCTTCGCGCTCGAGATCCACGTCCGCCGCGTCACGCACCGGTGGCAGCTTGGCCACCTGGGCAAGCAGCCGCGGGGTGGGTGCCAGGTTTGCCTTCAGGTTCCCGCCGCCACCGCCGAGGCCCATCCCGAGGCTCGGCGCGCCGAACCCCCCGCGGCTGATCTTCCGGTAGCCACCGTCGCCGTTCGGATCCGAGCGCGCCCATGCCGCCGCGGTCGTCTGGCCGTCGCCGATCGCCGCCAGCGCCTCGATCCGATCGCCGACCGCGGCGGCCGCCTCCGCCTCGAGGCCGCTGAGCAGGCTGCGATAGAGGTCGCTGCGCTCCATCAGCTCCTCGTGGCTGCCCTGGTCGGCCGCCCGGCCGTGGTCCATGACGACGATACGGTCGGCGAGGTGCAGGGTCGAGCGCCGGTGCGCGATCACGATCGTCGTCCGGTCGGCCATCACCTCACGCAACGAGTCGTGGATCGCCTCCTCGGTGTTCGCGTCGACGGCGCTCGTCGCGTCGTCGAGCAGCAGGATCGCCGGGTCGTAGAGCAGCGCACGCGCGAGCGCCACCCGCTGTCGCTGGCCGCCGGAGAGCGTGAGCCCTCGCTCGCCGACGGTCGTGTCATACCCGCGGGGGAGCCGCTCGATGAACTCGTGCGCGCCCGCCGCCTGCGCAGCGGCGACGATCTCGGCCTCAGCGGCGCCGGGCCGGGCGTAGGCGATGTTGTCCCGCACGGACTCCGAGAACAGGAAGCTGTCCTCGAAGGCGACACCGACCGCCCGCCGCAGCGAGGACAGGGTCAGTCCACGCGCGTCGTGCCCGTCGATCAGGACGGCGCCGCGCTCGGGATCGTGGAAGCGCGCGAGCAGCAGCAGGGCGGTCGACTTGCCGCATCCGCTGGGTCCCACGATGGCCACTCGCTCGCCGGCGGCGATCCTCAGCTCGAAGTCGTCCAGGACGACCTGATCCGGGGTGTAGCCGAAGCGGACGCCATCGAACCTCACCTCGCCGCGGACCTGCGTCAGGTCGATCGCCTCCGGCGCGTCGGCGATGGCCGGCTCCAGGTCGAGCAGCTGGAAGATGCGCTCCACTCCGGCACGTGCCTGCTGCGCGACGGTGATGATGTTGGCCAGGCGCTGGGCGGGGGAGACCATCTGCGCCATGTAGGTCGAGAAGGCGAGGAAGGTGCCGAGGCTGATCTGATGGCGCAGCGCCAGCCAGCCGCCGAGGGCGAGGATCGCCACCTGGCCGAGGGCGGGCACCGCCTGCAGCACGGGCTGGAAGCGCGACTGCAGCCGGACCTCCCGCATCTGGGAGCCGTAGAGCACCTTGGAGGCCTCGGTCACCCGCTCGAGCTCCCGCCGCTCCTGTCCGAACGCCTTGACGATGCGCACGCCGCTGAGGCCCTCGTCGACGATCTGTACCACCTCGCCCTCGCGCTGCTGGCCGTCCCAGCTGGCGGGGAACACGCGGGAGCGCATCCGGTAGGAGAGGAACACCAGCACGGGCACCGCGAGGAACCCGATGAGCGCCAGCAGCGGGGAGAGCCACAGCATCACCCCGAGCGAGAGCACGACCAGGACCAGGTTGCTGCTGAGGATCGGCAGCATGTTCAGCAGTGCCTGCACGAGCGTCGAGTCCGAGCTCGCGCGGCCGACCAGTTGGCCGGTCGGCATCCCCTCGAGCGTCTGGGCGTCCATGCGCTGCAGGTGGTCGTGCATCGCGTTGCGCAGGTCGTACTGAACCTCGAGAGCCACCCGCCCGCCGTGGTAGCGGCGCAGATACGACGCCCCGAAACCCACCACCGAGGTGAGCGCCATCAGCGTCAACCACGGCCACAGCGCCGAGCTGTGGGAGACGATCACTCCGTCGACGATCTGGCGCTCGGCCAGTGGGACGATCGTCTGCGAGACCCCGCCGATGAGTGCGCCGATCAGCGACAGCGTCAGCCCGCGCCGGTGGCGGGCGACGTACCGCCAGAGGCGGCGGATCCACCCCGGTTGTGCGGTGCCGTCGGTCGCGGGACTCACCCGCCGGCCCGGGGCGCCGCGTCCGCTCCGGCGCCGCTGAGTCGGGGCGTGCGCTGTGCCCAGCGTTCGGCGCGTCGTTCGTCGAGCGCCCTGCCCAGCCAGACCAGCGCCTCCAGCAAGCCGTCGCCGTCCGGGGTGCGACGGCACAGGTCGCGCAGCCGCTCTCGCATCTCGGTCTCGACCTCGGCGAGGAGCCGTTCTCCCTCGCGCGTGAGCCGCAGGCCGGCGACGCGCTGGTCGCCGTCCACCTCGTAGCGGGTGAGCAGGCCGCGCTGGGTCAGCGACTCGACCGCGGCACTGATCGCCGGGCGGCCGAGCGCCAGCTTGGCCGCGACATGCGACGCTCGCCCCTCGCCCGAAGCGACTGCGGACAGCACGCGGTAGTGGGCGAGGTTCAGCTCCGTGGAGGAGCGCTCGAGCACCGAGGAGGCACGCGCGAGCGCGCGGACGGCCTCGATCTCCTGTGCGGCGATGTCCGGGTCCGATGGCACTCGGTCGAGCCTACAACGATTGTTCGACGGTCGAACTTGTTGGTCGCCGTTCTGACCCCGCCCGTCATCGGGCGCGCCGAACCGGCGCCGCGCCGATTGCGATTGAGGGCGGGCAGCCGAACCGCGATCATCTCCGGCCATGTCCCACGCGCCCGTGATCACCCAGCACCCGCTGTCCCCCTTGACCGCCGACGAGCTCCGGGCCGGAGCCGCAGCCGCGCTCGAGGGCGCGGATGGCGCCCGGGTGGTGAGCTGCGCGCGGCGAGAGCCTGACAAGGGCGTCTACCTCGCGTGGCGCGAGGGGTCCGGAGATGCGCCGGCGCGGGAGGCGCTCGTGGTGCTCGCGCGGCGCGATGGGATCGAAGAGGTCGTCGTCGACCTCGCCGGAGGTGGAGTGAGCTCGCGCGAGCCGGTGCCGGGTGCGCGGCCGCCGATCACTCCCGAGGACTACGAGGACGCCGCGGCCTGCGTGCTGAGCGACCCACGGATGGTCCAGACGCTGCGGGCGCGCGGCGTCGAGGATCTGGAGCTCGTCCAGATCGATGTCCTGCCGAGCGGCTCGTTCGGGCACCCGCTCGAGGCGGGCCACCGCTTCGGCCGAGCCGTCGCCTACCTGAAGCGCGATCCGCTCGACAACGCCTACGCCCGGCCGATCGAGCACCTGATCGCGTTTGTCGACCTCGACGCACACCGCGTGCTGGAGATCGAGGAGGGCGAGCCCCGGCCGATCCCGCAGGCGGATGGCGACTACCGGGCAGGGGTGGTGCCCGCGCGCGAGGATCTGCGCCCGTTCTCGGTGACGCAACCCGAGGGGGTGTCGTTCGTGGTGGAGGGCGGTGAGGTGCGCTGGCATCGCTGGACGTTCGTCCCCTCGATCGACCCCCAGGAGGGGCTGGTCCTGCACGACGTGCGCTACGACGGCCGGCCCGTGCTGCATCGCGGCTCGTGCCCTGAGATGATCGTTCCATACGGCGAGCCCGATCCGATGCACAACTGGCGCACCTACTTCGACGCCGGCGAGTACGGGCTCGGGTCCTCCATCAACTCGCTCGAGCTCGGCTGCGACTGCCTGGGCGAGATCACCTACCTCGACGCCTGGCTCTCGGACCACCGCGGAGAGCCGCAGCGGATCGCCAACGCGATCTGCCTGCACGAGGAGGACGCCGGCATCCTCTGGAAGCACACCGACCACGCGACCGGGCACGTCGAGACCCGTCGCGGCCGGCGCTTTGTGGTCAACGCGATGGCGACCGTCGGCAACTATGAGTACGCGTTCCGCTGGTATCTCGGGCTCGACGGCACGATCGAGGTCGAGGTGCAACTGCACGGGATCGTCTCCACGATCGCGGCCGGGCCGGACCACCCGCCGCGTGGGTCGAACCTGATCGACGACGGCCTGGCGGCGCCCCACCACCAGCACCTGTTCTGCTTCCGGCTCGACCTCGACGTCGACGGCACCGCCAACTCGGTGAGCGAGGTGCAGGCCGGCTCGGTTCCGTCCGGCCCTGAGAACCCGCTCGGCAACGCGTTCGTGCCCGTGGTCACGCCCCTGCGCTCCGAGAGCGAGGCGCGGCGTCAGGCCGACGACGGCGCGGCACGGGTGTGGACGGTCAGCAGCGGCCGGATGGGGTCGCACGGGCGGCCCACCGCCTATCGGCTCGTGCCGGGCCACGGGACCGCGACGCTGCTCGCCCAGCCCGACTCCAGCGTCGCCCGCCGCGCCGGGTTCGCCGCCCACACCCTGTGGGTCACCCCGTACCGCGCCTCCGAGCGCTTCCCGGCGGGCGCCTATCCCTACGGTCGCGCCGAGCCCGACGGCCTGCCCGTGTGGAGCACCGACCGGCCGCTGGAGGGCGAGGACATCGTGCTCTGGTACACGATCGGCGTCACCCACTTCGTGCGCCCGGAGGACTGGCCGATCATGCCGATGACCAAGGCCGGCTTCCGCCTGGAGCCGGTGGGCTTCTTCGACCGCAACCCGACGCTCGACATCCCGGCGTCCGGGCAGGGGTGCCACCACGGGGCTGCGCACAACGGGCACGCCGGCTGACCGGGAGTCGGCCGGTGAGTCCGCCCGGGCGGGCCGGACGGGGCGGGCCGGGGCGGGCCGGGCCGTGCCGGGGCACTCTGGGAACTTCGAGCCGCCTAGCGCGGGCCAAGGTTCCCAGAGTGCCCCCGGGGCGCATCGGCAGACGAACTCTGGGAACTTCAAGCGGCGGACCGCGGCTCGAAATTCCCAGAGTGCCGCCGACGGATCAGTCCCCGCCGGCGACCAGCGGCTCGCGCGCCGCCGCGCCCTCGATCGAGCGGTCGGCCCCCGCCGCCCAGCCGGCCGCAAGCAGCACGCAGGCGACGGCCAGCAACTCGAGCACGCCCGCCGTCCAGCCGCCCTCCAGGCCGTGCAGCACCCCGACCGAGAGCGGGCCGAGCGCCGCCACCAGGTAGCCGACGGTCTGCGCCATCCCGGAGAGCTCGGCGCTCATCGGCGCGCTGCGGGTCCGCAGCACGAACAGGGTGAGGCCGAGGCTGATGCCCGCGCCCTGGGCGACGCCGAGGATCACCATCCACGCCCAGGCGCCCGCGCGGGGTGCCACCAGCAGGCCGCAGAGGCCGACCAGGAAGGCGGCGGCGGTCAACCCGGTCGCCCGCCGCTGGCTGGACATCCGCGCCGCCCAGGACGGCACGGTCAGTGCCGCGGCGATCCCGGTGAAGTTGAAGACCGCGAGCATCCCGCCGGCGGTGGTGGCGCTGACGCCGTGGTCCTGCAGCAGCGTCGGCAGCCAGGCGTTGAGCGAGTAGAAGATGAGCGACTGGCAGGCCATGTAGGCCGCGACCCACCAGGCGAGATGCGAGTGCCAGACCGCGGCCGCGAGGGTGCGGCCCGGCGCGTCCGCGGGCGGCGTGTGGCCGCGCAGGGCCACCGGGATCCAGACCAGCCCGGCGACCACCGCCGGGATTCCCCAGAGCGCGAGCGCCGGGCGCCAGCCGATGTGCAGGACGTCTCCCAGCGGCACGGTGAGCCCGGCGGCGGCGGTTGCGCCGGTCGACAGCATCACCGAGTACAGCCCCATCATCACGCCGGTGCGGTGGGCCAGGTCGCGCTTGACCAGCCCCGACAGCAGCACGTTCTCGATCGCGATCCCGGCGCCGGCGAGCGCCGAGCCGGCGAACAGGGGACCGTCGCCGGGGATGAGGCGCACGGCGATCCCGGCGACGAGCATGGTGATCGCGACCGCCAGCGCGCGCTCGAGCCCGACCCGCCGGCCGAGCCGCGGGGCGACCAGCGCGAACAGGCCGAAGCAGACCAATGGCAGCGTGGTGAGCAGCCCGATGCCCGCCGTGCTCAGCCCGGTGCCCGACCGGATGCGCGAGGTGAGCGGCGAGACCGCGACGACCGCCGGGCGCAGGTTGACCGCGAGGAGCGCGATTCCCGCGATGAGCAGACGCTGGCCCGGGCGGCCTGGCGCAGGCGCGGAGGCGGGCGGGGGTGGCGCCGATGGGCGGGGTCCGGCCATCACCGGCACCCTAGTCCGAGTCCGCACCAGGTTCTGAGCGATGTGCGTGCAGAACGCCGCCGGGTCGGGGATGATGGGGACATGCCCGAGAACCCCTCCCAACGCAGCGTCAAGATCGGCGCCGACGAACGCACCGGCTGGTCCTCGGAGCGCCCGCGCCGCGACGGCGCACCCCCTCGTCCCGTCGACATCTCCGAGAAGTGCCGCGTCCTGCGGCCGACGGACCGCATGCGCTACTCACCCGGATCGATCGTGATCATCGCCGGGCCGGTGGCCGTCGACCTGGACAGGTTCGCCGATCGGGTGGTGGAGGAGCGCGGCGTCGTGCTGTCGCTGGCCAAGGTCCGGGCGCTGCTGCAGGGCCGGGTCGCAGAGGACGAGCTCGAGGACAAGGCGGCCGAGCTGCTTGACGCGGCCGTCCACAAGCGCCTCACCGCCCGTCAGTCGATCGTCATCCCGGTCGAGGGGCTCGAGGCGGAGAATCGCGAACGGTTCGTGCGCCCTGCGCATGCGGCGCGCCGGCCGCGCCACCTGATCCTCGTCGACGGCAGCCCCGATCAGGTCTCGGACGAGGAGCGCCCGCTGCTGGACGAGCTGCGCCGCGACCTTGACTCCGGGGAGCTCGGGCGCGAGGGGTTCCAGACGGCCATGCGGCTGTCGGGCCAGACCCGGGACGAGCTCAAGCGGATCGTGTTCGCGCGCCCGCCCGCCGATGACTGATCGGCTGCGCACGCCCACCCACGGCCGGCTCATCCCCAGCTGATGGACCTCGGCATCTCAGGCCGGGTCGCGCTCGTCTGCGGCGCGACCAGGGGAATCGGCCGTGCGGTCGCGCAGGAGTTGATCGCCGAGGGCGTCCGCGTCGCGATCACGGCCCGGGACTCGGCCCGCACCGCCGCCGTCGCTGCCGAGATCGGCGCCGCCGCCGGATACGGCTGGGACTCCGCGGACCTCGACGCGGCTCCCGCGCTGATCGAGTCGGTCACCGCCGAGATCGGCCCGATCGACATCCTGATCACCAACACCGGCGGGCCGCCCTCTGGCGAGGACCCACTCGGGTTCTCGACCGAACAGTGGCGCGACGCCCACCGCTCGCTCGTCGAGTCCCCGATGACGCTGCTGGGCCTGGTGGTGCCCGGCATGCGCGAGCGGGGCTGGGGGAGGGTCGTCGGGATCGCGTCCACCTCCGTGCGCGAGCCGATAGCGGTGCTCACGCTGTCCAATGCCGAGCGGTCCGCGGCGCTCGCCGCGTACAAGACGCTTGCGAGCGCGGTCGCGGGCGACGGGGTGACGGTCAACACGCTCCTGACCGGACAGATCGCGACCGAGCGCCTCAGCGAGCTCTACGGCTCCCTGGAGACCGCTGAGGAGATCGCCGCCCGCAACGTCCCCGCCGGCCGGCTCGGCCGCCCCGAGGAGATGGCCGCCGCCGCCGCATTCCTCTGCTCAGACCGCGCGTCCTACATCACGGGCACCGCGCTGGCGGTCGACGGCGGAATGTTGCGCGGCATCTGACCCGGTGGGTGGCGTTTCGCGGGCCGCTCCCGCGGGTACCGCATGGCCGCGCGGCGCGTGATTGCAGGGGCGCCGCGGCCACGCTCACAAGGGAGAGACGATGGACCTACCCATCCGCGGGACGCTTGCGGCATCGCTGGCCGCGGCGTGCATGGTCGGCGCGGCGCTGCCCGCCGCCGCCTCGGCCACCCCCACCACCCGGGCGCACTCAGCCACCAGGGCGCACACGGCCACCAGGGCGCACTCAGCCACGGCGACCAGTCCCAACGCGAACTGCCCCTGGCTGAACGACTCCGAGCCGATCGAGACGCGCGTCTCGCAGCTCATGTCCCAGATGTCGCTGGCCGACGAGATCGACCTCGTCGAGGGCCATGGGACCAGTGAGCCGTACGTCTTCTACGAGCCGGCGATCCCGAGCCTGTGCATTCCGCAGCTCGGTGAGGAGGACGGCCCGAACGGCGTCGGCGACGGGCTCACCGGCGTCACCCAGCTGCCCGCCGGCGTCACCCTGGCCGCGACGTTCTCCAACGGGCTCGCCCGCCGGTACGGCGCCGTGGTTGGCTCCGAGGAGTGGGGCAAGGGCGCGGCGGTCAACCTCGGCCCGACGATCAACCTCGACCGCGACCCACGTTGGGGCCGCTCGTTCGAGGCCTACAGCGAGGACCCCTACCTCAATGGCCAGCTCGGCACCGCCGAGGTCGACGGGCTGCAGGCGACGGGCGAGCTGGATCAGCTCAAGCACTACGACGACTACGACCAGGAGACCAACCGCAACACGCCGCAGGACGATGAGGTCATGACGGTGCGGACGGCACAGGAGATCTACCTGAAGGCGTTCAACATGGTCGTCCACGAGGCCGACCCGGCGTCGATCATGTGCTCCTACGCCTCGTTCAGCATCATCGGCTCGCCCGATCCGAGCGAGCAGTACGCCTGCGAAGACAACTATCTGGAGAACGACGTCCTCAAGCAGGACTGGGACTTCCCCGGTTTCATCACCTCCGACTACGGCGCGCTGCACGACACCGTCCAGGGGATCGAGTCAGGCACCGATCAAGAGCAGCCCGAGGCCACCTACTTCGGGCAGGCGCTGGAGACCGACATCCAGAACGGCACGGTCCCGCGCGCTTACCTGAACTCGGCGATCTCACGTGAGCTCACCGAGATGTTCCGTTTCAACCTGTTCGACGATCCGCCGACCGGGAACACCTCGAGCGTCGTCACCAGCCCCGCGCACGTGGCGATCTCGACGAAGGTCGCCGAAGCCGGCACGACGCTGCTCAAGAACGCGGGTGGCACGCTGCCGCTCGCAGCCAAGAACGGCGGGAACATCGCCGTGATTGGTCCGTCGGCCCAGGCGAGCCCGACGGACGGAGGCGGCGGCTCCGCCCAGGTCCTTCCGTCCAAGACGGTGAGCCCGCTGCAGGGTCTGGAGAGCGCCGTCCAATCCGGCACACACCTCTCCTACACCCAGGGACTGCCGACCGACGCCTCGCTGCCGACGATCTCCGACATCACACCGGCCTACGCGCCGACCCCGTTCGGAGGCAGCTACACCGGCACGCTCACCGCGCCGCAGACCGGAACCTACGTGCTCGCGTTCACCAACCCGTACCCGTATTACACGGCGACCTACCTCACCCTGAACGGGACTCAGATCCTCGACAACCCCGGTACGCCACCGCAGAGCACGTACTCGGTGGCGGTGCATCTCACCGAGGGCACTCAGTACACGATCGGGCTGACCGGCGGCTCCTCGCAGCTCGGCTGGGCCACGCCCTCGATGCTCGCGTCGTACATCGCCCCGGCGGTGAAGGCGGCAAAGTCCGCCCAGACGGCGGTCGTCGTCGTCTCCGACGACACCGAGACCGAGGCCGCCGACCGGTTGCGGCTCGCGCTGCCCTCCGCTCAGAACGAGCTCATCTCCAAGGTCGCGGCCGCCAACCCGCACACCGTCGTCGTGATCGACGCCGGCGCGCCGGTGACGATGCCGTGGCTCGGCTCGGTGAGCTCGGTGCTCGACGCGTTCTACCCCGGCGAGACGAACGGAACGGCGCTGGCACACGTCCTGTTCGGCAGCGCCGACCCGAGCGGGCACCTGCCGGTGACGTTCCCGCAGAGCCTCTCGCAGGTGCCCGCCAGCACGCCGCAGCAGTTCCCCGGAGTGAACGGCACGGTGCAGTTCTCCGAAGGGCTGGACATCGGCTACCGCTGGTACGACCAGAAGAACATCACGCCGCTGTTCCCATTCGGCTATGGACTCTCCTACACCACGTTCGGCTACTCGAACCTCCAGGTGAAGGCGCCCTCGCAGCCGGGCGCGGACGCGACGGTGTCCGCGACGGTCACCAACACCGGCTCCCGGGCCGGCTCGGACGTCGCCCAGCTCTACCTCGCCGACCCCTCGGCGGCGGGCGAGCCGCCGCGGCAGCTCGCCGGATACAGGCGCGTGACGCTCGGCGCCGGCCAGTCGACCCAGGTGACGTTCAAGGTCACCCCGCAGGACGAGGAGTGGTGGGACTCGAGCGCGAACGGCTGGTCGCAGAGCCCGGGCACCTACGGCGTGTACGTCGGGGACTCCTCGGCGCTGGCGAACCTGCCGCTGCAGGGCAGCTTCTCGCTCGCCACCACGGCCGGCTCACGCGAGGTGTCGGTGAGCGCGCCATCGACGATGACGCCCGGCTCCCCGTCCACGGTGACGGTGAACCTGACCGCGTCGGGCACCCAGACGCTGCCGCACGCCACGATCGCGCTGCAGCTGCCGCAGGGCTGGACCGCCACGCCCATCGGGCCCGCGTCGTTCAAGAACGTCGCGCCCGGGACGGCGCTCACCGCGCAGTTCTCGGTGACGCCCGCGGCCGACTCGCCCAACATCAACGCGACGATCCACGCGACCGCCGCTCTCGGCCCCGACCTCACCCGGGAGGCCGGGACCTCGACGACGGTCGGCTGAGCCCCGCGGCCCAGGCTCCGGGGAGCGCGCGCAGGGGCGCGCTCCCCGGTGGGGCGGGTCTCTGAGAACATCGGCGGCCGTGATCCACGTCGCGGTCCTCGACGACTACCAGCGCCGGGCCCATCAATGGGCGGACTGGTCCTCGCTCGGCGAGGACGTCGAGGTCGAGTTCTTCGCCGAGCCGATGCAGCCGGACGAACTCGTGGCAGAGCTCGCCCCGTTCCAGGTGCTCGTCCTGATGCGCGAGCGCACCAGGTTCCCCGAGGCGGTGCTCGCCAAGCTTGCACAGCTTCAGCTCGTTGTGACCACCGGGATGCGCAACGCCTCGCTCGACGTCGCCCACCTGTTCAGCCGCGGCGTCGTCGTCTCCGGCACCGAGCACGATCCCGGGGGCGCAGGCGTCTCCAGCACCATCGAGGTCGCCTGGGCGCTGATCCTGGCCACGGCCAAGCGCGTCACGACTGAGGACCGGGCGCTGCGCGAAGGCCGGTGGCAGACCGATCTGCCGGTCAACCTGTCCGGGGCGACGCTCGGGCTGCTCGGCCTCGGCCGGCTCGGCGCGCAGATGGTCGGCCCCGCGCGCGCGTTCGGGATGGAGGTGATCGCCTGGAGCCAGAACCTCACCGCCGAGCGCGCCGCCGAGACCGGCGCCCAGCTGGTCAGCCGTGAGCAGCTGTTCGCGCGCTCCGACTGGCTGTCGATCCATCTCGTGCTCTCCGAGCGCTCGCGCGGGCTGGTCGGCGCCGCGGAGCTTGCGGCGATGAAGCCTGGTGCGACGCTGATCAACACCTCGCGCGGGCCGATCGTCGATCGCGAGGCGCTGGTGGACGCGCTGCGCCAGGGACGGATCACCGCCGGGCTCGACGTCTACGACCACGAGCCGCTGTCCGCCGGCGACCCGCTGACGCGGGTCCCGGGCGCGGTGCTGCTGCCCCACCTGGGATACGTGTCGGAGGCCGCGATGCGGGTGATGTACGGCCAGGTCGTCGAAGACATCCGGGCGTGGAAGGCGGGCGAGCCGATCCGGCGACTCGGCGGCTGAGCCGCCCGTCGCATGGTGCCGTTTAGTGGATCATTGAGCCGCCCAAGCTCCAGCGTTTCCGCACACCGGCCACGAAACGGCCCCGATCGGGAAGGTTTCGCGCGTGACTCGTTCCGGCGAGGCGCGTGACGGACCCCCGATGACTGAGAGGTGGAGACGATGTCCTGGGACGCGATCGCTGACAACGCACGCCTGTCGGCGCTGCGCGAGCTCGGGATCATCGACACCGATCCCGAGGCCGAATTCGATCGCTTCACGGCGCTCGCCGCCGAGCTGCTGAAGGCCCCCGTCTCGACGATCACGCTGATCGACAGCGACCGCCAGTTCTGGAAGAGCGCCTACGGGATCACCGGCTCCTGGGCCGAGGCGCGCGGCACCCCGCTCAGCCACTCGCTCTGCCAGGAGCCGATGACCACAGGCACGCCGCTCGTGCTGAGCGATCTGCGAGCCGACCGGGAGCGTGCCGACTGCCTCGCGCTCCGTGACCTGGACGTCGTCGCCTACGCCGGTATGCCCCTCGTGCTCGCGGACGGCTTCGCGGTCGGCGCCCTGTGCGTGATCGACCACGAGCCACACGAGTGGACCGAGCGCGATCTGGCGACCCTCTCAAGCCTCGCCGAGATGGTCAGCTCGATGCTCGACCTGCGCCGGGGGCTCAACCAGCAGATGCTCCACGACCCGCTCACCGGGCTGCCCAACCGCGCGCTCACCGTCTCCTACGGCGAGACACTCTCAGGCGCCGAGGACACCGGAGACCTGCTCGCGCTCGCGATCGGGATCGACCGTCTCGGTTCGCTCAGCGGCGTCCATGGGGTGATGCACGGCGACCACCTGATCAATCTGCTCGCGCGGCGGATCGCGCATCAACTTTCGATCGAGGACGTGCTCGGCCGTCTGCAGAACGACGTGTTCGCCGTGCTGCGCCCGCGGCTGATGGACCACGCCGAGGCGCTCGACCTCGCCCACCGCATTCGCGGCGCCGTGTGCTCTGATCCGATCACATTCCACGGCGAGCCGATGGAGGTGTCGGCGACGGTCGGGATGGCGATCGCGGGGCCGGGAATCGACGGCGACACACTGATCGGCCGCGCGCTCTCCTCGCTGGAGCGTGCGCGCATCCAGGAGGAGGACGTCGTCACCTTCGTTCCCCGCACCGAGGAGGAGACCCCGGTTCGCTCGCGGGTGCGGGGCGCGCTCGCGGGGGCGGTCCAGCGCGGCGAGATCTTCGTCAACTTCCAGCCGATCGTCGAGCTCACCACGGGCGAAACCGCCGGCTATGAAGCGCTCGCCCGCTGGCGCCATCCCGAGCTGGGGCTGATCGGGCCCAGCGAGTTCATCCCGCTCGCGGAGGCCACCGGCGACATCGTGATCATCGGCGAGCACGTGCTTCGCGCCGCCTGCGCACAGCTGGCGATCTGGCGCTCGATGGTCCCTGGCGACGATCTCGGTGTCACCGTCAACATCTCGCCGCTGCAGCTCGCGGCACCCGGCGTGGCCAAGATGGTCCGCTCGGTCCTCGAGGGCGCGGGGTTGCCCGGCTCCGCGCTCACGCTCGAGATCACCGAGAAGATCTTCGTCTCCCCGGGCCCGGTCCAGCGCGCCAACCTGGAGGAGATCCGGGGCCTCGGCGTCCACGTCGCACTCGACGACTTCGGCACCGGCTATTCGGCACTCAGCTACCTCAAGCACTTCCCCGTCGACATGATCAAGGTCGACCGTTGCTTCCTGGACGGCCTGGAGACCGACCGCCGGGATGCGGCGCTGATGCGCGCCATCCTCTCGATCGGCAGCGGCATGGACCTCGAGGTGGTGGCCGAGGGCGTGGAGACCCGGGCCCAGCGAGAGCTGCTGCGGCTGTCCGGCTGCCAGTGGGGTCAGGGGTTCCTGTTCTCCGAGCCGCTGCCCGCCGACCAGATCAACCTGCACGCGGCACCGTCGGTGTTCGGTGCGCCCGCGGGTCCGGTCGTCGACGGGATCGTCGCCGCGCCCGAGCCGTAGCCCGCGGCCGGCGGCCCCGTCCGCACCGGACGGGCGCCCACCGGCCCCGCGCCGGACCGGCCGCGCTAAGTTCGGCCGCGTGCTGAGCCCTGGCGCCCCGGTCGAGCAGCTGTTCTGCGAGCTCGTGGCGATCCCGTCACCGAGCGGGCATGAGCGCGCGGTCGGCGAGGCGATCCGCGACTGGCTGGCGGCTGCGGGGATCGAATCCGGGTTCGACCGCGCCGGCGAGGAGAACGACTCGGACGCGGGCAACCTGATCGCGCGGGTGCCGGGAGCGTCCGGCGCGCCCGTGCTGCTGTTCGTCGCACACATGGACACCGTCGAATCGGGCGCCGAGGCGGTCCGCCCTCAGGTCGGCCCCGATGGGGTCATCCGCTCGGCGGCTGAGACGATCCTCGGCGCTGACAACAAGTCGGCGGTGGCCACGGTGATGCGGACACTCGCGTGGGCGGCGTCGCACCTGGACCCGGATCGGCGCCCGACGGTCATCGGCGCGTTCACCTGCCGCGAGGAGGCCGGCCGGATGGGCGTCTCGTTGCTCGATCCCGCGCTCGTCTCCGAGGTCGGCTGCGCGTTCTCGGTCGACGGCTCCTCGGCGATCGGGACCGTGATCACCCGTGCGCTCGGCCAGCAGGTGTTCAGCGTCGTCATCCATGGCCGGGCGGCCCACGCCGCAGCCGATCCGGGCGCCGGGGTGTCGGCGATCACGGTCGCCGCACAGGCGATCGCGGCGATGGAGCTCGGGCGGCTGGAGGCGGGAGGCAGCGCGTCGATTTCGGCGATCGTGGGAGGGGCGGTGCTCGACCGCCTCGGCGGGGAGGAGCGTGGACGCAGTGCGGTGTGGGAGGCGATCGAGGCGACGCCGACCAACTCGGTGCCCGACCTGGTGATGCTGCGCGGCGAGGTCCGCGGCTACAGCGAGGATGCCATCACGCGGTCCCGCGCGGGTCTCGAGCGTGCCGTCGCCGAGTCGTGCGAGGCCCATGGCGCGAGCTATGAGTGGCACGACCGCGAGCGCGGCGTGCCGCCGTTTCCCGGCGCGCTTGAGTCACGCGCGCTGGAGCTTGCCCGGGCGGCCTGCGCGCGCGTCCCGGAGGCCCGCTTCGCCGTCGCTGAAGCCCATGCGACGCTCGAGGCCAACTACCTGGCGGCGGCCTCCGACGTGGTCGCGTTGGCCAGCGGGGGGCGCGACGCGCACCAGTTCACTGAATCAATTGACTTAGTAGAGTTACGAACGCTCGAAGCGCTACTGTGCGCGATCGTGCAGGAGGCGACAGGGTGATGAGGACGCGCGTGGTCAGTTCGCTGCTGCTGGTGATGCTTGCGCTGGCGGCTGTCGGGTGTGGGGCCGGTGGATCGTCGCCGGCGTCGACCTCCTCCTCGCCCGTGTCCAGCGCACCGAGCGGGACCGCTCAGCACGGCACTGTCGTCTACGGGAAGCTTCCTCCCGTCGGCACGCCGAAGCCGGGCGGCACCGTCTCGTTCGGCCAGATCACCGGGAACACCCCGACCGAGGTGTTCCCGATGCTCGACGACCCGAACACGTCGACCGCCGACTTCGAGCTCAACGGCGCGATGTTCCTGTCCCTGTACGCCGGGCCCAACGGAGCCGTGCCGGAGATCGACTACGCGCAGAGCGTCGCCAGCGCGCCGCCGCGGTTCAGCGACGGCAACCGGACGCTGACGATCCCGCTCAGGCAGGGGCTGCGCTGGTCAAACGGCGCGCCCGTCGACGCCAACGACGTGCTCTTCTACATCGCGCTCTGCAAAGCGGCCGTCAAGGAGAGTGCGGCGAACTGGTCGCAGTTCATCCCCGGCCAGTTCCCGCAGAGCGTGACGTCGATGAGCGCACCGAACAGCCACACGGTCGTGCTCCATCTCGACCGGTCCTACAACCCCGGTTACTTCATCGAGGATCAGATGCAGGACACCGGCGGCGGGCTGTACCCGATGCCGAGCACCGACTGGAACGTGGATCGCACCGGCGGCCCGCATCTCGCCAACTGGCGGCGGCCGGCCGTTGCCAAGGCGATCTACGACTACCTGAGCAAGGCGGGCACGAAGGTGTCGACGTTCGCCTCCGACCCCCTGTGGAAGGACGTCGATGGCGCGTTCACGCTCACGCGCTTCAGCGCGACCGACGGTTCGTTCGAACTGGCGCCGAACCCGCGCTACGGGCTGGCCCCCAAGCCACGCTTCTCGACCCTCTCGGTGCAGACCTACACCTCGGAGACCGCGGCGCTCAACGCGCTCACGACCGGCGGGGTGGACATCGTGCCGCTGGACTCCTCACAGCTCGGCGAGGCCGCGTCGCTGCGCAGTCAGGGGATCAGCGTGTTCGGGGCGCCCGGCTTCGCCTGGGCGGGCGGCGTCCTGAACTTCAAGGACAAGACACACGACTTCGACCACGTGATCGCCCAGCTCTACGTGCGCCAGGCGCTCGCCCACCTGGTCGACGAGCCGGGCTTCATCAAGGGCCTCTACAAGGGCACGGCTGCCGCCGACTATGGCCCGGTACCGTCCGCGCCGAGCTCTCCCTACGCCCCCGCGGGCGTTGCCAAGCCGCCCTACCCCTACGATCCCGCGGCCGCCGTCGCGCTTCTCAGGGCCCACGGCTGGAAGGTCGCGCCCGGCGGCGAGACGCGCTGCGTGAAGCCCGGCACCGGCACGGCGGAGTGCGGCGCCTCGATCCCGGCCGGCACCACGATCAGCTTCAACTGGATGTCGGCGCCGGCCTCGTCCTCGACCGCCGAGCTGACCGGTGTGGAGGCGATCGCGTCGGTGGCACTCCAGCGGGTCGGGATCCACATCGCCGTCCAGGTCAAGTCCTCCGACACGATCGAGGACTACGACGATGCCGATCCCTCAAACGCGAAATTCACCAACGACTGGGGTGCGGTCACCACCGACACGGTCGCGCTGATCGACTACTACCCCACGCAGGCCGGGTTCGACATCCCGGGCGCCGTTGACATCGGCGGCTTCGACGACCCGGTGGCCACGCGGGACATGAACGCCTCGGTGCACAGCGGAAACCTGCACGCGGTCGAGCGCGAGGCCGTCTACCTGGCTCGCGACCTGCCGGAGCTCTTCCTGCCCAATCCCGACGTCCTGTACGCGACCAGGGGAGTCGGTGGCCCGGCCGGCTCGTGGACATCGCTGTCGGAGGGCTCGACGATCTATCCGGAGTACTGGTACCGCACCGGCTAGCCCTCCGGCACCGCGCCGGCAAGTCCTCGGACCTCAGCCGTCCTCGGCGGCGCCGCGGGCGAGCATCCCCGCGACCGCGTAGATGTGCGCGAACGCGCGCGCCTCCTCGCCGGTCCACAGCGAGGAGCCGTGACCGTAAGTGGACCCCAGCGCGCGGCCGGCGTCGAGCAGCGAGTGCTCTGACCGGGCGCCGAGCATCACCGCCGAGCCGCGATGCAGCCGCACGCGGACCTCACCGTCCACGCGACGGGATGCGCTGCGCAACAGGGCGCGGATGTCGTCCAGCACGCCGTCGTAGTAGCGGCCCTCGTGCAGCATGTCGCCGAACTGGGTGCCGAGGCCCGCCTTGAGGTTCTGCTGGGCGAGCGTGAGCACGAGCCGCTCGAGCTCCTGGTGGGCGCGGATCAGCAGCAGCATCCCCGGCGCCTCGAAGCCGAGGCGCCCCACGATCCCCATGATCGTCTGCCCGGTATGGATCCCGCGGCCGAACCCGTGGAAGGCGCCGATCCGGTTGAGCATCGCCAGCACGTCATATCCGGCGACCCCGATCGCGCCCTCCCCGTAGCCGTCGGGCACCGGGCCGCCGGCCACGTCGAACCCGGTGGGGAGCCCGCGTGCGAAGCCGATCACGAGGTCGACCGGTTCTGCGGGCGCTTGCGCCACCGCGACCGTCGTCGGCCACGCCTCCTCGGGCAGGTACTCCCAGGAGCCGTAGGTCTCGCCGCCGCCGATGGTCGTGCCGAGGATCCCGAAGTTGAACGAGTACTCGGCGGTGATGTCGGAGACCGGGATCCCGCGGGCGCGCAGGAAGTCGCGCTCCTCCTCGCGGGTGTGCGCCTCGTCTCGGATCAGCCCCGCGATCTCGATCCGCGGCGCCATCGCCTTGACCACCGCGTCGAAGCGCACGTGGTCGTTGCCCGCCCCGGTCGACCCGTGCGCGATCACCCCGGCGCCGCGATCCAGCGCCACCTTGACGACCTCCTCGGCCTGCAGCATCCGCTCGACCCCGACGCACGAGGGGTAGACGCCGCCGCGCAGGTAGTTGGCGCGCAGGATGTCGGAGACGAACTCCTCATACAGCCGCGCTCGCCCGTCAACCACGACGTGCGCGACCGCGCCCAGCTCGGCCGACCGCGCGGCGATCGCCTCGAGCTCTTCGTCGGGGAAGCCGCCGGTGTTGACCGTGACCGTGGTGACGCGATCCCCGCGGTCGACGAGCACGGCGAGGGCGTAGGAGGTGTCAAGGCCGCCTGAGAAGGCGAGCACGCAGTCGCGTCCGGGCATCAGAGGGTGCGCTCCAGGATCGGGACCCGGTCCTCGACCAGGCCGGGGGACAGGATGAAGTACTCGTGGGTGCCGGCATCCAGGCGCCGCTGCAGCGCCCACTGGGCGTCGAGATCCCGCGGGTCGAGCAGCAGTGTCGGTTCGCAGCCGCCGGAGTCCGCACCGAACACCTCGGTGCGGTAGGCCATCGTGTGATGAACCGGGTGCAGGTCGAGCACCGCCGCCAGCAACCGCATCGGACCGAACTTGCGGTGCACGCGCAGCGCCGGGTCGTAGAACTGGGTGACGCCGGTGAGCGTCCGGGCGCCATAGGCGAGCAGCCCCAGGCCCTTGGCGACCGTGCCGAGCCCGGGAATCGCCGAGCACAGCGACCAGCCGACCCAGGCGTGGCGGTCCGGCGTGGGAGAGGCGCAGTAGCCGGCGACCGGGATGGGGCCGACGTAGTCCAGCCGGTCGGCCTCGGCGAGCACCGCGGGCAGCACCCCGGCGATCCGTTCGCGCTCGTGCACCGATCGCGCCGGGTCGGTCAGGGCACGCTCGGCTGCCTCGCGCGGCAGGGTGATGAGCAGAAAGCCCGAGGGCAGCAACCCGAGATCGATCATCACCCAGTTCTGGAGCGGGATCCCCTTGGCGCCGAACGCCGTCGCGTTGAGCACGTTGTAGGCGCGCATCAGGTCCTCCAGCTTCCACGAGCGCTCATACGGGCCGAGGAAGTCAAGGGGGGTGAGCGACACGGATCCCTCGTCGTCGCTGCCCAGCTCCAGGTCGAGCGTGTCCAGCACGTCGCCGTTGGAGGCGAGCCACAGCTCGAAGCCCTCGCCCGTGATGCGATGGGCGTCGGTGAGGATCTCGGCGGCGGAGAGCACGAGGGGCCAGGGTAGAGGTCGGCTCGTGATGCGGGCGCGACGGGGTCATGACCGCTCAAGGCTCCCTACAGGGTGCCGATGAACTCAGGGATGTCCCTCGAGATGGCGATCGGTCAGATCGATCAGATCATGAATCTGCAGCAGCAGATGGACGACCCGAGCGCGTTTGCCAGCGCGCTGGCGTCCGGCGGCGTCGGTTCGACGGGCACGGGCACGAGTACGAGCTCGAGCGGCGGCGCCGGCCTGACCACGAGCAGCGACGCGGCCCAGTTCGCCAATCTGCTCGCGGCCAACCAGACGAGCGCTGTCACCGGCACCGACGACACCAGTGAGGACACGGGTCTCACCGGCAGCAGCGGTCTCTCCGACAGCCTGCTCTCGGCGCTCACGGGCTCCTCGACGACCGGTGTGACCGGGACCGACGGCGCCGGCGACGTGGGCACCACGACCGCGACCAGCGCAAACGCGTCCTCCCAGGTCCAGGCGATGACCGACGAGGCGAACTCGCTGCTGGGCAAGCCCTATGTGTGGGGCGGCGGCCACAGCGGCTGGGGGCCGCAGGCCGGCTACGACTGCTCCGGATTCGTCTCCGCGGTGTTGCACGCCGGCGGATTTCTGAGCTCGCCTCAGGACACGCAGACCCTGCCTGACCAGCCCGGAATCGAGAGCGGGCCCGGCCAGTACGTGACGATCTACGACCGTACCGATGCCGGCTCCGGGAACGACCACGTGATCATCGACATCGCCGGCCAGTTCTATGAGTCCGGGGGCGGTCACGGCGCCTGGGGCGGCGGTGGCGGCGTCGAGAAGATCGGCACCCCGTCCGCGGCGTACCTCGCGTCGTTCAACCGGATCCTGCACCCCGAGGGGCTGTAGCCCCGCCGGGCGACGGTCGGCCGTCGCCTCTCAATCTGCTCAAGGCAGTTCGGCGCGTGTCGATCAACCAGGGCATGGCCCTCATGGAGCTGCCCTCAGGCTCTCGCGGATCGGCGGCGGCTGCCGATCCGGCAACCGTGGACTACATCGTGGTCCAGGCCGGTGGGAAGGGCACGCGCCTGGAGCACCTGACCACGAACAAGCCCAAGGCGCTTGTCCCGGTCGAGAACCTGCCGATGATCTTCCACCTGTTCCGCAGGTTCCCGGACAAGCGGTTCGTGGTGATCGCGGACTACCACCGTGACGTCCTGCGTGAGTACCTGGCCGCGTTCGCCGACGTCACCTACCAGGTCGTTGACGCCGTCGGCTCAGGGACGTGCGCCGGCGTCGAGCAGGCACTGGCGCTGGTCCCCGACGATGAGCCGCTCATGCTCGTCTGGTCAGACCTGATCCTGCCCGACGCGTTCGAGCTCCCGACGCCTGACCGCAACTGGGTCGGGATCTCCGAGACGTTCGAGTGCCGGTGGAGCCACACCGGCGACGGGTTCGCCGAGGAGCGCTCACGTGAACACGGCGTCGCGGGCCTGTTCGTGTTCCAGGACAAGTCCGCGCTCGCGGACGTTCCCGCCGGCGGTGAGCTCGTGCGCTGGCTGGGGCAGCAGGGACACGCCTTTGACGAGCTCGGTCTTGCGGGCACCCGCGAGTTCGGCCTGCTCTGCGAATACGAGGCGCTCGCCACCGAGAAGACGCGGCCCTTCAATCGAGCCACCGTGGTCGGTGACACATTCATCAAGGAGCCGCTCGATGCGCAGGGACGCTCGCTGGCGCGCCGCGAGTCGGCCTGGTACCGGCACGCCCGGGAGCTCGGCGTGCGGAACATCCCGCAACTGCACGGATTCGAGCCGCTGACCATGGAACGCATCGACGGCAAGAACATCTACGAGTACGCCGACCTGCCGCTGGAGGACAAGCGCGCGGTCCTGGCCGACCTCACCGCAGCACTCCGGGATCTTCACCGCCTGGAGTCGGCGCCTGCGGACTCGTTCAGCGTCCGTGAGGCGTACTACGGCAAGACCGTCGACCGGCTGCGGTCGGTCCGAGACCTGATCCCGTTCACGGATCGCCGGACGATCGTCGTCAACGGCCGCGAGTGCCGCAACCCGTACCTGCACCGGCGCGAGCTCGAGCGGGCGCTGGACGCGCTGACCGTGGAGCGATTCGAGTTCATCCACGGTGACCCGACCTTCTCGAACCTGATGCTCCGCGGCGGCACGGAGCCTCTGTTCATCGACCCGCGCGGATACTTCGGGCACACGGAGCTGTACGGCGACCCGAACTACGACTGGGCGAAGCTCTACTACTCGGTCGTCGGAAACTACGACCAGTTCAACCTGGGGAACTTCCGTCTCCGCGTCGATCCCGACAGTGTCGAGCTGACCGTCGCCTCGAACGGGTGGGAGAGCCTCGAGCCGGATCTCCTCGCGCTGAGCGGAGCCGATCCCCGCACCATCAAGCTGCTGCACGCCGTCATCTGGCTGTCGCTCACAACCTATGCCTGGCAGGACTACGACTCCATCTGCGGGGCGTTCTACAACGGGATCTACTACCTGGAGGAGGCACTGTGAATCACGATTTCGAAGAGACGCTTCGCATCCTCTCCGGCGCGATCCGTTCACTTGACCCGCGCGAGACCTCCGCGCTCGAGCGCGCCGCCATCGCCACGCTGGAGCGCGGGAACAAGCTGGTCTTCTCCGGCCTCGGCAAGAACGTCCCGATCTGCGAGAAGGTCGTGGGCACCCTCAATTCGGTCGGCCTGGCGTCGGCGTTCGTGCACACGAACTCGGCGGTCCATGGCGACCTCGGCGTGGTGCGTGACGGTGACCTCGTGATCATCCTCACCAAGAGCGGCGAGACCGCCGAGTCGGTGCACCTGTCGCGTCTGCTCAGTCAGCGTGATTGTCAGCAGTGGCTGTTGACCTTCAACCGTGACGGGATCCTCCGCCGGGAGATCCAGAACGCCGTGGTGATCGAGCTCGAGCACGAGGGGGACGGGTGGAACATCCTGCCCAACAACTCCACGGTGCTGAACCTGATCGTTCTCCAGGGGCTGGCGATGTCACTGGTGGAGCACTTCGGGGTGCCGGTCGACGTGCTGCACGCCAATCACCCCGGCGGCGCGATCGGGGCCAAGCTCGATGCGGCGGAGCTCCAGGCCGAACTGGATTCGCCGCCCCTGGCCGCCGCCCGGCGATGACCGACCTCGTTCTCTCCCCGCTTGGGCACACCTGGTTCCTGGACCTCGACGGCACCCTGGTCAAGCACAACGGGCACCTGACCGAGGGCCGGGACACGCTGCTGGCCGGCGCTGCCGAGCTCCTGGCGCAGATCCCCGCCGGCGACCTGGTGGTGATCGTCACCAGCCGCACTGAGGAGCACCGCGAGGCGACGCTGCAGTTCCTGGCCGATCACGCGGTCCGCTACGACCACATCATCTTCAACGCACCGTTCGGGGAGCGGATCGTCGTCAATGACGCCAAGCCATCCGGACTGCGCACCGCGGTCGCCTGCAACGGAACCCGCGACGTGGCGCCGGGCCTGCGGGTCCGCATCGACCAGGGCCTCTGACCCTGCTCGGCCCCCTCGGGCCTCAGTTCGGGCGATCCCGATCGCAGTCGCCCTTCTGAATGCGATCGGGAAGGAAGGGCAGGCCGACCGCGTAGATGCGATTGCCGCGTGCCTGTGGTGGGTGGAAGACCTCCGGCAGTTCGGGGTCGGCGAGCTCCCAGTTCGGCCCGGGGCGCCCGAACGACCAGGCGTCGAGGAGGTAGTTCTGCCCGTCCCGCCGAGCCGCGTCGGACTCGCGGGAATGAATCTCTGCAACCAGCGAGCCGTCACCATCGGGCGGCAGCCAGACCGCGTGCGTGACCCGGCCCCATTCGTTGGTCTCGGTGCGCAGGACTCCGCCCTCAGCCCGTTCGTACTCAAGACTCGGGTGTCGCCCGTAGCGGTAGTCGAACCACTCCTGCGGCGGCGGGACCTCGCGCGCTGTCGGATTGGCCTTGAGGACTCCCTGGTCCCCGCCTTCGGCTGATGGGTTGAAGACCCACCGCCGCACCCCGCGGGCGGCATAGCCGCGGCTCAGGTAGACCGGTAGGGCGTCCGCGCTGGCCCCGAAGGTTCCGATCCAGCCGTCGTTCGCCCCCGCGATCTCCTGCATGCGGCGAAGGAGCTGGCCGCCCATCCCGCTGCCCTTCAACTCGGGCAGGACGTGCCAGAGGGCCAGCCAGAGCGAATACGGTCTGGGATACGGAGCGGAGATCGAGCCGAGGAACCCGACGAGCCGATCGCCGTCATACGCCCCGAGGACGCTGTATCCCTCGGGAAAGACCGATCGATCAACCCAGGGTGTGGCGTAGGTGAAGTCCGTCATCGCCGGGTCACGGGCCAGGATGTGACCGCTGGCCCAGTAACTGCCGATGTACTCCCGGAGGGAGTCGGCGTCTCTCAGCGGCTCGATGACGGCGCTCATCTCAGCTGCCCAGTTCCCTTTCGAGGTTCATGGCGTCCACCCGCCCCGCGGTGTCAAAGCACATGGAGTATCCACAGCCCTTGGCGATCCCCTCGGTCTCGGGTGCCGAGCTCCCGTACGGGTAGGCGAGCGCACGCTGCATCGCGCCACACACCTCCGTCATGACCGCCTGCGCGCGGTGCATGTCCGCCGCCTGCTGCTTGGGGGTCAACGTGTCGTAGGGGACGTGATCGAAGCCGTGACCGCCGATCGCATGACCAGCTGCCTGGATCTCTCGTAGCTGGGCCGCGGAGACGAACCAGTCGGCGGCATCCAGCCCCACCGACCTGTTGATCTCGCACAGCACCTCTCGGACCTGCGGCTGCTTCACCGCGAAGGCCAGCGTGTACTTCATCCGCCGCTTGGCCGGGACCTCGTAGTGGTAGATCCGGTCGACCGCCGCCTGATCGAGATCGAGTGGTCCAAGAATCGCATCGACGCGGCGCTCGAACTCCGCCCATCCCAGGTGCTGCGCCAGGGCGTGCAGCAGGTGCTGTGTCGACCAGCGATCGGTCTCCTCCGAAAAAGGCCGCATCGGCGCGAACACGACAGCCGGGACATCGTGCGCTTCCAGGACCGGAAACGCATAGTCGTACTGATCCGACACGGCATCGTCGAAGGTCACAAGCGCCATGCCCGACTCGTCCTCGTGCTGCGCGAGATACTCCTCGAGCGTCACGAACCGGTAGTGCTTGCCGACGAGATCAAGCTGTCGACCGAACTTTTCGGGAGTCAGACCTGTCACGCCGTCGGAGTTCTCGGGGCGGACGTAGTGGTACATGACGACCAGGTTCGAGTCTCGCACCGGCCGGATCATATAGAGGCGGGCCGGCGGCTCCCGGCCGGCTGCGTCGCGTGGCTCAAGGCCGCGCCGTTCGGGTCGATCTATGAGATGAACCTCGATGAGCCTTGGACCGACAACATCCGCGTCCGGTCCGTGCGGAGCGGAGAACCAAGTGGAAGCACTGGCGATAGACGGCCGCGTCGTCGGCCCCACGGAGGCGCCTTTGGTGATCGCCGAGATCGGCATCAACCATGGCGGCAGCCTGGCCGTGGCCAAAGAGATGGTCGATGCCGCGAGCAGGGCCGGCGTGGAGGTGGTCAAGCACCAGACCCACGTCGTCGAGGACGAGATGAGCTCCGATGCCCGCAAGACGATCCCGGGCAACTCCGGCCGGTCGATCTACGAGATCATGGCCGACGCCGCGCTCTCTGCAGAGGACGAGTACGAGCTGATGTCGTATGTCCGCAGCAAGGGGATGACGTTCATCTCCACTCCGTTCTCGCGCGCCGCCGCGGACCGGCTGCGTGAGTTCGATGTTCCGGCGTACAAGATCGGCTCGGGAGAGCTGAACAACTACCCACTGATCCGCCACGTCTGTGAGGCTGGCCGGCCCCTGATCATCTCGACCGGGATGAACGACCTGGCCGCGGTCGCCCGCGCGGTTGAGATCGTGCGTGCCGCGGGCTTGCCCTTCGCGCTGCTGCACACCACCAACGTCTATCCCACGCCCCCGCGGCTCGTCCGCCTCGGCGCGATGCAGGAGCTCGCGGCCGCGTTCCCGGGCGTCCCCTTCGGACTGTCCGATCACACGCTGAACAACACCGCGTGCATCGCGGCGATGGCGCTCGGCGCCTCCGTGGTGGAGCGCCACTTCACCGATCGGATGGATCGCGAGGGCCCGGACATCGTCTGCTCGATGGATGAAGCCGAGTGCCGCGAGCTGATCGAGGCCGGCCGAGAGGTGCTGGTGATGCGCGGTGGATCCAAGGGGCGGGTCGCGGAGGAGGAGGTGACCGCGGCGTTCGCCTTCGCCACGGTGGTCGCCATCCAGGACATCGCCGCCGGCGACAGCCTCACCTACCAAAACGTCTGGGTGAAGCGGCCCGGGACCGGCTCGATCCCCGCGGAGGAGTTCGAGTCCCTGCTCGGTAAGCGGGCCGGCCACGACATCCCGTCAGGCACGCACCTCGGCTGGGAGATGGTCGATGCGTGACGCCAGACGCGCCGCCAAGCGTGTGATCTTCCTCACCGGCACCCGCGCCGACTACGGCAAGCTGAAGCCGATCATGCTCGCCGTGGATGCCGATCCCGGGTTCGAGGCGCACGTGTTCATCACCGGGATGCACATGCACCGGGAGTTCGGAAGCACGTACACCGAGGTCGTCCGGGACGGTTACAAGAACACCTATCCGTTCATCAACCAGCGGATCGAGGGCGACGCGAACATGGACATCGTGCTCGCCGAGACGATCAGGGGTCTGAGCGACTTCGCCCGCGAGGTCCAGCCGGACCTGATCGTGGTGCACGGCGATCGCGTCGAGGCGCTCGCGGGAGCGATCGTCGCCGCCACCAACAACGTCCTGCTCGTCCACATCGAAGGTGGTGAGCTCTCAGGGACGGTCGACGGCTCCATCCGCCATGCGATCACCAAGCTCGCGCACGTCCATCTGGTGGCGAACATGGAGGCGAGGGAGCGCGTCCTGCAACTCGGCGAGGACCCCGCGTCGGTGCACGTGATCGGCTCGCCCGACATCGACGTGATGCTCGGCTCGGGCCTGCCCTCGATCCATCAGGTCAAGCAGCGCTACGAGATTCCCTACACCCGCTTCGGCGTGGCCACCCTGCATCCGGTCACCACCGACTACACGAAGATGCTCGGCAACTCCGAGGCATTCGTGTCCGGACTGCTCGCCACTGACCTGGATTACGTGATCATCCACCCCAACAACGATCTGGGGCGCGCGTTCGTGATGGAGGCCTACAAGCGACTCGCCGGCAACGCCCGCTTCAGGCTCCTGCCCTCGATGCGCTTTGAGTACTTCCTCACCCTGCTCAAGCATGCATCGGTGATCGTCGGCAATTCCAGTGCCGGAATTCGTGAGGCTGGCGTCTACGGCGTGCCGAGCGTCGACGTGGGCGACCGGCAGATCGGGCGCTACCGAGCCGATGCCGGCATCCTGCACGCGGACTACGACCCCGACGTGATCGCGGCGACGGTCGACCATGCGATCCGCTCGGGACGCGCGGCGGAACTGAGCTTCGGGGCCGGGGACAGCACGGAGCGGTTCATGGATCTGGTCAAGGGAGCGGTGATGTGGGAGTCGCCGCTGCAGAAGCCGTTCTTCGACCTCGCGCCCGCTGCCTGATGCTGCGCGAGCGGTCCTTCCTCGCGGTCATCCCGGCCAGGGCGGGGAGCGTGCGCATCGCCGGCAAGAACCTGAGGCCGCTGGCGGGCGCCCCGCTGATCGCGCACACGCTGCGGGCGGCCCTGGAGTCGCGTCATCTCGATCACGTGGTGGTGAGCACCGATGGCGACGAGATCGCCATGGTCGCCGGTGAGTACGGCGTCGACGTCATCATGCGCCCAGCGGAACTCGCCGGGCCGACGGCGAGGAGCGTGGATGCGGTCCTCCATGCGATCGCCACGGTGGACGGTTCATTCAGCGACGTCGTCCTGCTTCAGCCCACATCCCCGCTGAGGACCGCCCGGCACGTCGACGAGGCGATCGAAATGTACGTCGCACGGGCGGCGCGATCGCTGTTGTCGGTGTGCCCCACGCGCTCGCTCCGGTACCTCAGACACGTCGATGGCGACGGCGATGCGCGGCTGGTCGCCGCCGATGGCCCGGACGGACAGGATGAGGAGACCTTCACTCTCAACGGCGCGGTGTACATCAACGAGGTGGCGTCGCTCACTCCTGACACCGTCATGAACGAGAACCGCCTCGCGTTCGTGATGGACGAGATGTCAAGCGTCGATGTGGACGAGCCGCGCGACCTCGCAGTCGCGGAGTTGTTCATGGGCCTCAGGCAGCAGGCGGACGTGACCGGGCGCGCAGCCGACGCGGCTGCGGTCCTGTCCTGAGCAGGGACAGGGGCGCCATGCACACCGAGAACCAACTGTACGGACACGCCTCGATCCTGCATGAGTACTGCGGGTACACCGACGAGTTCCTGTGGCCGATCCACGGCGTCCTGCAGCACGGATGGATGTCGATCCCGGGTGATCACCCGGCGCTCGGCCGACTGCCGGTCACCAAGTTCATGTGGTCCGAACACATCGGTGACCAGGCGATCGCGGAGGGGTGGGAGGGCGTGACGCCGATCGGCGCGTCGTTCCTGTACCTGCTCGCCCTCCCGCAACCGCGCCTCGACGCCGAGCCGGAGGGGACGATCGTCTACCCGTGGCATGGGTTGCCGTGGAGCCAGACGATCGGCGACCATCGCCGGTACGTGGCGGAGGTGCTCGAGGTCGAGGATGGGCCGGTCACCTTCTGTCTGCATTGGCATGACTACGAGCAGGAAGCGCTGCGCAGGATCTACTCGCCCGAAGGCGCTCGGGTGATCACCAACGGTCCTCCGATCGTGCAGGACCTGAACCTGCGCGGCCGGATCAGGGTCGACCGCTCCTACCTGACCCGTCAGCTGTTCGAGCTGCGCCGGCACAGGCGGGTGGTGAGCAACCGCCTCACCACCGCGATTCTCTACGGGATCGCGGCCGGAAACGAGATCGGCCTCTATGGCCCTCCCATGCACAACGAGCTGGACACCGTCGGGTACGCCTGGTTCCAGAAGAGGTTCCCGGAGCTGCACGGTGTCCGTGCCGACCCCGAAGCCGCGCGCATCGTCGGCGACCGGGAGCTTGGGCGCGATCTGTTGCGGACGCCCGAGGAACTTCGCGAGATCGTCGGCTGGCACACGGAGCGGGGACGCGAGACGCCGCCGGGCCCCCGGTACGCGGTTCCCGAACCCTGGCGGCAGGCGTCCGGGGCTGCCCCGGCGCCCGAGCGTGTCCAGGTGTGCGCCTTCGCCGATGAGCTGATCGAGGCGCCGGAGATGCTGCGCGCCTGGTCGACGCAGTTCACCGGCGAGGATCCGGTCACCCTCCTGATCACCTCGGGCGACACGCCCGCTGAGTCCGTGGCCGAGCGGCTGCTGGCCGCGATGGCGACGGCCGGCCTGGCCAACAGCGAGGACGAGGCCGCGCTGGAGCTGCAGCAGGGACCGGTGCCGACCCGCGCCAAGGCCGTCTACACCCGCTCGCCGCAGCGGGCGGCGGCGACCGGACTGACCCGGGTCGACGACTCGACCCTGGACAGCCTCCGCCCAGTGCCTGCCGTCGGCTGATTGGTGAGCCTGTGATCGGCGGACGGTTCATCGCAGCGTGGCGCGGACGCGCTTTGTGGCTGGGACTGCGCGAGCGCCATGAGATCGACAACGGCGCGTACGTGGTGGCGTTCATAGAGGACGATCCGGCGCTCAACCAGGTCGCGCTTGCGCGGATCACCGATCTGATCGCCGACCGGCAGGCCCGCGGCGTGGTGGTGGTGACCGACCAGGCCCGCGTCGCGGAACAGATTCGCGAGGACAGCGACGGCATCCTCGCCGTCGAGGTCTTCACGCAGCGTCAGATCGATGCCCTGCTCAGCTACTACGAGATGTGCCAGTTCTCGGTGAGGATCTTCTTCGTCTCGCTCACGCGGCCATACTCAAACCACCTCTGGCGGATGGCAGGGATCGACCGCCTGACGCTCGATGACCTGGTCTGCCTCGCGATGTACCGCATCCGCGGCTGGGCCGGCGGAGAGGTGGCCCGTGCCTAGCGCGGCAGAGGACGTGCGCCGGCAGGCTCGGCGGACGATCCGCCGCCCGGCCGTGCGCGGTCGCAAGCTGGTGCTGTTCGGGGCGTCGCTGCTCGCCGCCCAGGTCAAGCACGAACTCGAGCAGCACGGGCTCACCCTCGATGCCGTCATCGACAACGACCCGGACAAGGTCGGCCGCAGCTACCAGGGTCTGACCGTGCAGCGCCCGGAGACGGTGCTCGTGCCGCACCGCGACGATTGCGTCGTGATCGTGGTCGCCGTCACCGCGACTCGGGAGATGCTCTTTCAGATGGAGTCGCTCGGCTACGCCCGGGACCGGCAGGCCTTCGTGCTCAGCCCCACGAAGTTCGATGAGTCCCCAGCGGCGTTTCTGCGTGGGGTCCGTGACGTTCTGCGGGGTAGGGCGAGCTACCGCAAGCTGATCGGCCGAGATCGTGAGTCCACCCTGTTCGTCGCTCCCTACGCCGGCACCGGGGACATCTACCTGATCTGTCTCTATCTGAAGAGCTTCGTGGAGCGCGAGAACATCCGGAGCTACAAGCTTGCGGTGGCGAGCAACGCGTGCGCGCAGGTGGCACGCATGATGGGGGAGACCGACGTCACCGCCGTCGATTGGGCGACCCTCAACCGGATCATCGGCTACGGCCGGGTCGTGCGGGCCGCGCCACACGAGATCGTCGTGCTCAACGACGGATGGGATGGCGCGCCGACGCAGTGGCTGCGCGGGTTCAAGGGACTCGACTTCGAAAAGATGTTCCGGCACGCCGTGTTCGATTTCCCGGACGCGACCGCTGCTCAGATTCCGGCGCCCTCGGCCACCAACGACGCGGTGGTCGAGCTCTTCGACCAGCAGGGGCTGGTGCCCGGTCGCACGGTCGTGCTCTCGCCGTATGCGAACACTCTGTTCCATGTCCCGGATCACGACTTCTGGGGCGCGGTGGCCGCCCGCTGCGCCGCGCGCGGACTGACCGTCTGCACCAACTGCGCGCCGACCGAAGAGCCGATCGCCGGCACCGTCGCCGCCCGCTTCCCGCTGGCCCTCGCGGCGGACTTCGTCGAGACGGCCGGTTATTTTGTGGGCGTGCGCAGCGGATTCTGCGACATCGTGAGCGCGACCGGCAGCCGCATGGTCATTCTGTACGACCGGGACGGCCGCTTCTATAAGGGCTCGTTCCAGGAGTACTTCAGCCTCGACGCGATGGGGCTGGGACGGAATCTGCTTGAGCTCGAGTACGGACCAGGTGATGAGGACAACCTCGTGGGCGAGGTCTTGGGAGGCCTGACATGAGCGCGGTGACCGCCTTGATCTTCGCGGGAGGGACCGGCCGGCGGATGAGTACTCGAGCGACGCCGAAGCAGTTCCTGGAGCTGCATGGCAAGCCGGTGATCATCTACACCATCGAGCACTTCGAGAAGCATCCGCTCATCGACAGCATCGTGGTGGTGTGCCTGGAGTCGTGGATTGGAGAGCTCGAGCGCCTCCTGCGCCGCTACGACATCCAGAAGGTGACCACCATCGTCCCCGGCGGCGACACGGGGCACGCCTCGATCTACAACGGATTGGTGGCGATGGAGGGAGCCGCCGGCGACGACGACATCGTCCTCATCCACGACGGCGTGCGCCCGCTGATCGACGAGCGGCTGCTGACCGAGAACATCGACGTCGCTCGCGAGCACGGGGCCGCCGTCACCGGCGAGCACGTCGCCGAGAGCATCGTGCGGGTCAACGCGGGCGAGGACATCGTGGACGTTCCGCCCCGGGACGAGATGTACGTCGCCAAGGCTCCCCAGAGCTTCCGCTACGGGTTGATCCACGAGCTGTACGCGTGGGCGCAGACCGAGGGAGTCGCCACGATCGACTCCGCGCATCTCTGTCATCTGCGCGGGATCCGACCGCGAGTCGTGACCAGCACCCCGCAGAACATCAAGATCACCAATCCGAGCGATTACTACGTCTTCCGCGCCCTGTACGAGGCGATGGAGAACCAGCAGATCCTGGGGACGTGACCGCCACCGGCGTGCTGGCAGAGGATGTCGAGCTGGCGCTCGGCGATCCGGTGATCCAATGGGAGCGCTTCCGGGGCGCCACGGTGCTGGTGACGGGTGCGACGGGAGCGATCGGTGGCGCCGTCGCCCGGGTGCTCAGTGCCGCCAACGCGACCCACCAGCTCGGTCTCACGCTGGCACTGCACGGGCGCGACCTCACCAAAGGGCGGCGGCTCGGGGCCGAGCTGAGCGCGCGATTCCTCGCCGGCGACGTGCGCGCACTCTCGCCGGCGAGCTGCGGACTGGACCGAGTCGACTATGTCTTTCATGGGGCCGGGGTGACCGCGTCGGCCCGCATGGTCGCCGAGCCTGAGGAGGTGCTCGCCACGGCGGTCGACGGGACCCGCGCGGCCCTTGACCTGGCCCTCGCCCTGGGGGCGAGCGGCGTCGTCTGCGCGTCCTCGATGGAGGTCTACGGTCAGGGCCTGACCGGCGCGGTGACCGAGCGCGACCTCGGAACCCTCGATCCGGGTGACCCGCGCAGCAGCTATCCGGAGGCCAAGCGCCACGCCGAGACCCTCGCGGCGGGTTACGCCGCCGAGCACGGCCTGAGAACGATCAACGCGCGGCTGGCCCTCACCTTCGGCGCCGGGATTCCGAACGACCCGGCGAACACCCGGGTTCCGCTGCAGTTCGCGCGCTCGGTGCTGATGGGACACGACATCGAGCTGCACACCGACGGTGCCGGGGTGACCAACGTCTGCTACCTCGGGGACGCCGTCCGCGCGCTGCTGCTGCTCGCCACCGACGGTGCGGCGGGTGAGGCCTACAACGTCGCCAATCCGCAGGCGAGCATGACCATCCGCGAGATGGCCGAGGTGGTGGCCCGGGACGTCGCGCAGGGAGCCATCCGGGTCATCGTCAGGACGCCGGCGGACATCGCGAGCCGGGGATACGCGCCGCCGTCCTTCCATCGCCTGGCCACTGAGAAGATCGCCGCGCTCGGGTGGCAGCCGCGCTACGGGATGGCCGATATGTACCGGCGCATGCTCGCGTTCTGGCGGCTATAGAACCGGCAGCACAACCGATTCCCAGCCGGGCAGCGCGAAGAAGTCAGCGACCTTGTAACGAGTGGTGCTGTAGTACGCGTCCGGCGACACATGGACCTTCCGGGCCCGGGCCGCATGGACGACGTCGCACAGCCCGCTGCGCAGCGCGATGAACGTCCCCGCGCGCTCGGCGGCATCGAGCAGATCCGCAATCGGGACCTCGAGTGCCACCGTCCCGGCCACCGCCTCCTCATCGCCGTGCACGAGGGTCGCGACGGCGTATCCCTGCGAGGCGTACGCCTCAGCGGTCTGCTCCCAGAACGACGGTGAGACGGGCAGGACGCTCTTGGCGTAGGGGGCCAGCAGCACGGTCCGTCCCGGAACCAGGCCGTCTGAAGGCGGGAGACGGCTCGGGTGTCGCCCGGGGGTCTGAGGTACTGCCCGGTCAGACAACGCGTAGACCAGATCCCGGTACACGTCGGTGAACGCCACGAAGCGCTCATCGAGCACCCGGACCGGCGCGGTCGCTCCGTAGGGGCGGTCGTGGTGGGCGATGGTCGCGTCCGAGGGTCGGGCGCTGACCATCGCGGCGACGAGATCGTCCATCTCGTCCTGCGCGAGGCTGTCGACGTCCTCGTACCCGAAGAGCTCGGCAACCTCGCGGCAGCCGGCTCCGACGACGACCGGGACCGCCGGCGCAAGCTCCCGGGCGGCAGCGAACGCCGGGAAGTACGCGAGTGCCCAGTACACGTCGCCCAGCGCGCCGAACGGGCAGACAACCAGGTGGCGGCCCGGGTGAGCGAGACGGAGTCGGTGCAGCAGTTGATTGCCGCGGTCGAGGTTCCCTCCGGCCGCTGTGTCCGTCGCGATCGAGAAATCTCCGACACGGACGATTCGCTCATCGGCATATCCGAGATCGAGCAACTGGCGCCGCATCTCCGCGAAGAAGCGGGAGGCGATGAGAACCAGTGAGGGTCCGCTCTGCTCGACGATCGCCTCCGGAGCGATGATCGGCACGCTCCCCAGCGAGCCGCCCTGCTTCAGCGGGTTGTTGTCGAGCACCGCCACCAATGAGATCCCGTCCCGGTCCAGCCGACGGCGAAGCTGCTCGGTCGCGGCCGTGTGGCCGAACGCGTACAGGGCGGTGTCCTGTGACGCATCCGACCGTGGCAGTATCCCCGAGTCCTGCAGGGCGTCGATCGCGTCGCTGAGGTCAGGGCTCACGGCCGGCGCTCAGCGATTGGTCACACAGCTGATCACGTAATCGTGAATGTGCTGGCCGGCGGTGCCGTCGGAGTGTGCGGTCAGCGAGGCAAAATACTCGTGCTGTCCCGGGACCTTGCCGCCTGTCTCCGTCAGCACCCGGCGTAGGTAGTTGAACGCACCTTCGTAGGTGAACGATTCAGGCCTCGCGAACGCGGTGAGGGCCGCGTTGGGGCCCTCGTCCTGAGGGCCTTCAGGCCGACGCTCATTGGTCTTGATGTTGACTTCCTGGATGACCATTGGCTTACCGGTGAACCCGAACAGCTCAGTGACCGAGCTCCAGTGGCCGAAGTAGGCATCCGCGTTGTGGATCGCCCGCTGCAGGTCCAGCGAGGTGTCAACGATGACCCGGTCCGATCGTGCCGCGCGATCCTGATAGGCGGTGTACAGCGCGTCGAGTTGCGGGATCATGCTGGTCACGGTCGCCCGCTCGAGCGGATGTGGGCGCCACCACAGCGCCAGATCCTCACTCGCCTCCACCGCATCGAGGACATCGTGCAGCTTGCGCACGACCTCTCCGGGGGCGTTCATCATCGCCGCGAGCGAGGTCAGCTGCAGCAGGACGACGCGGCCCTCGGCCTTGACGGCCCAGTCCTCCGGCACTGCCGAGCCCGGCGTGCGGACGTAGTCGAACTTCGGTGACCCGAGCGGCACCACCTTGCTGCTCGTCCAGGTCTCGATGACGGCGTGGTCGATCTCCTCGGACTGAGCGATCACCTTGTCGAAGAGCTCGAAGCTGGGGGAGCGATAGAGGTGCTCTCCGGGGGCCGTCGCCGATACGTAATACGGGACATAGACCAGCAGGTCTGTGTGGGGCCGCAAGGCTGAGCTGTAGAACTGCGGCGCGACGGTCGTGACCCGGTTGTTGGCGTCATACGGATTATGGACGTAGATGACGTCGGGGTGTGTGCCCTTCAGGTCGAACTCCGTGAACGGCGTGACGGAGACCTCGGGCGGCAGGTCGGTGAGGTGCAGGTGCCATTCGCCGGCGTCACCGTTCGGCAGCCTGTCCGCGTACGGGATCGGCACGACGATCGCTTCCACGCGGGGGTCGGCATCGGCGGCCATCCAGATGCTGTGAAGGCTGTCCCACATGGACGCGTGGTAGGGCATGAACACGACCGTGTAGATCAGATCGTCCTCCGCGAGCAGGCGCTGGCGCACCGCGCAGAGCTGACGAATCAGTTCATGCTCTGCTGACGTCGTGTCGGTGGCGAACGCACCCACCAGGCCCTCGGCGGCGCTCGCGATCTGATCACGCGCGTCCTCGTAGCCCGGGGCGTCGACGAGCGCCACCGCCTCGAGAATGTCCTTGCCCATGCGGCGCACGGATGCAGGCTCCAGGTAGGGCAGCTGACGCGCGCCGTCGAGCATGCTCTCGGCGACGGCGAGCAGATGCTTGCGGTCGCGGCTGCGCAAGCGGTGGCGCTCTCGGCCAGAGGGCTCGATTGCGGTGGCCCCCATCAGCCGGCCACCTGCGCGTAGAGGGAGGGAAGGTCCGGGTAGCCGCTGGAAGCCCAGCCGGAATTCTGCAGCGCTGAGATCTGGGTGGCGGGCGACTGGCCCGCGGTCTGCAGGATCGCCTGGATCCCGCTGCTCGCGGTGCCGTAGCCCGGAATCGTGTTCTGGCCCTCGAGCCAGCCGGCGGTCGCGTCGGCGGCGGTCGTCGGGTTTGACCAGATCGAGTCACTTGAGCCGTAGGTCGCGGAGTCGGTGTAGCCGATGTTCAGCCAGTCGTTGTTATTCGCGCTCTGGCGAGCGACGGCCGCGCCTCCGGACTCCTCGGCCAGCAGCCACGCCGACACGACGCCGGGGTCCAGCCCCGTGTCGGCGGCCAGCCGCGAGGCGAACTGCTGCTGATCGGAGGTGAGCATGGTCCCGGTCGTCGACGGCAGCGTGGTCGATCCGGTCGCACCGGTGGAGCCGACGGCACTGGAGAGCAGGCTGGTGAAGTCCGTTGAGCCACCGGACACCGCGTCGGAGGAGGAGGTATCGCCGATGAGGCCAGCGGCGGCCGTCCCGGACGAGCTCGTGGTGGTGGAGGAGGTCGCCGGGGAGAAGGCACTCTGGAGGCCGGCGAGCTGCTCCTGGATCTGGCCGATCTGCGCCTCGGTGGCGGAGAGTTGGCTGATGGCGTCGGTATAGCTCATAGGTCGCGCAATCAGGTAGTCGGCAACGCCCGACGTGCCTTAAACGAAACGGGGCGGACTGCAAGCAGCCCGCCCCGTTCCAACCGTTCCCTCGATGGATCGGATATGTGGATGTGAGCCCCGCTGTGCGACCTGGGTGGAACGGGGCTGTTTTTTCTCGCGGTGACAGCCGGGCTGCCGCGGGCGAGTTGTTGACGCTGGGCCCCGCCGCCGCGTGAGCGGCGACGGGTCTCAGCGAAGGTTTGGGCTAGAGCCCGGTAGATCAGCCCTGGAGGAGCTTCAGGATCATCTGGGGCTGGCTCTGCGCCTGGGAGAGCATCGCAGTACCGGCCTGCTCCAGCACCTGCTGCTGGGTCAGGGTCGTCATCTCCTGAGCCATGTTCACGTCCGTGATCTGGCTGTTGGTGGATGACAGGTTGGTCGAGGTCGCGTTGATCTCGTCCGAGGTGTACTGCAGACGGTTCTGGACAGCACCCAGCTCGGCCGCGTAGGACGAGAGAGCGTTGATCGCAGAGGTCAGGTTCTTCAGAGCGTCGCTCGACGACAGGTCGAACACCTTGCCGCCGGTCTTGGCGGCGGTCCAGGAGAACCCGGAGGTCATCGTGGTCTTCTCGATGTTCGAGAAGGTCACCGACAGGGTGTCGCCGCTGTTCGCGCCGACCTGGAACGTGACCGTTCCGTTGGTCTTGGTTCCAGCGGAGCCGCTGAGCAGGTTGATGCCGTTGAAGTTCGACGACGACTGCTGGCGGTCGATCTCCTGGGTGAGCTGGTTGACCTCGTCCTGGATGTCAGTGTCATCCGTGGTGGAGTTGGTGCCGTTGTTGTACTGGACGCCCAGCTCATAGATGCGCTGAAGCATGTCCTGCACGTTGCTCACGGAGCTCGACGCGGTCTGGACCATCGAGATGGCGTCGTTCGCGTTGTCGCTGGCCTCGCTGAGGCCGTTGATCTGAGAGGTCAGACCCTCGGAGATCGCGTAACCGGCGGCGTCATCAGCAGCGGAGTTGATCCGCAGGCCCGAGGACAGGTCCTGCTCGGCCTTCGCCACTGCATTGCTCGAGTTGAGCAGGTTCTGCTCGGTCTGCATGGCCGAGATGTTGGTGAGAATCGAAAGGGACACAGTTACACCTCCATGGTGCGGTCGGGTTTTAGTCCCCCGGCTGCTCCTTGCGGCCGGTCCCTCCGGTTATCGGCCCTGGGCCATATGACTTGAACATGTTTTCCGGAGTGTCCAGAAAGCCTGGACAGGTCACAGGATCGCCAGTGATGGCGGGCGATCTGGCGGATGTGTCAGGCGCTGAGATCGATGCGACGGGACGGGGCCTCGGCCTCGTCGTCATCGATCAGGTCCACACGACGCGCCGGCGGCTCGGGATCGCCGTCCGCGGTGAGGTCGATCAGCCGCGGCGCCGGCGCCGGCAGCGCGGCCAGTGGCTCGTCGGCCGCGTCGGCCAGGTCCGAGTCGTCGATGCCGTCGACATCGACCTCGACCGCATCCTCGTCGTTGCGACGGCTGCCCTGGTTGCCCTGACGGCCTCCGCCGCGTTGTCCGTCGCGGTGGATCGGGTCCGTGCGCGTGGCGGCACGAACCTCGGGGAGGATCGATGGGTTCGACAGGATCGGCTCGATCGCGTCCATGGTCGGTCCCTATCTGCGCCGGTCAGGAGCCGCTTGCGTTGGCGGGACCGCCGGACGGGGCGTTCGCGCCGTCGCCGGACGAGCCTCCCGACAGCCCGCGGACGTGCTCCTGGTGCAGGTCGAAGATCATGCGCAGCTCGGCGAGCACGATCTGTCTCCAGACCGCGACCGCGCATCCCCACGCGAGGAAGTAGCTGCCGATGCCGACCAGCAGCGCGCGGATGAGCACGCTCGTGGCTGACAGGCCGGCACTGTGCGCCAGCAGCGCGGCGATGCCAAAGCCGACGAGACCGGCGATGCCCTTGATCCGCCGCACGGACGCGCGGGCGCGAGGGTGATTGGCGACGCTCGGACGCCCGGCGTCGGCGCTGTCGCCCTTGCCCTTGCCCTTGCCCTTCTTGCCCTTCTCGGACTTGGCCTCGCGCTCCTTGGCCTTGGCGTCGGCCTTCTTCTTGCCGCGCTCGGTGGCTTCTTCGCGGGTGGTGGACATCAGTGCTCCCTCCCGCGAGTACGTGCGCACCGAGAGGTGCGGCTGGGGATAAGACCCCGCCCACCCAAGGACGCAGGACCGAAGGTGTGCCTCTGGCACATCGAGTGTCCGAGGACGCCGCCTGGCGCCGCCAGACGTACCTCGAATGCGTGCGTATTTGTGGGAGTGAGCACTAGATGAGGTCTCCACGTGTCTTGGCGCGGGCGGCACGCATGAGCTCGAAGACGAAGCGGATCAGTCGCTGGCGATCATCCTCGTTGATCGCCTCAAAGCGCAGGGCGCGGCGGCCGTTTGAATCGATCCGCACGACACGCCCCACGCCCTCGGCCGGGGGCTCGTCATCACCGAACCGGATCTCGAAGCGCACGACGTCGCCGATCCTCAGGTGGTTGGCGCCGGACAGGAGCATGCCGCCGCCGCTGATGTCGACCGTCTGGGCCGCGCGCGGGGCATAGAGCGGCGGGCTGTCGATGATCGCCTCGCGCGACGCGTGCACGCGCACGAATTGGCGGCGCTGGATGACCTCGGGATCGCCTTCGGCTCGGAAGTGCACGAGAGAAGCATCCTTGAACACGGCCTCGCCGTGCAGGCGGATGATGCCCCGCACCGAAGTGTATTCGAGCGTCGCGTCGCTCTCCTCCCCAACCAGCGGTTCTTCGATCTCGGTCAGCACCACGAGCACGACCTCCTGCTCGCGCTCGTAGGTCTGTACGGGCAGCTCGCCGCCGGCCGCGGTCCATAGGGTGCCGCGGAAGCCCGGCGAGCGCTGGAGAACCGTCGCGTGGGGTTCAGGCACTGCGCTCATCGCACCAGATCACCCGCAAGGCCATGTGGATCGACAACCGAGATGGCGTCTTCGACATCGAGGCCGCTGTGGACGTGTCCGAGGGGGATACGCGTCTCGATCGCCAGCTCGACGACCGTGCCGAGCATGCCGGCCTGGTCGTAGTGGGTGGCCACCAGCCCGTCGACCTGCAGCGGCATGTGATGTTCGACCAGCTTGGCGAGCGCCTTCTGGGTGAACGTGGCGGGCGTGCAGAGCAGGACTCCGTCGGGCAGGAACCGCGCGAGCGTCTCGGTGAGCGACTCAAGTCCCCACGAATCGCCGATCCGCGTGGCCGGCGTGTCGAGCAGCACGAGATCGCCCCGCGCAGCCTCGACCTCACGCACGGTGGCGCGGATCGTCATCGACGGGATGAGATCGACCTCCTCGCCCTCCAGCAGCTCAGCCAGCTCGTCGTCTCGCTGAGTGCCCCGCAGCCGGGCCACGGTCACGCCGAAGCCCTGACGGGCGTAGGCGGTGGCGAGCGCGGCGACCACGCGAGTCTTGCCGCTCCCGCTCGGACCGACGATCGCGATCACGCCGCCGTCCACCGGCATCTCCTCGGGCTTGGGCAGCATCGAGGTCAGCGCGGCCTGGGCGTTCGCCACCAGCATCGGCTCAGACGCCGAACCGGCGGCCTCCGCCGCGTCGGTCACCAGCTGCTCGGCGAGCGAGGCGCTGAGACCGTGGTCCATCAGCCGATTGCGCAGCCGGGTCTGGCCGATCGCCTCCTCGGCGGAACGGTGGTCATTGTCGGGGGTGGCGGTCGCCTCGGGGGCGGCGATTTCCTCGGCGGCGACGGTCTCCTCGGCGGCGAGCGTCTCCTCCGGCTCGAGGGCTGCCTCCGGGGCGATGGTCTCCTCCGGCATGGCGATCGCCTCTGCGACGATGGTCTCCTCGGCGGCGACGGGCTCCTCCGGCGTGGCGATTGCCCCCGGCGCGGCGGGCTCGTCGGTGGTGGCGATTGCCTCCGGGGCGACGGGCTCGTCCGTGGTGGGGGCCATCTCGGGCGCGGCGGTCGCGTCGGAGTCGGCGGTCATCGCAGGCGCGATCGTCTCTTCCGGGGCGGCGGTCGCCTCCGGGGCGGCGGTCGCCTCCAGGGCGGCAGGCTCCTCGGCGGTGACGCTTGCCTCCGGAGCCGGCGCGGTGTCGATCGGCTGCGAGCGGAACACGGAGTTCACCGCGACCGCTTGGACAGCGGGCGCGTCGGTCTCGGACCCAAGCTCATCGAACGCGATGAACCCGTTGCCCGAGGCGATGTCGGCGGGTGCCTCGGTCTCAGCGGCTCGGGCGGTCTCCATGACGGGCTGCGTCTCGGCGGCCGGCTGCATCGCCGCGACCGGCACGGTCTCAGCAATCTGCTGAGGCACGGGCGCCTGCTCCGGCTCCGTGGTCGCCATCGACTCGGCCGTCTGCGCCGCCAGGGTGGTCGCCGGAGGGATCACCTCGGCCGCGGGGGTCGGGGCAGCCTGCGGCGCGGGGGCAGGGGCCTCCGGCGCGGCAGGCGCGGCGGCCTGCGGGGTGGGCATCTGGTCGGCCTGCGGCGTGTCCGGCGCCTCAGCGGCCTGCGGCACGACGGGCGTCTCGACGGCCTCAGGCGCCGCGGCCTGCGGGTCCGCGGCCTGCGGCTCCGCGGCCTGCGGGTCCGCGGCCTGCGGCTCCGCGACCTGAGGCTCCGCGGCCTGCGGCTCCGCGATCTGCGGCTCCGCGGGCGCCGGGGTCTCCACCGCGGCACGGGACGGGACGGATCCGAACGGATCGGGCGTCGCGTCAGGATCGAAGGAGTTGTTGGCGGCGACCTGCTCCCAGCGGGCGAGCAGCGCGGCGAACGGATCCGGGGTGGTCCGGGCGCTCGGCGCAGCGACACCCTCGCGTGTGGCGTGCGGACGGCCGGCGCTCGGCACCGGAGGCTCGGCCGCGACTGCGACACCGGATGTGGGAGCAGCCTCAGGAGCGGCCGCGGTGGCCGGGGCCGTGGTCTCGGTCATCCGGGCCGTTCCCATGGCCGGCTCGGACGCGGGGGCGTTCTGCACCGGGGCCTCCTGAGTCGGGGCGGCAGGTGCGCTGGCCTCGGGCATGGGGGCGTTCGGCATGGCGGCCTCCTGAGTCGGAGCGGTCGGCGCGGTGGCCGCGGGCATGGCGGGCTCCGGCATGGACGCGGTCGGCATGGTCGTCTGCGGCACGGTGGCCTCGGGCATCGGGGTACTCGGCATCGTCGTCTCGGGCACGGTGGCCTCAGGCATTGGGGTGCTCGGCATGGTGGCCTCCGGTGTCTGGGCGTACGGTGTGCTCGGCGCAGCTGCCGCGGGCATCGGGGCCTGCGGCGCGGGAGCGGCGTGGGTGACGGGTGCGGCGGGGCTCGACACCGGGCCGCCGGGGAACTGCGCAGCCGGGTCGGCCGACCCCTGGGGCTCGATGTCGTCGTCGGCGTAGACCGAGAGCCGCGGGGCGGCCTGGGCGTCGATCTCCACGCAACGCTTGGCGAAGAACCCGCCAACGCCGCCGGTGAGGCCCTGGCGCTCGCGCAGGATCATGGCGCCCGGTCCGAGCTCGGCGCGGATGCGCGGGATCAGCTCCTCGACCGTACGTCCGCGGTAGGTCCGGACCTCGCCGGGGCGGGTGTCGGTCGCGGGAGTTGGGTTCTGGGCGGAGGTGCTCATGTGCGAATGACTCCTACGGTGTCGACGGTAATTCCGGGCGAGATCTCGTTGTACGAGCAGATCGGCAGCTGAGGCACGGTGGACTCGAGCATGCGACGGAGGTGGCGGCGCACGCGCGCCGAACAGAGAAGAGCAGGCTTGGCGATGCCGCGGCCCGCGGCGTCCTCGGACGCGGCGCGGATCGCCTTGACCAGCGCCTGGGCGCGGCTGGGCTCCAGCGCCAGCACCTCGCCCTCTGCGGTCTGGCTGATCCCCGCCGCGATCTCCTGCTCGACCGCGGGGTCGAGCGTGAGCGCGTGCAGGGTCTCGCCGTCCAGCAGCGGGGCGATGATCGCGCGGCCGAGAGCGTGGCGGGCGTACTCGGCGAGCAGACTGGGGTCGCGAGTGATCCGCGCCTTGTCGCCGACGGCCTCGGTGATCGTCCCCAGGTCTCGGATAGAGACACCCTCGGTGAGCAGGCGCTGGAGGACGCGCTGGAGCTCGCCGAGCGACAGCACGTCCGGGACGACCTCGGTGACGACCGCCTCGTTGGACTCCTTGAGCTGGTCGAGCAGGGCGCGGACGTCCTGGCGCGTGAGCAGCTCCGCGGAGTGGCGGCGGATCGTTTCCGTGAGGTGAGTGATGATGACTGACTCGCCATCGACGACGGTGTACCCAAACGCCTCTGCCTCAGATTGCTGAGCGTCGGCGATCCATACGGCCGGGAGGCCGAAGGCGGGCTCGGTTGTCGGGATACCGGACAGTGTGCCGAACGCATCGCCCGGGTTCATCGCAAGCTTGTGTCCTGCAACGATCCGCCCACGCGTGACGACGGCACCGCGAACTTTGACCACGTATTCGTGTGAATCGAGGTCGATTTCGTCGTGGATTCGCACCGAAGGGATAACCATGCCGAGCTCTGATGCGATTTGGCGACGAATGAGTGAGATTCGCCGCACCAGAGTGCCACCCGAGCCCCGGTCGACCATCGGCACCAGGCCGAAGCCGATGCCGAGTTCGAGCGGATCGATCGGCAGGCCCTTGAGCACCTCGTCGTGCGCCGCCACCTTCGGCTCGAGCTCCTTGGGGGAGCCGGCGGCGGGCAGCGCGGCCGCGAGCGCGGGCGTCGGCTGGAAGGCCTCGATGCCCTCCTTGCGCAGCACCCAGCCGATCGCGAAGAACATGCCACCGATCAGCAGGAACGGGATCTTCGGAAGTCCCGGCACCATCGCGAAGGCCATGATCGCCCCGCCGGCGACGAGCGGCGCCCTGCGCTGGCCGAGGATCTGACTGGTGATCTCGGTGCCCAGGTCGCGCTCATCGGCCCCCGCGCGGGTGACGATGATGCCCATGCCCACCGAGATCAGCAGCGCCGGGATCTGCTCGGTGAGACCGTCGCCCACGGTGAGCAGGGAGTAGGTGTGCGTCGCTTTGCCGAACGCGAGGTGGTGCTGCACGACCCCGACGATGATCCCGCCGAGCAGGTTGATGACGACCATGACGACCGCGGCCATCGCGTCGCCCTTGACGAACTTCGAGGCGCCGTCCATCGAGCCGTGGAAGTCGGCCTCGCGAGCGATCAGCTTGCGCCGTTCGCGCGCCTCGTCGTCGGTGATCAGACCGGCGTTGAGGTCGGCGTCGATCGACATCTGCTTGCCCGGCATGGCGTCCAGGGTGAAGCGGGCGGCCACCTCGGCGACTCGGCCGGCGCCGTTGGTGACCACGACGAACTGGATGACCACCAGGATCACGAAGATGACCAGGCCGATGACGACGTTGCCACCCACCACGAACTGACCGAAGTCACGCACGACCGAGCCGGCGTCACCCTTCAGCAGCACCTGACGGGTCACTGACACGTTGATCGCCAGCCGGAACATCGTCATCAACAGCAGCAGCGAGGGGAATGAGGAGAACTCGAGCGCCGACTTGAGGTACATCGTCGCCACCACGATCGCGAGGGCCACGGAGATGTTGAGCGTGATCAACAGGTCCAGCAGCATCGGGGGCAGCGGGATGATCAGCATGCAGATGACGACCACGACGCCGACGGCGGCGAGCATGTCGGTGTGGGAGAGGATCCGTCGCAGTGCGTTGTTCATCAGGCCGCGGCCTTCCTGGCGGCGGCCTTACGACCGGCCATCCGGTAGACGTGGGCGAGCAGCTGGGCGACGGCCGCGTACAGCTCGGCCGGGATCATGTGGTCGAGGTCGACGCTTGCGTGCAGGGACCGCGCCAGCGGCGGGTCGGGCACGATCGGCACGCCGTTCTCGGTGGCGATCCGGCGGATCTGGGCGGCGATCAGGTTCTTGCCCTTGGCGACCACGACGGGGGCCGGCTTGGTGCCGTCGTATACGAGCGCGACCGCGTAGTGGGTCGGGTTGGTGACGACGACGTCGGCGGTGGGGACCGCCGCCATCATGCGCGCACGGGCCTGGAGAACCTGACGGCGGCGAATCGCTGACTTGATCTCGGGCGGCAGGTCCTGGTTGCGCGACTCGTCCTTGACCTCCTGCTTGGTCATCTTCAGGCCCTTCTCGAACTGGCGCTTCTGCCAGACGTAGTCGGCGACCGCAATCAGCATGTAGACCGCGAGCACCCGGATCGCGATCGTCTTGGCGCCGGAGAACATGAGTGACCCGAGCGCGGCCGGCGTGGCACCGACGCCCGTCGACAGATGCTTGATCATCGGGACCAGCGAGATCGCGGCGGCGCCGGCGACCACCGTCACCTTCGCCAGCGACTTGCCGGTCTCGAACGCGGCGCGCTTGCCGAGCAGGCGCTTGATGCCCGAGGCCGGATTCAGGCGCGAGAACTGCGGGTGCAGGGCGTGGGTGGAGGGCTTGAACCCGACCTGGGCGATGTTCACGAGCAGGCCGACCGCGACGCAGATGGCGGCGATCGGGGCGACCGTCTCCAGCACGACCCTGACCACGAGCTGCTCCAGGCCGTGCAGCCCGGCGGCCGAGGTCACCGAGCCTCCGACGGCGATCTGACCCCAGATCGCCTGCATCGCCGCCTCGGAGTTGGACACGATCTTCGGCCCGAACGCCATCACCCCGATCAGGCCGGCGACCAGGGTGGAGCCGCCGGACAGCTCGACCGAGCGGGCGACCTGACCCTTCTTGCGCGCGTCGTGGCGACGTTTCGGTGTCGGTTTCTCTGTTCTTTCCGAGCCGGCCATCAGAGCGCCTGTAGAGCCGAGGAGACCACGCCGGCCACCTGGTTGGAGAGGAAGCCGCCGAGGAACGGCAGGGAGGCGGCGACGACGAGCATCGCGACGCCGATCTTCAGCGGGAAGCCGACGGCGAAGACGTTGAGCTGGGGCATGACGCGGCTGACCAGTCCGAAGGCGACGTCCGTGATCAGCAGCGCGAGGAGCGCGGGAGCCGCGAGCTCCAGCGCCGAGACGAAGACCGTCCCGGCCGCCATGTCGATGCCGGCGGCCAGCGAGCTGATCTTCGGGGCGCCGGTGAGCGGCACCAGCACGAGCGAGTGCTCGATCCCGCGCAGCATCCAGGCGTCGCCGCCGATCGCGATGAACAGTGCGAGCCCGATCATCGAATACAGGTTGGTCAGAACCCCGCCCTGGCTGCCGTCGAACGGGTTGATCAGCTGGCCGTAGGAGAAGCCGGCGACCACGTCGAGCAGCGCGCCCGCCGAGTTGACCGCGGCGATGACCACGCTCACCGCCAGCGAGAAGCCGAGTCCGGTGAGCGCGTTGGTGATGAACAGCGCCGCGATGATCAGCGGGTCAGACGGGATCGTCTGCCCGTGCATGGCGATCGGCGTCATCCCGATCGACAGGGCGACGGCGATGACGGTCCGCACCTGAGTGGGGATCATCTGAGAGCTGAACAGGGGCGCGACCACGAACAGCGGGCTGATCCGAGCCAGCACAAGGAAGAACCCGAGCACGTGGCTCGGGCCGATCTGATGCATCAGGCCGTTGAAGACAGACTGGGTCATGCGCCTGAGATCAGCGTCGGGATCGACTGGTAGAGGTTCTCGGTGTAGTCGACGACCTGGCGCAGCATCCACGGCCCGAGCACGACGATGATCACCGCCAGGGCGATGATCTTCGGGATGAAGGTGAGCGTCTGCTCCTGGATCGAGGTGACCGCCTGGAAGATCGAGACCAGCAGCCCGATCGCCAGCCCGGCGAGGAGCATCGGTCCGGCGACCTCGACGGCCAGCGTCATCGCCTGGGTGGCGAGGTTGATGACTGTGTCCTGATCCATCAGCCGTGGAAGCTCGTGACGAGCGCTCGAGTGATCAGGTCCCAGCCGCCGACGAGGACGAACAGCAGGATCTTGAACGGCAGCGAGATGAATGTCGGAGGCAGCATCATCATCCCGACGCTCATCAGGGTCGACGAGACGATCAGGTCGATGATCAGGAACGGCAGGAAGATCAGGAACCCGATTGCGAACGACGTCTTCAGCTCCGAGAGGATGAAGGCCGGGATCAGCACGTAGGTCGGCACGCCCTTGCGGGTGCTCGGGACCGGTTTGATGTTCGCCATCGAGATGAACAGCGTCAGGTCCTCGGGCTTGACCTGGTTGAACATGAACTCGCGCAGCGGCTCCTGGGCACGGTCGATCGCCGTCTCGGTGCTGATCTTGTGGTGGATCAGCGGCTCGTAGGCCTCGTTCTTGATCTGGTCGATCGTCGGATGCATCACGAACAGGGTCAGGAACAGCGCGACGCCGACGAGCACCTGGTTCGGCGGCGTCGTCGTCGTGCCCATCGCGGTCCGGATGAATCCGAGCACGATCAGGATCCGCGTGAACCCGGTGACCGTGAACAGCACCGCCGGGATCAGCGACAGACCCCCGATCAGCAGCAGCAGCTGGACCGAGTTGGAGGACTGGATTGCGCCGATCACACCCGCACCGTCATCTGTCGCAGGAGGTCCATCAGATTCCGCTGCGGCTTGCGCTCGCCCGACTCGAGCAGCAGCACCGGCTCGTCCTGGTCGGCGGGCGGCAGCGCGATGCCGGTCATCAGGGCCTCGGACTCGCTGTAGACCTTGATCGGGGTCACGCCGGACTCCGAGATGCCGATCAGGACGACGTCCGAGCCTGAGCGCACGAGCGCGACGGACCGGCCCTGCGCGAGCGGCAGCGTGGCCACGTGCTGCAGGCCGTCACCCGTCGCGCGCTGGTCGCTGCCCTTGACCTTCTTGAGGACACGGGCGATCCCGTAGATCAGGCCGACGACGATGACCAGGGCGACGATCGTGCGCAGGATGCTCCCGCTGCCCACCGACGAGCTGGTGTGCTGCGCCGCGCTGCTCGCGAGGTGCAGCGGTGTGTTCTCGCCGCTTCCGGAGGATGCCGCGAAGGCAGCCGCGGGAAACCCGAGGGTGAGGGCGCCGATCAGGGCAGCGCCACGCAGGATCGTGAAAGCAGACCGCATCGAGGGAGTGACTTCGAGGGAAAGTCACTCTTTTGATCGGCTCAAACTCCCCGATGCTTGAGGGAAACTTGCGCCGGCGGCTCCCGCGCGGTCAGTCCGTCGCGGGAGCGCCGTGAGGCGTGTGAACGGCCCTACGCGGCGTCCGCGGCGGGCGCGGCCGAGTCGGCGCTGGGGGACGCATCCTCAGTGATGATGTGGGTCAACCGCAGGCCGAACTGCTCGTCGATCACGACGACCTCGCCGCGTGCGATCGGGGTGCCGTTGACCAGCACGTCGACCGGCTCGTCGGCCATGCGGTCGAGCGTGATCACCGAGCCCTCGCGGAGCTCGAGCGTCTCGCCGACCGTCATCCGCGTCCGTCCGACCTCGACCGACAGTTCGATCGGCACGGCAGACAACCGGCGCAGGTCTGAGTTCGCGCGCGGATCGGCGCTCTCGTCGTTCAGCTGGGGAAGGTCAAGATCGGGGGTCATCGCTGCTCCTACTGGATCGCGAGGTCGGTGAAGTAGACCTTCGTGACCTTCACGTCGGTCTGCGTCTTGATGCCGCGCAGGATCTCCTTCTGGAGAGCCGCCCGGCCCGATGCCGTCAGCAGGACCTTGGACGAGTCGTTGGTGACATCGCTGGTGACGATCGAGCGGATGATCGGCTCCTGCGTGAGCGTGCCGAAGCCGGCGGGCGTCGTGGCGTCCGCGTCGGCGGCGGTCGCGTCGTCGCTCTGGCCCGGCGCGAGCAGCAGCGCGACCGTCATGGTCGCGTACTTGCCGTCGGTGAGGTTCAGCTCGAACTGCTTGGGCAGCACGTAGATCGTGCCATTGACGATCGGCTTGGCCTTGGCCTTCTTGGGCAGCAGGAACATCTTGGCGCCGACGCCACCGACGACGAGCAGCAGGATGAGGGGGATGAGGACTTTCTTGCTTTTCATGACGGGGGTCGGTCTAGGAGGAGGAAGGGGCGGGGTAGTCGCGGTCGAGGACGATGTCGACGCGGCGGTTTCGGGCGCGTCCGGTCGCCGTCGAGTTGGAGGCGATCGGATGCAGGTCGGCGTAGCCGGCGGCGTTCAGGCGGCCCCGGTTGACGCCATGGGCGGTCAGATACAGCAGGACGTTCACTGCCCGGGAGGCGGACAGCTGCCAGTTCGTCGGGAACTGCGCGGTATGGATCGGGACGTTGTCGGTGAAGCCCTCAACCGTGATCGGGTTCTTGCGATCGACGTTGAGCAGGTGGGCCACCTCGTCCAGCAGCGGATCTCCGGTGGACTTCAGAGTCGCCGAGCCGGACGTGAACAGCAGGTTGTCGGTGAGCACCCGCACGACGAGGCCCTGACGCGTGATGTTCGACACCACGGACTTGGAGAAGCCGTGGGAGCGCGCGTAGGCGTCGAGCCGGCGCTTGAGTTCCTCGAAGGACTTCTGCTCGGCGGCGGTCCCGGAGGCGCTCACCATCGCGTTGCCGATCTGCTGGGCGTTGGTGTCCTGAAGCTTGGGGACGTTGGGCGTGATCGGGATGATCGACGGCACCGGCGAGGTCGCGGGCGTGTGCTTGCTCGTGGACTCCGAGCCCGACTGCATGATCGAGTGGCCACCCGACAGGATCGAGCCCGAGAACGCGGACTTCAGCGACTCCTGAAGCGTCTTGAACTTCGAGATGTTCACCGACGAGATGGAGAAGAGGACCATGAACAGCGCGAACATGAGCGTGAGCATGTCGGCGTAGGTGAGCAGCCAGCGCTCCTCATTCTCGGCCTCGGGGGCGGGGCCGCCGCGCTTGCGCCGGCCGCCCCGGCGTGCCGACGACATCAGGCCGCCTCCTGCTGCGGGAGTTCTTGGACGTTGTTGTCGGCAGAGTCCTCGCCGGCGCGTTCGGCCGGCGGCACGAAGGAGCCCAGCTTCTCGGCGACGACCCGCGGGTTGTCGCCGGCCTGCACGGCCAGGATCCCCTCGAGCGTGAGGTTGCGCAGCTCCGACTCCTGCTTGGAAAGCGCCTTCAGGCGGTTGGCGACCGGCAGGTAGACGACGTTCGCCGAGCTGACGCCCATCAACGTCGCGATGAACGCCGAGGAGATCGCGGGGCCGAGCGTGGACGGCGCGGAGAGGTTGGAGAGCACGTGGACGAGGCCCATGACGGTGCCGATGATCCCCATCGTCGGGGCGAACCCGCCGGCCTTCTCGAACGGCATCGCGCCCTCGTGATGGCGGGCCTGCATGCCGTCGATCTCGGCCTCCAGGACCTCGGCGACGAGCTCGGGGTCCGAGCCGTCGACGACGAGCTGCATCCCCTTGCGGGTGAAGTCGTCCTCGATGTCCTTGGTCTGGGCGTCGAGCGCCAGCAGGCCCTCGCGGCGCGCCTGCTCGGCGAACCCCACGAGCTGCTGCACGCGGCCGGGAACGTCGAGCTCCGGCGGGCCGAACGCGATCTTGTAAAGGGTGGGAATCCGCTTGAACCCGTCCATGCCGACGGAGGCAAGCGTGACTCCGCACGTCCCTCCGAGGACGATCAGCAGGGCGGGGATGTCGATGAACGAGGCCGGAGAGACCCCGCCCATGATCCCGCTCATCAGGATGCCGCCGGCGGCGACGGCGATTCCGATTGCGGTGGCGGCTTTCATGTCAATCGTTCAATCGGCCGGAGAGGCGAGAACTTCAGGACTGGGCAGCCTGATCAGTGGACGAAAGGTGGAGGGGCGTGACCTCCGCGCCCTCCGGACGGTCGGGCAGCAGCGCGGCGCGCTTGCGCAGGGGCTGGCCGGCGGCGCGCAGCTCGCTGCGGAGGTCCATCGCGCCGGCGAGCACCTCGATGCGCTGCGTGCGCACCTCTTCGGCGACCCGCTCGGGCGTTTCGGCGACGACGATCTTGTGACCGTTGGTGAGGGTGATGACCGTGTCGGGGTTGGCCTCGATGGTCACGATCAGCTCGGAGTTGAGCTGAAAGGCCTCCAGCACATGTCCGAGTCGGTGCAGGGTGATCATGGTCGCGGTCCTCGAGAAGTTGGTGTGGGTGGCGCTCAGGGCAGCCGGATCTGGCGCGGGCGGGCGGCGGATGTGCCGACGCCGCCCGCGCCGTGACCGGAATCAGCCCTGCGGCATCTGGACCAGCGTCTGCAGCATCTGGTCGGCCGTGGTGATCACCTTCGAGTCGGCTTCATAGCCGTTCTGCGCGTCGATCATGTTGGCGAACTCGGTCGCCATGTCGACGTTGGAGGACTCCAGCTCGCCGGACTGCACGGAGCCGAGGCTGCTGCCGCCCGGGACGTCGAACGTCTGAGCTGCGCCCGATGCGGTCGTCGCCGACCACAGGGAGCCGCCGTCGCGCGAGAGGCCGGCGTCGTTGTTGAAGTTCGCCAGCTGGATGTAGCCGGCGACCTGCTGGGTCCCGCCCTCGCTGTAGGTGACCTCGCCGTTGCTGCCGATCGCCACATCCGAGGCGTCGGACGGGATCTGGATCGGCAGAGCGGCGTTCGTCCCGCTCGGTCCGGTCGTCGAGTTGACCGGCTCCCCCGTCGTGGCGTCGGCGGGAACGCCGACCACGTACTGACCGCTCTGGGTGGTCAGGTAGCCATTCGGGCTGACCTGGAAGTTGCCCGCGCGGGTGTACTCGATCGAGTTCGCGTCCAGCTCGGGTGAGCTGGTCCCGGCGGGGGTGGACTCGGCGTCGTTCGTCGACGCGCCTCCGGTGGAGGCCGTCGAGGAGGCGACCTGGAAGAAGCCGTTGCCCTGGATTGCCAGATCAGTGGCGATCCCGGTCGACTCGTCCGAGCCCTGGCTCATGTTGTTCTCGATCGCGCCGACCGAGACGCCCAGGCCGACCTGCTCGGGGTCCGAGCCGGCGTTCTCGGCGGTCTCGCTCGAGCCGCCGGCGATCGTCTGTGAGAGCGCGTCGACGAACGACGTGTTCTGAGACTTGTAGCCGACCGTGTCGACGTTGGCCAGGTTCGAGGCGGTCGTGTTCAGCATCGTCTGCTGTGCCTCGAGGCCGCTGATCGCGGCGCCCATCGCTTCCATCATCGGGACATCACTTCCTTTCGTACGTCAGAGAGGGGGAGAGAAGAGTTGAAGGGGGGTTTCAGGAGCTCTGCGAGCTTGAATCGGTGGACGAGCTGTTGGCGCCCGTGATCTCGGACAGCGTGATCCCGGTCGTGCCGCCGATCGTCAGCGTCGGGCCCGAGGAGGTGAAGTCGACCGCGGTGACCGTCCCGGACGCCGAGTTGCCGTTGGAGTCCGTGTAGCTCACGTTCTGGCCGAGCATCTGTAGCGCCGAGGAGGCGGCCTGGTTGGAGGCGCTCTGAGACGAGGACTCCTGGATCTGGATCTGCTCGTCCAGCGAGCTGAAGCTGGCGAGCTCGCTCATGTACTGGGTCGGATCCGACGGGTTGAGCGGATCCTGATTCTTCATCTGATCCATCATCAGATTCAGGAAGTCGCCCTCGTTCAGCGAGCCGGCCACGCTCGATGCACTGCCGCTCGTTGTTGTCGGTCCGATGGTGCTGCTGGCTGTGTTGGGTGCGGAAACGCTCATTGGTTTCTCCTGGGTCCGGGCGCGCCGTCAGGCGAGCACGTTGACGAGCGCGGAGCCGGACAGGTCCGCGACGCGTTCGGTGGAAGTGGGTCCGGTCGGCTGCTCTTCCTCGGCGTCGACAGCGCCGTCCGAAGAGCCGGCCTCCTGCTCGGCGCCGGGTTCCCGGTCGCCGCGGCCAGAGGTCGAGATATCGAGACGCAGTAGTGCGGTGCCGTTCTGCTCGAGTGAGCGCTTGAGGTCATCACTGCCCGCCTGGAGTGTCTGAGCGGCCTCCGGATGGGCGGTGATCACGCGCGCGACGATGCCGTCGGCGGTGTGCTGGAGGTGAATCTGGATGTCGCCGAGCGACTCGGGTGAAAGCTCGATCCGCGCCGAGGTGACGCCGTTGCTCCTCGCGGCCATCGTGATCGTCGCCTCGACAGCCTCGGCTGCATCGCCGAGTGAGACCGGCCCGGCCGGGCTGCTCGCGGGAGCGCTCGAGCTCGTGGTGGCCGCGGGCGCGGTGGACGTTGCGGCGGCAAGGGCGCTCGTGGCCGTCGTCGTGGGCTGGGACTGGGTCGCGTCGGCGGCGACGCTGATACTCGCGTCGCGTTCGGCAATGCGGCCCGCTCCACCGTTCTGACCGGAACGCGTGTCGCCCGCAGAGGAGTCGGCATCCGAGTTGGATGAGGTGTCGCCGCCCGCGGTGCTCTGTCCGGACGCGGCCGGTGCGGCGCTGAGCGAGGTCGCGCCAGGCGCCGAAGCGATCGTGGTCGTACTCGCCGCGGGGGTCTGGCCCTTTGGGCCGGCGGGCGCAGGCGCGGTCTGGACCGGGGCAGTCGCCGCGGCGGCGACGGTGGCGTCGCTGGTCGATGCGGGCGTCGCGGTGTCCGCGGGCGTGGTCGGCGTCGCGGTCGCCGCGGCCGACGTGCTTGAGGTCTCGGAGGTCGGGGCGGCGGCGGAGCTGGACGGGACCGGGCCGGGGGTGCTGCTCGTCGCCGGCGCGGCCGGCGCGGCAGTCGTCGGCGCGGAGGTGGGCGCGGCCGGCCCGCTCGGCGCAGCGCTCGTTGCCGCCGGCGTGGTCGCGTCGGCGGGGGTCGCCGCGGTCGCGGGGGCGTTGCCGGCGGCCGGGGTGTCGCCGGTGGCGGCGACGTCGGCAGTCGCCTGGGCGTCGCCGGAGGCCGGGGCGGTGGTGGCCGCTGCGGGGACGGTCTGTGCCGGGGTCGCGGCGTCCGTCGGGTCGGTCTCGTTCGTCTGCGGGGCGATTTCCGGAGCAGTGCCGCCCGTGCTCGAGGCGGTCGTCGCAGTCGAGGCGACGGCAGCGCCCGAAGTCGGCTCCTGTGCCTGTGCCGGGGTGTTCGAGGCGCTCGTCGTGACGGCGTCGGTCCTCACGGCAGCAGTGCTCGAGCCGGCCGACGCGGCGACTGCGGTGCCGGTCGCGGCAGTGGTGAGCGGGACCGCTGTCGCCGACAGCGAGGCGAGGGCATCAGATGAGGGCGAGGAGGCGGCGCTCGTGGGCTTCGACGCGGCAGCCGGCGTCGTGGCGCGGGCCGTCGAGCGCTTGGGCGCTGACGCATCGCCGTGCTCCTCGTGCGCGCGCGTGACCTCATGGCCGAGCGCAGCCGCGAATCCCTGATGCGCGGTCGTCGAGCCGCTGGCTTCAGGGGACGCGGTCGTGGTCTCCGGTGCTGACGACTTCGCGGTGGACGAGGCGATACGCCCCGAGTGCCCGGAGGAGGGCGCCGGAGGCGTCTCGGGCATCGTCGTCGGCAGGCCGATCATGCGGCCTCCCGGCGGCGGAAGTTGTTGAGCGCGACCTCGTCGAGCACGATGCCCTCCAGCCGCGCCTGTTCGCGCTCGAAATCCGAGCGGCGGTTCTCCTTGAGCCGCTCGAGTGCCTGTCGGCTGCGCGCGGCCTCGGTCAGCTTGCGGCGCCGCTGGTTGACGAGGGCCTCCGAGCGGCCGAGCGCGTCGAGCGAGGCGCGATGGTTGCGCTCGGTCTGCTCCAGATAGGCCTGCCGGGCGAGCAGCTCGTCGCCGCCGACGGGCGCGCCAGCTGCCTCCAGCTGGGCGTCGCGCGCCTGCAGCACCGTTTGGGCTGCTTGCTCCATGGCGACCTGCGACCGATGGTGATCCTGGATCGCACCGGCCAGTGCCTCACGGGCTGCGTCTTCTGCACGCTCGCGCAAGGCACGGACGCGCTCCAGAGAAAAGCGAAACGAGGGACCGCTCACGCCCCGGTTATCGGCCGGGTCCTCAGGAAGTCAAGTCCCGGTGCATCGTCATTCCGTCCAGCGACGGCGAAAGACGCTGCTCAGGCGGCGATACGCGGAGTCTGGTCGCCGGACTCGATCGCGTCGACGAGCTCGGCGAGCACTGCCTCCGCGTGTCCGTTCTCGATCTGGCAGGTGCCGGCCGCCTCGTGGCCGCCACCGCCGTGCCCCAGCATCAGCGAGCCGATGTCGACGCGGGAGGATCGGTCGAGGATCGAACGGCCGACCGCGAACACCGTGTTCTGCTGGCGCAGTCCCCAGAGCACGTGGATCGACACGCGGCACTCGGGGAACAGCGCATAGAGCATGAAGCGGTTGGTCGGGTGGATGACGTCCTCGTTGCGAAGGTCGAGCACCACGGTCCGGCCGTGCACCGTCGAGCACCGCAGCAGCTGCTCACGGGCAGCGTCCGCGTGATCCTCGTAGAGCGCGACGCGCTCGGCCACGTCGGGCGAGGCGAGGATCTCGGCGATCGGCATGTCCAGGCAGCTGTCGATCAGCTGCATCATCAGCTGGTAGTTGGAGATCCCGAACTCACGGAAGCGGCCGAGGCCGGTGCGCGGGTCCATCAGGAAGCTGAGCAGGATCCAGCCCTGCGGATGCAGCACGTCCTGCAGCGACAGCCGCGCCGCGTCGGCGCGATCGACCGCGGCCATCATGATCTTGCTCACGTGCGGGAACGTCGCCTGTCCGCCGAACCAGTCGTACACCACGCGCGCCGCCGAATACGCGCCGGAGACCATCACGCGGTTCGGCTGCTCATCCTGCACCCGCTCGACCTCGGAGGAGTGGTGGTCGAACGACAGCGCCACCTCGGGCCGGTAGGGGAGGTTCGTCGTGATGTCGCGATCGGTGAGCTCGACCTTCCCGTCCTGGACGTCCTTCGGGTGGACGAACAGGATGTCCTCGATGATGCCGAGCTCCTGCAGGAGCGCTGCGCATACGAGGCCGTCGAAATCTGAGCGGGTGACAAGGCGATAGGCGCCCTGTAGGGAGAAGGTTGCGGGGGTGAGCATGAGGCGGATGTCGGCCCCGGTTTCGGCGTCCCTGAACCCCAGTCCGGATATCTGGCCGTTTAGACGGGTAACGGGGTGGGATGGCCCAAACCACGGCCGATTCCAGGGTCGACTCCGGTCGAGCCGCAGAGATCCTCGCGCGCCAGGATCGAATCCAGGTCTGGGCCCTGCCCTGGTTCTACCTGGCCATCATCGGCACCGGATACTTCTTCACCTTCTACGACATCGCGGACATCGGCTTCGCGCTGCCGCAGATCCAGACCCAGTTTGCGCTCACCGGGAACGAATCGACCTTCCTCGCCCTGGCCATCGGCCTGATCGGCTACGCAGTCGGCTCGATCGTGATCGGCTCGCTCGCCGACCGCGTCGGACGCTTCCGGATGCTGATCGCCACGATCCTGCTCACCGCGATTGGATCGTTCGGCGACGCCGCATCCCAGAGCCTCACGATGCTCGTCGTGTTCCGCTTCATCACCGGCATGGGCGTCGGCGCGGACCTCAACCTGGTCTCCACCTACATCGGCGAGATGGCCCCGGCACGGCTGCGAGGCCGCATCTCGGTGCTCACCTTCCTGGTCGGGATCATCGGCCAGGCGGTCACGCCGCTGATCGCGCTCGCGCTGATCCCGTCGCTCCACGACGGGTGGCGCTGGCTGTTCATCATCGGGGGCGTCATCGCCGTGATCGCGCTGATCGCCCGCTTCGAGCTCCCCGAGTCTCCGCGATGGCTCGCGCTGCACGGCCGTCTGGACGAGGCCGACGAGCTGGTCGGGGAGATGGAGCGTCGTGCCCAGCAGCGTGGCGAAACGCTCGCCGAGCCCGAGCCGACCGAGGTTGACACCCGGATGGGGTTCCCGTTCCTCGAACTGCTGAGCCCGCCCTACGTCTGGCGCGTCGTCGTCTTCCTGGCGATGTGGTTCTTCTGGTACATCGGCAACTACGGGTTCCTCGGGGACGCCGCCTCGCTGCTGAAGACCCAGGGCCTCTCGGCGGGCACGACGTACCTGGCGATCGGCGCCGTGGGCTACCCGGTCGGGGCGGGCGTGATGATCCTCGGCATCGATCGCCTCGAGCGCCGGCTGCTGCTGCCGATCTCGAGCTTCGTCTGGCTGGTCGCGATGGTGCTGATCGGCGCCGCCTCGTCAGAGGCGGTCCTGATCGTCGGAGCCTTCCTGGGCTCGATGGGCCTCGGCATGTTCCTCCAGGCGGCCTACACCTACACCGCCGAGTCCTTCCCGACCCGCGCGCGAGCCAGCGGTTTCGCGCTCTGTGACGGTCTCGGCCATGGCGGCGGCGCGCTGGGGGCGCTCCTGCTGCCCGACGTGGTTTCCTCGCTGTCCTTCTTCGCCGGCTTCGCGCTGATCGGTGTCACCGGGCTCCTTGCCGGGCTGATCGCGCTGGCGGGGCCGACGGTGTCGAACCTGTCGCTCGAGCGGATCTCGCGGTAGTTGTTCGTGGTGCTCGTGGTGCCGGGGGCGTTCGCGAGGTAGCGCGCCCGGCGTCGGCCGTCACGCAGCGTCGGTCGCTTTGTGGGGCGTTCGTGGCGCTGTTGTGACTGCCGTCGCGGTGCGCGCTAGATGGCAATGAGGTCGAGCTCACTGCGTGTGCACGACCTCGCGCCATTCGGCGACTCTCGACAGGCCCGAGTCGGTCGGCGTGGGTCCGCCAGGTGGATCCGCGCGCTCCGCCAGGCGACGCGGGGAGGGCCGGGGTGGGCCAGCGGGTGCGCGGGGGGGCCGCAATCGCCCACGCGTCCCCCGGCCGAACCGCCCCACGGGCGCTTTCGGCATCCCAGACGCCACTTCTGCCCACAGCGTTCAGGAGCCGACGGACGCGCGGGACGTTTCGGCACCCCACACGCCCTTTCCGCCCACCATGGCCCCGCCCGACCGGCGCGTGGGCGAAAACGGCGCCCTCAGCAGTGGTCCCCCATCGGGGGGCACACGGAGTGGGCCCCCTCCGCGCTACCTCGCGAACCCCACGCGCAGCGGCAGCGCGTCAGGCCACCAGCGGCGCGACCCCCTCCCCAAGCAGCGCCACCACGTCGAGCTCGTCGTGCAGCAGGTGTTGGCACATCACGCGGTCGATCCCGGCCTCGCCGATCGCCGACAGCTGCTCGGCGACGCGCTCGACGGTGCCGACGATCCAGCCGTCCGGAGTGTCGCCGAGCAGCGAGCCCTTCGGCAGGTCGGCGCGCTCCTCCAGACGGCCGCACCGTGCCGCCAGGGCGCCCTCGTCCTCGGCGACCACGACGCCCGTCATCAGCGAGTAGGGGAGCATCGGGCGGCCCTCGCGCTCGCAGGCCTCGGCCAGCCGGTCACGACGCTCGCGGATCTCGTCAAGGGTCGCGAAGCCGGTGTTGTACTCGTCGGCGTACCGAGCGGCCAATCGCACCGCTCGCGGGCCGGCGGCGCCGCCCATCAGCAGCGGGATGCCGGCGCGGCCGCCCGTCTGCACCGGCCGAGGACGCGCCGAGAGCTCACGGACGGTGTAGTGCTCGCCCTCGAACGAGAACGGCCCTCCGCTCCAGTTGCCGCGCACGACCTGAATCTGCTCCTCGAGCATGTCCATGCGCTCCCTGAGCGGAGGGAAGGGGAAGCCGTGCGCCTCGTGCTCGCGCTCGTGCCAGCCGGCGCCGATGCCGAGCTCGACCCGGCCGCCGGAGACGTGGTCGGCGGTGACCACCAGACGCGCGAGCTCCGAGGGATGCCGGAAGGTGACCGGTGAGACGAGCGTCCCGAGCCGCAGGGTGCTCGTCACCGCCGCCAGCGCGCACAGGCTGCCCCAGGCGTCGAGCGAGCCCCGCTCGGGGGCGTGGCCGTCGAGGTTCATGTAGTGGTCGGAGCGGAACATCGTCCCGATTCCGTGCTGCTCGCACGCCCGGGCGAGGGCGACCCACTGCTCCCAGGTGACGTCCTCCTGCCCCTCGACCATCAGGCACAACTGCATCGGCGTTCCTCTCGTCTCGCGTGCGAACCCGACGCATTAAAGACCGACGGGGCGCCAAATCCTTGGCGCCCCGGCGGTTGAGGGAGGAGAGGGTGCTTCATTCGCCGGCGAAGATATGAGGCCGACGAATCACTCCCAACGTAGCGCTCTCCTCGGCGCTCGCTGGGTGAAATCTGTCACTGAGTGATCGAGCCGATCCTGCTCTGTGCCTCGTCGACAAGTTTGTTCACGCGCGATCGGCGCTCGCGAACGCCGCGCTCGAAGCGGCTACGGGTCTGCTCGACCTGCCGCTCGAAGCGGTTGCGGGCGCTCGCGCCTCGCCGCTCGTAACGCGCGATCTCCCGCTCCATCCGCGTCCGGTCACCGAGCGTCGTGGCGAGCCCGCGGACGGTGGAGACGATGGTGTCCCGCGCGACCAGTCCGACGCCGACCGGCACGTCGACCGTGCGCTCCGCGAACTGGCGCACCTGCGTGGCCCGCGCACGGGTCTCGGCCGCGGTCGCCTCGGCGGTCGCGCGCGCGGCGGTGCGACCGTCGCTCGTGGTGCGCTTGGCATCGGCGGAGGCGGTGCTCGCCGCCTGCTTGGCCACGGTGCGCTTGCGGGTGGCTGCCGCCTTCTTGGCTGCGGCGGAGCGCGCGGGGTCGGCGCTTTGGCGCCGGCCGCTGGGGGTGTTGGAAGTTGCCATCGGGCTCCTGATCCTCGGTCTCGGATTTGCTTACCGGCGTCCCCGGCCGTCACCGAACACATGTTTGTCTACGGACGCAGCCGAGAGGTTACAAACATGTGTTCTGGAGTGATCAGTGAGCTTCGTCACGTCAGAGCGGTTGCTAACCGAGCGGCTGCCGTCTGAACCAGCCCGATCAGGTATTCGGACGAGTTCAGTCGCCGCCCGCTCCAAGAACCTGTGCATCAAGCGGGCTCCGTGCAAGCCAGCGTGCGGGATGGGTGATCTCCTCAAGCGTCGGGAGTGCCTCTGGAGAGGAGAACAGATACGGCAGCGCGGCGGGGCCGGCGTGGCGCACGATCGCGTCGCAGAACGCCTTCCCCTGCTCGTACTGGCGGAGCTTCATCTCCATCCCCAGCAACTTGCCGAGCACCTGCGCCAGCCCCGACCGCGAGCGGCGGCGACGGTCCATGGCGCTGCGCAACTTCGCCAACGACGGCAGCAGGTCAGGAGCGACCGCGTCCATCACGTGCTCGGCATGGCCCTCGACCACGGCCATCGCCGCCTGGACGCGGTCCAGCGTCTCCCGCTCGCCGGGGCTGGCGAAGATGCCGACCACGTCGCCGGTGCGAGCCGCTCGCAGCGAGCGTCCGAGCTGCGCACGCGAGGGCACGCGCAGTCCGCGTGGTGCATCCATTCGAACCTCCGCCGAGCGCATCAGCTCGGCGACGAGCCCGGCGAGGTAGCTCTGCAGCCACGGCACGCCGGCGAACTGGACCGCGTGGGTGACCTCGTGCAGCGTCACCCAGGTCAGGAACTCGTCCTCAGGGGCGTCGAGGGACTCGACCGCCCCGCCCAGGTTCGGCATCACGAATAGGAGCCGTGGCGGACGTGTCTCGGCGTCGGGGGCCGAGTTCGCCTCGTCGAGCAGCACGAGCTCGTACTGGCCCAGCACGCGCTGGGCGAGGAATCCGAGCACGACGCCCACCTCGGTGGTGACGATGAGGCTCATCGTCAGCGAGACCGCCGGACGGACGGCGCGGCTGGGCGTCAGACGACTCTCGGCCCGCTCGAGCACCGGGCCCAGCAGCCGCCGCATCGAGGAGACGTTCGCCGCGATCCACTCGGCGCGGCCGATCGCCTCGGGCGGCGGCAGGGGCCGGCTCGGCGTCAGACCGGTGTAGCGACTGACCCGAGTCTCGGCATCGACGGCCATCTCGGTCAACCGCGTTGCCGACGGAGGTGCGGGCGCGTCGCCGCGACCGGCGAGCAGCGCGGCGAGCCGTTCCGCGACGATCCAGTCGATCATGCGCCCACCTGCTCCAGGTCGTGCAACCCCTGTTCGGAGCGCGCGGCGACCAGGCGCGACGCCGGGTTCGCGTCGAGCGGCGCCTGGAGTGGCTCGGGGCAGTCCGGGAACGACACCAGTCCACCCGCCTCTCGCACGATCAGTTGCCCGGCGGCGGCGTCCACCCCGCGGGAGCGGCGCAGCGTGACCAGGCCGTCGTGTCGGGCGGCGGCGACCGCGCACAGGGAGACTGCGATCGAGCCGAGCGCTCGCAGCCGATGCGCACGGGCGGCCAGTGCGTCGACCTGGTCGCAGAGCCACTGCGGATCGGCGGACTCGATGCCCACCACCTCGAGCTTGCCGGCGCGAGAGCGGCGGTCGGCGCGGGTGGGGTCGAGCCGCTGCCCCCCCGCGGGGCCTTCCACCCGTGCGCGCCAGGCGCCCTCGCCCCGCCAGGCCCACCACTGCTCGCGTGCACCGAAGTCGTGCACGAACCCGAAGCTCACGTCGGCCATGGTGTCCCCGTCGGCGACCGCGAATGAGAGCGCGTAGTGGCAGCCGTCGCGCTTGGCGTTCAGCGAGCCGTCGATCGGATCGATGACGATCCGCGCACCACGCGCGCCGTCGGCTCCGAACACCTGCTCGCCGCGCTCCTCCGAGAGTGCGACGAACTGCACCCCCTCGCCGTGCAGGCGATCGAGCTCGTCGAACACGATCCGTTCCGCGGAGCGGTCGAGCACCAGCGTGTGGTCTCCGCCGGCGCCCCGCGTCCCGGTCTCGGCCACGCGGTCCTCGACATCGGGCGTGCCCTCGAGCAGTTGCTCCAGGCCCGCCACCGCACGCCGGCAGAGCCCCAGCCAGTCCGCCTCGAGTGCCGTGTTCGTCACGTCCATCTGTACCTATGCTGGCAGAGGTGACTGAGGACGGCCTGACCGGTCCTGCGCGGGAGGCGGTCGCCCACCCGGGACCTTCCCTTCTGATCCGCGGTGTCGCGGGCTCTGGCAAGACCCTGGTCGTCCGCGAGCGGCACCTGCGCCTGGTCGCGGACGGGACCGCTCCGGAGCGCATCGGAGTGCTCGTCCCGAGCCTCGCCCGCGCCGCGGCGCTGCGCGATCAGCTGCAGTTGGCGATCGCCGGCGGTTACGAGGAGATCGTCGTGCTCACCCCTGGTGAGCTCGCCGCGCGAGTGCTGCGCGGTGCGGGGATCTCGGGCTCCGTGGTGGGCCCCGGCGACCGTCTTGCGCTGCTCAGCGACCGGATCGATGAGCTGTCGCTGCAACAGCACGACGTCGCGGGCCGTCCCACGACGCTGCTCGGAGGGTTCGTCCGACGGATCGACCGTCTCAAGGGCGAGCTGATCGACGCGGAGCGCTACCGCGAATGGGCCGCGTCGCTCGACGCAGAGTCCGATGGGGACGCCGAGCTCGAGCGCGAGTTCGCCGCCGTGTACTCCGACCACGAGCGGCTGCTCGCTGAGATCGGAGCTCGCGACGAGGGCGGACTGGTGCTCGATGCTCTGGCGCTCGCCGAGCGCCGGCTGGGCTCCGGGTCGCCCGCCTTCGATCACGTGCTGATCGACGACGCCCAGGAGCTCGACCTGGCAGCGGTCTCGCTTGTCCTGGCGCTGGGCGCGCCGTCGCTCACGGTGGCCGGGGACCCCGACGCGGCGGTTCGCCGGTTCCGGGGTGCGGGCGCCGAGGGACTGGACCGCTTCGCCGCCCTGCCCGGGATGCAGCTCGTCGAGCTGGCGCAGAGCGTCCGCTGCCCGCCGCCCGTGTGGAGCGCGGCGCGGGCGGCGCTCGACCGCGCGCCCGAGCCGGCCACAACGTCCCCCGAACGGGGCATCGACCAGCCCGCCGAGCCCGGCTCCCCGGCGGTCGAGTTCTGGCGGTGCGCCAGCGAGCGGGCCGAGGCTCAGGCGGTCGCCGTCGAGATCGAGCGGCTGATCACCCGTGACAGCGCCGATCCCGCCACGATTGCGGTGATCGTCCCCGAGGTGACGCTCGAGGGCCAGGCGGTCGCGGTCGCGCTCGAGGAGCGGGCGATCGCCCATCGGGTGATCGGTGAGGCGGCCTTCTTCCAGCGCGCGGAGATCCGCGACGTCCTCGCCTGGCTGCGGCTGCTCAGCGATCCGACCGACGCGGCGGCGGTGGTGCGGGCGCTCGCGCGTCCCCCGGTCGAGCTGCGGTCGGTCGACATCGCGCGCTGCACCCAGATCGCGCGCCGGCGCAAGCTCGACATGGTCGGCGCGATGGCGGCCGCACTCGAGTCCCCGCAGGTCCCCCCGGAGGCGCGCGACCGCATCCGAGCGTTCTTGTCGCTGTACCGCAGCTCGATGGCCGCGATCGACTCCACGCGCCCGGATCTCTTCGTCCACCGCCTGATCGAGCGGCTCGGACTGCGCCGCCATCAGCTGTTCGCCGCGCAGGCCGACGTCGCTGAGCGGCTGCGTGCGCTCGCCGCCCTCGGGGAGCTCGCCACCGAGCATCTGGCCCGCTCGCCGCTGGCCACCCCGCGCGAGTTCGCGCGCTCGCTGAGCGCGCTGGCCGAGGTCGGACTCGGCCGCCAGGAGGAGCCGGACCTGCGTGGCGGGCTGGGCGCGCACGACGGGGTGACCGCGACATCCGGGGCGGTTCAGGTGCTCGCCGCGCCCCAGGCGGGCGGCCTGGAGGCCGACCACGCGTTCGTCGTCGGCCTGCACGCACGGATCGCGGCGCGGGCCCCGGAGCCGATTCCGGATGCGCTTCTCACCGAGCCGCTTCCGGCCGACGTCGACCAGACTCGCCGCAGGATGCTCCGCCAGGAGCTGTACCTGGCGTGCAGTCGTGCCCGTGTCCGGCTCGTGCTCGCCTACCCGCGCGCGGACGACCGCGGCGAGGCGCTCATGCCCTCGCCGATCCTGGAGGAGATCCGGGCCGTGCTCGGAGCCGACTGGCAGGATCGCGAGGAGGAGCTGTTCGGGCCCGCCGAGGCGCTGCACTCCACCTACCGGCTGCTCCGCGACGAGCTGTTGCAGGGGACGATGCGGGCGGCAGGCCGGATCGGCGAGATGCGGCTCGACACCGATCTCGACATCTCGCACGCGGTGGTGCGCTACCTGGAGCTGCTCAAGGTCGCGGCGCTGATCGCGCAGGGCGATCGCCAGGACGCCCCGGAGCGCGCCACCCCCGCGGTCGCCGAGTCGCTGCGCGACATCAACGCCCGCATCCTGCAGGCCGTCTCGGGGGAGCAGCGCGAGATCTACGAGACCTCGGCGCTGGACGAGTACCTGCTCGACGCCGAGCGCAGCGCCCGCGCCCGGGCTCAGGCGGTCGCCGCCCGGGACGAGCCGTCGCTCGAGGCGTTCCTGCCGCTGCGCGGGGAGGGTGTGGTGCTCTCGGCGAGCGACATCGATACGTATCGCACGTGCCCGCTCAAGTACAAGTTCGCGCGGGTGTTCCGGATCCCGCAGGAACCGACGCTGCACCAGCGTTTCGGGATCCTGGTCCACCAGGTGCTCGAGCGCTACCACTCACCGCCGGACGAGAACGGCGGCGGCCAGGCGCCCGCGCCGAGCCTGCCCGAGCTGCTCGGATTGCTCGATGCCGGCTGGCGGCGCGGTGGATTCGGAGACTCACTGCAGGAGCGCCAGCTGCGCGGCAAGGCCGCCGCCGCGCTGACGCGTTATCACGAGCGCTTCAAGACCGAGGACGGCCGGCCCGTCTGGTTCGAGCGCCAGTTCAGGTTCCCGATCGGACCACACCTGCTGCGAGGGCGGGTCGACCGCGTCGATGTGCTCCCGGACGGCGAGTACGAGCTGATCGACTACAAGACCGGCCGGCCCAAGACCGCGGCGCAGCTCGCCGACGACGTCCAGCTCTCGCTCTACGCGGTCGGCGCCCGGGAGTCGTGGCAGCTGGAGGCGTCGCGCCAGGCGTACTACTACCTGCTCGACGACGAGAAGGTGGCCGTGCCCGACGACGGCGACCGCGGCGAGTGGGTCTGCGAGGTCGCCACCGAGGTCGCCGAGGGCATTCGTGCTCAGGGCTTTGAGCCGACCCCGTCCTACGCGGCGTGCTCGGTCTGCGACTACCGGCTCGTGTGCCCGGCCGCGGAGCGATGAGCAGCCCCGCCCGACCCGCTCAGAAAGGGATGTCGGGCCCGCCGGCGGTGGGCGGGGATCCGGACCCGCCCTCTCCGTCGCCGCCGCGCTGGCGCAGGAAGTTCTGCAGGTCGTTGGCGATCGTCTCGCCGGAGGGCAGTGAGCCCGGCTCCTCGTCCTCCTCGGCCGCGGCCTGCTCGAGGCGCTCGACGAACGCCTGCACATCGGGGTCGGACTGGACCGCGACGTTGACCTGGCGCTCGTAGTCGGCGGAGGCTGACTCGAGCTCCGAGCCGTCGACGGCGATCCCGACCAGTCCCTCCAGCTTGCGGACGAGCGCGAGCGCCGCCTTGGGGTTCGGCGTGGCCGCTATGTAGTGGGGGACCGCCGCCCACAGCGAGGCCGACGGCAGCCCGGCCTGCTGGCAGGCGGCGTGCAGGATGCCGACGATCCCGGTCGGGCCCTCGTAGGAGGACGGGGCGAGCCCCAGCCGCGAGACGAGCGCCTTGTCCGAGGACAGTCCGGTGACGGAGATCGGCCGGGTGTGCGGCACGTCGGCCAGCAGCGCCCCGAGCGTGACGAACAGCTCGGTGCCGAGCTCCTCGGCGAGCTCGACGACGATCTCACAGAACGTTCGCCAGCGGAACGAGGGTTCGGTCCCGGCCATCAGGATCAGGTCGCGGTCGGCGAGCGGGACCCGCGCCTCGAACAGCTCGACGGCGGGCCAGACGATCTCGCGCGTCTCGCCGTCGGCCAGCTTGGTGCGCGGCCGGGTGGCCTGGAAGTCGTAGAACTCCTCGGGGTCGATCGTTGCGAAGCGCCGCGCGCCGAGCGAGCTTCCCACGAACTCGATTGCGCTCGAGGCGGCGTCGGCGGCGTCGTTCCATCCCTTGAACGCGCAGACCAACGCCGGTGCACGCAGACCTTCCGGGCGGTGCTCCCATTGGAGTGGCTGCATGCGGTCTAACGTTAGCCGTGACGGTATGGATGCTGACGAGACCACGATCATGGCGGTGAGCTCGTTGCGCCCGGGGCAGGAGGTGGACGGCGTCTATGCGTGCGTGCGCAAGGACCGGTTGACGACACGCACCGGATCCCCGTACCTGGCGCTCGAGCTGCGGGATCGCACCGGAACGCTCACCGCCCGGGCGTTCAAGGGCGCCGATGCGCTCGCGGGGCGCTTCGAGCGAGGCGACATCGTGCGCGTGCGCGGGCGCCTGGAGCGCTTCCGGGACGAGCTGACGCTCGAACTGTCGGACATCGCGCGCGTCGAGGAGGCCGCGGCGGACCCCGGGCGATTTCTGCCCACCGCCTACCGGGACGTCGAGGAGCTCGACGGGTTCCTGGAGCACCTCAGCGGGGAGGTCTACGACCGCGGCTATGCGGCGCTGCTGCAGAAGCTGCTCGGTGACCCGGCGCTTCGCCGCGAGTGGCGCCGCGCGCCCTGCACGCGCGCCGGCCACCACGCGTATCTCGGTGGCCTGCTGGAGCACACCATCGCCGTCGGGACGCTCGCCCAGGAGACCTGTCAGCTGCATGCCGGGGTCAACTCCGACCTGCTCATCTGCGCGGCGCTGGTGCACGACCTGGGGCGCACCCGCGAGTTCACCTATGGGGCGGAGATCGGCATCACCGACGAGGGGCGATTGCTCGGCCACCTGGTGATCGGCGAGCGGATCATCACCGAGGCGGCCCGGGGCGTGCTCGACGACGGGCGGTTGCTCGCGCTCCTGCACTGCGTCCTCTCCCACCACGGGACGGGTTCGGCGCCCGGCGGGCGCTTCGGATCGGTGGAGGCGATGGCGCTGTTCCGGATCAACGCGGTTGACGCGGCCGTCAAGGGCGCGCTCGAGCACGGACTCGGAGCGACGTAGCGCGCATAATCATCAGCTAGACTGATAAGTGTGGCTGATGATCTTGACCTCGAGCAGGCGTCCGCCGAGCTGCGCGCGGTGCTCGCCGCGCTCTACCGCCGCATCCGCCAGACCAAGGGGCTCGGCGGGCTGAGCGGCCCGGAGAGCTCGGCGCTCAGCCGGCTCTCCCACCAGGGAGCGATGACCGCGGCCGAGCTGGCCAAGCTCGAGCAGATCAGCCCGCAGTCGATCGCGACCACCCTCCAGGGACTCGTCGCCCGGGGACTCGTCGAACGCACCGCCGACCCCGCCGACGGACGCCGCTTGATCCTCTCGCTCACGGCGGCGGGGAACGACACGATCGATCACCGCCGCACCGCGCGCGCCGAGCAACTGCACCAGGCGCTGGCGGCGCTCGATCCCGGCGAGCGCGAGCAGCTGATCGCCGCGCTGCCGGCACTGGCCCGGCTGGCCCAAGAGCTCTGACCATGGGCGCAACGGCCGCGCGGCAGGACAACTACAAGTGGGTCGCGCTCGCCAACACGACGGCGGCGGTGTTCATGAGCCAGCTCGACGGCTCGATCGTGTTGATCGCGCTGCCCGCGATCTTCGTCGGGATCGGGCTCGACCCGCTCGCGCCCGGGAACATCGGCTACCTGCTGTGGATGATCATGGGCTACCGGCTCGTGCAGGCGGTGCTCGTCGTCACCGTCGGGCGACTCGGCGACATGGTGGGCCGGGTCCGGATCTACAACACCGGCTTCGCCGTGTTCACGATCGCCTCGGTGATGCTGTCATTCGATCCGTTCCGCGGCGCGCACGGAGCTCTGTGGCTGATCGGCTGGCGGCTCCCCCAGGCGGTCGGCGGCTCGATGCTCACGGCCAACTCGGCCGCGATCCTCACCGACGCGTTCCCGGCCGAGCAACGCGGCTTCGCGCTCGGCACCAACCAGGTGGCCGGGCTGTCGGGGATGTTCATCGGCCTGGTCGCCGGCGGGGTGCTCGCCGCGATCGACTGGCGCGCGGTCTTCTGGGTCAACGTCCCGGTCGGCATCTACGGCACCGTCTGGGCGTACCTCAAGTTGCGAGAGACCGGCAGCCACCGGCGCACCCCGATCGACTGGTGGGGCAACCTCACCTTCGGGCTCGGGCTGTCGGCGATCCTGATCGCTTCCACCTATGGCATCCAGCCCTACGGCGGTCACACGATGGGCTGGACCGATCCGTGGGTGATCGCGGGTCTGGCAGGCGGTCTCGTGCTGCTCGTCGCGTTCGTCGTGATCGAGCGACGGGTGGCGGCCCCGATGGTCAACCTCGACCTCTTCCGGATCCGGCCATTCGCCGCCGGCAACCTCGCCGGGTTCTCCATCTCGCTCGCCCGCGGCGGCCTGCAGTTCATGCTCGTCATCTGGCTGCAGGGCATCTGGCTGCCGCTGCACGGCTACAGCTTCGAGCGCACGCCACTGTGGGCCGGGATCTACATGCTGCCGCTCACCGTCGGCTTCCTCATCGCCGGCCCGATCTCCGGCACGCTGTCGGACCGGATCGGGTCGCGCGGGATCGCGTCCGCTGGGGCCGCATTGTCCGCCGCCGCGTTCCTGGGGCTGATGGTGCTGCCCGTCGACTTCTCCTACCCCGTGTTCGCACTGTTGCTGGCGCTGATCGGCGCTGCCACCGGAATGTTCGCCTCGCCGAACTCGTCCTCGATCATGGGCAGCGTGCCACCGGGGGAGCGCGGCGTCGCCTCCGGGATGCGGGCCACGTTCCAGAACTCGGGGACTGCGATCTCGATCGGCGTGTTCTTCACCCTCGTGATCGCCGGGGTGGCGAGCAGCCTGCCGTCCGCGCTCAGCGCGGGGCTGATCCGCGGCGGCGCGCCCGCCGAGATCGCCCACCGGCTCGCCGGACTGCCACCGGTCTCCAGCCTGTTCGGCGCGCTGCTGGGGATCAACCCGCTGCGTCACCTCCTCGCCAGCCACTCTGACCTGCACCTGCTCTCGGCGACCGGCCGCCAGGCGATCACCGGTCGCGCCTTCTTCCCGCACCTCATCTCCGCGCCGTTCCACGACGGCCTGGTCGTCGTCTTCGCGACGGCGGCCGGGCTCTCGGCACTGGCCGCGCTCGCCTCACTCGCCCGCGGCAGAACAGCCCCCACCACCGAAAGGACCCGATGACCACGGACATCAATCTCGACCGGACCGCGCTGCTCGTGATGGACTACCAGAACGGGATCGTGGGTCGCGTCTCCGACGGCGAGGGGCTGCTGACCGCGGCACGGGAGACGATCGATCTCATCCGCGGCAAGGGCGGGCAGATCGGCTACGTGCGGGTCGGTTTCGCCGACGGCGAGGCGCCCACCGGGACGATGGGCAGCCGGATCGGCAGCGAGGCGGCACGAACGACGTTCCATGCCGACGCACCGGGTACGCAGGTCCACGAGGACATCGCGCCCCAGGACGACGACATCGTGGTCCGCAAGACCCGCGTCGGACCGTTCCTCACCACCGATCTCGACACGCAACTGCGCGAGCGTGGGGTCGACACGCTCCTGCTGGCCGGGATCTCGACCAGCGGTGTCGTGCTCTCGACGGTCCGTGACGGTCATGACCGCGATTACCGCCTGATCGTCATCTCCGACCTGTGCGCCGATCCCGAGCCCGACATCCACGACTTCCTGGTGCAGCGGATCTTTCCGCGTCAGGCCGAGGTGATCGACCGGGCCACGCTGCGCGAGAGGCTTGGCTGACCGGGTCAGGTCAGCGACACGAGTGCGACCGACGCGGCCGCGACGAGCAAGCCCATCACCTGAAGCCGCGACCAACGCTCGGAGAGCACGATCCGGGCCAGCAGCACGGTGAACGCGGGATAGAGCGCGGTGACCACCGCCACGATCGAGAGCTCACCGTGACCGGTGGCCAGCAGGAAGAACAGGGCCCCGGCGACCGCGATGATTCCGGAGCTCACCACGTACGAGAGGTCCCGGAGCTCCGGGCGGCCCGCGCGCGCGAGCTTGCGCGCTGCGAACGCGACGACGAGACAGAACCCAACCGCCTGGCTGGCGGGCAGCGGCCACATCCCCGCGCGGGTGCCGGCGCGGTCCAGCCCGATGAACAGCAGCGCGAAACCGCACCCGGCCAGCGCGCCGAAGATCGCGGCCGAACGCGCTCCGGCGGTGTCCTCGGCATGTGGCTGCCAGGAGACGAGTCCGATCGCCGGCAGCGCGATGATGATCCCGACCGCCTCTCCCGCGCTGAGGTGGTTGCCGAGTGTGAGCCCCACGATCACCGGTAGGACCGCCGCCAGAACCGCCGAGATGGTGGCCACGACGGTCATCGCTCCAGCGGCGAAGCCGCGGTAGAGAAACATCGTGCCCGTGCCGGCGCCGATCCCGCTGACCGCTCCCCACGCGAGCGCGCGGGTGCTGGGCCCGTGGCCCGGGTCGATCACCACCGCCAGCGCGGAGCCGAGGAACTCCATCGCGAGGATCAGCACGGTCGCCGGCTCGGCGGCATACCGGCGGCTGGCCAGGCCCGCCAGAAAGTCGGAGCTCCCATAGCTGACGGCCGACACCAATGCGAGGAGGATCGCCATCAGCGGCGGTACGATACGGACCGCGTGCAGGACGCATCCGGTCCGCGGACAGGGCCACAGGCCCACCTGTGACGAGATATCGACACCGGCCGACGGACGAACGACTCCTGGCCCCGGCGAGCGGACCCGCGGGGACGAGGGGAGCCAACGATGTCCGATCGCCGATCACTGCCTGACCGCCCGTCGCTGCGCCACCTGCGCGACGAGGCGAAGCGACGCCGCCGGGAGGGCGAGTTCCCGGCGCTCTCACTCGCCCAACTCGCGATTGCGCGCGAATACGGCTTCGCCTCGTGGTCCCGGCTGAAGCTGCACATCGACGCGCTCACTCTCGACAGCGCGGAGCGCGCCGAGGGGCTCGTCCGCTCGGCGTGCTCGAGCAACGTTCGCCGCGCCCGGGCGCTGCTCGAGGTCGACCCGGGGCTCGCAGAGCACGACCTGGCGTGCGCGTGCGTCACCGGAGACGTCGCAACCGTCGTGCGTCTCGTCGGGCCGGCGCCCCAGCAGGCCTCGGCACCGACCGGGCCGCTGGGACGCGCGCCCATCCTGTACGCGTGCTTCTCACGGCTGGGGCGCGGTGACCCGGAGCGCGCCGCGTCGCTGCGCGAGGTGGTGCGCGTGCTGCTCGACGCAGGGGCCGACCCGGACGCGCGGTTCATGCATGACGACTGGGTGCAGAGCACGCTGTACGGCGCGGCGGGCATCGCCGGCGACGCCGAGCTCACCGCCCTGCTGCTGGAGGCAGGCGCCGACCCCGACGACCGCGGGCCGGTCCACCGTGTGGGCGAGGCGCTCTACCACGCCTGCGAGCAACCCGACCCCGAGTGCGCGCGGCTGCTGATCGACGCCGGGACCGATGCCGCGACGGTGACCCACTGCCTCGGACGCGCGCTGAATTTCCCGAATACGGCGATGATCCGGATGTTCTGCGAGCACGGCGCGGACCCGGGCCCGCACCATCTCACACAGGCGGTCTGGTGCCGTCGCGGCGTCGAGACGGTCGAGCTGCTGCTCGATGCGGGGTCGCCGATCGATGGTGATCCGGACAGCGAAGAACCGAGCCCGCTCCAGGTGGCCGAGCGCTGGGGCGACGAGGACGTCGCGGCGCTGCTTCGCGCTCGAGGGGCGGACGCCGGCCGGGTCACTGCCGCCGACCGGACGCTCGGAGCGTGGCTGAGCCACGGCGACGGCGGCGCTGCGCCCGACAGCTCCCGCGAGCAGCGCCGCGCGCTTGACCAGATGCTCGAGATGGCGGTCGACCGCGGAGAGGCCGGCACGGTGCGGCGGCTGCTCGACGCCGGAGCGGGTGTCACCGGTTCGCCCGTCGAGGAGGGCGAGGAGTCGCCTGAGTTCACCCCGCTCGGAATCGCGGCCTGGCGCGGATACGCCGACGTCGCGGCCGAGCTGGTCAGGCACGGCGCGTCGACCGAGTTCCCGGGCGGCGGCAGCGCGATCGGAGCGGCGCTGCACGGATCGCGCCACTGCCAGGATCCGCAGGGCGGACCGACGATGGGCACGATCGACGAGGTCGAGCTCGGTCGCTACCGGACGACGGTGCGCACACTGCTGGCACTCGGCGCTCAGGTGCCCGATCATCTCGAAGATGGCGGTCCGTCGGTGACGACACTCCTGGCGGAGCTCGGGCTGGCGGGCTGAGGTGCTGGTGTAACGCTGGGCGCTCAGATCGGCAACTAGGGACATGACCGAGCTCGCGACTGAGGTGCCTCCCCGGATGACGTCGACGATGACGAGCTTCGAGCGCGTCTATCGGGCGAACGTCGCCGCGATCAGCGCCTATTTCGAGCGGCGGTGCGACGAGCCGCAGGAGGTTGCCGACCTCACGTCGGAGACGTTCCTGGAGGCGATCCGTCACTTCGCGGGGTTCGACCCCCGGCGCGGGACGGTCCGGGCCTGGCTGTTCGGCATCGCCCGGCACCGGTTCGCGCGCCATTGTGAGGAGGTCACGCGCGGACGCGCGCTCGAGGAGCGGGTGCGCATCGCGACCCTGCTCGCTGAGGATGTCCGGGAGGAGATCGAGGCGCGGATCGATGCGCAGAAGGTCGGGCGGGAGCTGCTCGTCCGCTGCGCGGAGATGAGTGAGCTCGACCGGTCCGCGATCGAGTTGGTCGACCTTGCCGGACTCACCCCGCGAGAGGCGGCGTCGGCCCTCGCGATCAGCCCAGCCACCTTGCGGGTCCGGCTGTTCCGGGCCCGCACCCGTCTCAGAAAGGAGTTCCCTGATGCCCAGCCGCTATGAGGACGAGCTCTGGCGGGAGCTCGTCGACAAGCACGGAGAGGGGCCCGAGGGTGAACACCCGCCGGCGCCTCCGTGGCGCCCCCGCGGCCCCTGGGCCGCGGCCGGCGGCGCCGTCCTGGTCGCCGCGGCGGCCACCGGCGGCGTGCTCGCCTATTCCGCGATCTCGGCGCCGACGCCGGCCTACGCGGTCACCCGCAACCACGACGGCTCGGTCCGGATCTATCTGGGCAGGACCTCAGCGATCAAGGGCCTCAACGCGCGGCTGAAGCAGATGAACGTTCAGGCGCAGGCGGTGCTCGTCGCCGGTGGCTGCCCGGCGCCCGCGGCGCTCGCGGCGGCGTCTCTGCACGCGCGCGGGGGTGTCAGTTGGACGGTTCGCGGACAGGCCGTGGTGCGCCCGGCCAAGACACCGGCTCGCATCCACATCCTGCTGGTGCGCCGCGGGGCGCACGGGAACGTTTCGTTGAGCGACGTCGTCAGCAAGGCCCATCCCGGCTTCCAGGTGCCGTCGTGCGTCAACCACGTCCGCGTCGCCACTGGGCCGAACGGAGCCTTCTGGACGACGGTCCGGCCGATGGCGCTGGCGGGCGCCCCGGGCCCCTGCGCTCCGCCGCCCACCAACACGACCGGCGCGACCACGACCACCGGCGACACCACCACGACCGGTGAGACCGCCACCACCGGCGGCACGACGACGGCGGCAGCGACCGCCACCACCGGGGCGACCACGACGACCTCCGGTCAGACGACCGGGACCACGACGAGCGCCGCGCCGCCGGTCGTCGTGCGCTGCTGCAGGTTCATCGCTCGAGGAGGGGGCGGCGGGGGGAACACGACGTCCGGGGCGACGACGCCGACGACGGACACGACGGGCACGACGGGAACGACGCCCACAACGGGCACGACCGGAACGACATCCGCCCCGCCGACCCGGACGCTGACCTGGACCACGACGAATGGCACGGTGACCACGACCACGGTGCCGCGGTTCCAGCAGGTTCCCGCCGGTACTGCCCGCTGCCAGATGCTGCACCCGAGGATGACGAAGGTCGTCGCGCCCGCGGCGGCACTCAGTACCGCGACGGCGCAGACGTCCACCACGGCCGCGGCGGCGTCCCCCACCACCGGCGCGAAGCGCAAGTCGAAGAAGCACTGACCGGCCAACAATCCCGCGGGAGGGCTGGGCGTTCCCCTCCCGCGGGTAGGCTGCACGCCATGAGTGCGCCCGACGCCGACAGGGTCGGCTCCTGGTTCCCGGTGCCGGCAGACGACGAGCTGCCCGACGGTCTTCGTGGTCTGTTCACGAAGGCCCGAGAGCGGCTCGGCTTCGTGCCGAATGTCTTCCGGGTCTACGCCTTCCGCCCCGAGCGGCTGAGCGCCTGGTTCTCCCACTTCCGGCTGCTGCACGAGCCGACCGCCCACCTCGACGCGGCCGATCGGGAGATGATCGCGGTCGTCGTGAGTGCCGCCAACGGATGCCTCTACTGCCTGGTCGCGCACGGCGCGGCGTTACGCGAGGAGCTCGGCGATCCGGTGCTCGGCGAGCGGATCTCCTATGACTGGCGTCGCGCCGGCCTGGACCCGCGCCGGCATGCGATCTGCGCCTACGCCGAGAAGCTCACGGTGAGTCCGCGGGAGGTCACCCGCGCTGACCTGCAGACGCTGCTCGACGCGGGCCTCGACCTTGAAGAGGCCTGGGACGTCGCCGAGATCGCCGCCATGTACAACCTCACCAACCGGATGGCGATGGCGACGAACATGCTCCCCAACGAGGAGTACAGCGCCCAGGCACGTCCTTCGTCCGGCGGCTGATCGCTCCGGCGCGCCAAAGGAAACGGCCGCGCCCCCCGCGGGGGCAGGCGGGAGACGCGGCCGTGCTCCGCCGGAGGAGATTCGGCGGAAGGGGGTGAAGACCCCGCCCGCGGTTGCGCGAGCGGGGCCCCGGGGACGCTCTAGTTCGTGAGCGGCCCCTTGTCCGAGCCGACGGCGAACACGTGCAGCTCACCCGTGTTCGTCGAGGAGGGCAGCGTGATGCTCTGCACCGTCTTGCCCGATGCGACCGGGAACGCGGCGGAGAACAGGTAGGTGTCCACCGTCTGCGATCCGCCGCCGCTCGTGTCGCGATACCCGGTCTTGGCGACCACCACGTTGCCCGACGGCGGCGAGCTCCCGCCCGCGTTCAGCGTCCAGTCGCCGAACTCGAGCGTCACCTTCTGCGAGCTGCCGTCGGTGTAGTTGATCGTCGCGGTGCCGGTCGAGGGACCGTTGGTTGCCGAACCGAGGAACCCGATTTTGGTCGCTCCGCTCACCGGCAGCACGCTGATCGTCTGCCCGCCGGTGATGACGTTGTCCGGCTGGCCGGCCGCCGCCGACGGGAACGAGTAGGTGATCCCGTCGCTGGAGTTGACCGTGCCGCCGAGCGTGACGCCCTGTCCGGCGAGCTGCTGCTGGGAATAGCAGTAGCCGTCGCCGTCGAAGTCCGCCGCGCTGGAGGAGCCGTCCGAGCAGATGCCCGCGTTGTTGAAGTACGGCGACAGGTCGCCGGCCGCGGCCACGCCGATGTCCTCGACGACGTTCGGCAGAGCGGTGCCATCGGCGGTGGTGAGGTGGAAGACCACCTGATAATCGCCGTCGGCGGTCGACTTCGGCACGGTCACCTGGACCTGCTGAGTCGCCTTCTGCTCAGGACCGACGATGATCGAGCCGCTGGTCGGTCCGGTGGTGATCCCCGACCCGGAGGTCGTGGTCTCCGTCCAGTTCACCGTCTGGCTGGTGCTGCTCAGCGATTGCGCGCCGAGCGTGAGCGTCGTGCTGGAGCCGGGCTGCAGCACCTCCTGGCTGGCGCCGTCCGGTCCGGCCACGCTGCCGAGCGCCGGATCGAGCCCCGAGGTGTCCGACGGCGGCGCCTCGGTGGAGGCGTCGGAGGCGAACGAGGTGTTCGGGGTGGTGCCGAGGGTCCAGTCGACCGTCCCGCCCTGGCGCCAGAGGCTGGCGGGCAGGTAGGCGTTGTTCCACGCCTGGCCGTTGACCATCATCGACTGCACGTACGGCGCGTTCTTCGCCGCCGCCGGAGCGGACTCCGTGATCGTGTTGCCGTTGCCGAGGTGGATCGCGATCTGGCTGAACTCCGGGCTGCCGAGCGCGGTCACCGCCGAACCCGGGGTCTCCGGGTAGGCGCCCAGCGCGGACCAGACGAGCCACGAGCTCATCGCACCGAGGTCGTCGTTGCCGGCCAGGCCGTGCGGGGTGTCGGTGTACAGCTGGTTCTGGACCTCGCGCACGACCTTCTCGGCCTGGTACGGGGCGCCGACGTAGTCGTACTCCCACGGGATGTCGAAGCTCGGCTCGTTGCCCAGCTGCGCCTCGGTCGCGTTCATCGCGGTGACGCTCTTGGTGAGGCCGTTGAGGACGGTCTGCCAGGCGCTGTCACCGCCCTCGGCGGCCGCGGCGCCCGCCACGTCGAACGGGAGCTCGGCGCGGTAGACGTAGGCGTCGGCCTCGACGAAGCCGTTCGACCCGGTGGGCGCGAAGCCGGACTGGAACGAGCCGTCCATCAGCTTGGGCTGCAGGAACCCGCTGGCGGGGTTGAACACGTTCTGCCAGTTGTTCGCACGCGCCGCGAACGTCTGCGCGTCGGAGCTGCTCCCGAGCGCCGAGGCGAGCTCGGAGATCGAGTTGTCAGCCGCGTCATACTCCTCCTGGGTGGAGACGGCGCCGTAGAAGTTGCAGCAGCCGTAGGACCCGTCGATCGGCAGGTAGCCGTCGTCCAGGTAGTAGTTGAGACCGGGCCGGATGTTGTTCGTCGTCTGCGCCTCGGTCTCCATGTCCGAGAGCGCGGTGCTCGCGTCGAAGCCCCTGGCCCCGAACGCGTACGCGTCGGCGATGATCGGATCCGACGGGTCACCGACCATCACGTAGGTCTCGCCGTTGTTGGCGTTCCACTTGGGGAACATCCCGGTCTGGTTGTAGTCGTCGATCATCGAGTTGACGGTGTCCGACATCGTCTGCGGGAACAGCATCGACTCGAGCTGGCTCTGGCTGCGGTAGATGTCCCAGCCGGAGTAGTTGGCGTAGATCGGGTGGTTCTTCGACGTGGTGTGAATCTGGCCGTCGAACCCCATGTACTGTCCGTTGTCGTCGGAGTCGACGTTCGGGTGCAGCAGCGAGTGGTAGAGCGCGGTGTAGAACGTCGCCTGCTGGGCGTTCGTCCCACCCGCGATCTGGATCTTCGACAGCGCCGAGTCCCACGCGTCGTGCGCGGCGTCCTGCACCGTCGAGAAATCCCAGCCGGGGATCTCATCGCCGAGGTTCTGCGAGGCGTTGGCGTTGGACACGTAGGAGATGCCGACCTTGGCGATGACCGTGTTGTTGCCCTTGCCCGCGGTGTTGAAGCTCACGTACGCGCCGTCGGCGCCGGTCACCGGCGCGGCGTTCGGGGACGCGGTCTGCGAGCTGCTCGGCGTCGACGTCGTGCCGGCCGCGCGCATCCGGCCGTTGCGGGAGTTCGCCGAGCCCGGAAGGCCCTTGCTCGCCAGTGAGCTCTGCGCGGCCGCCTTCTCCTGCTTGATCGCCGCGGCCGTCTGCGCCGCGGTCAGATGGCTTGACTCAGAGCGGCTGCGCGCGTCGGCTGAGGACCCGTTGGTCCACGTGCCGTAGCTGGTCATCGGCCGGTTGAACTGCATGTCGAAGTGCAGCGTGTAGACGTCGCCGCCCCCGCAGAACCCGCCGGTGGTCACCGAGCCCGAGACCTCGGTCGGGCTGACCACCTGCCAGCTCGTCGCCGTGTCGGTCGTCGCACTGTCGGAGAGCTTGAACAGCAGGTTGCCGCTGCTCTGGGTCTTCGGGAAGGTGAACTGGCCGATGCCGGCGCGCAGCGTCGTGGCCAGCTGGGTCTTGATGCCGGCCGAGGTCTCCTGGTAGAAGCCCGGGCTCGCCTGCTCGGTCTTGTGGTTGAGCGGTGTCGTCGCGTTCGCCGGATCGCTCGAGACCGCTCCGGTGGTCGGCAGGATCGGGACGTCGCCCTCAGACGCACATCCCGGGCCTGACATGTTCGTCAGGGCGTAGCCGATGATGGACTTGTCGCTGTAGGAATAGTTCCCGCCCGAGGGCCGGCTCGGCGTGTTCGGGCTCCACTGGATCATGCCGAACGGCATGTCCGCTCCGGGGAACGTGTCCCCGCCGTTGGTGGTGCCGATGAACGGGTTGACCAACGTCGTCGGGTCCTGCACGTAGCCGGCGCCGGTGGTGGCGTGGCGGGTTGCGGCGCCGGCGGACGCACTGAACGAGATCAGCGCCCCTCCCGACACCACCGCGGCGGTCACCGCGGCGCGAGCGAGGATGCTCGATCGTGTCATTCGACTCTCCCTTGACTCTCCCGTGCGCACGATCGCCGTGCGCACGCCTGCCCTGCGGCTCCGCCTGGATCGGAAGCCCTGTGCCGACGTCATGACAACGTTGTCATGCTTCGGCGGCCGGAACGCTACCGCACCCCATCGGCAGATGCAACCCGGGTGGTTTCTCCGGCAACATCGGCCCCCAATCCCTCCCAAATCCCCCTCTTTCGGCCCCCCTCCCGCCGCCGTCCGCCCCGCCGCAGGGACTCTGGGAGTTTGGAGCGGCCAGGCGCGGCTCGAGGTTCCCGGTGTCACCGAGCGAAGGCCGGTCGCAAAGCGGCGGGGATGTCCGTCCGGTCGCCCTCGCGTGCGCACCGGCCCACAGCGCGGTCTCGTCCACGGCAAGCGGAGGGCGAGCCGGACGGGCGTCCCCGCCGCGCCTTAAGGGCGGTCGAGTGCGTGCGCGGGCACGAACAGCCGTCCCCGCAGGTTGTCCTCGCTCTGGGGATGGAAGTCCGCGAGCGCCTTGAGCTCCGCGCGCAGCTCAGGAGACAGCCGGTCGACGCCGTGCATGTCGAGCTCGACCAGGTTGCCGCCCGGATCACGGACGTACAGCTGCACGACGTCGCCGGGGAGCTCGATCAGGTGGTTGCCGAACGCGCGCCGATCGAACGCATCGCGCCGCGCCGCCACCGCATATGGCCCCTCGAGGTCCTGAACGGTGATGCCGAGATGGTGATGGCTGCTCGGCTGCAGGTCACGCTCGAACAGATGCAGCTGCGTGCGCCCGAGCGCAAGCCATTGCACCGGCAGGCCGAAGTTCGGCGTCGGGATCGGCTCGGCGCCGAGCAGCTCGACATAGAACGAGACCGACTCCTGGAGGTCGGGCGCGTGGATGCTCACGTGGTTGATCTGGGGCTCCATCCTCAGATCGAGTCTGACACGCTGGCGCGGGTGATTCCACGCCTGATCGCGACAGACCTCGACGGCACGCTGCTGCGCGCTGACGGCAGCATTTCACCGCGCACCCGTGCGGCGCTCGCGCGTGCACAGGCGCGCGGAATCGAGATCGTGGTCTGCACCGCGCGACCGGTGCGCTGGATGCGCGGGCTGGCCGAGGCCGGCGGCATCCCCGGGACCGCGGTGTGTGCCAACGGCGCGGTGTTGTGGGATCTCGCCGCCGAGGCGCTCGTCGGAAGCTTCCCGATCGCCTGCGAGACCGCGTTCGAGGTGGTCTCCCGGCTGCGGCCCCTGATGCCCGGCGGCGCCTGGGCGATGGAGACCATCGACCACTTCGGTCACGAGCCGGGCTATCGCGTGCGCTGGCCGGTCCCCGATGACGCGACGGTCGACGCGATCGAGGTGCTGCTCGCGACGCCGCCGGTCAAGCTCCTGCTCCGCCCCGACCGCGACCACGATGCCCGCGCGTTCGCCGAGCGTGCCCGCCTCGAGGTCGCCGAGTTCGTCGAGCTCACCTACTCCGACGCGTCCGCCACCCTGCTGGAGATGAGCGCGGCAGGGGTGAGCAAGGGCTCCGGGCTGGCGGCGCTGTGTGCCGCGCGTGGGATCGATTCCGCGGAGACGATCGCGTTCGGCGATATGCCGAACGACCTGTCGATGCTCGCCTGGGCCGGGCGGTCGTTCGCGATGGCCAACGGCCATCCGGACGTCATTGCCGCCGCGGACGGGGTCGCGCCCCCCAACGACGAGGACGGGGTCGCGGCCGTGCTCGAGCAGCTGCTCGCCGAGGCCTGAGCGGCGCGTCGAGGCGCATAGACTCGATCGCATGGAGATCGAGATCTGGTCGGACATCGCGTGCCCCTGGTGCTACGTCGGCAAACGTCGCTTCGAGGCTGCGCTCGCGGGGTTCGAGCACGCCGATGAGACGACGGTCACCTGGCGCAGCTTCGAGCTCGACCCGTCCGCA
>DATJTS010000107.1:0-22374 GCA_035503035.1 Solirubrobacteraceae bacterium
CGGGCCTTGGCGGGAGAGGTGCCCGGGGCTGCGGCGGGTGTCGGATTGGTGGACGGTGATGTCCATCCCGCCGTATCTGACGACGTCGCGGGAGTTGGCAAAGCGGCGCACGTCGCCGAGCTCGGCGATGATCGTCACCGCGGTCAACTCTCCGACGCCATAGATCTCGTCGATCAGTCGCCGACAGCCGGGCTGCTTGCGAGCGATCTGTCTGAGTCCGCGGTCAAACGGGATGAGGCGCTGCTCGATGCTGTCGATCACGTGCAGCGAGACCTCGATCTGCTCACGCGCCGCCACTGAGAGCGTGAGCTCGGCAAGCCATTGGCGGCTGGCGACCGACAGCAGGTCGCGATGGTGGGGGACGCCTTGGTGATAGAGCACCGCGTGCATTCGCTGCTGCCACTCGGTTCGCTGATGTGACAACAGATGCCGAGTCCGGACGCGGGCGCGGAGATCGAGGATGTGCGCCGGCGGGATCCACGACTCCGGGAGGCGGCCGATCAATAACAGTTCGCGCAGATGTCGGGCGTCGGCCCAGTCGGTCTTGGCCCGCTGCTTCTTCCCTTTCAGCGCTGCGGCCTCCGCCGGTTCGGCCAGGTGGACGTCGGCGCCGGCTGCCTGCAACTCCTCGGCCACAAACCGCCAGCCGGTGGTCGCCTCCAGCGCGACCTCGAGCCCGTCCTGGCCGACGAACTGGCCGACGAACTCGCGGACCGTGTCACGATCGGCGGGCCGGACCCTGGCCCGGAAGATCTCGCCGGTCGCGGTCTCGATCCACTCCGCAGTGATCTGCGCCCGGTGCTGATCAAGCCCCATCACGATCGACATGACGCCACCTCCAGCTCGGCACGCACCACGGGTTTGACCGCTGCCCGGCGGGCAGCCTGTCGCCTACCGTGATCCACGGTCGGTACCTCCTGTTCGAATGGCCGGCCGCGCGGCCGCAATCCGCGCGCGCCTACACCGCCGTTCGACGTGGAGGACCGGCCACCTTCACCACACCGGCCCCGGACACCACGCCGCCCGGGACATCACATCTTTTGCGGCCGACCTGGGCGCGTGGAATCAACGGCAAGCGCAAGTTCGGTGGGCTGAGGCTCGGAGTCGGAAGGCATGTCCCCAATATGTCCCCGACACAGCAGTTCAGAGGTTGTCTCGGGACACCTAAGCTGACCGCAAGCCCAGTCAGCGCGGTCTATTTGAGGTCAGGGGAGGCCATGGTAAGGAAGGGGTCCACGGTTCGAGTCCGTGCGAGGGCTCCGCAGCGGTCCGTGGCCGCGCCAGCCCGTGCGGCGCGACTGCGGTCAGCTTGCCTGAGTTCGCTGCCCGGAGCTGAAGACGGCGACGAGGACGGCGGCGACGCCGATCGCGATGAGGAACCGCAACCCGTGGCCGAGGTGCGCGGCGCGGCCGACAATGCCCCCGAGCAGCGATGCCGCGATCCCCAGGAGCGCTGTCGTGAGGATGCCGATCGCCTGCCTGCCCGGAACGATCAATCGTCCGAGCCCGCCGATGATGAGCCCGATCAGTGCCCACCACAGCAGCACCGACGCGAGGCCAAGCGCGGCCCAACCGACGACCGCGAGGACGACGATCGCCGCGAGGAGGAAAAGCACGAGCACCACGCTCATCTCTTTACCCGACTCGCTTATGACATACACCCGCGCCCGCCGGAAGAATGCCTCGCAGGCGCTGACGGGGATGAGCTGTCGGGGCATCATGCACGTGGTGTTGCCCACCCCGACACTTCACACCGCTCGGCTGCGCTTGCGTCCCTTCACCGGCGAGGACACCGAGGCGCTCTTCGCGCTGCACACCAACGCCGCCGTGCTGCGCTACTGGGACGCGCCCGCTTGGAGCGGACAGGAGCGGGCCGAGCGCTTCATCGCAGCCTGCCGGCAGATGGCGGAGGAGGGCACCGGGGCCCGGCTCGCCGTCGAGCGTGCCGCCGGCGGAGCGCTCATCGGATGGTGCGCTCTGAACCGATGGAACCCGGACCATCGAAGTGCCTCATTGGGCTACTGCCTCGACGACGCAGCCTGGGGTCAGGGCTACGCGACGGAGGCTGCATTCGCGCTGCTGCAGTGGGCCTTCGACACCTTGGACCTGAATCGAGTCCAGGCCGAGGCCGATACGCGCAACGCAGCGTCTGCGCGCGTCCTGGAGAAGCTCAACTTCATGCGCGAGGGGACCTTGCGCGAGGACTGCATCGTCAACGGCGAGGTGTCGGACTCGTGGGTCTACGGACTGCTCAGGCGTGAGTGGCCGCCACCGAGGCCACAGAGATGAAGCTGCCCCGCCGGGAGCGCGATCGACCCGCGGGCCGGCCGGCGGTCAGTTGACGTTCTCCGAGGGTGAGATGCGTCTGGCCGCGGGGCCAAGTGTCGGGTGCGACACGACCGCATCGATGAGCTTCCGGGAGCCGCCGATCGATGACCAGGCGTCGTCCCACATGGTCGACACCAGCCACGAGCGGTCGGCCGGAAACAACAGTTCAGGCAGCGTCCAGTTGAACGGCTCCTCCCGCCAGGTGGTGGCCTGCTGGGGTCCCGCCTCGACGAGCACGTAGCCATATCCGTAGTAGATCGTCGTCCTGGGGGCGTACGGAAAGACAACGTCACTGGCGCCCGTGTCGAGATACCCCAGCCACCAGGGGTGATCCGGGGTCTCCTTGGCGAGCAGCTCGATCACCGCCTGTTCATGACGGGCCAGCTCGTCCGTGTAGTTGGGCGGCACCTCGAGGGTGCAGTAGGACTCGAAGACCGGCGGAATCGCGGACGTGATCGTCGGGCCTGCGGCTACCCCTTCGTTGATCCACGCCACATCGGCGCCCGTCCCCAGAGGCCACGTGCGACCGTCGTTGCGAACGTGGTGCGGGTCGCCGAACATCGCTCGCGCCCTCTCCGCGGCGTCGAGGACGGCCTGACCATCGATCTGCCGGCAGGCGACCGGGATGTCGACCGCCGGCCACTCACAGACGATCGAGACCGGACCTGGCGGAGGCAGGGGCGAGATCCAGTAGCCCTGGTGAAAGCGACTCTCTTCCCCACCGCGGTGCCCGCCACCGGCCAGGGCATCCATGACCGGTCCGCCCACCGGACGGTCGTGCCCACCGATGCTCGTCACGGCGCGACCGTCAGCGAACCGCACGCCGACTCTCAGCAACTGCGCCGGCAGCACGTCACTCCGCTCGCCGACCATCGGCCAATGCCGCCCGAACGGATCTGGGCCCGAGCGGTCGCCCTCACGCGCGAGCGCGTCATACGCGACGCGTGTGCTCGCCCGGACCTCGAGCTCGAATCCCTCCGGGTAGGCGTCGAGGTAGTCGACATAGACCGCGGCTCGGTCTGAGCGGGCCAACAGCAGGTCGCTCACCAGCGCCCCGAGCGGCACGCCCTGCGGCCGTCCCGTCCACGGCGGCGGATTGGCTCGTGCAGCCTGCGCAGGCCACGGATTCGGGGGAGGCTCGAAGAACCGGCTCATGCCGCGACTCTAGATATCGTCGCGCCCGGGTCGAAGGCGTTTCGTGACCCGCACGTGGCGCTCAGGCAGGGGAGGGAGCCTTCAGGTGTCGTGAGATGAACTGCAGCGATCGTTGCTGCTGGCTGTTGAAGAAGCCGGTGTCATGACAGCCGGAGGTGATCTCCACCGTGGAGCTCGGCCCCAGCCTGCGCGCCAACGCGACCACGCCGGGATGGAACGGGTCGTTGGACCCGGACGCGATCCGCAACGGCACGTGGGCCAGCGTGCCCGCGTGCGTGATGACGTCGTCGCGCGCGAAGTCCTGGACGCTGGCGAAGGCAGACCGATCGACATGGACGGCCTGCGCGTATGAGGTCCAGATGGCAGGGCTGATCGCCGCGACTGCCGCCAGCAGGGACGGGTGTCGCTCGGCGAGCAGGATCGCGCCGTAGCCGCCCATCGACTCGCCGACCGCGGCGATCATGCCGGGCTCCGTCCCCAATCCGTGCCGACGGCACATGGGGATGATCTCGTCGACGATCATGCCCATCGGATCGTCGCCCGGGTGCGGGTTCCAATACAGGTTCCCGCCATCGAAGACCGCGATCGCGAACGCCGAGATGCCATTGCCGGCCAGCGCCCGCGCCGGGGGGACCGACCCGAGTGCACTGCGGTGGTTGCCGCCATGGGCGTGCAGGTAGAGCACGAGCGGGAGGCGGTCGCCCGGGCGATGACCCGGCGGGTACGCGATCGTGTAGCCGACCTCGCGACGGCGGGCGAGAGAGAAGAACCGCCCGCTGGCGGTCGGGCCGGACACGGCGAACGTCTCCTTTGGGACATGGACCGAGCAGGTGCCGTCGATCTCATCCAGATAGTGCTTGCCGGGGAGGACACGGTGATCGACGAGCTCGAGGCCGCCGACGAGGAATGCGGCACTCGCGGTCACCGCGGTGCCGAGCAGCCGGCGGCGCGTCCAGCCCGAGCCACTCGGCGCGCCTGGGCGACTCACGTGCTGTGCGGTCGGTCGGCCACGAGCAGCGCCCGGCGTGCGAGGTGGGCCGCGGTGAGCACCGCGCCGACGAGCAGCACGAGCCCGCCATCGTCGAGCGATCCCGCCTGGAACAACTCACGGGGGCCGGAACCGCTGCTGAGAATCCAGGCGGCAGCGCCGGCGACGAACAGCGCGGCGAGTACGACGCTCACGGCACCGACGCAGGCGAGCGCGCGGAGCAATCCGGTCGTAGGAACCGAGTGCCGGACCGTGGCGAGCCCGGCCGCGGCAAGGCCGGTGAGCAACAGAGGGCTGATCATCATCCACGCCAGCACGTCTGCGGGAAGCGCAAGCAGCCTGCCGGGGTGAACCCAGTACGCGCTCAGCCAGAGCGTGCCCGCCCAGCCGATCCGCCCCAGGCCTGCGGGGACGATGGTGCGCGTCTCCCAGCCTGACGTGGCGGTCGCCGGCCACTGCGCCGCGACGTGGACGCAGCCGATCCACAGCGCCGTTCCGCAGCCGCCCAGCGCCAGGAGGGGGCCGACTGGGCGACGGCCTCGCCGGGCGATCGGCCAGATCAGCACGATCAATGCGAGCGCGAACATCCCAGAGAGCCCGAGCAGCGTGCCGGACATCAGCCACAGCGCGGTCCGGGTGCCCGCCGAGGTCGGCGACGCCCACGTCCATCCGACCGCCAGCTGCGACCACATGCCGATCCCGATCGCAAGGAACATCACCACCACCATCCCCAGCACCCTCACTGCCCGCCAGGCCTGAACCTGCGGCGCGAGGGTGCGCCCGACCATGCCCGCCACCGTGAGATGTGCCAGAACGGCATGCCCGACGACGTTCGCAGCCCTCCTCGCCGACCAGCGGTGGCGCATCTCGTCGATCAGCAATTGCTCGAACTCGTCACCGAACCGGCGACGCCACTCGCTCGGATACAGGTGCACCAAGCGCCGCGCAGATCGCTCCAGGTTCCGCTCGCTCACGCCCTCGCTCCCCACGTCCCCAGCCTCCCCAGCCCCACGTCCGCGATCCGGCGCTGACTGGCCAGATGTGTCCGGAGAACGTCGGCTCCGGTCGCGGTCAGCCGATACGGCCGGCGCCGGCCAACCGGTTCCAGAGCCTCGATCAGTCCCTGCGCCTCCAACCGGGCGAGCGCCTCGTAGAGAGTGCCCGGCGCCAGCCGCACGCCGGCGAACGACTCGACGTCCTGGGTCAGCGCATATCCATGCTTCTCCCCCGAGGCGAGGCTCGCGAGGATCAGTGAGGCAGACCCCGCGTACCGGCCGAGACTCTCGAACCCGTCACGCGACGGCGCGGCACCCATGACCCCAACTATATCGCTCACCGGTATATCGGCAACCGAGCGTCGTGTCGGTTGCCCACCCGGCCAGGACGGGCCGTGCCGGCTGCAGCAGGCCGGCTGAGGAGCCGATATCGCCTGCATGCCGCAGGTGCCCACATCCGCAGACACGTCCACTCAGGCAGGACGCGAGGACGCGTGGGTGTTCCGGCCCGTCGGGCCGAGCGACGCCGGGCGCATGCACGCCTTCCTGCTCGAGTTGTCGTTGCGATCGGTGCAGCAGCGGTTCTGGTCAGGCGGCCCGAACCTGTTGCGACTCACGCGTGAGCTCACGCGGGAGGATCCCCACCGCCACGGAGTCGTCGCCTGCGATCGGACCGGTGCGATCGTCGCCCACGCCGAGTACGTGCTGATCGAATCCGGAGCCGCGGAAGTGGCGATCGTCGTCGCCGACCGCCACCAGGGGCGCGGACTGGGGAGCCGTCTGGTCAAGCACCTCACGATCGCCGCCGCCACGTCTGGAGTCACCCGCTTCATGGCGAACGTCCACCCGGACAACAGCGCCATGCTGCGCGTGTTCACTCGCCGCTTCGGCGCCACCGTCCGCCAGTTCGGCGACGAGGCGACAGTCACGTTCGCGCTCGCGCCACCCGCTCTGCGCGACGTGGCGTAGCCGTCGCACGGTCAGCCCCGCGTTCGACGCAGACAGAGCGCACCAAGGTCGACCCCGTACAGCCCAGACACCTGACACCCGATCCGTGCGGAGAAGAAGTCGATGCCGGGGAGGTTGCCGAAGGCGAGCAATGGTGCCGCATGACGGGCGAGGTCGAGGTCGAGCGCGCCGTATTCGCGGTAACGACGGACGCCCGAGATCTGCGCCGCGTGCCTGAGCTCGCGGATGGCCGCGGGGTCCTTCAGCGTCGGCCCGACCGCGGGGTCGTCGAGGAGCGAGTGCAGCATCGCCTCGGGGTCGGGATAGTCGGGGATCCATCCGCTCCACGCGAGATCGAATCGCCTGTCCGGCCGCATCTCGCGTTCGAACAGGGTCCCGGACGGGAGCGTGCGGACCTGGACGCGCAATCCGATGCGCGCCAGATCGGTTTTGACGATCTGCGCCTGCTGGGGGCACGGATACGCATCGCAGGTGTCGAGCACGGCGACGCTGCCGCTCGCATGGGCCGCACGGACGAGGGCTCGCGCCCTGGCGACATCCGGGGTGGCCGGATAGGCACTGGCGCTGCGGTAGCCGGGCATGCCCGGCGGCAGGTAGTGGTCGGTGGGGTGCTCGGGAAGTGGCTCGAAGAGGTCGCCGAGGTGGGCAAGCGCCTGCCGGTCCACGGCGAAATTGACCGCTTGCCGGACGCGCACGTCGCTGAAGAGCGGGCGATGGCTGTTGAGGAAGAAGAAGTCCAGCTGCGGATTGGGGCTGGTGAAGTACTGCTGATGGCCATCCGCGGCGGCGGTGCTGTGCGGCCCGTAGCGGACGTCGAGATCGGCGGTGAGCGCGGCCAGGGTCGTGGACTGAGGAGGCGAGTCCACCCCGGGCGCGGTGTAGTCGGCGCGCCCGGATTCGATCTCCCGGACCGCGCGCACGGTCGGGACCCCGGTGGTCGCGTCGATGCGGGCGAAGTGACGCGGCCGGGTCCCGTGATAGTTCGGGTTGCGGGCGAGTACCACTCCCTGGCTCGGGGTCTGGGAGACGACGTAGTACGGGCCGGCTGAGGGGATCGCGGCCGTGCTGTCGGGATTGGCCGGCGTGCCGGGCGGCACCGCGCAGAAAGCAGGCTGGGCCAGGCGCTGCAGGAAATCCGGAGCCCGCGACACGAGCCGGATCGTGAGCACGTTTCCGCTGGCGGTCAGCCCGGCGATATGGCCGGCCTTCCCGGACTCGTACGCGCCGGCGCCGACGATGTCGGAGAGATCCGGGGCCTGGGGGCTGTGCATCCTCGGGTTCAGGGTGCGCTCGATCGAGTCCTTGAACGTCTGCGCGGTGACCCGCCGCCCGGACGGTGGCGAGAACCGGAACCCGGTGCGGATCACGAAGCGGTACACCCGGCCCCCATCCGTCGGTGTGGGCAGGTCGCGTGCCACCTCGGGGATCACCCGTGAGCCCGTGGGGTCGCCCCGGTCCGGGTAGTTGACGAGCTGTGCGCAGGTCTCGTAGAGGAGCTGCGCGTCGGCCTCGAACGCCGGGTCCATCGTCGGGATCGCATAGGACATCACCAGTTTGAGGGTCTGTCCGCGGGTGCCGCCGGGGGGCGCGGACGACCGACCATCGACGGTGATCCAGATCCGTCCGTCGGCGAAGGCCAGCGCCTGTGGGCTGCCTCCGACCGGGATCGTCGCGGTGATGCGGTCGGTCCGTGGGTCGACTCGGCTCACCGTCCCGCTCGCGCTGTCGGCCACCCACACCGATCCGTCGGCGAACAGCACCGCCGAAGGAGACTGACCCACCCTGATCGTGTCCGTCACGGCGCGCGTATCGGGGTTGATCTTGACCAGCGTGTCATCGAGCGAGTCGGCGACCCAGACACTGCCGTCGCCGATGGCAATCCCGGTCGGGTCGTCGCCCACCGGGGTGCGGGTGAGCAGGCCGGTGGGGTCGACTCGGACGACGTCGTCGCCGTCCCCGTCCGCAATCCAGACCGCTCCCTCGCCGATCGCCAGGCCGGATGGGGTCGCGTTCGTATCGAGTCGCTGCTGCGGTGCGCCGGTTCGCGCGTTCAGGCGGGTGAGCAGGCCCGCCGCAGGCGCGATCCAGAGTGAGTCGCCATGCGCCGCGACGGCGCCCGGTCCGTCCGGATCGACGTTGGCGATCCGGACCGCGGCGGCCGAGGTGTCAAACGCAGGGTTCAGGCGCTGGACGAGCAGGCTGCCCTGATTCGTCGTCAGGTAAGGGTTCAGGTTGGACTCGACGACCCAGATCAATCCGCCACCTGCGGCGAGACCGGTCGCCGGCCGGCCGAGCGGGATCGTCGCCACCGTACGTCTGCGTACTGGATCGATCCGCGAGATCGTCCCGGACTGGCTGTTGGCGACCCACAGTGACCCCGAGCCGAACGCGATGGCGCCCGGCTCGGCGCCGACCGGCACCGCGGCGACGACCCGATCGCTCTGCGGATCGATGGCGGCCACCGTGTTGGGGATGGCCCGCATCGCGGCGGCGCGCCGGTTGGTGAGCTCGGTCACCGCCACCGCGATCGCTGCGGCGACCGCGAGAACGCAGGCGGTCAGTACCACCATCCGCTTCCAGGCGGCGGGACGAGCATCCTCGCCGCTCCGAGGCGGCCCGGGTGGTGGTTCGGCGGGCGCTTCGAGGCCCGGGTCGTGGACCAGGATGCGCTGCTCGAGCGCCCGCAGCGCGGGACCGGGCTCCAGCCCGAGGTCATCGGCGAGTGCGGCCCGGCCGGTCTGGTAGGCCGCGAGCGCCTCGGTGTGGCGGCCGCTGCGATAGAGCGCGAGCATCAGCTGCGCGCGGAGCCGCTCCCGAAACGGATGCAGCGCGACCAGGCGTTCAAGCTCGCCGGCCAGTGCCTGGTGATGACCGAGCGCGAGCCGCGCGTCGATCCAGTCCTCGACCGCCGCCAACCGAGCCTCCTCGAGGCGGGAGATCTCGCCGGCGGCGAACGGCTCGTAGCTCAGATCGCCCAGCGGCTCGCCCCTCCACAGACCGAGCGCATCATCGAGCAAGGCGCAGGCGCGCGCCGCGTCGCCGCGGCTGAGCGACGCGCTCGCCTCGGCTGCCAGCGCCGTGAAGCGCTCGGCATCGAGCTGCTCGGGCAGCAGGACCAGCACATAGCCACCCCCTCTCGTGAGCAGGACCTCGCTCCCCAGTGCCTTACGCAAGTGCGAGACGTAGCCCTGCAGCGCCTTGCCGGCGCTCGCCGGCGGGCGATCGCCCCACAGTTCATCGACGAGACGCTCGCTCGAGACGACCTGTCCGCGATGCAGCAGCAGAATCGCAAGGAGCGCGCGCTGCTTCGGGCCGCCGAGCGCCACAGGCGACTGATGATCAACCACCTCGAGCGGTCCCAGGATGCGGAAATCAAGCGGCATCTCACGCCCCGACGCAACCGTACCCTGATCCGGGCGTCCGGTGGGATCGCGTTGGCAGATTGGCGTTTGCCATCGAATTCGGTGCTGTGTGGGCGCCCGGATAAGGTCACGTGAAGCGAGCCAATATCGGTCCGCCAGTGTCGTACCGTCATCGCCGGCCGGCGCGCCACCAGGGGCGCGACGCGGGGCAGGACCGACCTGGAAAAGGATCAAGAATGCGTGTCAGATCGTCGTCGTTGCTGATGCTCGGTGCGTGCGCGTCCGCCACTCTGCTCGTGGCCTGCGGCTCCTCGAAGCCGAACCCCGTCTCCCGTCTCCATCGCCCCGCCCCGAGGACGAAGGCGGCGCTCGCGGCCAGCCGCTCGAGCGTGGTCTTCCAGTGGGGGCAGTACGGCGGCGGCGGGCCTCGCCTCGACATCGGCTTTCACCCTGACCATCCCGCTCTGGCGGGGTCACCGGACGGCGTCGGACCGGTGCGCTGGTCCCCGGCGATCGTCCGCGGCCTGCACGGCACGATCGTCCAGGTGGCGACATCGAACTCCGACAGCTACGCGCTCACCGCCGCCGGCGCCGTTTACGCGTGGGGTGCTGCCTCTCAGGGCGAGCTCGGCGACGGCAGGCTGGGCCGGGTCTCGGCGCGCGCCGTCCGGGTCCATCTGCCGCAGGGGGTGCGAATCACCGCGCTCGCCAACCCGATGCCCTACGACGGCGCGATGGCGATCGCCGCGAACGGCACCGTGTGGGCGTGGGGCAATGACCGGTCGAGGGAGTTCTGCCGGCCGCGCGGCGGGATCCTCCGCACCCCGACCCGGGTGCCGCTGGCCGGCGTGACGCTCGCCGTCGGCGCGCTGCGCCACTCGCTCTATGACTCCCGCGGGGTCATCCTGAGCTGCGGAGCCGGCCCGGTCGGTCAGCTCGGGGACGGGACCAGCGGTCCACTGGCGCGGACCGGCACACCCGTTCCCGTCCAGGGACTCCCCACCGGACGGGCGGTCGCGCTCACCTCCGGGTGGGGCAACGCGGGCGTGCTGATGGCCGACGGTCGCTACTACGACTGGGGCTATAACCGTGGCGGCCAGGTCGGCGACGGCGGCCGGACGATCGCGACCTCGGCGGTGGCGGTCGCGCTGCCGCACTCGGTGCGGCAGGTGTTCGAGGGTGGCAGCTACGGCGACAACGGCCAGACGATCGCCCTGTTGTCGACCGGAGCGGCATGGGAGTGGGGCAGCGGTCGGTTCGGCCAGCTCGGAGACGGGACCCGCCATGGGTCACTCTGGCCGATCCGCCTTCAGGCGCTGCACGGGCTGCACCTGGTCGCGGTGGGATCAGGCGGATCCACCACCTACGTGATCGATCGCGCGGGAGGGCTCTGGGCCTGGGGCAACAACCATGTCGCCCAGCTCGGCGACGGTTCGATCGCCCGGCTCGCGCTGACGCCCGTGAGGGACCCGGTGCGCGTCTCGCAGGTGTCGAGCACCGCGCATAACGTCGCGGCGCTGGCCGCGAGCTGAGGCGGGGCGATCAACCGGGCGTGGCGCCGTGGCCACGCCCGGAGTGATCGGATCGCTACGGCAGGCGGACTGACCGGATCACGGTCGACGCCAGCAGAGCCTGGCCGGACGCGCTCGGGTGCACGCCACAGCCGCCGGTGGACAGCTGGGTCAGCAAGCCGGCGGTGCAGGCGCTGCCGCCCGAATGGACCGACGCCGCCGCGAACGAGTTGAACGCGTTGGCGAACCGCACGTGGAAGCCGTGGCCGGCGCGGTTGATCTGCTGGTCGAGTCCATCGGTGGCCGCTGCGAGTGCCGAGGACGTCGCGTAGTAGTCGACGAGCACCAGCTGGCCGTTGTAGTGGGCCTTGTTGCGCAGGGTGGAGACGATCGTCCTGACGTTCTTGGCGACCGTCCCGACCACGTCGATCTGCTCGGTCGAGCTGGCGCACTGGTCGGCCGTCGTCGCCTGGCACAGGAAGTAGTCGTTGGCGCCGATCATCAGCGTCACCAGGCGGGTGCCTGGGTTCGCCTTCAAGTACTTGACCGCGGCACTCAGCTGCGAGCCGCTGTACTTGGTGTGCAGCGGGAACGTGGCCCGGTACGCGGGCGTGGTCGGGCTGAGGCTCGTCTCGCAGCCGAAGCTCTGAGCCGAGGAGTTGATCAGGCTCGACGACGTCTCACCGGGGCAGGCGAGGTTCGTGAGCTTGAGGTGCAGGTCGGAGGCGATGACCTCCGGGAAGCCGACGAAGCTGGCCGCGTTCGTGTAGTCGGGAGCCGGGACGACCGTGGGCTCCTGGTAGCCGAAGCTGACCGAGTCGCCGAGCGCGAGATATCCCGAGCCACGCGTGATCGGCGACGACGGGGTGACCTTCGTTGTCGAGGTCTTCTTGTTGGCCGTGGTGGTCTTGGCCTGCGCGCCGACCGCGAACGTCGCGGCGAGCAGCGAGGCGCAGGTGAGCGCGCCGATACTGGTGCAGACCCGGCGGACCGACCGGGAGAACTGATGATGCATGTGTTCCTCCTCAGGAATCGCCGCGGTGGCCCCGCGGCGCAGTGGCCGGGGAATCTAGCGCTGCGCCCGGGCGTGACGAGGCACCTGCCGCGTGCCCGCCCTAGGCTCGCCGGCATGTCGTCCTCAGCCGGAACCTCGCCGTACGCGCTCTCCTGGAGCGGGGGTAAGGACTCCGCGCTGGCACTGCATTCACTGACCGCCGGCGGCGAGCCGGGCCCGTCGGCGTTGATCACAACGATCACCGCAGACCATGAGCGGATCTCGATGCACGGTGTGCGCGTCGAGCTGCTGCGCCGCCAGGCGGACGCGATCGGGGCCGAGCTCGTCGAGATACGCATCCCCGCGGGGGCGAGCAATGAGGTCTACGAATCCGCCTTTGGCAAGGCGCTGGCCTCACCACCCCTGCGGGAGCTCGAGGAGGTGGCGTTCGGGGACCTGTTCCTGGGTGATGTGCGCGCCTACCGTGAGCGCCAGTGCGCTGCCGCCGGACGCCGCGCCCGGTTCCCGCTGTGGGGCGCGGACACCCGCGCCCTCGCCGAGCGGTTCATCGAACTCGGCTTCCGGGCGCGGATCGTCTGCCTCGATCCGCGCAGGCTGTCGGCTTCGTTCGCCGGCCGGGAGTTCGACAGGGGCCTGCTCGCCGGGCTTCCCGAGGACGTCGACCCGTGCGGCGAGAACGGCGAGTTTCACACGTTCGTGTTCGACGGTCCGGTGTTCCGGGCGCCGGTCGCGTGTCGCCCGGGCGAGGTCGTCGAACGTGACGGCTGCGTGTTCGCCGACCTCCTGGCGCCGCACCCCGGGCAGGGGAACGGGCGGTGAGCGTGAACAGGGCGAGATGAGCGCCGACTCCGACAGCGAGGCCTGGGTGTACATGCTGCGCTGCCGTGACGGCTCGCTCTACACCGGCTGGACTGTCGACTTGGAGCGCCGGTTGGCCCGGCATCACGCGGGAACCGCGAGCCGCTACACCGCGAGCCGGTTGCCGGTCACGCTCGCGTTCGCGCAGCCGATGACGGATCGAACGGCGGCGCGGCGCGAGGAGGCCCGCATCAAGCGCCTGCCCCGCGCCGCGAAGCTCGCGCTCGTGCGCCAGGCACCTGAGCGACCCGCTCACGCGGCATAGGGCCCGGTCCACAGCCGGCGTCCGAGTAATGAACTCACTTCTCGCAACAGCCGGTAGCCCCCGAGCAACGGCGCCTGTTCACGCCCGCCGACGGTGAAGTGCATCGCGTCGCAGGCAGTCGTCGGCGCGCGCACGTCGGCCTGCTCGGTCGCGACCGCGAGCACCTGCGAGCGCGAGCCTCCGGCGCGGAACACGAAGCTGACCACCGGAACCTGCGCGAACTGCGCGGGACAGTGATAGACGTGCCCGGGCTGGACGGGTGCCAGCCGGTCGAGCAGCGCCCGGATCCGCGCGATCCGCGCCCGGTCGCTCACGCGGACCACGAGCGAGGGGGCATGTCCGATCGCGCCGCGGGTGATCTCCAGCTCGTGCGCGCCCGTCGGCACACGCTCGGCGGGCGAGCGGGCCACCAGCCAGCGCACGAGCGCCTCGGCGTGGACCGCGCTCGATCGGGGGCCGGTGGCGACGACGGTGAGCTCGAGGCGGGCGCTCGCCAGGCCGGCCGGGTCGTGGATCGCGATGAACGTCAGTGACGCGCCCGGCGCGCGACGGGTCCCGGCCGGAGGGTGGGCGTCCAGGAGCGCTCGCACTGCGGCGGCCGACCGCGAGGCGCTCCAGGAGCCTGAGCGTCCCACCGTCACCGGTCCGGTCGCGCGGCTCAGGCCGGCGATCGGGTCGGCGCTCTCCGGCTCCGAGGCCGGGGTGGCGACCTGGCCGGGGATCCGGACGGCAGCGATCAGTCGGCCGGCCTCGTGCGCCGCGAGAGCCCGCCGGGAGACCGCGGCGGAGTCGGCGTCTGACGGGCCGCTTGCGACCAGCACCACGACGGCCCCGCAGACCGCGGCCACCATCGCCAGAATGGCCCCGAGCTTGACGCGCCAACCGATCCTCGTCACCTGTCGCAGAGGATAAGAGGTCGTTGCTCAGGCGAGAACTTGGATCGTGGCGAGCGTCGGGTCGTTGGCGTAGGCCACGCGGACCCCGTCCCGAGCGGCGTCCGACAGCGACGTGAGCTCCCGCCCGGTGATCTCCTCGCCGGGGGCCAGGACCGGGACGCCCGGCGGGTAGAGCGCGATCAACTCCGCGCTCACCCTCCCGGCGGCGTCTGAGAACGGGACGGTCTCCACCCTCCCGAAGAACGCCTCCCGTGGAGAGGCCTTCGGCCGAGGCGACACGATCCAGCCCGCCGCTCCCGAGATCGTCCGCGGGGTTCCGCGGCGACGCTCGATGGACTCGGTGAGCGCCTCGGTGAGACGCTCGATCGCTGCGGGCTCGTCGGCGAGCGTGACCAGCGCGACGATGGTGTCGCGGTCGGCGAGCTCCACCGGCACGCCGGCCTCGGCCAGATCCCGCTCGATCGCCACCCCGTGCGCCCCCGTCCCTGCCAGCGAGATGGTCAGCTTGACGGGATCGACCAGCGGGCCGTCGAGAACCTGGAGGCCGTCGATCTCCCGCAGGCGGGCACGCGCACCCGCCACGGCGGCGATCGTGCGCCCGAGCAGCGCCTCGCCGTCGCGCACGAGCAGCGCCCGGGAGGCGTCGACGCTGGCGAGGATCGCTCCCGCCGGGCTCGTCGTGGCGAGAGCCTCGAAGGCGCGCGTCATCCGGCTCGCATCCAGCCGCTCGGTGCGCGCCAGCAGCAGCGCGCCCTGGGAGTAGGCGGGCAGCGTCTTGTGGGCGCTGGTCACCATCGCGTCGGCGCCGGCACCGATCGCATGAGGTGGCAGCGCGGGATGGAACCCGAAGTGCGCGGCCCACGCGGCATCGACGATCAGCGGTACCCCGGCGGCGTGCGCCACGGCAGCGTGCGCGGGCAGGTCCGAGCAGGTGCCGACGTACGAGGGATCGCTGAGCAGGACCGCGCAGGCGCCGGGGTGGGAGCGGAGCGCGTCGGCGACCGTCTCCGGCGCATAGCCGAGAGCGAGCCCGGTGTCGGCACTCACCTGCGGTTCGACCCACACCGGCTCCAGCCCGGCGAGCACCAGCCCGAGCAGCAGCGAGCGGTGCAGCGTGCGAGAGACGATCACCTCGTCGCCGGGTGCGCCGATCGACATCGCGATCGCCTGGTTGCAGTGAGTCGAGCCGCCGGTCGACATACGGCAGTACGTCGCGCCGTAGGCGTCCGCGGCCCGCCGCTCGGCCTCCACCAGCGTGCCATGGGTCAGCTTGATCGTGTCCAGGCCGCCCGCGAGCGGATGGTCGCCGGCGACCGTCACGCCGGTCAGCGCGGTCGAGCCCTTGTGGCCGGGCGTCTGGAACGGCGCCTCGCCGGCCGCGAACCGATCGAGACATTCAAGGTAGGCGGCGAACAGAGGCGCGTCGGGCGCGAGACCCAGCGGGTCGCGCGGGTCGGCGCCTCGGGTTTTGTGGGCGGCCCGGCTGGGGCTCTGATCCTGTCGTGTGGTCAGCTCTTGCATGGTCCGGTGCTGTTGCGAATCACGAGCTCGGGCGCGATCACGGCGTGCTCGTCGGCCTGCTCGCCGCCTTCGATCTGGGCGACCAGCATCTCAATACCGCGCCGGCCGACGGCACGGAAGTCCTGGCGGATCGTAGTGAGCGGCGGGTTGTAGTAGCCGACGTCCTCGCCATCGTCATAGCCGACGACGCTCACGTCCCCGGGCACCGACAGGCCGCGCTCGGACAAGGCGAGCAGCAGACCGAGCGCCATCTGGTCGTTGCCGGTGAACACCGCCGTCAGCTCGGGGATGCGCGCCAGCATGAGGCCCGCTTCGTAGCCCGAGCGGGCGCTCCAATCCCCCGCCAGCGGCATCGGTGCCTCCGCCCCGGCGTCCTGCAGAGCCGCCCGCCACCCCGCGATGCGATTCTGGGTCTGCATCCACTCCGAGGGGCCGCGGACGTGGAACACGGTCCGGTGGCCGAGCTCGAGCAGGTGCTCGGTGGCGGCCCGGCCGCCCGCCGCCTGATCAACCGACGACGTCGACAGCCCGTGGTTGGGAAACCCCTCGATCGCGACCACCGGCAGGTCGGAGGGGAGCGCCGCGAGCGCGTCGCTGGCCGCCTCGATCGGCGCGATCACCAGCAGGCCGGCGACCGACTGCTCGGCCAGCCGGTCGACCGCCGCCCGCACCGAGGCGCGATCGACGTAATCGAGGTTGCCGATGCCGACGTAGTAGCCGAGCTCGCGAGCACTGTGCTCGATCCCGTACAACGGGGTGAGCCCGTCGGAGTCGGCGACGTCGAGGGTGATGACGCCCAGCGTCCGTGAGCGTCCGGTGACGAGCGTGCGCGCGACGTTGTTCGGGCGATAGCCGAGCTGCTCGATCGCCCCCAGGACGGCCAGCCGCGTCGCCGGGCGCACGTTCGGATGCCCGTTGAGGACGCGGGAGACGGTCTGGTAGGACACCTTCGCCAGGGTCGCGACGTCCGTGATCGAAGGTGGTCGGCCGCGCGCTCCATTGCCGGCGCGGCGCCGGCCATCCGCGGGCGGCCCGGGCGGTGCCTCGTCATCGGATCCGTCGGGTCGATCTGCGGGCTCGGTCATGCGGACCAATGATCGCCGATTTGATTGTGAACGCTCTCTCTGAATGCAGATATTGTCCTGGCGTGACGCATGAGGTGGATCGCTGGAGTATCGCGAAATGCCGCTCCAGATCAGCGGATCACGAGCTGAGGGCTTGTCGATGTGCTGATAACGCTGAGATTGTGAGCGTTCATATCTGCTCGCTCAGATCACGGAGAGCGCGTGTGACCGGCCCCCGTGGCGGCAGTCCGAGTAGCGCGCGTGGTCGGCCTCCGTGGCGGCGGTCCGAGTGAGCGCGCGTGATCGGCCTCCGTGGCGGCGGTCCGAGTGAGCGCGCAAGGGGAGGGGATCGATGAGGCGCGCGTCCGCACGCGAAGGCGGCCACCGTCCGGTCGCGCTGTTGGCCGACCGATCCTGGCTCAATCGGCGCCCCGATCGGCCAATCCCCGCTCAGACACCGCCAGCGGCGACCGCTCCCTGGAGGAGATCGGTGACGTCACGGGCGAACGGTCCGGCCGTGGTCGATTTCATCGAACCCCGCAATGAAACTGACCACAGGCGGGGTCGGGGCCAGCGGTGAGCATGTCTCGATTGTTGTGAACGTTCACGGAGCGGTGGGTCGGAAGAGCGCGTCACCCGTCAGCTGGACAGTTCGCCGGCCGTCGAACTGCTGTCCAGGTGGGCCAATCCGTTGACTCGAGAGCAGTGGGTCGGTAGGGTCCCGCGCGGAGCGGCCCACGACGGGCCGGTACGTGCCGCACTTTCACGAGGAGACAGGTTGTGAACGTACACACTCAGGCGACGGGGGGCAGCAGCCGACGCCGACCGACGGCCCGCCGGTCGGAGACCGGCAGGAAGGAGACTGACGTGCGCAGACTGATCCGGGCCGCGCTCGCGACGGTCGTGGCGGCAATCGGGTGCTCGCTCGGCGCGTCCGCCGCGCTGGCGTCCGACAACGGCCTGGCGCCGACGCCGCCGATGGGGTGGAACTCCTACAACGCCTACGCGTGTGACAACAACGCCCAGGCGATGGAGCAGGTGGCGAGGTTCATCCACAGCTCCGGGTTGGAGCGCGACGGCTACCAGTACGTGAACGCCGACGGCTGCTACGACGACCTGGAGGCGGTCGCCTCGCCGAACACCTACGCCGTCGACGCCCCGAACTCGCTCGACCCCGAGACCTGCGGCGCCATCAACGGCCGGCTGCCGGACGGAGAGCTGTTCGTCAACGCCTACCTGTTCCCGCCGACCAAGCCGTGCGCCAACGACGGATTTGCCAGGGTCGGCGACGACGTCCACAAGCTGGGCCTCAAGCTCGGCCTGTACCTGGACGCCTCCAACAACTGGAACTGCGAGGAGATTCCCGGCAGCTACGGCTTTGACCAGATCGACGCCGACACGCTCGCGTCCTGGGGCGTCGACTACGTGAAGGCCGACTGGGGCTGCAGCGACTCGACGCAGGCTCCCGGCTCCAACGGTCCTCCGGGTTACGACGGGATGGACGCTGCGCCCGGCAACACGGGCTTCGGCGGCCCGACGTTCTCCACCAACCCGGCCTACGACACCGACCAGCAGCAGACCCAGACCGACATGTACAGCGCGCTGGCCGGCGCGATCTCGAACGCGCCGCGCCCGATGGTGTTCAGCATCGCCGGCGCCGCCACGGTCAACTCGGTGCAGTGGGGCCTGCCGATCGCCGACCTGGATCGCCCCACCGGCGACTCGAACGCCAACTTCACCGCGACCGGCCGCAAGGCCACCGGCAGCGTCGTCGGCATCGTCAACGCCGACGCGGAGACCTGGGACCAGTACACCGGGCCGGATCACTGGATCGACCCCGACATCATGGAGGTCGGCAACGGGTCGCTCACGCTCGCCGAGGACGAGTCGGAGATGTCGATGTTCTCCGAGATGGCCGACCCGCTGCTGATGGGCACGAACCTCTGTCCGTCCAACTGTGGCCCGAACACCGCGCCGGCGACCAAGGCGCAGCTGAAGCTGGCGGTCAAGGTCTTCGGCAACCGCCGAGTGATCGCGGTCGACCAGGATCCGGAGGGCGCTCCCGCGTCGATCGTCGGGACGTTCGACGGGACCCACCTGATCATGGAGAAGCCGCTTGCCGACGGCGACGTGGCGGTGACGCTGTTCAACGAGGACACGACGAGCAGCGCACCGATGAGTACCAGCGTCTCGGCGATCGGGCTCTCGGGGTCCTCGAAGTACCGGCTCACCAACCTGTGGACAGGCAAGACGACCACGACGACCGACGCGATCTCAGCGAACGTGCCGGCGACCGCCACCGTCATGTACGTGGTGTCGCCCGCCTCACAGTCGAGCAACTCCCGCGCGTCGGCGCACGGGGCGGAACTGGTCCGGTCAACAGGCTCGGCGACCCGCCACCCGGCAATTGGTGCGGGTGTCATCAAGCCGCTGGACGCCGGCGATTCCCTTCCCGGCAACCTGCTGTCGGTGTCCTGCCCGTCCGATGACCAGTGCACCGGGGTGGACATCCTTGGGCAGGAGGTCACCTTCGATCCCGCCTCGCCGTCGGGCGCCCAGGTGGCGTCGATCAGGGCCACCACGGTGGACTCGGTCGACTGTCTGGCAACCGACGACTGCGTTGGGCTCACCAGGACCGGCAAGGTGTTCACCTTCGATCCGAGTGCGGCGCACCCGAAGGCGAGCGCCATCCAGACGATCGACCCGGGCGCCGGTGAGCCGACGGCGGTGAGCTGCCCGGCGTTCAATGAGTGCGTGATCGTCGACGGCGAGGGTGAGGCGGTCACGTTCAATCCGGCTCACCTCAAGGGTGAGCACACCAGGCGCGCCGCGGTCGACGCGAACGTGTACCTGGCCGCGGTCTCGTGCCCGACCGCGACCCAGTGCACCGCCACTGGCGGCGGCGGCAACGGCGGCGACAGCGTCGTCACGTTCGATCCGACCGACGGCACGGTGATCGCCGGACCCACCTCGATCGACCCCGCCACCGGCAACGGACTCTCCTCGGTGAGCTGCCCGTCGGCATCGCAGTGCACGGCTGCGGACGGCACCGGCGATGAGGTGACGTTCGATCCGACGACGGAGACCGCCAACGCGGCCGGCGTCGTCGCGCTCGAGGGCGACGTGTCCGCGGGCGCCGGGGTGTTCAACGACGTGGCGTGCTCCGCCTTGACGGAGTGCACGGCGGTCGACGCCTACGGAAACGAGGTGACCTTCGATCCGACGAGCGGCACGGTCAACGCGGCCGGCGTTCAGTCGATCGACCCCAATGGCGAGGGCCTTCAGTCCCTCGCCTGCTCGTCGACGAGCGACCAATGCACGGCGGTCGATCTCGACGGTGACGCGGTCACGTTCTCTCCGTCCTCCGGGACGGTCAGTGATGCAGGCGTGACGCTCGTCGACCCCGGGACCTCCTGACGCCCGGGGCCTCTCTCCGGCCACCGCCCTTCCCCCGAGGGCGGTGGCCGGGCCGTTTTCCGGCCGGCCGCCGCGCCCGTCAGGTCACCGCAGACGGTCCTCAGTGGGGGTATCAGCCACCAGCGGGACGGTTGATCTCGGTGGCCACGCCCTCCAACCGGTAGGGCCGCGTGCCCAGGCAGTCGCCGAGAATGTCTCGCATCCGGTGCAGCTCTGCGCGGACGGCCACCTCGTGGCCCGGCGCGCCGTAGAGCAGGTCCGAGAGCGCCCGGGCGTCGAGTCCCTCGGGGTGACGCGCGAGCAGCTCCGCGATCTGGGAGTGACGGATGGTGAGCCGGTGCTCGGCCGTCGGGGTGAAGAAGCTCGCTCGCCCGCCGGGACGAACAGTCAGGCGATGGGCACCCGCGCGGCGGGCGCGGCGGTGCGCACCCCCGGGCGCGACACCATCTCCGGGCCGGCGGGAGCTGCCGACGAGCATCGCGCCCTCACCGAGCGGCTCGATCGCGGCCTGGGTGCCGTCGGCCAGGACGATCCGGTCTCCCGCCGGCGGAATCGCCACCCGGTGCCCGGGCGCGAGCGGGCCAAGCCCATCGGTCACCGCCAGCACGCGCCCGGAGGGACTGAGGGCGGCGGCGGGGCCGGCGCGATGTAGCGGCGCACTCTCGGCGAACCGCCCGAGGATCCGAGCGTCACGCTCCAGCATCTGGGCGCGCAGTCGCTCCTCGACCAGCCGCCCCGCGAGCGCGACCAGCGCCAGCGTGTGTGGGCTGGCGGTCTCGAATCGCCCGGTGACGTCGATTGCCCCGAGCAGCTCGCCGGTCTCCGGATCGTGGATCGGCGCGCCCGAACACTGCCACCCGTGGACCTCGGAGCGGAAGTGCTCGGCCGAGAACACCTGGACGGCGTGATCGGCGGCGAGCGCGGTGCCGACGGCGTTGGTCCCCGCGGCGAGCTCGGACCATGCGTACCCAGGCGTGAACCGGATCTCCTCCGAGGCGGACAGCACGTCCGGGTGCCCCTCGGACCAGAGCAGGCAGCCGTCGGCGTCGGAGACGACGAGGATGTGACGCGCCTCGTACAGCAACGCGCCGAGCGTCGCCCGGAGCACGTCGGTGGTCTGCGATAGCGGATGATCGCGGAATCGTTCGGCCGCGTCATCCGGCGCGATCACCTGCGGGGCACCCGGCTCGGAGGGATCGACGCCTGTCTCTGCGCACCGCTCCCACGAATCGGCGATGACGCCGCGGACGATCGATGGGACGTGTCCCTCGTGCAGAGCGACGTCATGGGCGCGGCGCAGAACCCTCGCCCAACGACGGGCGTCGACGCCGGCTTGGAGCCCGATCCAGCTGTCGCGCATGACCTCCGTTCAGCATCGCGCTTTTGCAACCTTGTTGCAACGCCTAGGCATCGATTAGGCACGCGCGCAATGCTGATTGATGGGGCTCGGTGACCGCTGCGGCGACGCCACCCCGCCGGAGATGGCGGCATCCCGGCACCTACGAGAGAGAGGAGATCGCATGGCGATCGCGGACAGTGTTGATCAGCGCGCCCAGGATTTCGTCGCTGAGCCACGCAAGATGCTCATCGGTGGTAACTGGGTCCCCGCCGCCTCGGGCAAGACGTTCGACGTCTACAACCCGGCGACCGGCGAGGTGCTCGCGCACGCGGCGGAGGGCTCGTCTGAGGACATCGACCGCGCGGTGAAGACGGCTCGCGCGGTGTTCGAGGCGAACACGTGGGCCGGCATGAAGCCCAACGAGCGCGGCCGCATCATCCACCGCCTCGGTGACCTGATCCTGGAGAACGCCGACGAGCTGGCGCTGCTCGAGTCGCTGGACAACGGCAAGCCACTGGCGGTCGCGCGCGCCGGGGACGTCGAGCTGGCAGCGGACATCTTCCATTACATGTCGGGGTGGGTGACGAAGATCGAGGGCTACCAGATCCCGATCTCGGTGCCCTACATGCCGGGCGCCGAGTTCCACGCCTACGCGCTCAAGGACCCGATCGGCGTCGTCGGTCAGATCATC
>DATJTS010000108.1:0-2852 GCA_035503035.1 Solirubrobacteraceae bacterium
AACGGCCGGGACCTGCACACTGCCCTTGCCGGAAGCCTCGACGATCCGAGGCTCGCCGTCGACGGTGATGGACGAGACCTCCTCCACCCACCGCGCCAGCTCGACGGCGACCGGCTCGCCGTCGACGTGAAATTCGGTGCTATCTCCGTTCAGGACGAGTCGCGAGAGGCGTGCCGGCGGTGAGACCGCCAGCTCCTCGCGGCCGTCGGCGAGCACGCTCATGCGCTCCCCCGTGGTGAGCACGCGGTAGTGGCGCCCGCCCAGATCGAGCGCCGCCTCGGCGCCGGTCGGGTCGCCCAGGCACAGCCCGTCCCACGGGCTGACGTCGGCTCGCTCGGCCTCCCAGATGAACGGGATGAGCGCGCCCCACGAGTAGAACGGGTCGGAGTCGTGCGCCTCGTGGGCATCGGGGTCCAGGCTGTTGAAGTTCTCGTGGGAGTGGCGCTTGGCGCTCCACTCGGCCTCGTACATCTCCCACGACCGCCGCGCCAGCTCGGCGGCGGCCTCGTGGCGCCCGGCGCGGCGCAGACCCTCCCAGACCCAGAAGTTCATCGGCGGCCAGATTCGTCCCCGCCAGTAGCTGTCCTCTGTGTTGACTGCGTCACTGAACGGGGCGGTCGGCAGCGGCAGCGGCCCCCAGAACTCCGTCTCTGAGAGCAGGTGACGGCGCAGCATCGCGTCGATCTGCTCGCCGGTCGCCGCCCGTGCAACCAGGGGGAAGAAGCTTGTCGGGGACACGTGAGCGGCGAACGTCCCATCCCACCGGCGGGCGGCGAAGATCTCGCGTTCGGGGTCCCACAACTCGCGGGAGATCCGCTGGGCGATCGTCTGAGCGGTGGCGAGGTGCGACTCGGCCTCCGCGGCGGGCCGGCCGATCTCCCGCGCGATCTGTCCGAGCATCTCCCATTCGAGCGCCAGCAGGCTGTTGTGCCCCGGCTCCTCCAGGTCGATCGTGTGGGTGTCTGAGCGGAACGCCGCCTCGTCGAACACGGCCAGGTTGTCCATCCCCGACTCGTTGAGCGCGCCCTGCTTGGTGAACGTGCCCTGCGCACCGCCGGTCGGCGAGGATCCGTACTCGTACAGGCCGTTGCCGTTGCCGTCACGCTCGCGCGCCACCCACTCCAGGTGGCGACGCAGGACCGGGTAGGCGTCGGCGAGCAGCGTGCGGTCGCCGGACAGCAGGTAGCTGCGCCACACCATGAACGCGCCGACCGGCAGCTGGGTGCGGTCGACCCACTCCTCGTCGCCGCCGACCAGGCAGGCGAGGTTGCCGGCCGCCTGCTGGCCGGAGAGCACCGCGTGGAGGTTCGCGCGGGCCATGAACGGATCCCCGGCGCGCGTGCACAGCAGCGCGTTGTAGAACGCGTCGCTCATCCAGATCCCCCAGCCGCCGAAGCCGCGCAACCAGGCTCGGCTGAGCGCGGTGTACGGCCGCTGGTGGGCGTCGTCCCAGACGGTGTTCCACGCCATCACGTCACGGATCGCGCGAGCGGCGGGTGGCCCGGCGGCCACAGCCTGCTCCCGCGCATCGTCGATCGTCTCCTCGACGTCGCGCAGCCGCGCGCCGGCGGCGACGGCGGCACGCTCGGCGTCGGTCTCCTGGCTGACGGCGAACGTGACCGTCTCGCGCGGGTTGCCGTAGAAGCGGTAGGCGACCCAGTCGCCGTCGGGTCGCGGAGGCGGGTGATAGAGCCAGCCCCGGTGCTCGAGGTCGTCGGCGACGTCGGCGGGACGCTCGTACTGACCCGACAGCGCGGGCACCGGGGCGACCGCGACGTGGAACCACTGGCTGCGCCAGCGGCCGCGCGCCTCGTCGGCCATCAGATGGCCGGCGTCGAGCAGGGTGAGCTCGCGCGTCCCGCCCCCGCGGGCGCCCGCCGCGGTGCCGTGCGCCGCCACCGGCGTGTCGACCATCCGGTGCGCCGGCTCACGCAGGTCAGGTGGATCCGGGGCGAGGAAGCCGGCCTCGATCAGGATGCCCAGCCGGAACAGCATCTCGCCCGGCTCGTCGATCCGCACGCGGCCCGAGACCCCCGACCACTCGCCCTTGGCGAACTCGACCGACAGCGTCGTGCCCGCCGAGCGGACGCGGAGCGCGACGTAGTCGCCGTCCACGGCGTGCTCGCCGAGCTCGAACGCGAGCTGGTTCTCGGCGAGGAACGGGTCGTAGCGATTCTCGGTGGCACTGAACAGCGCGACGCGGACCCCGAACCGGCTCGGGACGTGCATGACGCACGCCGGGAACCGCTGATCCCAGGTCGACCAGGCGCGGTCGGGCAACACGGTCATCGGCGGGTCGCCTCCGTCTCGGCCGTGTCTCGATCGTCACCCGCTCTGGGGGAAAATCGAGACAGGACCGGGGTGCCGCCCAGCCCGCTGGGCTGCAGACCCTGCTGAAAGCGGGTTCCCGCGTAGTAGCGGTTTGCAGCGGCGTTGGCGACGTGCAGCGCCAGGTCGTTCTCGCCCTCGCGCAGCACGCCCGCCGGGATCTCGAAGCGGTAGGGCGGCCAGCCACGCCCACCGAGTGACGTGCCGTTCAGCTCGGCGTGCGCCGCGCACTCCACGACCGGCAGCGTGAGGGTCCAGCGATCACCGCCGGCCCCGGGGGGAATCTCGAACCCGCATCGATACGTGCCGGTGCCGGCGAACGTCTCGAACCCCTGCTGCTCCCAGCCACGCCCGGGATCGACGTCGACCGGCGCCGTGCCCGGAATGGTGAGCGTCCAGCCGCCGCGCAACTTGACCGCGACGTCGTCGGCGACCGGAGGTGGAGGCGCCGCCGGCAGCGGGACGCGACGCACGTGTGAACCGACGACCTCCAGGCAGGCGACCCCCTCCGGTTCCAGATCGAG
>DATJTS010000109.1:0-23506 GCA_035503035.1 Solirubrobacteraceae bacterium
CTTCGGCAGATCGCCCAGCTGCGGCCGGTCCGCGCGGCGCACCAGCGTCGTGCGTGGCACCTGGAAGAGGTCGGCCGGCGCCACCCCGACCGCCTCGCAGATCTCGAGCAGGCTCGCGATCGACGGGCTGGTGATGTCGCGTTCGACCCGTGACAGGAAGCTCTTGGTGACGCCCGCCCGTTCGGCGACCCTCGATCTCGATGCGAGTCCGACCTGCCGCCGAGCGAGCAGGGTCTCGCGGCGGGTGGGGCCTACTTCGGGTCGGTGGCCCGCCGGCGGTCGTACAGACGCACCGACCAGAGGTAACAGACCAGCGCGATCCCGACGCTCCAGGCCACCGCCGCGAGCGCATGGCCGCTGGTCGAGCTCCCGCTGAGCAGCCCGCGCACCGTCTGGGTGACGGGCGTGAACGGCTGGTATTCGGCGAACTGGCGCAGGCCGTCCGGCATCGTCGCGGTGGGGACGAAGCCGCTGCTGAACAAGGGCAGCAGGGTCAGGAACAGCGGGGTGTTGCTCGCGGTCTCGACGCTCTTGGCCGCGAGCCCGAGGGCTGCGGACAGCCAGATGAGGGCGAAGGCGAACAGGGCGAGCAGTCCGACCGCCCCCAGCCAGTCGAGCGCGCTCGCGCTGGAGCGGTAGCCGAGTCCCAGGGCGACCGCGAGCACGATGGCGAGGCCGATGAGCGTCTGGATCAGGCTGCCGATGACGTGGCCGGTCAGCACCGCGCCGCGGGCGATCGCCATCGTGCGAAAGCGGTCGATGATGCCCTCGGTCATGTCCATGGCCACCGACAGCGCCGTGCCGAGCGCGGCGGAGGCCACCGTCATGATCAGGATGCCCGGAACCACGTAGGTGAGATATGCGCCGCGGTCACTGTGCCCGGCCGGATGTGACCCGAGGCCCGCGCCCAGCTGGCCACCGAACACGTAGACGAACAGCAGCAGGAACACGATCGGCATCGCGACCAACATCACCGTCACCGAGGGGTAGCGGAGCTGATGCTTGAGGTTGCGACGCAACATCGTCCTTGAGTCGCTGAAGGTGTATGCGAGCGCACTCATCGTTGAACGACCTCCTCGAGCGCGGGATCGGCGGTGGTGGAGCGCCCGGTGACTGCGAAGAACACGTCGTCCAGATCGGGCGTGTGAATCGAGAGGTCCTCCACCTCGACCTGCGCGTCATCGAGGCGCTCGATCAGCTGACGCAGCGAACCGAGGCTGCCGTCGCCCGGAACCTGCAGCGTCAACTGCTCACCGGGGGGTGGGGTGATGTCGAGCAGTGTCGCCGCCTCGTGAAGCGGCGCCGGATCGGCGAAGCGCAGCACGATGTGGCCGCCGGGGATGCGGCGCTTGAGCTCGGCCGGGGTGCCCTCGGCGACGATGCGGCCGTGATCGAGCACCGCGATCCGGTCGGCGAGCTGGTCGGCCTCGTCGAGGTACTGGGTGGTGAGAAAGATGGTGACCCCGTCGGCGACCAGCTCGCCGATGATCTGCCACATGGTGCGCCGGCTCCGCGGGTCGAGCCCCGTGGTCGGCTCGTCCAGGAAGATCAGGCGCGGATTGCCCACGAGTGTCATCGCCAGGTCCAGGCGGCGGCGCATACCGCCGGAATATGTCGACAGCGGCTTGTCGGCCGCGCCTGAGAGGTCGAACCGCTCGAGCAGTTCGCGCACTCGCTGGGCACCGGCGCGGCGGCCGAGGTGGCGCAGATCGGTCATCAGTCGCAGGTTCTCGGCCCCGGTGAGCAGGTTGTCCACCGCGGAGAACTGGCCGGTGACCCCGATCACGCCGCGGATGGCGTGCGGATCGGTGGACAGGTCGTGGCCCGCGACACGGATCTGGCCGGCATCGGGCGCGATCAGCGTCGACAGGATCCGCACCATCGTGGTCTTGCCCGCCCCGTTGGGGCCAAGCAGCGCGAAGATCCTGCCCTCCGCAACCTCCAGCTCCACCTGGTCGAGCACCCGATGCTCGCCGAACGACTTGCAGACCCCGGTGGCGGTGATCATCGCCACCCTCGACTCACGATCCATACCTCCGCTGCCTTTCATTTGGATGATCCGGGAGGGCCGCCGGGGAGCTCTCCGGTTGCGCGAAGCGCCTCCCGGTGCTCGTTCCATTCCCGTTCGAGAGCGGGCATCCGCTCGACGAGGAAGTCGGCGAACGCGGCCCATTCGAGGAGCACGGCCCGGCGTTGCGGCGAGGCGTCGGCGAGGACCCCGTCGAGGCCCTCGCGCGCGAGGTCGCCCTGCTCCTGATACTCGGAGACGTCAAAGCCCATCCCGCGCGTCGTGCTCATGTCGATCGACACGCGGTCCATGCGCTCGCCTGCCGCCCTCGACCGCCGGACGACGCCGATCGTCTCCAGTGCCTTGACCGCGCCGGTGATCGCGCTGCGGCTGGCCAGCAGCGCCTCCGCCAGCTCGCCGATGCTCTGCTCGCGCGGCTCGCAGACCGCCAGGTAGCCCAGCAGGCGGCCGACCATCGGCGCCATCCCATAGCGCCGGGCGTAGAGACGGCCCGTGTGGTCGGCGAAGGTGATCTCTGCGTCGGTTGGCATGTGACGGAGCATACACTGATATCGCAGATAACACAAATCTGTGTTATTTCAGATGGCCGACGCGGCCAGCCCGGCCCGGTGGGCTCGCTCGGCGCGAGCGGCTCAGGGCATGTTGGTCGGGGCCGCCTGTCCGGCGGCGAGCTGCTGCGCCCGCCGGACGACCTCGTCTCGCCACGGCACTTCCGGCAGACGGCTCACCCGCTCGAGGACCTCGACATGGAGGTCGTGGATCTCTGTGGCGATCCGTCGCAGCGCGGCGGGCGGGTCCGGCAGAGCCGACAGCTCGCGCCAGGCGAGTGCGTCGGCGACCAACCGCGGGTGGCGGGCGTCGGGGAGCCCCAGGTAGTGGTCGACGGCGGCGAGGTTGCCGGTCGCCTCGCCGGCGTCGCAGACGTGCTGCAGGCGAACGGGCCACAGCACCAGCTTGGTGGCATCGTGCACGCTCACGCCGTCGTCCGCGAGCGCGCGGAGCTCGGCGGCGAGCGCTTCGGGAGTGACGCGTCGCAGAGCCGACTGCACCGCCTGCGCGCGGATCTCCTCGGCGCTCGGTGCGGTGGCATGCGCATCGCGGAGGTCCGCCCCGTCGACGAGGACCCCGTACCGCACGAGGTCGTAGCGGTCGATCGGGGGGAAGCGAGCCTCGGGCGACGGATCGGCGAACCCCTCCCACGGCGCGTGAAACACGGAGAGCCGGTCGCAAAGCGCGAGGCCGGCGGCCTGGAGGTCCGCCGTGATCGCGGCGACCACGGCGCCCATGTCACGGCCGGGGCGACGGTCGGTGAGCAGCGCGAGGTCGACGTCGCTCACCGCCGTGGCGAAACCGCCGTGGGCCAGGCTGCCGATGGCGTAGGCGGAAAGCAGGCCATCGCCGAGCCGGGCGCGGGCGCTGCGGACCCCGGCGTCGATCACGCGCCAGCCTTCCTCGGTTCCGGGCTCGGGCCGCCGTTCGGTCATCGCGTCGATTGTGCACCGTCGCGTCTGATGGACTGAGTTCGCCGATGCTCGACCGGCTTGTCATCGCGGGTGGACCGACCGTGAATCTGGAGGGAGCGCCCGCGCAGGGCACGCGCCACACCGTCGCGTTCGGCGTGCTGGGCGAGACCGGTGAGCCGGTGGCGGTCAAGCTCGCGCACCTGCCCGGGGCGCTGGAGCGCGAGCGCGCGGCGCTCGCCGGGCTGGGCGCTCGGGAGGGTCCGGTGCCCCGGCTCCTCGCGTCGGGCTCGGTGCTGTGCGGCAGCACGCGGGTCGACTGTCTGGTCATCGAGCGCCGCCCGGGCGCACCGCCCACGAGTGTCGACGGCTGGCGCAGGATGGGCCGGGCCCATGCGCGCGTCACGAACCGCCGGGAGCAGCCCCCCGCCGACCTGCCGACGCTCGACCGCGTTGCATTCGGGGCGGCGCATGCTCGCCGGATCGACGACCTGGGGGAGCGCCTGGCGCCGCTCGCCGCGGCGGTCGCGGACTGGGCGCGGTTGTGCTCAGCGCGGGTCCCCGGTTCGCCGCCGCTGGTGATCACCCACGGGGATCCCGGTCCGGGCAACTTCCTGGACGACGGCGGCGAGGGGTCGATCGTCGACTGGGAGGACGCTCTCCTGGCGCCGCGAGGGATCGACCTCGCGCGTCTGGCGGTCATCGCGATGCTCGGCGCGGGGCCGCGTGGATACCCGGCGCGCGACCACGGCGAGCGAGCCCGCGCCGTCACCGCGGGCTACCTGGAGGAGCTCTCGGATCGATGGTTGCCCTCCGACGGTGAGTGGCGCTGGTGGCTCGCCGTCGCCGGCGTCCAGTTCATCCACCGCCGCTGGCTGCTCGGCGGCCGGCCCGCGCCCTGGCAGGACGCGGCCGACGTCCTGTGCGCGATGCTCAGCCGCGACCCACGTACGGCATGCCCGTGGCCATCACGGTCATGAACAGCACATTGGCCTCGGGCGGCAGGCTCGCCATGTAGACGACGGCCCGAGCGACATCGGCCGCCGGGATCGTCGGCTCGATCCGGCGGGAGCCGTCGGCCTGCCGGGTGCCGGGGCCGCGCATCGCCTCCGTCATCGGCGTGGTCGCGTTGCCGATGTCGATCTGTCCGCAGGCGATGCCGAACCCGCGGCCATCGAGCGCGGTGGCGCGCGTCATGCCGGTGACCGCGTGCTTGGAGGCCGTGTAGGCGATCGAGTTCGGGCGGGGGACATGGGCGGAGATCGAGCCGTTGTTGATGATCCGGCCACCGCTCGGCTGCTGGCGCTTCATCGCTCGGACCGCCTCCCGGGTGCAGAGGAACACGCCGGTGAGGTTGGTGGCGATGACCTGATCCCACTCCTCCTTCGCCACCTCCTCGAGGTCCTTGTCGGCCATACCGATCCCCGCGTTGTTGAACAGCAGGTCGACGCGACCGAGTTGCCCGACGGTGGCGTCGAACAGCGAGGTGACCGAGCGCTCGTCGGTGACGTCGCACACGATCGACTGGGCGCTCCCGCCCGCGGTGCGGATCCGGCCCTCGGTCTCGCGCAGCGCATCGAGGCGGCGGCCGGCCAGCACCACCGAGTACCCGGCATCGGCGAGCGCCAGCGCGGTTACGGCACCCACGCCGCTGCCCGCGCCGGTGATCACCGCGACCGCACCGGACGGGCTGGGGCTCATGGGCCGGCCCGCCGATCGCCGAGCTCGTCCTCGATGTAGACGCGGACGATCTCCTCGAAGCTGGTCTCGGCGGCGAAGCCCAGGGCGGACGCGCGCCGCGCATCGAACGCGCGCGGCCAGCCACTCACGACGCGCGTGATGAGCTCATCCGGCTCCTCGCGGATGAGCGCCACCGCCCGGTCGCCGGCGACGGTGCGCAGCGCCGTGATCTCCTCCTCGACCGTCGCCGAGACCCCGGGCATCGTCAGCGACCGATTCTGGCCGAGCAGAGCGGTGTCCATCGTCGCCGCGTGGACCAGGAACTGGACCGCAGCGCGCGGGGAGGCGAACCAGTGCCGCACGTCACGGGCGACCGGGAGGATCGCTTCGACCCCGTTCAACGGCTCGCGGATGATCCCGGAGAAAAACCCCGAGGCTGCGCGGTTGGGCGCCCCGGGACGCACGCAGATCGTCGGCAGGCGGATCCCGACGCCGTCGAGGATCCCGCGGCGGCTGTAGTCGGCGAGCAAGAGCTCGGCGATCGCCTTCTGGGTGCCGTAGCTGGTGGCCGGAGTCGTGGCCTGCTCGTCGCCGATCACGTCAGGAAACGGGGGACCGAACACCGCGATCGACGAGCTGAAGACAAGCCGGGGCCGGTAGTCGTCGCCCTCGGTCCGGATCGCCTCCAGCAGCCGGCGGGTGCCATCGAGATTGATCCGGTAGCCCTTCTCGAAGTCGGTCTCGGCCTCACCGGAGACGACCGCCGCCAGATCGAAGATCACCTCCGGCCGCTCGGCCAGCATTCTCGGCGCCACTCCGGCGTCGGTGATGTCGCCGGCGATCGCCTCGACCGGCACCGCCCCGGGCGGAATCGGCGGCTCGACCACGTCGACGAGCGCGATCGACTCGATCGGTCGCGGGCCGAGCATCCCGTCGGAGGCGAGCCTGGCGGCGAGCTTGGAGCCCACCATGCCCGCTCCGCCGATGATCACCACCCGCATCGGCCCAGCCTAACCGGGCTCGCGCCGCGAAGCTCCTCACGGTGGCTGGCCTCATCGCGCGGGCGCGCGGTGAGGCCCGTCCCGCGTGCGATTCTTGTGGCGTGGCCGACCCCAGGCGCCTGATCGACCCGGTTCGGGAGTTCCTGTCCGCTCCCCGGTGCGCGGTTCTGGCGACGCTCGCTGCCGACGGCGCGCCCCGCCAGGTCGTCATCCATTACACGCTCGCTGAGGACCACATTTGGCTCAACGGCCGCAGCGATCGCGGTTGGGTCAAACATGTCCAACGCGACCCACGCGCGACGCTGGTCGTTCACGATCCCGAGGACTATCTGCACTACGTGTCTGTCCGCGGTCTCGCCTCTCGGCTGGCCGACGGTGACGAGGCGCTCGAGCATGCGATGGTCCAGGCGGCGCGTTACGGCGAGGACCCGCAGAACTTCGCCGGTCAGTCGCGGGTCAGCGTCCGCCTGGATCCGGAGTCCGTGTTCGAATACCGCTGACCCGCTCCGCTCCGCCTCGGGTGCAAGGCGCGGGTGGCGGCGCGGGGCGCTACCCGGCCCAGAAGTCGGGCAGAACCAGCGACCCGTCGTCGGTGAGGGTGAAGCCCGGGTTGTAGGCAACCTCCCAGGCGTGGCCGTCGGGGTCGCGGAACACCGCGGCGTAGCCGCCGTAGAAGGTCGGCGCGGCCGGGCGCGTGATCTCGGCGCCCGCCGCCTCGGCAGAGGCGATCAGCTCGTCGACCTCTCGCTCCGAGCGCAGGTTCTGGGCGAGCACGATCCCGTCAAAGCCATCCGTCACCGGATCCGCCACGCCGGAGTCGGCCGCGAGCTTGGCTCGCGACCAGAGCACCACCGCCATCCCGCCCGCCTGGAAGAACACCGTCTCCTCGATCTCCTGGCCGCGCCAACCGAGCGCCTCGTAGAACGCGCGGGCCCGCGCGAGGTCCCGGACGCCGAGCGTGACCAGACTGATGCGCTGTTCCATGGCGCCAGGCTAACGGCGGGCCGGGATTCCCAGCGCGTCGAGCTTGTGCCGCGAGCGCCACACCTGGAGCGCGTCCTCGTGATAGCTCCGCAGCGGACGTGCGCGGTTGGACGCGGGCGGTGCCATTGCGGGGAACTGGGAGCTCAGCAGCCGACGAGCCAGCTCGGTGTCGAGGTCGAGCTCATCCGCATGCATGCGCATCCGGCGAGCCTACGACCGGATGTGGCTCGAGGGCGGCGATCGCGTGGTCGATCACGTCGGTCAGTGACTGGGCGGAGTACGGGTTGTAGACCGGTCCGGTGCCGTCGCGGACGAGCGCGCGAGCGATTGCCACGCCGCGGGCATCGACCGGTTCCACGGAGTAGAGCGCGTCGGTCAGCCGGTCGATCGCCGGCCGTGCCGCGAGGATCCGAGCGGTCATCGGCGTCACTCGCAGCTGGCCGTTGCGCGGCCTGCGCTCGGCGAGCGCGAGCAGGTTCTCCCACTCGCCCGCCACCCGCCAGCGGGCCTGTAGATCGGACGCGGTGTGATGGGGGTTTGTGCGCATTCGCATGTGATCAGACTATGCCTTGCATCCGGTGGCGACCAGTGGCAATAATGTCCTCATGCGAGCAAATGCTGCCAACCGGCCGCGGGTTGCGCTCGTCGTCTACGACGGGCTGGCGATGTTCGAGTTCGGCGTGGTCTGTGAGGTCTTCGGCGTCGATCAGGGCGACGAGCTGAGCGCGGCGCGCTACGAGCTGGTGGTCTGCGGGGCGAGGGCGTCGATCACGACAGACCTCGGCCTGCGGATGCAGGTCCCGGAGCGACTGGCCGCTCTGCGCACCGCCGACACGATCATCGTCCCGCCCTGCGAGCGGCTGGACCGGTTGCCGTCCGCGGTCCTGTCAGCGCTGCGGGAAGCGCACGCGCGAGGGACGCGGCTGGTCGCGCTGTGCACCGGAGCGTTCGTGCTCGCTGCCGCCGGACTTCTCGACGGCCGCCGCGCGACAACCCACTGGTCCGAGTGCGACCAGTTGCGCGCGCTGCATCCGACGATCGACGTGGATCCGTCGGTGCTCTACATCGATGAGGGCGACATCCTCACCTCCGCGGGGAGCACCGCCAGCATCGACCTCTGCCTGCATCTCGTCGCCCTCGACCACGGCACCGAGGTGGCCAACCAGCTCGCCCGCCGGCTCGTGATCGCGCCGCACCGGGAGGGCGGGCAGGCCCAGTACATCGAGACCCCGCTGCCCACCCACCCCGACGACCTGTTCGCGGAGACGATCGCCTGGGCGCAGGGCCACCTCGACCGACCGGTCTCCATCGAGCAGCTTGCCTCCCGCGCCGCGATGAGCAAGCGGACGTTCGCCCGTCGGTTCGCCGCGACCGCCGGCACCACGCCGTACCAGTGGCTGCTCACCCAGCGCCTGCGGCGCGCGCAGCGGCTGCTGGAGGCGACCGATCTACCGGTCGAGTCGGTTGCGCTCCAGAGCGGATTCAGCGACGCGACGACGCTGCGCAAGCACTTCGCCCGCCACCTGCACACCAACCCGACCGCGTACCGCCGCAGCTTCCACCCGCTCGCCGGGGCTCGCTGACGGGAAGAAATCTGCGGCTGCAGCGTCCTGTCGGGTGTGGCCTGCCCTGACGTCGTCGACCCATACCCCCGCGCCCGGCGCGTGTGGCACGCGCTCCAGTGGTTGCGGGCGCTCAGCTTTCCGCGCCGCTTCCCGATCGTCCAGTTCCCCAACCTGCCGCTTGCGCTCGCGTTCGTGTCGGGCGAGGTCGCCCACCGCAGCAGCGGTGCTCTCCACGCCTACGCGCTCTCCATCTCGTATCTCGCGATGGCGGTGTGGGCGTGGCTGGAGCTGACCGACGGCGTCAACTGGTTTCGCCGGCTGCTCGGAGCCTTCTACGTGGCCTCGACGTCGCTGCACCTCGCCCGCGCCCTGCACCGCTGACTTGCCCTACTGCGCCCAGGGCGGTGCCATCGACGTCTCGCCGACCTGAGCGGTGAGGCCCACCGTGGTCGTCACCCAGATGGTCGCCCCCGCGGGCCCGCCATTGATGGTGAGCTCGCTTCCGGCGGGCACATGGACCACGTCGCCGGCCCGGACGGTCGCCGCGGCGCCGTCGATGACCACCGTCGCCTCCCCGTCGAGGATCAGGAACACCTCCTCGTGGCTGGGGCGATGGGTGACGCCCTCGCTCCCGGGGGCGACCACCAGCCGCCACGCGCACAGCGAGTGGGCGCCGCGGGCGCTGCTGACGAAGGACTCGAAGCGGCTGCCGTGCACCTCGAAGGGCTCGGCGTCGGCGGGGCTGTAGATCGGCATCGTTCCCTCCAGGAAACTAGACAAGATACTTGTCTAGTTGATGCTAGCGCTCTCTGCCGGTGCGTCAAGATTCCGGGGCCGATGACCGCCGCAGACGACCCGTGGATCACCGCCGTCGCAGTGCTCAAGCTCTCGACTCGCCTGATCGATCAGATCGACGCGGGGGTGCGCGCGGCCGGATTCGCCGACGTCACGCCGCTGCACGGCTTCGCCTTCGCGCGGATTGCGATGGGTGACGCGACCACCGCCGATCTCGCGGCACATCTGGGGGTCACCAAGCAGGCGGCGGCCCAGCTCGTCGACCGCCTCGTTCGCGCAAGGTACGTCGAGCGCCACCCGCACCCCGCCGATCGGCGGGCCCGGCTGCTCGAGCTGACGGATCGCGGGACCGCCTGCATGTGGGCGGCCCGCCGGGCGGCTGAGCGTGCGATCGACCAATGGCGCGCCGAGATCCCACCCGAGGACAGCGCGCGGTTCGAGGCCACCCTGCGCGCGCTCACCGCCTCGGTCCCGTTCTACCGTCCGACCGTCTGACGCCCCCGCCCGCCGCTAGGGCCGCAGCACGTGTTTGTAGAACGTGAGCAGTCCCATCCCGAGCAGCAGGAACGAGTTGAGGAACAGGATCGGAGCGAAGCCCTGTCTGCGCACGCGGCGCGCGAGCAGCACCAGCATCGGGAACGCCGTGATCTGCATGCGCGGGTTGGGTGGCACGTACTCGGAGGTGAAGGCGAGGAAGGTGATGATCAGCGTCCAGCTGATCGCGGGCAACGACAACTCGTGCCGGTAGCGCCACAACAGCCAGAGCTCGTAGGCCATGAGGATGGCCCCCAGGAATCCCGAGACGTCGTTGAGGTCGATCCACGGGTGGTTGAAGTGGTTCGGGTCAAAGCGCGGCACCTCGCGGGTGACGAGGTGAACCAGGGCAAACGGGTCGGTCTTCTCGCTCCAGCCGTGGTGCTGGGCGTAGAAGTTGGCCATCGGATGGCCGGTCCATGCCCATAGGAACGCCATGAACGACAGCACCCCGATCCCGGACATCGCGGTCGAGAGCACCGACATCCGGAAACCGCGCGAGCGCAGCGCCTGGCCGAGATGCCGGGCCGACAGGCCGCCGACCCAGAGCTCGCGCAACGCGCACAGGCCGCAGACGGCGCACAGGCCGAGGCCGACCGGCTGCACGGCGCTGCCGAACCCGGCCATCGCTCCCGCGAGCACCCAGCGGCGGCGTTCGAGCGCCCAGATGCAGACCGCCGTGAGGGGCAGCAACAGCCCCTCCGAATAGCCCATCGAAAAGACGACCGCGCCGGGGAAGACCACGAACAGCGCCGCCGCCCGCCGCGCGGTCGGCCGGTCCCACCATCCCTCGGCGAGCCGGTGCACGAACACGGTGGCGATCCACCCGCCGACCCCGGAGATGAGCACCGCCGCCACCGACGCCGACCAGATCTGGTGATGGAAGCCCACCGCCTCCAGCACGTGCGTACCCGCAAAGATCGTGATCGGATAGAGCGGGAAGAAGCCGAGGTTGTCCTGGTGGTAGGGGTGCGCGATCTGGCGGGGGTAGCCGTTGTCGGCGACATCGCGGTACCAGAGCCCGTCCCAGTGCAGGAGCTCGTCCTGGAGGTTGTGATGACCGAACGCATCGAGCAGCACCGCGGCGATCAGCACCGCTGCGCGCGCGGCCAGGTAGATGACCGTGATCCACACCAGCTCGCGTCGCAGGTCGGCGGAGAGCCGGCGCGCGCCCACCCGGCGGGTACCGGCAGCGACCCGCGAGGGCTCGGCCACCGGCGCGGAGGGGGTGGTGGGGGCCGAATTCAACGCCAGTGCGGGTGCGCTGGAGCCGTCAGGGCGGTCGTGAGGAGAGGGCCAGACGGCCTCGGAAGCGGTGTCCACGGTCGGGCTGAGTCTACGAGCGGGTAGCGGCGGAGTCTGCGGCTCGGGTCGCTGAGAACGCGCGTCATAATCAGAGAAGTGACGTCCGCGCTCACCAGCGAGGCGCTCCAGCCGCTCACAGCCGACCGCCGACGTGCCGCGATTCTGTTCGACATCGACGGCACACTCGCCCCGATCGTCGATCGCGCCGCCGACGCGCACGTGCCGGAGTCCACTCGGCAACTGCTGATCGCGGTGGCCGACGCCTATGGCCTGGTGGCATGCGTCTCGGGGCGCCAGGCGTCCCAGGCGCGCGCGATGGTCTCGATCGGGACGATCGCCTACCTCGGCTCTCACGGGGTGGAGGAGTTGCGGCCGGGCTGGACCCGGGCCCGGCTCGACCCCGCGGTCAGCGAGTGGGTGCGCCAGATCCAGGAGTTCGGCGACCGCCATGACACCGCCGAGACCCGGAAGCTACGGGTGCGCTTGGAGGACAAGGGGCCGATCGTCGCCTTCCACTGGCGCGGTGCCCCGGACGAGGAGGCGGCCCGTGGCGCGGTCGAGCGGATCGCGGGCGAGGCAGAGCAGGCCGGGCTCGCCACGCACTGGGGACGCAAGGTCCTGGAGGTGCGCCCGCCGGTGCCCTTCGACAAGGGTGCGGGTGTGCGCCGGCTCCTGGAAGAGACCGGTTCGTCGATCACCTCGGTGCTGTACGCCGGCGACGATCGCACCGATCTCGACGCCTTCCGGGCCCTCGCCGACCTGGCGGCGGACGGCCAGCTCGAGCATGTCGTGCGCGTCGGCGTCGAGTCCGAGGAGGGTCCCCCGGAGATCCGTGAGCAGGCGGATGTGCTCGTCGACGGGCCCGACGGCGTCCGCGAGCTGCTGTCGCTGCTGGTCTCCAGCGAAGGTCCGGGACACTGACGCGTGCGCTTCCGCGAGTTCCTGCGCACGACCGTGCTGGTGAGCGGAGCGGCCGCCAGCCTGCTCGCGGCGGTCACCGTCGGCGGCGTGGCCACCGGGCACGGCGACAGTTTCGTCGGTGAGGTCGCGGCCGGATGGTGGGTGGCGGCCGCGCTGATCGGCGTGTGGGTGGGGCGCCGCGCGGACGCGTCACCCCCGATCGCCCGGCTGCTCGCGGACGCGCGCGCCGGTCGCTCCCTGCCCGAGACCAACCCGGCCCGGACACTCGTCAATCGCCTGTGGCCACTGCTGGTGATGTGCTTTGGCTCGGCGGCGATCGGGGTCGTGCTGCCGCAGGTGTCAGCGATCGCGGCCGGCTTCGCAATCGTGTGGACGCTCGGCTGGCGCCGGCAGTCCTCGGCGGTGGCAGCGATCGAGGATCGCGACGGGGCGGCGTTCTTCGTCGAGCACACCTCGCCGCTGAAGCCGATCCGGCTGGTGCGCACCCCGGGCTTCCGCTCGGTGCGCTCAGACCTCGACGGCCGTCCTGAGCCGACGGCGTCCGGTCGCCCGAGCGGTTGATGGCGACCGCGGCCGCGGTCGACGTCCTGGTCGTGTCGGTCGCCGGGACGATCGGCTGGAGCCGCGGTGCCCGAGAGTTGACCGACGGGCTGGCGCGCGCCGGCGCCCGGGTCGTCCAGATCGAGGCGGGACGGCCTCGTGACGTCCGGACGCTGATGCTCACCGACCTGAGGGAGGCGCACGCGGCGCAGCGGGCGGCCCGTCGCGGGATCGCCGAGCATCACCCGCGCGCAGTCCTCTACTGCTCAACCACCACAGCTCTGCTCTGGCCCCGGCCGGGCGGGATCTGGCTCGACGCGACAACGGCCGCCAACCGCCCCGGTCATCACGGAATCTGGCAGCGGCCGGTCGAGCGCCGGCGCCTCGGCGAGGCTCCGGTGGTGCTCGGCTGGTCGCCGGGGGCGTTCGACGGGGCGCGCGATGCCATCCGTGGCGAACCGGTCGTCGTCCGCGTTCCGGTCGAGCCCTCGGCGACGGTCACCGCTCCGCTACTCGAGCGCGAGCTCGCGGCCGTCGCCTACATCGCCGATCCCGTCAAGCGGCGGCTGGATCTCACTCTTGAGGCGTGGCAGCGCGCGCGCCGTGAGGGGGAGACGCTCGTGATCGCGGGAACCGATGGCGCCGAGCAGCCGGGTGTCCGCTTCGCGGGGCGCCTGGAGCCGGGTTCATTCCGGGCGCTGCTGCGCACCGCCCGCGTCTTCCTGGCGACCCCGAGAGAAGAGGAGTACGGCATCGCCGCGCTGGAGGCGCTCGCCGACGGGACCCAGCTGGTCACGACGTCCGCCGCGGGTGCCTACCCGGCGCGGGCGCTCGCCGCAGAGCTCGACCCGAGGCTCATCGCCGAGGACGCGGGGTCACTGGCTGTGGCGCTGCGCGTGGCGCTCGACGATCCCAGTCCGGAATACGCCGCCCGCGCCGCCGAGCTGCTCGTCCCATATCGCCGCGGCAGCATGAGCGCGGTGTTAGCTCGTGATGTTCTTCCCCGCCTCGTGCCAGGATGGCAGTCGTGATCCCGTTCGGCGCCATCCCGAGTCCTGCCCACAACGGCTTTCACATCGGGCCGCTGTTCTTCCACGCGTACGGCATCGCATACGTGTTCGCGGTCGCCGCCGCGGTGATCATCTCGCGCGTGCGCTGGTCTCGCCTCGGCGGGGATCCGGAGCTGCCGCTCGAGATCGCGATGTGGGCGTTCCCCGGGGGTCTGATCGGCGGGCGCATCTACTTCGACATCACCACCCCGAGCCAGATCCCACCCCACTGGTGGGGCTTTCTCGCGATCTGGGACGGCGGCCTCGGCATCTGGGGCGGCATCGCGGGAGGGGTGATCACCGGTCTCTGGGTGGCGCGCCGCCGGCTCACCCACGAACAGCTGCTGCAGTTGATGGACGTCGTCGGGCCGGCGCTGCTCGTCTCCCAGTCGATCGGGCGGATCGGCAACTACTTCAACCAGGAGCTGTTCGGCCGCCCCTCGAGCCTGCCGTGGGCGCTGAAGATCGCGCCCATCCATCGCCCGCCCGGATACGCGCACTACGCGACCTTCGAGCCGACGTTCCTGTACGAGATCATCTGGAACCTGCTGTGGTTCTCCGTCCTCTCGTGGCTCTGGCGACGTGGCCGGATCCGAGCGCCGGGGCTGTTCTGGCTGTACGCCGCCGGGTATTCGGGATTCCGGATCTTCGAGGAGACCCAGCGGATCGACTACTCCAACTACTTCCTCGGGATGCGCGTGAACTTCTGGATCGCGTCGTCCCTGTGTGTGTTCTCGCTGATCTGCTTCGTGCTCATCCAGCGGCGCTTCCGGGGCTGGGGCGCTCCGGCCGCCGAGCCCGCGCCGCCGGGCACTCGCTACGGGCCCAACCCGGCCAGCCCGCCGCCTGACAATCCGGCGCGCCCGACCGGGACCGTCGCCCCCGCCGGCGCGGGTTCCAGCGCGCCGGCCGGGACACCACGCCGTCCACCGCCGCCACCGCGCAAGCGGCGGCGCTGAGGAGTCGCTACGCCGCCGCGCGAGCGCGGGGCCGCACAGCGGCGAGCTCGTCCCAGGAACGGCAGTTGACGATCTGCTCCGGTCCGAGCCACGCGCGGCGCGCGGTCGCGATCCCGTAGCGGACGACCTCGAACCCGCCGGTCCGGTGCGCATCGCAGTTGATCACGATCCCCACGCCCGCGGCGGCCGCCGCGCGGGCATGGATCTCGTTCATATCCCGCCGGTCGGGGCTGGCGTTGATCTCGAGCAGCGTGCCGGTCGCGGCGGCGGCCTCGATCACCGTGGGAACATCAAGTGCGTAGGGCGCGCGCGACTCGATCTTGCGGCCGGTGAGGTGTCCGATCACGTCGACCAGCGGGTTCTCGATCGCAGCCACGATCCGGGCGGTCATCCGGTCTGAGTTCATGCTCATCGACGAGTGCACCGAGGCGACGACCCAATCGAGCTCGGCGAGCACGTCGTCGGGGTAGTCGAGTGAGCCGTCGGGCAGGACGTTGACCTCGGAGCCGGCCAGGAGCGTGACCCCGCAGGCCTCCTCGGTGCCCGACAGCGTCCGGATCCGTTCGAGGTGCTCTGACAGCCCCTCGCCCTCGATTCGCACCCCGACCGAGCTGGAGTGATCGGTGATCGCCAGGTACTCGTAGCCGGCCGCCGCGGCGGCGCGGGCCATCTCGGCAATCGATGCCGTCCCGTCGGAGGCGTCGGTGTGGCAGTGCAGGTCGCCGCGCAGATCGTCGGCGGTGACGAGCTCCGGCAGCGTTCCGTCTGCGGCCGCGGCGAGCTCCCCGCGGTTCTCGCGCAGCTCGGGCGGGATCCATTCCAACCCGAGCAGCGAATAGACCTCCTCCTCGCGTTCGCACCGATGGGTGATCCCGGTCGCATCGTCGAGCACCCCGTATTCCGAGACGTGCAGCCCCCGGCGCACGGCCGCGGCGCGCAGCGCCATGTTGTGATCGCGGGAGCCGGTGAAGTGCTGCATCAGGTTGCCGAACTGGTCGGGCGCGACGATCCGCAGGTCGACCTTGACGCCGGTGTGCGTCACCAGCTTGACCCCGGCTTCGGCCGGCGTGGAGGCGGACTGCACGAGCTCCAGCCCCGCCGCCGCCTGCGCGAGCTCCAATGGCGCGTGCGCGGTGGCGATGATGTCGATGTCCTTGACGCTGTCGGTCATCCGCCGAGCCGAGCCGGCGAGCTCCACCCGCTCGGAGGACGGATGGTCACGGAGCGCGGCGACGAGCGGCTCGGCGACCGCGAGTGCCCGGCTGAGCACGATCCGGACGCCCTCTGCCTCGCCTGCCGCCTGTCGCTCCCTGGCGGCGGCCACGGTCGCGAGCAGCGCGTCCTCGGCCTTGGCGCCGAACCCCTTGAGCTCACGGATGCGATGTGCCTCGGCCGCGCTCTCCAGGGCGTCGAGCGAATCGACCCCCAGCTCCTCGTAGAGACGGCGCGCCCGCTTGGGCCCCAGTCCCGGCAGCCTGGTGAGCGCGACCAGTCCCGGCGGGAACTTGGCGCGCAGCTTCTCGGCGGCTGGGATCACGCCGGTGTCGGCGAGCGCGAGCGTCTTCTCCTGGATGATCGCCCCCACCGCCGGTAGCTCGGTCGCCCGGTTCTCACGCGCCAGGCCGATCACCGAGACCGAGGCGTTGCGGATCGCCTTGGCCGCATTGCGGTAGGCCAGGACGCGATGGATGACGGCGCCGTCGAGCTCGTACAGGTCGCCGAGCTCGTCGAGCGCGGCCGCGATCTCTGCGTTGGTCGGGTCGGCCATCGAGACTGCGAGCCTACTCTCCGCCTGACTCCGGGAACTTCGAGCCGCCAGGCGCGGCTCAGAGTTCCCAGAGTCGCGAGAATTCGGCCGCCCCCGGGCACTCTGGGAGCTTCGAGCCGCGTGGCGCGTCTTGAAGTGCCCACAGTGGTGGTTCGGGCGTACCGGGGCCGCGGCGCCAGCCGTTCCGCCCCTCGGCCCCTCCGCCCCTCGGCCCCTCCGCCCCTCGGCCCCCTCCGCGCGTTCCGCCGTCCGCGGGGCCCGCAACTCCGCGACCGCCCGCCATCGCTCGCTATACTTTTTGAAGCAAAGAACTTCCAACCCAGCCTCGATCGGCGGGTCCAAGACATAATCTGGACTCGTCCGTCCGAAGGACTGTAAGGACTGTAAGGAGACCGAATGTCAGGCGTTGCAGACGTCACGGATAACAGCTTCCAGGCAGAGGTGCTCGAGTCCGACGTGCCCGTGCTCGTCGACTTCTGGGCCCCCTGGTGTGGTCCCTGCCGGCGCGTGTCCCCGATCGTCGAGGAGATCGCGGCCGAGAAGGGCGACGCGCTGAAGGTCGTCAAGCTCAACATCGACGACAACCAGCAGACCGCGGTCAAGTTCAACGTCATGTCGATTCCGACACTGATGCTGTTCAAGCACGGTGAGCTGAAGAAGACCGTGATCGGTGCCTACCCGAAGAAGAAGCTCGAGGAGGAGCTGGAGCCGGCGCTCGCCTAGCGCCGCGCCTCCTCGAAACAGCCCTCCCGCCTTCCGCGCCCGGCCGAGCAGACCGCTCGCCGGGCGCGAGGCTTTAAGGTGCCGCGGCGATGCGGGTGTTCCTCTCCAGCGACATCGAGGGCTGCGCCGGGATCTCCGACTGGGATCAGGTGCGGATCGGCGAGCCGGAGTTCGCGCTCGGTCGCGAGCTGCTCGCCGGCGAGGTCAACGCCGCGATCGACGGGGCGATCGAGGGCGGCGCCGAGCACGTCCTGGTCAACGACGCCCACTCCACGATGCACAACCTGCACCCGGGTGAGCTTCATCACCACGCCTCGTACCTGTCGGGGACGCACAAGCCGCTGTACATGATGGAGGGCTTGGACGGCTCCTACGACGCCGTCTTCATGATCGCCTACCACGGGTCGATCGGGGCCGAGCGCGCGATCCTCTCCCACACCTACAACCCGCGCGCGATCTGGGAGGTCCGGCTCAATGGGACGCCGGTCGGGGAGAGCGCGATCAACGCCCTGGTGGCGCTTCACCACGGGGTGCCAGTGGTGCTCATCACCGGCGACGAGGCGACCGCGGAGGAGGCCCGGCCGTTCATGCCTGACATCGAGGCGGTCGTGGTCAAGCGGTCGATCACGCGCGTCGCCGCCGAGTCGGTTCACCCCGACCGCGCGCGCCAGCTCATCCACGCGGGTGCCGGCGCCGCCATGCAGCGCGCCGGCAGCGCGTCCGCTCCCTCGATCGAGCTCCCCGCGACGCTCGAGATCACCTTCCTGACTGCCGACATGGCCGAGATGGCAACCTGGATCCGCGAGGTCGAGCGCGCCGGGGCGCGCACCGTGACGGTGACTGGCTCGGAGCCGCTCGCGCTCTACCGGGCGTTCACGACGATCGTCGCGCTCACGCGCTCGATCGCCGGCCGCTGACCGCGATCACCAGCGGCTGACCGCGATCTTCAACGGCCGGCCGTCGACGAGCACCGGCTCGACGGCCCCGTCGAGACCGTCATAAGCAACGGTGGTGGCGAGCGTCTCACGCGCGATGTACTCCTGGTGGGTGCGGGCCGCATCGAGCAGCACCGGGTCGCCGTCGAGCGTGAGCAGGATCCGGTCGGTGATCTCGAGGCCCGCGTCCTGGCGAGCGATCTGGATTGCGCGGGTGATGTCACGGGCGCGACCCTCGGTGCGCAGCGGCTCGTCGAGTTCGACGTCGAGCGCGACCGCGTGCAGGCCCTGGCGTTCGACCTGGTAGCCCTCGAGCGGCTTCATCGAGACGAGCAGATCCTCGGCGGCGAGCACGTGCTCGGTGCCGCCGACATCGATGCCGACCGAGCCGCCCTCGCGCATGGTGGAGGCGGCGCGCGCGGCGTCCAGACCGGCGACCGCGGCGGCCACCATCGGCATGTCCTTGCCGAAGCGGGGGCCGAGCCGCCGGTAGTCCGGCTTGAGCTCGACCTCTCCGAGCTCGTCGGCCTCGGAGACGAAGTGCAGCTCGTGGACGTTGAGCTCGTCGCGCACGAGGTCCGTGAAGCTCTCAATCGCGGCCCGCTCCTCGCCGGTGGCGACGATGATCGCCGAGCGCAGCGGTTGGCGGACCTTCAGCTTGGTCTGCGCGCGGGCGGCGTGGCCCATCTGGACGGTCTGGCGCACGATCGCCATGCGCTGCTCGAGTCCGAGATCGCGCTCTTGCGCGGACGGGAAATCGCAGAGGTGAACGCTCGGCTCGGCCCCGTCGAGGTTGTCGTAGATCTCATCGGCGAGGAACGGGCAGAACGGCGCCAGCAGCTGCGCGACGGTGACCAGGCAGCGATGCAGCGTCGAGAAAGCGGCCTCGTCGCCTCGCCAGAAGCGCGAGCGCGAGCGGCGCACGTACCAGTTGGAGAGGTCGTCGACGAACTCGGCGATCGGCCGGCCCCCGCCGGTCGCGTCGAAGTCCGCCAGGCGCTCGTCGACGGTGGCCACGGTCGCCTGCAGCCGCGAGAGGATCCAGCGATCGAGCTCGCTGGGCTGCCCACCGGCGTCGGCCGGCGGTGCGTCGGACGCGTTGGCGTACAGGACGTAGAACGAGTAGGTGTTCCACAGCTGGCGCAGGAACGACCGGGCGACCTCGGCGACCTGCTCGGTGGAGAACCGCCATCCGTCCCATGGGTACTTCGACGTGAACAGGTACCAGCGCAGCGCGTCGGCCCCGAACTCCTCGAGCAGCTGCCACGGGTCGACGGTGTTGCCGAGCGACTTGGACATCTTGCGGCCCTGCTCGTCGTTGATCAGCCCCAGGCAGACGACGTTGCGATACGAGCTGCGGTCGAACAGCAGCGTCGCCTCGGCCAGCAGCGAGTAGAACCATCCGCGCGTCTGATCCAGCGCCTCGCAGATGTAGTCGACGGGAAAATGCGCCTCGAAGCGCTCGAGCTCCCGGTGCGGCGCCCCGTACTGCGCGAACGGCATCGCCCCGGAGTCGAACCACACATCGATCACCTCGGGCACCCGGCGCATCTCCCCGCCGCAGTTGTCGCAGGTGAGCACCACGTCGTCGACATACGGGCGATGCGGATCGTCGAGCCGCACGCCGGATTCGCGCTCGAGCTCGTCGAGCGAACCCATCACCTTCATGCATCCGTGCTTGCAGCGCCACACCGGCAACGGCGTGCCCCAGTAGCGCTCACGCGACAGCGCCCAGTCGACGTTGTTCTCCAACCACTTGCCGAAGCGCCCATGCTTGACGTGCTCCGGGTACCAGGTGATCGTCTCGTTGGCGGCGAGCAGCCGGTCCTTGATCTCGCTGGTGGTGATGTACCACGACGGCTTGGCGTAGTAGATGAGCGCCGTGCCGCAACGCCAGCAGTGCGGGTAGGAGTGCTCGTAGTCCTCGTCGCGGAGCACCAGCCCGCGGGTGCGCAGGTCCTCGATCAGGTCCGCATCGCAGTCCTTGACCTTGCGCCCGGCGTAGGGGCCGATCCGCTCATCGTAGGTGCCGTCGGCGCGCACCGGGTTGACGACGGTCAGCCCCTCGCGCTCGCCGAGCCGGAAGTCGTCGTCGCCGAACGCGATCGCGGTGTGCACGAGCCCCGAGCCGTCGGTCGCGGTGACGAAGTCCGCGGCCAGCACGGTGTGGCCCTTGGGGCCGTAGGCCTCGCTGGGGATGTAGGGGAACGGTGGCGCGTAGCGGGTGCCGACGAGATCCGAACCGGAGAACTCGTCCAGCACCTCTGCCTCGTCGCCGAGCACACGGCCGGCGAGCTCGGCCGCGACCACCTGCACGTGGCCGTCCGGGGTGCGTACCCGGGCGTAACGGAGCTCGGGGCTGACCGCGACGGCGGCGTTGGACACCAACGTCCACGGCGTGGTGGTCCACACGACGAGCTCGTCGCCCTCGCGCAGCGGCGCGGCGGCGTCGATCACCGGCAGGCGCACGAACACCGAGTGGTCGATCACGTCGCGATACGCGCCCGGCTGGCCGAGCTCGTGGCTGGAGAGCGTCACCTGGTCGCGCGGGCAGTAGGGCACGACCTTGTGCTTCTCCTGCAGGAGCCCCTTCTCGTGGATCGTCTTCAGCGCCCACCACACCGACTCCACGTAGGTCGTGTCGAGCGTGCGGTAGGCGTCGTCGAGATCGACCCAGTAGCCGATCCGCTCGGTGAGCTCGTTGAACTCGGCGATGTGGCTGAGCACGCTCTCGCGACAGCGGGCGTTGAACTCCGCGATCCCGTACTCCTCGATGTCGGTCTTGGAGTCGAATCCGAGCTCCGCCTCGACGGCGAGCTCGACCGGCAGCCCGTGGCAGTCCCAGCCGCCCTTGCGCTCGACGAAGTGGCCGGTCATCGTCCGGTAGCGCGGGAAGATGTCCTTGAACACGCGCGCGAGCACGTGGTGAAAACCGGGGGCGCCGTTGGCGGTCGGCGGCCCCTCGTTGAACGACCACACCGCTCCGCCCTCGCGGCGGCGCAGCGACTCCGCGAACACGTCGCGCTCTCGCCAGCGCTCGAGCACGCGCTGCTCGAGCTCGGGGAACGAAGCGTGCGGGTCGACGGGGCGATGCGCGGCTGGCACCCCGCCGATTCTAGGTGTGGTGCGGCCGGTCAGGCGGTTGCGCGAGAGGGACGCGAGTCGGCGACCACGTCCCGGTTGGCGCGCGAGTGCTCCGCCGCGGTCTCGGCCTCCGCCAGTCGCGCGAGCAGCGTGTCGCGTGCGGCGGTCGGAGAGTCGCCGAGTCGCACCACGGTGCTCGCCCCGGTGTCGGGAACCGCCCCGCGGTAGTCGAAGACGAGTGCGTCGCGGACGACCTGACGGACCGCGTAGACGAGGCGGCCGATCGAGTCCAGCGAGACGCGCTGCCCGGTGAGCACCACGGCACTCGGCTCGAGCGCGCGCAGCGCACGCCCCAGCCGGGTGAGCTCGATCGCCGGCGTCAGCGACAGGGTCCGCATGCCCGCCCGCCGCAGCACCAGCTCGAGCGCCTGGGCGTGGACGGAGTCGAGGTCGCAGGGGGAGGAGGCGTCGAAGATGAGCACTCCCTCACGACGGGTGGCCGGTGGCGACATCCGCCGCTGCGCGGCCAGCCAGCCGACGGCGAACCGCCAGCCGAACTCGTACTCGGCAGTCGTGCCCTCCGGCTCGCGCTGGGCGACCAATGCCTGGAGCAGGACCTCTTCGACCGTCCGCTCGACGGAGCGCAGACCGAGGCTCTCCTCGAGCAGCCGGTTGGAGGCGTCCTCATCGAAGTCGGCGAACGCGCCGGACAGGCGCAGTGAGGTGGACGGCCCCTCGCCGCGCTCCCGGGCCAGGGAGATCGCCGAGGAGACGTTGTGGGTCTCGGCAAGCGTGAGCCGCAGCGCCTCGACCTCGTTGAGCGAGTACTGGCGATGGCCGCCTGCCGAGCGGTGCGGCTTGGGGAAGCCGTAGCGGCGCTCCCAGCTGCGCAGCGTGTTGGGGCTGATCCCCAGCATGACCGCGGCAGCGTTCGTGCGAATGCCGTTCATGAGTTCCATTAATGGCTGTATCGGCACATGAACGCAACTTCTGCAGTGGAAACTGCAGCCGAGGCGTCACAAAAGCGACGATCGCGGCGGGTGGGCAGCGGGGTGGGGCGGGACCCGATTCAGATCGCGCTCGCGCGGCGCGTCGGCGGCGTGAGATACCGGCCGATCTCCTCCTCCCGGGGACGGTTCTCGATCAGCTCGAGGATGCGCTCCTGGGCGCCGATCGGGTCGTTCGGCAGTACGCGCGCACCGGTCGTCGAACCGGTGCGGCGCCCATCGCCACGGCGGTACACGGCGATCCCGAGCGGGCCGGCGGCCAGACGGATGGCGTAGGCCCAGCGGGCGACGGCGTCGTCGGCCAGGTGAGCGCCGGCGAGCACGACGAGGTCGGGCCGGTGGACGGCGACGGCATCGCCGATCCCCGAAACTCCGCGTGCCGACAGGCAGAGAACGTCGATTCCCGCGCGGACGCACAACAGCTCGAGCGCGCGCACGTGGGAGTTGTCGGGGTCCAGCTCGTCGCGCGTGGCATCGCCGATGACGATCGCCACGTCGCGCACCGGCGCGGGCGCGAGCCGAACCGCTCGTCGCAGCCAGTCCGACCCCCAGTGGGCGGCGAACGCCCAGGCGGCCGACTCTGAGCCGTGGCGCCGCTGGATCTCGGTCAGCGTCGGAAGGACGACCTCGTCGACAGTCCGCTCGACCGACCGCATCGCCAGCGCGGCCTCGATCGCGGAGTCCGCGCGGTCACGCTCGTAGGAGCTGAGGGCGCCGATCAGGGAGTTGGCGTCGGAGGCCAGCCCCTCGCGTGCGCGGGAAACTGCCGAGGAGATCGACAGCCCCTCCTGGAGCGCGTCGCGAAGAGCTGCGATCTCGCCGTGCGTGAACAGCCGGTGCTTCCCCGGCGACCGCTGCGGCTTCGGAAAACCGAACCTACGTTCCCACGCGCGCAGCGTGTTCGGGCTGACGTTGAGAAGTTGCGCAGCCTCTGAGGTCTTCAAATAGCGCATTTCCTCCAAAGGTGCTGTGTGTGATTGCCAAATGTCGGGGCCGGATCTAAAATTGCACGAGTTCCCTACCAAGAAACTGTGCAAAGAGTATGCGCTCAAGGTGGAGGGCGCTCTTCACCGCGAGCTCCAGCTCTTGCTGCGCAGGTTCAACTCGAAGGCGCTCCCCCGATGCCTTCTCGAAGCTCCAATTTCCGGCGCTTGTGGATCGCCGGGC
>DATJTS010000110.1:0-2363 GCA_035503035.1 Solirubrobacteraceae bacterium
GGCCGGGATCGAGTCGCAGCAGCCACTCGGACGGAAGGAACTCATCGCGATCGAGCCGCCCGTAAACGGTCCCTCGGTGCCTGAGCAGGATCATCCTGCGCCAGATTATGCGCGCCGGGTCCGTCGGACTCCTCGCCGGCGCCGCCGAGGAAGCCCTCCTCACGCAGAGCGGCGCGCTCCCACGAAGCGAAGGCGCCCATCCGGTCGAGCACACCGACGTATGCTCGCTGCTCGGCGACGGTCGGCGCCAGGCAGCCGTAGGCGCGCATGATGTCGTAGGCGCGGGGGAGCCGATCCTCGATCACGGCTTCACCAAGCAGGGGGCGCATGGGGGTAGCGGGTCACCGCGCCAGACGGCCGCCGCCTCGTCCGGCGTCCATAGGTGCCCGCAGTACGCCCGGTCACCCGGCCGGGGCGGGCGGGGATAGCGGTGCGCCACATCGTCGCGGTCGACCCAATCTGGCACGTCAGCGGTGGCTGACTCGCATGATGACGATCGTTCCAAAGTCTGCATCGTTCGGCTTTCAGCTCGTGGCGGGTTGGGTTCGCCGCCATCCCTTGTACGGGATGCGTTCGATAAGGCCACGGTCGGCCAGGGCGAACAGGCTCGCGGTCACGCCAGCGGAGGACCGGCCGAGCGCCTGCGCGATGGGTCCCGGCGACATCAAATCCGGGCCGAGCAGGTCAAGAACCTCTCGCTGCGCCCCGGTCAAGGGCAGGGCGGCGGCCGTCCGGGTCGTGGCGCGGCGCGTGATGCCCAGCCGCACGATCCGGAGCGGCAAGTAGTTCACGGTGTCCGGCTGGCCGCCGTTGCCGTGGCGGCTGGCGCGCTCCATGCGAGTGAGTTGCCGCACGGACGCCTCAGGCATCCTCGACCTCCAAGAATGCGCCGACGCGGGTGTGCAACTCACGTGTCATCCCGCGAGCGTGTGCAGCGCGCAGGAGCGCCAGCGCGTCGGAAAGCATGCGATTCTCGCGTTGGACGCGGCCGTCTACCTCATCGCGGATGCGCGGCGCTTCAGCGATCAGCGTGAAGGCGCCCTCGGACGGGAAGCCGCCGTGCGTGACGACTGTGAAAAGCGGCTCGCCCGTGGCGGTGCGGTAGAGCATCGCCTGGGCGGAGTGGTCGAAGTCCGGCCGGGGGTCAGTGTCGGCGCGATACCAGCGGATGCCGTAGCTGGTCCAGTCGGCTCGCACTTCGGGCGAGCGGTCGGTGGCGGCGGGTGCGTGCAGACGTTCAGACATTTGCGTGTCTCCGCGCGAGGCGATCGCGGCGCGGCTCGTAGGTGCCGTCGGCCCGGTTGAGCATCAGCACGTCGTCGGGTAGTTCACCGAACTCGATCGGAACGGCGCCGGCGATGATGGCCAGCAGGCGCTTGGTCGCGACCAGGTCGTAGTGGGCGAAGCTCTTGTCGTGCTGGAACCACGATCGCTTGAGGCCGATCTGTTCGGCCATCGCGTGAAGCTCGTCGAGGTCGGAGGTGAGCAGGTGGCCGCCGCCGGACCAGCGCCCCCAGCCGGGCGGGAACTCGTCTACGTAAACGGTCACTGTGAACTCCTTACGGTGAGGGTCATGGCAGTAGGTCGGGGTTGGTGGCGTCGCGACGCCGGGTGACGAGCACTTGAACGGTGTATTCGAGGTCGTCGTCGACGAAGGTGCGAAGCGTCCAGTACTGCGGTCCGGAGTCGTGCGCGACGGGCGGCGGCAGGTAGTCGCGGCCGATGATGTTGCTGGTGCCGTTCATCACGCGCCGTGCGAACGCCTGGGCGCGCTGTAGCTGGTCGGGGTCGAGCGGGGGGCGCTTGCGAGCGTTGCGCCCGGCGGTCGAGCGCAGCGGCTTGGTTCGGGTGGCCATCAGACTCGGGAGGTCAGGTGGTACAGGCCGCAGTGCGGGCAGGGGTAGAAGTTGCGCTCGACGCGGGCTTCCTGGCCGAGCGCGGTCTGGCGGCGCTGTTCGTCGCGCTGGAGGGTCTCGAGCGCGATCCGCGCCTTGCGCGGGGTCCGGTAGGGCTTCTTGCCGGTGACGCACAGGTCGCGGGTGGAGCGGCGCATGATCCGTCGCGCGGCCGGCGAGCGCGGGGAGAAGTTGAAGGCGTTCGGGGCGTAGGTGAGGGCGGCGTTAGACATGGAGGGTGCGGTTCGCGGGACGGCGGAGCCGGCTGCACAGGTCGTGGTGGCGGGCGACCCAGAGGTCGGTCGCACGCTCAGAGGACAGGCCGATACCGGACAGGTCCGGATGCGGGTCGTATTCGGGGATGTCAGTCCAGCCCCGGCCGCCTGACTGGGTGAGGTGCAGCGCCTCACCGGCGAGCGCCCAGCGGTCGGCGGCGTGAATCGCGGGGTGCTCGAGGTCGAGCTCGCC
>DATJTS010000111.1:0-3780 GCA_035503035.1 Solirubrobacteraceae bacterium
GAGCAGATCCGGTCCGAGAGCGCGATCCGATCGCCGGTCGCGGTACCGAACACCCCGAGCACGAGCTCGCCGACCGGGTTGGCCGACAGGGAGCAGTACTCCATGAGCTGATCCCAGGTCTCGTAGCGGGTGACGGTCTGATCCATGCGGTTGGCGGCGAGCAGCCGGCGGAAGGGACCGTCGGGCAGTCCGCACTCGCGCACCGAGACGGCCAGCGTGCGCATCACCGGATGCCCGACCGAGCCGCCGGAGAACACCGCTGCGAGCTCCGCCTCGACGACGTCGAGCAGCGTGTCGCGGTCGCCGGTCGCCTCATCGCCGACGTCGTCCACCAGCCGCGCGTAGCCGTAGATCGCCATCAGGTGGCGGCAGGTCTCCGCGCCGAGCAGCCGGTTGGCGACGGTGAAGTTCTCGCTGCCGGCCTGCCGCAGCAGCTCCTCGGTGCCGGGCAGGTCGTCCGCGGTGAGTGCCCGCGGCACCGTGCTCATCGCGCGCACCGGCCGAGCGCCATTACCGGGAAGATCTGCCGATACAGGTGGTAGTTGATGTAGAAGTCGCCGGGGAACCCGGTGCCGGTGTGGTACGGCTCATCCCAGCTGCCGTCCTCGCGCTGGGTGTCGGCCAGCCACCGCTTCCCGCGCTCCACCGCATCGGAGCGCTCGCCGGCGGCGTGCAGTGCCAGCAGCGCCCAGGCCGTCTGGGACGCGGTCGAGGCGCCGCGGCCGATCCAGGCATCGTCGTCGTAGGAGCGCATGTCCTCGCCCCAGCCGCCGTCCTCGTTCTGCACGGACTCCAGGAAGCGCACCGCGCGGCGGATCGCGTGGTGGTTGGTCGCGATGCCGGCGGCGACCAGCGCGGGCACGACCGCGCCGGTGCCGTACACGTGGTTGGCGCCCCAGCGCCCGAACCATGAACCGCCCGGCTCCTGGTGATCGAGCAGCCAGCGCAGGCCGCGCTGTGGCGCCCGCTCACCGGCGCGGCCGAGCAGCGCGAACATCTCGAGCACGTGGGCGGTGACATCCGCGCTCGGCGGATCGATCACCTCTCCGAAATCGCAGAACGGCAGGTCGCGCACGAGCGCCCGCGTGTTGTCGACATCGAAGGCGGCCCAGCCGCCGTCGGAGCTCTGCATCCCCTCCAGCCAGACGACGCCGCGCTCGATCGCGGCTCGGACGCGGGCCGGGTCGGGGTGATCGGCCGCGTGCAGCGCCATCACCACCTCGGCGGTGTCGTCGACGTCCGGGTAGTTCGCATTGGCGAACTCGAACGCCCAGCCGCCGGGGGCGAGCTCCGGGCGTCGCACCGCCCAGTCGCCGCGGGCGAGGATCTGCTCGTCGAGCATCCAGTCGGCGCCCTGGACGATCGCCGGGTCGTCGCCGGGGACGCCCGCATCGGTGAGCGCGATCAGCGACAGGCAGGTGTCCCACACCGGTGACTGGCAGGCCTCGAGCCGGCGGACGCCGTCCTCCTCGATCGTGAACGTCTCCAGGCCCGCGAGCCCGCGCTCCATCACCGGGTGGTCGAGCTCGTAGCCGAGCAGGTTGAGCGCGATCAGGGAATAGACCCACGGCGGCTGGATGCCGCCCCACCCGCCGTCATCCTCCTGGCGGTCGACGATCCAGCGCTCGATCCGCTTCAGCGACAGCCGCCGCACGCGGTCCAGCGGGAAGCGCTGGTACTGCTGCAGGACCGCGTCAAGCGCGATGATCCCCTTGGCCAGCCACGTCTCGCCGGGTGGCTGGGAGAACGGCTCGGGACCGTCGAGCTCGGTGATCGAGAACGGCAGCGGACGCACCGGGCGCAGCGCCAGCACGACCGACAGGGCGACGACGGTCTGCCGGGCCCAGCAGGCGAAGTCATAGACGTTGAGTGGGAACCACTCCGGCAGCAGGATCTGCTCGGGCAGCAGCGCCGGCACGTCGTTCCAGCTCCAGGCGCCGAACAGCGCCATCCAGATCCGGGTGAACACCCGCGCCTTCTGCAGCCCGCCCTGGCCGCGCACCCACGCCGCGGCGCGACGCATGTGGGAGGCGTCCGGGTCGTCGCCGGCGAGCTTCAAGGCGACGTAGGCCTCGATCGTGGTCGAGAGGTCGCCCGGCCCGCCCGCAAAGTTCGCCCAGGTCCCATCGGCGCGCTGCTGGGAGCGGATCCAGCTGGCCTGGCGGGAGGACACGCGGTCGGAGCGGATGCCCAGGAACTGCCGCAGGAGCATGTCCTCGGCATCCATCGTCACGTTCGTCTCGAGCTCGCCCTTCCACCAGCCGGCCGGGCTCTGCAACGACAGCAGGTGATCGCGCGCCAGGGCCAGGGTGTCCGTCGCCGAGGGTGGGGTGGGGGCGTCCCGCGAACCGGTCACCTCTGCCTCGACCGGCTCGATGTCCTCTCGTGTATCGCTCATCTCGTCCTTAACTCCATTCAAACACGTTGTGCAGTCAAGCTGCCGTCCAGGTGCGGTTTTCCGGACGCATGGGCGGGTACAGCGTCCGTTCAGCTGGCTGACGCGTCAGGATGTATGCATGTCCTCTCCCGCGCGTCCCGACCTCGGCGACCTGATCGCCGCTCGTGCGGGCGAGGCGATGGAGCTCAACCAGCGGTATCTCAACCGCCAGCTCGGACGGGTCGTCAAAACGCTCGGTTTCGACCGCGAGTGGGTGCACGGCCGCGGCGCCCACCTGATCGACGCGGCCGGGGAGGAGTACCTCGACCTCTACGCCGGCTACGGCGTGTTCTCGCTCGGGCGCAACCACCCCGCCGTCCGTGAGCAGCTGATGAGCGTCATGGCCGCCGAGCCGGCGAACCTGCCGCAGATCGGGGTGACGACGCTCGCGGGGGTGCTCGCCGAGGAACTCGTCAGCCGCGCGCCGGAGCCGATCGACGCGTGCGTGCTCAATTCGAGCGGCACCGAGGCGGTGGAGACGGCGCTCAAGCTCGCCCGGGCGACCACCGGGCGCTCGCGCGTCATCCACTGCGAGCGCGCGTTCCACGGGCTGACGCTCGGGTCGCTGTCGGTCAACGGCAACGCGGAGTTCCGTGACCGTTTCGGAGACCTGCTGCCGAACTTCGAGGCGGTGCCGTTCGGCGACCTGCAGGCGCTCGACGCGGCGCTGAACGCCGGCGACGTCGCGGCGTTCATCGTCGAGCCGATCCAGGGCAAGGGCGTGTTCGTCGCGCCCGACGGCTACCTGGCCGCGGCGGGCGAGCTGTGCCACGCCCATGGAGCGCTGCTCATCGTCGACGAGGTCCAGACCGGCCTGGGGCGGACGGGTCGCTTCCTGTGCCTGGAGCACTTCGACGGGGTCCGGTCCGACATGGTGACGCTGTCCAAGGCGCTGTCGGGCGGGTTCGTCCCGGTGGGCGCGACGCTCTGCTCGCGCGCCGTGTTCGAGCGGACGTTCGACTCGATGGAGAACTCGGTCGTGCACGGCTCGACCTTCGGCAACAACGACTTCTCCGCCGCGGCCGGCCTGGCCACGCTGCGGGTGCTCGACGACGAGCGGCTGATCGAGCGGGCCCAGACCATGGGGGCGCTCCTGCTCGAGCTCACCGACCCGCTCGTCGACAAGTACGAGGTCGTGCGGGAGGTCCGCGGCCTCGGAATGATGTGGGGGATCGAGCTCGGGCCGCCGGCCGGACGCGCGGCGCGCAAGCTGTGGGAGGCGATCGAGCGCCGCCAGCCGGGCATGTTCGCCCAGATGGTGACCGTCCCGCTGTTCCACGAGCACCGGATCCTCACCCAGGTCGCGGGCCATCACATGAACGTGATCAAGGCGCTGCCGCCGC
>DATJTS010000112.1:0-23817 GCA_035503035.1 Solirubrobacteraceae bacterium
CGAGGCTTGCCCCTCCAGCGGCGAGTTGACCACGCAGTTGCCGGTGTCCTCTGAGGAACTGGCCGATCCTCTCAGCGGCGGCGAGACGATCGTCGAGTTGCCGGGCATGATCACCCTGCCGACGGACAATGAATCGATGCCCGAGACGTTCACTGCGTACGCGAACCTGTCGGGCATCGGGTCCACCGCCCAGGTCGTCAGCCAGGTGGCGACGGTCCATCTGGCGATCGTCTCGGGAGCCAACGGAAACACAGCGTTCAGCGAGGACCTCACACCAACGAGTGACAGCATTGGTCCTTACGTCGCGACAAACGTGAGCAACTTGACCCCGGGCCGTTATTCGGCCGACTGGACGCTCACCGACTCCAACGGCGACACCAGCGAGATCGTGTCGCCGTTCGTCGTCGAGCCAGGCGAGATCGGACCAACGGGACCAACCGGAGCCACCGGTGCAACCGGAGCCACGGGTGCAACGGGTGCGACCGGAGCGCAGGGGCCGCAAGGAGCAACGGGCCCCACCGGACCACAGGGTCCCGCTGGCTCGACCGCGCCCCAGACCCGTGAGGCGACCGCGAAGGCCTCCTCGAGGATCGCATGCGTCAGCCGGGCCACCGGCCGGGCGGGTCATCGAAAGACAACGCAGATCTGCAGCGCGTCGGTGTCCGCGCCCGGAAGCTCGGTGGTCAGCGTGGAGATCTCGCGGGGCAAGAAGACGTATGCCCTGGGCACGTCAGTGGTCCGACGCGGGGCTGCGCGTATGGAGTTGCGCGAGATCCATCGGGTCACGCCGGCGAAGTACCTGGTGACCGTGGTCGCGACCAAGGGCAAGATGAGCAGCGTCACCCGCTCACTCAAGTCGATCGGCTGAGGTCGGCAGCGAACACACGAGAGAGATGCCGGTCGGGCGAGTTGGCCCGACCGGCATCGTTCATCTCCTGAGCGGTACTGTCGCAACGGGCCGGAGAGCACGAGGGGACGTGGCAGATGGGCGGTAAGCGCGAGAAGCGGCGGGAGCGGATCCTCCAGGTGGGAGCAACGCTGCGGATCGCGCCGGGGACAACGGTGAAGCTGCCCGGCGACTTCGGCTCCGGACAGACCGATGACGTCCAGAACAAGCGGGCGGGCCGCAAGCTGCTCAGGACGGCGGTGGCGGAGATCAGCGACCTCCAGGAGCGGCTCGCAGCCGAGGACCGGCGGTCGCTGCTCGTCGTGCTGCAGGCGATCGATGCGGGCGGGAAGGACAGCACGATCCGCAACGTGTTCAGCGGGGTCAACCCGGCGGGCGTGCGGGTGCAGAGCTTCAAGGAGCCGACGGACGAGGAGCTCGCCCACGACTACCTGTGGCGCTATCGACAGCAGCTGCCGGCGCCCGGGCAGATCGCGGTGTTCAACCGCTCCCACTACGAGGAGGTGCTCGTCGTCCGCGTCCACCCGCGGCTGCTGGAGGCTCGCGGCCTCTCGGCCGAGGGCGATCTGTCGGCGGTGTGGCGCGAGCGCTACCGGGAGATCAACGCCTGGGAGCACCAGCTCAGCGAAAGCGGGACGACGGTCGTCAAGCTGCTGCTGAACATCTCCAGGGAGGAGCAGCGGCTCCGCTTCCTGCGCCGGCTCGATCTGCCGGAGAAGAACTGGAAGTTCGCGGCCTCCGACGTGCGCGAGCGGGCCTACTGGGATGACTATCAGCGCGCGTTCTCCGAGATGGTCTCCCACACGAGCACCGAGTGGGCGCCGTGGTACGTGATCCCCGCTGACCACAAGTGGTTCGGACGGCTCGCGACGGCGTCGATCGTGCTCGATGCGCTCCAGCGGATCGATCCGCGGATCCCCCGGGTCGGCGCGCGCGAGCGGGAGGAGCTCGCCGCGGCGCGGGCGGAGCTGATCGCCGAGGCTCCACCCGGGGCGCCCGCGGACCCGATCGCGAAGCGGTCCGGCGCCCACCCGCCCGACGGGCCCTCGGCCGGCTCCTAGCGCAGATCACGCTCGCTGCAGCGCGTCGCATAGCCGCAGCAGGGGCTCGCGTTTGTCCCCGGCTCCTTCGCCGAGCAGGATCTGTGCCCGGATGCGCAGCCAGACAGCGAGCCGCTCGGGATCCTCGCCGCTCGCGCGGCCGTAGCGGGCCAGCCGCGCCCGCAGCCAGGCGCGACAGGCGCCGCGGTCGCCCGGCAGCTCGCGCAGCGGCGCACCGTCGAGAAACCCGTAGACCTCGGCGCAGGGGTCCCCGACGCATGGCTTGGGATCGATCGCGACCCACCCGCGCGGACCGCGCAGGACGTTGAGCGCATGCAGATCGATGTGGAGCAGACGATCGCCGGCGGTGGGTGCGAGCAGTGCGACGAGCTCGTCGTGCTCGCGGGTGCCGTGCAGCGACTCGAGCCAGCCGTCGTCGCGCGCGTGGTCGCCGAGCGGCGGGAACCCGTCCTCCCCGATCCGGTCCGCCGCCAGATGAATCCGCGCGCACACCGCGCCGATCGTCTCCAGGACCTCATCCGCCCCCGCTCCGCGCTCCCCGAGCGAGTCGCCCGGGCACACCCGCTCCAGCAGCAGCGTCTCCCCGTCGTCGCGCACCCCGAGCACCCGCGGCGCGACGCCGTGCTCCGCCCACAGAGCGAGTGCCGTGCCCTCGAGCGAGCGCCGCCGATCAGCGGCGCGCGGGCCCAGCTTGAGCACGGCATCCTCCCCCGACGCGGTGCGGGCGGCCAGCACGAGCGCGACCTCACCGCCCGGCAGCAGTTGCAGGTGCTCGAGGCTCCACGCGCGCCTGGCCTCCTCACACCGTGCGAGCACGTCGCGGGCGAGCGCATGGACGTCGCCGAGCCGCCAGCTCGCCCAGTTGGCGAGCAGGTGGGCTGGCAGGCCGATCGGCTCCTGCGTCAGCGGTCCGTCCCCAGCTCCGCCAGGCGCCTGGTCAGGAACCGGCGCTCGGGCTCGGTCCCCGCGAGCTCGAGCGCCCGGCCGTAGGCGTCACGCGCACCCTCGCGATCGCCCCTTCGGCGCAGCAGATCCGCCCGGGTGGCGTAGAGCAGGTGGTATTGCGCAAGCTCGCCGCCGCGGTCGAGCCGTTCGACGATCTCAAGGCCCGCATCGGCGTCGCCCGCCATCGCCACCGCGACCGCGCGGTTGAGGTGGACGACCGGGGTGTCCATGACCGTCCCGAGCACCTCGTAGAGCGCGGCAATCTGCTCCCAGTCCGTCGCCTCCGGGTCGGGCGCCTCGGCGTGACAGGCGGCGATCGCCGCCTGCAGCTGGTAGGGACCGGCCGCCCGGTGACGCAGCGCAGCGCCCAGCACCGCGAGCCCCTCGGCGATCTCGCCCGCGTCCCAGCGGCCGCGGTCCTGGTCCTCCAGCGTGACCAGGTCGCCGTGCTGATCGACACGCGCATGCCGCCGCGAATGCTGGAGCAGCATCAGGGCGAGCAGACCCGACGCCTCCGGTTCGTCGGGCATCAACGTCACGAGCGCCCGCGTGAGCCGGATCGCCTCCTCGCACAGTTGGGCGCGGACCAGCTGCTCGCCGGCGCTGGCCGAGTAGCCCTCGTTGAACAGCAGCCAGAGCACCGCGAGCACCCCGGCCGTCCGCTCGGGCAGCAGGTGCGCGGGCGGGACCCGGTAGGGGATTCCCGCTCGCGCGATCTTCGACTTCGCACGCGTCAGCCGCCGCGTCATCGTCGACTCGGAGACCAGAAACGCGTGGGCGATCTCCGCCGTGGTGAGCCCCGCGAGCGCGCGCAGGGTCAACGCGACGCGGGCCTCGAGCGCCAGCGCGGGGTGGCAGCAGGTGAAGATCAGCCGCAGGCGGTCGTCCTCGATCTCGTCGGGCTCCTCCAGGAGTTCGCCCATCGCCCTGTCCTCCTCCTCGTCGTGCAACGGGCCGAGCGGGTCGCGTCCGATCGTCTCGAGCAGCTCCCCTCCGCGCCGCGCGCGTCGCAGTCGATCCAGCGCCCGATGGGAGGCGACCGTGGTCAGCCAGGCGCCGGGCCTCGCCGGGGTGCCGTCGCGCGGCCAGCTGTCGAGCGCCTGCGCGAACGCCTCCGAGGCGCATTCCTCCGCCAGATCCCAGTCGCCGGTGCGGCGAATCAACGCCGCGACGATCCGCCCCCACTCCTCGCGGAACGCGGTGTCGGCAGCCGCCCGAGCGGCCGCCGACGAGCTCGCACCCGGACCACTCATGCGTCCTCGAACGCCCTGACCTCGACCCGGTGGTAGGCGGCCAGCGGGTGCTCGGCGGCGAGGCCGATCGCCTCCTGGCGGGTGACCCCCTGCAGGATCGCGAACCCGCCGATGAACTCCTTGGCCTCGACGAACGGGCCGTCGCTGAGCAGGGTCTCGCCGCCATCCACCCGCACGCAGGTGGCCGTGTCGGCGTGTGCAAGCGGCTGCCCGACGATCATCGTGCCGCGTTCGGTCAACCGCTCACCCCAGGCGATCGAACCGGCGCGGATCGCCGCCTCCTCCTCGTCGGTGGCGGGGATCCCGTCGAGGCACATGAACAGCGCCCAGCTTTCGCTCGGCTCGGTCCGGGCCCACTCCCGCGCGGCATCCGGGAAGTCGAACTCCCCGAAGAACGGGCGCACCTCGACGGCCCCGAACGCCGCCACCGGATGATTGGCCGCCAGCTCGATCGCCTCGTCGAGGTCCGCGCAGTCGACGATGTCGAAGCCGGCCACGTACTCCTTGGCCTCGGCGAACGGGCCGTCGCTGAGCAGCGTCTCCCCGCCCCGCACCCGGACGGTCGCCGCCGTCTCCGGCGGATCGAGCGGGCGACCGAGCAGCCGGGTCCCGGCGCGATCGGATTCCTCCACCCACTGATCGATTCCCATCCGCGGCGTGCTCGCCTCGCGGTCCTCGCCCGCGCAGATCATCAGCAGATACTTCATCGTCGATCCTCCTCGTCTCGTGGTCGGTCCATCCAGACGACGAACGGGATCGGCCGAACCGGACAGCCCATCGCGATCACCCCGGCAAGACGAACTGCCGCGCCCGAGTCGCGCTCGCGTGCAGGAGCCCGAGGAAGCGATCGAGCAGCTCGGCGTCGAGCGCGGCGACCGGGATCTCTCCGCACACGATCACCTCGCCCGCGCGGTTCTCGGCGAAGCAGACGAGCGGCGCCTGGCCGTTCCAGAAGAGCAGCTGCCGGGGATCGATCGTCTCGGGTGGGAGGACGGCCGCCTGCGCCCGAACCAGTGGCCCGCGCACCGTGAGCTCGATCGCCAGCGGGTACCCGGCGCACTCCAGGACCAGTCTCCAGCGCTGCGGCGCGATCCGCTCGGCGCCGGCCGCGAGCGCGCTCAGATGGTGCTCGATCGACTCCTGCGCGTCCACGCCGCGAGCTTAGAGCCGGGCGCGACCCCGTGAACAACCTGTGAGCGGGACGTGACGCGGTCGTGAGCGACCTTCACCGCGCTGTCTCATCGCGCATAGGCTCGCGCCGGGCAAGGCCGATGTCGACCGAAGGCGGGTGCAGCGATGAAGGAGATCAACCGACGCAGGTTCCTGCAGTTGGCGGGCGGGAGCGTCGCGGCGACGATGCTGAGCGACAGCATCGCGCGGGCCGCCTCGATCCCGGCCAACCGCGCGACGCGGTCGCTGAAGGACATGGAGCACATCGTCGTGCTGATGCAGGAGAACCGGTCCTTCGACCACTACTTCGGGGTGCTGCGTGGCGTGCGCGGGTTCGGGGACCCGCACCCGGTGACGCTCCCCACCGGCCGTCCGGTCTGGTACCAGGCCGATGGCTCGACGGTGACCCCACCGTTCCGGCCGGACGTCGGCAACCTCGCGCTCGTCTTCATTGAGGATCTCGATCACAGCTGGGACGGAACCCACCAGATGTTCAACGGGGGCGACTGGGATCAATGGATTCCGGCGAAGACGACGACGTCGATGGCGCACATGCAGCGCTCAGACCTGCCGTTTCACTACGCGTTGGCCGACGCCTTCACGGTGTGCGACGCCTATCACTGCGGGATGCTCGGCCCGACGGACCCCAACCGCTACTACATGTGGACGGGCTGGGACGGCAACAACGGCCGCGGCGGGGGCCCGGTGATCGCCAACGACGAGATCGGCTACGACTGGCCGACCTATCCCGAGCGGCTCCAGAACGCCGGTGTCAGCTGGAAGATCTACCAGGACATCGGCGACGGCCTCGATGCCGCCGGCTCCTGGGGCTGGACGTCGGACCCCTACATCGGCAACTACGGCGATAACTCACTGCTGTACTTCGAGAACTACCGCAAGGCGCGGCGCGGCAGCCCGTTGCGGGAACTCGCCCGCACCGGAACCGATGTCTCCAGCGGAGGCACCTTCTTCGACGAGTTGGCCGCCGACGTGCAGAATGACCGGCTGCCGAGCGTCTCGTGGGTGGTCGCGCCCGAGGCCTACACCGAGCACCCCGCCTGGCCGGCCGGCTATGGCGCCTGGTACACCGCAGGCGTGCTCAACGCGCTGACGAGCAACCCGGACGTCTGGTCGCGCACCGCGCTGCTCATCACCTTCGACGAGAACGACGGGTTCTTCGACCACGTGCCGGGCCCCTACCCGAACGTCGGCACCCTCGAGGGTCAGTCGACGGTTCCGGTGACCAACGAGTTCTTCGACGGGATCGCCGGAACCCCCGGCGGCTCCGACGGCGTGCCCGGTCCCTACGGCCTCGGTGTCCGGGTCCCGCTGCTCGTGGTCTCCCCGTGGAGCACGGGCGGGTGGGTGTGCTCGGAGACGTTCGACCACACCTCGCTGATCCGCTTCATGGAGGCGCGGTTCGGCGTGCGCGAGCCGCAGATCACGCCGTGGCGCCGCGCTGTGTCCGGAGACCTCACCTCGGCGTTTGACTTTGCGAGCGCATCGGACACCGTGCCAACGCTGCCGAGCGTCGCCTCCTACGAGCCCGATCCCTCGCAGCCGACGCCGCCCAGCTACACCCCGACCCCGCCGGTCAGCGGCTCGGTCCCGGTCCAGGAGCCGGGGGTGCGCCCCTCACGCCGGCTGGGCTATCGCTTCACGATCGCGTTCGCTCCGACCGCCGCGCAGCTGGGAGTGGAGATCGTCAATCGCGGCAAGCTGGGAATCGGGATCCAGGCCCGCTCGCTCACCGTCCCGGGTGCGCCGTTCGCCTACACCGTCGGGCCCGGTGACGATCTGCAGGTGGAGCTCCCCAACCCGGGCAGCTACGACCTGAGCCTGCACGGCCCGAACGGCTTCTTCCGCCACTTCAGCGGCCAGATCACGACGCAGATCACCGTCACGGAGCAGCTCGACCTCGGCGCCGGCGTCGTCACGGTGACCGTGCAGGCGCCCGAATCGGCGGCGACGATCGCCCTCGCCGACGCCTACGGCGCCGGACAGACACTCACCCTCCGGGGCGGCCACGCGAAGGCGACCGTGGCGACGAGCTCGTCCGGCGGCTGGTACGACCTCGCGCTCAGCGCCCCGTCCGACGCCGCGTTCGCCTACCAGCTGGCCGGGCGCCTGGAGACCACCGGCCAGCTCACCAGCGATCCGCAGCTCGGGAGCTGACGCCGCGGAGCGGGGTGCCCTCGCGCCCGGCGGCAGGCGCGACATACTCCGGCGGTGCCCGACCGCAACGTCCTCGGAACCGAGCTGGAGCCCTGCGGCAGCGATCCCGTCACCGGGTTCTTCCGTGACGGGTGCTGCCACACCGGTCCTGAGGACGTCGGCAGCCACACGATCTGTGCCGTGGTCACCGCGGAGTTCCTCGACCACCAGCGCGGGATCGGCAACGACCTGCAGACGCCGATGCCCGCCTACGGGTTCCCGGGGCTGAAGCCCGGGGACCGCTGGTGCGTCACCGCCGCCAACTGGCTGCGCGCTCACATGGACGGGGCCGCCGCCTACGTCGTGCTCGCCTCCACGCACGAGCGCGCGCTCGAGATCGTGCCGCTGCAGGCGCTCCAGGAGCACGCGGTCGACGTTCCGGCCGACCCGGGCACGCTCGAGGACTGAGGAGCGCAGCGGTGGCACGCCGACGCGTGACCCACCCGGTTCTCGCCCGCGACGGCGAGCTGATCGTCGAACGAGATCCCGGGAGACCGACCGGGCGGCTGCTCATCCAGGAGGAGATGGAGAGCTCCTACGTCGATCTCGCCAACCCGACCCACCTGGAGTTCGACTACACGCGCTGGCTGCGCATCGTGCTTCGCGCAAGCCGGGCGCGGCGCATCGTGCACGTCGGCGGCGGCGCCTGCGCGCTCCCCCGCGCGCTGGCCGCCGAGTGGCCGGACGGCCGCCAGGAGGTGTGCGAGCTCGACTCCGGCGTGCTGGCCCTCGCTCGGGAGCACATGGGGCTGCGGCGCGCGCCCGGGCTGCGGGTGCGCCATGCCGACGGCCGGGAGTGGCTGGCCTCGCAACCCGACCACAGTCACGATGCGGTGGTGATCGACGCGTTCCTGGGCGCGCGGATCCCGCTGCGGCTGGTCACGGTGGAGGCGCTGCGCGACGTCGCGCGGGTCGCGCCGCTGGCCCTCGTGAACGTCGTCGACGATCGGTCCCGGCGCGTCGTCGACCGCGTCGCGGCGGGCCTCGCCGAGGCGTTCGACCATCTGTGCACGCTCGGCGGCCGGTCGGGCAACACGATCGTGATGGGGACCAGCGGCGAGCGGCTGCCGCTTGAGCAGATCAGCGCAGCCGTCGCGGCCGACCCCTCGCCGGCGACGCTCACTGCCGCCGCCGCGCTGGCCCGGCGCATTGCCGCCACGGCGCCGGCCCGCGACCCGCAGCCGCCCGGACCGCAGCCGCCCGACCCGGCCTCGCTCGAGCCGCGGCCGCCGGAGCCGCGGCCGCCGGAGCCGCCGCCGCCCGAGCCGCGGCCGCCGGAGCCGCGGTCATCGTCCGGCGAGCTCGCGCGTTGACCGCCGTTCTCACGCGGCGGATACTGTGACCACGATGCTCCGGCGGACGCTCATCGCGGGTTCGCTCGTCCCGCTCGGCATCGCGGTGCCCGCCGCCGAGCACCGCCCCATCGGCCACACCCCGCCCGCCGGCTCTCCGTTCACCTCATCGGCGACGAACCGCGCAGCGGCCCGCCGGTGGGGATCGCGCCTGATCTCCGAGCTGCAGCTTCCCGCGGGCGCCGAGCGCGCAGCGGGCAAGCCCGCCGGGGTGGGCACGTCACTGGACTCCCCCGGCTTCTCGCTCACCAGCCCCCAACTGGTCGACGACACGTCCTGGTGGACGATCGACGAGCCGTCGTCCACGGTCGTCGCGTTCGTCCGCGCGCATCTGCCGCACGCCCGGCGGATCGTCGGAAGCGGCGTGGGCAGCGAGTCGGGCCGGGTGACCGACGCCTTCTGGTCATACGCACCGCCGCCCGGCCTCTCCCAGCTCACCGCTGCGGTCCAGACCGACGCGCTGGCGGGAGGCAGGACCGCGGTGCGGCTCGACGGCGAGGCCACCTGGCTCGTGCCACGCCCGGCCTGGGACCGGATCCCGGGATCGGTGCGCTCGGTCACCTACACGGCCCGCGCGACCGTGGCCGGCCTGGGCGGCGGTCGCCCGTCGCAGGGCCGGCGCTCCGCGCCGCGGACGCTCGGGCGCCGCGATGCCCGCCGCCTGGCGGCAGCGATCGACCGGCTTCAGCGGATCCAGCCCGGGGTCGTCTACTCGTGCCCGGTCGATGCCGTGGAGCCACGGATCACGCTGCGCTTCCGCGGAGCAGGCGGGGATCCGCTGGCGGTCGCGGTCGACCGGCCCTCGGGCTGCGCGAGCCTGTCGCTGTCCGTCCGGGGCCGGCGCGGACCGCCGCTGGGCGACATGGTCGGCCGGCCGCTGTCGATCGAGGACCAGATGGTCGCGCTCGGGGCGATCGGTCGCTGCCGCTCGGATCAGCTCGTGGCCGGACCCGCCTCTCTCGCACTCGCCGCTCATCGGCCGACGCTCACGCTCAGCGTGCGGGACCGCTCGGACGCGGCATGCACCGTCCGCGGCTTTCCTCGCGTCAGGCTCGTCGGGTTGAGCGCGCACGTCCTCGCCGGGCGCAACCGGAACCTCGACCCCGGAGCGCTGCGGCACGAGCCGGTCGGCGGCGCAGTCATCCTCTATCCGGGGACCTCGGCCCAGTTCACGGCGCGCTATCGCACCTGCCCCGGGCATCCGGCCGCGGTGACCGCACGGATCCGGGTTCCGGGAACGCGCAGCGACCTACTGGGGCGACTGGCGAGCACCGGCCGCCGGGTGACGCCCTGCGGCGGCACCGTGCTGCGGGTCGACCCGCTCTCGCCGGCGCTCTGAACCGCGCGTCCGCAGCGGTATCGTCGCTCCGATGGAGGGCAGAGGCGAGTCGGCACACGGCGCGAAGACCCGAGCGGCGACCGTCGGAGTCTGCTCCAACAGCGGCCTGATCGCGCTCAAGCTGGCCGCCGGTCTGATCACCGGCTCGGTCGGGATCATCTCCGACGCGATCCACTCATTGATGGATCTGATCGCCTCCGTGATCGCACTCGCATCGGTGCGCAAGGCCGATGTCCCTGCGGACGCGGGTCACCGCTACGGGCACGAGAAGCTCGAGGATCTGGCGGCCGGCGCGCAGGCGCTGCTCCTGCTGGTCGGCGCGGCGTTCATCGCGGTGGAGGCGATCCGGAGGCTGGTCGACGGCGGAACCGTCCAGAAGGTCGGAGTCGGCATGATCGTCGCCGGCGCCGCGGCGGCGATCAACCTGATCGTCTCCACATACCTGCGGCGAGCGGGCCGGCTGACCGGCTCGGCCGCGCTGGACGCAAACGGCGCGGACCTGCGCACCGACGCGTTCGTCTCGATCGGGGTGCTCGTGTCGTTGACACTCGTCCACCTCACCGGCAGGGAGTGGATCGATCCGGTAGTCGGTCTGATCGTCGCCGCGGCGATCTCGACCACGGGCGTGCGGATCCTCAACGACGCCACCCGCCGACTCGCCGACGAGGCGCTTCCGCCCGACGAACTGGCGGCGCTCCAAGAGGTCGTCGACGGATTCATCTCACCCGAGGTGGTCGGCGTCCACGACCTGCGCGCCCGGCACGTCGGCTCCAACCACCAGGTCGATCTACACATGCAGTTCGCCGACGGCACGACGCTGCGGCGCGCCCACCATCTCTCCCATCAACTGCAGGACGCGATCGCCGCGCGCCTGCCGGGCACGACGGTGCTCATCCACCTCGAACCGGAGGACCGCGTACGGCCCGATCGCTTCTCCGATGAGCACCCGGCGCCGACGAGCGCCTGAGACGCCCGCCGGGGTTGGCCGAGAAGCTCCGGCTCAGGCAGTCGCCGGCGAGGGATCGGGACGCACGATCACCGTGTCGATCAGCGGGACGATCTCGTCCACGGGGAGATCGGCCCGCGAGGCGTGCTCGCGGATCGCCTCGGGGCTGGAGGCCTCGTACACGCAGAAGGTGCCGACGGCGCCATCGCCCTCATCGATCACGTAGCTGCGGATCCAGCGGATGTCGCTCGACATCTCCTCGTCGCCCACCTTCGTCGAGCGAGCGGCCGCCGCCTCCAGGTCCGCCCCCGTGCGCCAGCCGTCGCGGCGCAGGATTCCGTAGAGCTGCATGTTGAGGTCCCTCCGGGTTGTCGTTGCCGGTCCGCGGACCCTACCCCGCCCGCCGCGAGCCGTCCACCCTGCGCCGGGCCTCGATCCGAGCGAGGACCTGGCGCCGTTGCGCCGCGGTCGACGAGCCCCAGATCGCCACCTCCTCGAGCGTCCGCAGACACCCCTCGCAGAGCCCGGTTGCCTCGTCGATCACACACACCCCGATGCAGGGCGACTCGACGCGACGGCGCTCCTGCTCACTCTCGGAGCTCACGTCCGCACCGCGCCGCGGGCATAGGTGTCGAGATAGCGCAGGCCGGAGATCGCCCGGCTGCCGTACCAGGACGTCATCTCGCCGTCGATCAGCGTCACCTCGGCGCCGGGGACGAGTGCCGCCACCTCGGCGACGTGGCCCTGCTTGAAGTGGAACGGCTCGGAGGAGAGCAGCACCCGGTCGACCGCGCCGGCGAACGCGGAGAGCTCGATCTCCGGGTACCGCGTCTCGCTCTCCCGCGGGAGGGTGCGCCAGCCGACAAGCTCGAGCGTCCGCGCGATGTAGGTGTCCGGCGCGATCGTCATCCACGGGTCGCGCCACACGAGATAGAGCACGTCGGCCGGCTCCGCGGCTCGGTGACGGAGCTCCGCGAGCGTGCGCTCGAACTCCTCGCAGAGCGACTCGGCCGCCGGCTCGACACCGAACACCGCGCCGATCAACCGGTAGAGCGCCAGATTGTCGCGCGGGCGCAGCGGGTGGGTGACGATCACGTGCTCGACGAACTCCGAGAGCGCGTCGGCGGTCTCACGCCGGTTCTCGTCGACGTTGAGCAGCACGTGCGTCGGCTCGAGCGCCCGCAGCTTGGCGAGATCGACGTCCTTGGTCCCGCCGACCTTGGGGATCCGCCGGACGGTCTCCCAGGGGTGGATGCAGAACCCGGTGCGCCCGACCAGTCTCTCGGCCAGTCCGAGATCGCACACCAGCTCGGTGAGCGAGGGCACCAGCGAGACGATCCGCGGCTCAGCGCCGGCGGCGGGATGCACGGTCCCCGCCGCGTCGCGGGTGTTCGGAGGTGCGTCGCTCACATGTTGCGACGGTACTCACCGCCGACGCCGTACAGGGCGCCGGAGATCTCACCGAGCGAGGCGACCTTGACCGTCTCCATCAGTTCCTCGAACACGTTGCCGCGTGCCCGGGCGACGCCCTGCAGCCGGCGCAGCGCCTCGGGACGGCGGTCCGCGGCGCGGTCATTGAACGCTTTCACGGTCTTGATCTGGGCCCGCTTCTCCTCCTCGGTCGAGCGCGCGAGCACGATCTCGGTGTCGACCTCGCCCCCATGCTCGCGCGGCAGGAATGTGTTGACGCCGATCAGCGGCAACGTCCCGTCGTGCTTGAGGCGCTCGTAGTGAAGCGACTCCTCCTGGATCCTCGAGCGCTGGTACATCGTGTCCATCGCGCCGAGCACGCCGCCGCGCTCGGAGATCCGCTCGAACTCGGCGTACACCGCCTCCTCGACCAGGTCGGTGAGCTCCTCGATCACGAACGAGCCCTGCCACGGGTTCTCGCACATGTTCAGGCCGAGCTCCCGGTTGATGATCAGCTGGATGGCCACCGCGCGGCGGACCGATTCCTCGGTCGGGGTGGTGATCGCCTCGTCGTAGGCGTTGGTGTGCAGCGAGTTCGTGTTGTCGAAGATCGCGTACAGCGCCTGCAGCGTGGTCCGGATGTCGTTGAAGGAGATCTCCTGGGCGTGCAGCGACCGGCCCGAGGTCTGGATGTGGTACTTGAGCATCTGGCTGCGCTCGCTCGCGCCGTAGCGCTCGCGCATCGCCCTCGCCCAGATGCGGCGGGCGACGCGACCGATGACCGCGTATTCGGGGTCCATTCCGTTGGAGAAGAAGAACGACAGGTTGGGCGCGAAGCGGTCGATCTCCATGCCTCGCGCGAGGTAGTACTCGACGATGGTGAAGCCGTTGGCGAGCGTGAACGCGAGCTGCGAGATCGGGTTGGCCCCCGCCTCGGCGATGTGGTAGCCGCTGATCGAGACGCTGTAGAAGTTGCGCACCTGATGGGCGGTGAAGTGCTCCTGGACGTCGCCCATCATCTTCAGCGCGAACTCGGTCGAGAAGATGCAGGTGTTCTGGGCCTGGTCCTCCTTGAGGATGTCGGCCTGCACCGTGCCCCGGACCGTGTTGAGCGTCTCGGCGCGGATCCGCTCGTAGACCTCCGGCTCGAGCACCATGTCGCCGCTGGCACCGAGCAGCCCGAGGCCGATCCCGTCGTGACCACCGGGAAGCTCGCCGGCGTACTCGGGTCTTCCACCATGTCGATCGAAATGGTCATCGAGCTTGCGCTCGGCCTCCTCCCAGCCGCCGGTCCGCCGCAGGTGGCGCTCGACCTGCTGGTCGATCGCGGCGTTCATGAAGAAGGCGAGCACGATCGGCGCAGGGCCGTTGATCGTCATCGACACCGACGTCGTCGGCGCACACAGGTCGAAGCCCGAGTAGAGCTTCTTGGCGTCGTCGAGCGTTGCGATCGAGACGCCTGAGTTGCCGACCTTGCCGTAGATGTCGGGCCGCTGCGCCGGGTCCTCCCCGTAGAGCGTGACCGAATCGAAGGCGGTCGACAGACGCGCCGCCGGCTGGCCTTCGGACAGGTAGTGGAAGCGTCGGTTGGTGCGCTCGGGAGTCCCCTCGCCGGCGAACATCCGCGTCGGGTCCTCGCCGATCCGCCGGTAGGGGAACACCCCGCCGGTGTACGGGTAGCCGCCGGGCAGGTTCTCCCTGGCAGCGAAGCGCAGGCGGTCGCCCCAGCCGTCGAGCCGGGGCGCGGCGATCTTCGGGATCTTCAGGCCGCTCAGGGACATGCGATGGCTCTCGCCGGTCAGCTCACGCCCACGGACCGTGTAGCTGTAGGTGTCGGCGGTGATGCGCGCCGTCATCGCGTCCCAGCCGCGCAGCAGCTCCAGCGACTCGGCGCTCAGCTGATCCAGCGCCTCGTTGTGCTGGACGCGGAGCGCGGCGAGGGGGTGGTCGGCCTCCAACAGGTTCTGCGGATAGGCGTCCAGCGGCGCGGGCAGCTCGGGGTCGTCGAGTGCGCTGAGCGCGGCGTGCAGGTGCTGCAGCGTGGCGGCGGCATGCACCTGGTGCTCGATCTCGACGCCGATGGCGCGACCCTGCTCGGCGATCTCGGCCAGGTAGCGCACGCGCGCCGCCGGGATCAGCACGTTGGGGACGGGATCGTGATCGGCAGGCTGTTCGAGCTGGGGGTCGAACCGTTGCGCGTCGAGCTCCGGGAGCGCGCGCAGCGCCTCGCAGAGCTTGCCGAACATCCAGGTGAGGCCGGGATCGTCGAACTGGCTGGCGATCGTCGGGTAGACCGGGATCTCCTCCTCGGCCTGGTCGAACGCGACATGGTTGCGCCGCCACTGCTTGCGCACGTCGCGCAGAGCGTCCTGGGAGCCGCCCTTGTCGAACTTGTTGATGACGACCAGCTCGGCGAGGTCGAGCATGTCGATCTTCTCGAGCTGACTGGCCGCCCCGAACTCGCTGGTCATCACGTACAGCGGGAGGTCGACGAGGTCGACGATCTCCGAGTCCGACTGGCCGATGCCGGCGGTCTCGACGATCACCAGGTCGACACCCGTGGTCCGCGTGAACCCGATCGCGTCGGCCAGCACCGCGGCGGTGGAGGCGTGGTGGCGCCGGGTGGCCATCGAGCGCATGTACAGCCGCTCGTCGCGCAGGCTGTTCATCCGGATCCGGTCGCCGAGCAGCGCGCCACCGGTCCGCCGGCGGGTCGGGTCGACCGCCAGCACCGCGATCCGGAGCCCGTCGAAATGCTGCACGAACCGGGAGAGGAGCTCATCGGTGACCGTCGACTTGCCGGCGCCGCCGGTACCGGTGATGCCGATCACGGGGGTGCGGGCGGTGTTCTCGTGATCTCTCCAGGCGGCGCGGAGCTGATCGAGCTGCGCGGTGTCGATCACCCCGTCCTCGATCGCGGAGAGCATCTCGGCGATCTGCAGGTCGGTCGGCTCGCTGTCCAGAGTGGGCGCCTTGGAGGTGCGCCTCTCGGCCTGGGTGCGTTCGACGAGGTCGTCGATCATGCCGACCAGCCCGAGGTGCGCGCCGTCGTTGGGGTGGTAGATGCGCGTGACGCCGTCGCGCTCGAGCTCGGCGATCTCCTGCGGGGTGATCGTGCCCCCGCCGCCGCCGAACACGCGGATGTGACCGGCGCCCAGCTCGCGGAGCATCTCGACGGCATAGCGGAAGTACTCGGTGTGGCCGCCCTGGTAGGAGGAGATGGCGACCGCGTCGGCGTCCTCCTGGATCGCGGCGCGCACGACGTCGCGCACGCTGCGGTTGTGCCCGAGGTGGACCACCTCGGCCCCGGAGTCCTGGATCAGCCGTCGCATGACGTTGATCGCGGCGTCGTGGCCGTCGAACAGCGAGGCGGCGGTGACGAACCGCAGCGGCGGCTCGTCCTCGGCGGGCCGGGAGCTCTGGGGTGTGGTGTCGGTCTGGACGGCCATCGGGCTACTCCTGTTCGGGCGCGAGCGCCTCGGTCATCTGGTGCTTGAGGTGGGAATGCTGTTCGGAGAGACGGTTGCGGTCGGGGGTATCGGGGTCGGCCACGAGCCAGGCGTAGACGATCCCGACGATCTGGGAGACGAACTGCTCGGCGACGCCGCTGACGTCGGCGTCTGGACGGACGGTTCCGCTGTTCATGCCAGTGCGGATCCAGCGCTCCACGTCGTGGCGGCGGCGCTCGTGGATGCGGGCGATCTGGTCACGCAGTGCCGGATCCGGGCCGACCGAGTCGAACCACAGCGTGTAGAACGCGCGGAACCGGTCGGGCGACTCGATCAGGATCGCGCAGTGGGCATCGAGCGCCGCGTGCAGCGTCTGGAGTCCCGTGGTCCCGGCGGCCGCACGTCTCAGCTCGTCCAGCCACTCCTCACCGATCGTGTGCACCAGGAACGCCCACAGTCCGGCCTTGGTGCCGAACCGGTACCCGGCGAGGCCGCGGCTGTAGCCGGCCCGCACGCCGACGTCCTTGAGCGTGGTCGCGGCGGCGCCTCGTTCGCAGATGAGCGCGACGGCGGCGGCGGCCATGGCGGCGTCGGAGACCGCCTGACGTTCGGGCTGAGTGCGGGCTGCCGTGGCCATCGTGAGTGATCGTACCCGGTTGCCTTGCTTTGAACAAGCAAGTTGATCTGTCGCAGGAGGGGGCGTGTGTCACCTGAGTGCGGATAATCCACGCTCAGGTGACACACCCCGCCGTGCGCCACCGAGAACCGGGCCCGGCGGTAGGGTGCCGGCCATGACCGACTCCCCCGTCCTCACCGGCGGCTGCGGCTGCGGAGCCGTCCGCTTCACCCTCTCGGAGCCGCCGATCAGCGCGCTCTATTGCCACTGCGGCCGCTGCCAGTCGCGGACCGGGACCGCGGCGCAGGCCTCGGCCCGCGTGGCGCCCGGGAGCGTCACAGTCACCCACGGAGCCGAGCACCTGCGCGACTGGACGCTGGAGACCGGGCTGGCGAAATCGTTCTGCGAGCTGTGCGGATCGCACCTGTTCGCCCGAGCCGGCGACACCGGCGAGGTGGCGGCGGTGCGGATGTCCGCGTTCGACGGCGATCCCGGGGTGAGACCGAGCACCCGTCAGTTCGTCGCCTACGCCGCGTCCTGGGAGCCGATCCCCGACGACGGTCTGCCGCGCTACCCCGAGCGCGCGCCGGCCGACTGACCGCCCGCGCAGTCCGCGCAGGTGCCGTGGAGCACGATCTCGTGCTCGGAGACGTCGAGGGGAACCCGCTCAGCGACTCGCTCCACCGCCCGCTCGAGCCCCTCGTCCGTGAACGGCTCGAGCGAGCCACAGGAATCACAGACGAGGTGGTGATGGTGGTGGTGATCGCGTCCGAGCGGCTCGTAGCGCGTGATCCCGCCGCCGACGTCGACCCGCTGCACCGCGCCGACCTCCTCCAGCTCCTCGAGGATCCGGTAGATCGAGGCGCGGGAGACGCTGCGTGGCCCGGCCGCCAATTGCGCCTCGATCTCGAACGCCGACAGCGCGCACCTCTGTTCCGCCATCAGCTCGAGCAACTCGCGCCGCGCGCCGCCGCGGCGATGGCCGGCATCGGCGAGCAGGTCGGTGACCCGGTCGGCCCAGCTGGTGGAGGGTTCGCGACTCATCTCGGCCAAGAGGTTATGCCCCGACGAGCTCCGTGGCGGGATGGTCGGTGTGGTGGTCGGGGTGGTCGTCGGTCCGCCGGCGACGGGCCCCCACGAGCCTGCCGAGCACGTAGCAGGCGGCACTCACCGTGCCGACGAAGAACCCGACCGGGTAGTCGGTCTCATACGAGCCCGCGATCGCCACCGACACCGCGAGCAGCGCGATCGCCACCGAGAGCGCGAGCGCGCGGCCCGGCCGGTCGCAGACGGCGCGGGCAGCAGCGGGCGCACCGATCATCAGGCTGAACACGAGCAGCGTGCCGACGACGGGCACGGTCATCGCAGTTGCGAGCGCGACGATGAGCAGGAAGCACAGCTCGATCCGCCCCTGCCCCACTCCACGCGCCTGCGCGGACTCCGGGACCACGGAGGAGAGCAGCAGCGGCCGGTACAGCAGCAGGAGCGCGAGCAGGCACACGCCGGTGATCGCCGCGGTCGGCGCGAGCTCCGCCGAGCTGATGCCCAGGACCTCGCCGAACAGCAAGGCGTAGACCGCCGGCGCATAGTCAGAGCTCAGATCGAGGAACAGCGCACCGACCGCGAGCATCAGCACGAGCACGAGCGCGGTCACCGCGTCGTGGCGCCCGCGACGCCCGAGGCCCGCTATCCCGAGCGCGCCCAGAACGGCGAACACGGCGAGACCGACCAGCGTGCTGACGCCGACGAGCGCAGCCCCGGCCGCGCCGGCGAACGAGCCGTTGGGCAGCGCATGGGCGACGAACGAGGAGCCGCGCATGACCACGAAGAAGCCGACGGTTCCGGCGAGCAGGGCGACGAGCACGGCGGCCAGCCAGGTGTTGACCATGAACCCGGAGAACACGCGGTCAGCCGCCCAGAGTCGCCGGAGGAGCGGTGTCGAGCACCGTCGGATGGGCCCGGTGGCGGCTCCCGACGAGCCCGCACAGCAGGTACTCCACGAACACGAGCGCCACCACGAAGAAGCTCACGGGCCACGGGTGGCTCGCCGACCACTCAAAGCTGTCGTAGGCGAGCAGCACCCCGAGCCACGTGGCAGCGACTCCGAGCCCCGCGGCCAGGACGATCGCGCGTCCCGGTCGCCGCGCGATCCGCAATGAGGCGGCGGCGGGGCCGATCAGCAGCGCCGTGGACAGGATCGAGCCGATCGTGATCGCGCACAGCGCCACCGACAGCGACAGCGACAGCAGATACGCGAACCCCACCAGACCGACGCGCACGCCACGCGCGGCCGCGAGCTCCGGGCTCGTGGAGGCGAGCAGGAGCGGCCGAGCGATCACGGCGAGCACGGCGAGCACGAGCACTCCGAACACCAGCACCAGCGGCAACGTCGAGCTCTCGACGGTGAACAGCGACCCGAAGAGGACCGTGATCGGTGCGCCCGAGGTGTTGTGCAACGTCGAATCGAGATAGAAGAACAGCGCCGCCAGTCCGAGCCCAGCACCGAGCACCACCCCGGTGGCCAGGTCCCGCCCCCGGCTGCGCTGGACGCCGAGCAACTCCATGAGCGCACCGGCGGCGACGTTGATCACGAGAAACCCCCAGAGCGGCCCCACCCCGACGAGGAACCCACCCGCGCCGCCGGTCGTGCCGGTGTCCCCGAGCGCCTCCCCCGCGAACGACTGGCTGCGGATCACCGTGAACACGCCGAGCGGTGCGGAGACGAGCGCCACCGCCGCTCCGACGGCGAGCGCGGTCCGAACCGAGGAGCTCGAGAAGAAGCCCGAGGCGACGATCGCGGCGGCGGCCGTCATGAGACGACCTCCACCCCCGACGGAACCGCGGTCGGGTCCGCGCCGGCGCCGGCCGCGACCTCAGCCACGACGAGCACCCGCCCGTGCACGTGCAGCACGTCGACCGGATGGCCGTAGAGCCCGGTGAGGACGTCCGCGCGCACCACCTCGTCGACGGTCCCGTGGACCGCGCGGCCGCCGGCGAGGTAGAGGATCCGGTCCATGACCGGCAGCAGCGGGTTGATCTCGTGGGCGGAGATGAGCACCGCGAGCTGCTGCTCGGAGGCGATCCGGGCGATCAGCGCGACGACCTCGCCGACGCTGCGCAGGTCGAGGTTGGCCAGCGGCTCGTCGAGCAGCAGCAGCCGGGGATGTCCCATCAGCGCGTGTGCGAGCAGCACTCGCTGCTGCTCGCCGCCCGACAGCTCGCCGACCCGCGCCTCGGCGAACTCGCGCGCGCCGACGGCGTCGAGCATTTCGTCCACCTGGGCGTGCCGGCGCCGTGAGGGCAACGCGAAACCGAGCCGGTGGCCGTCGATCCCGAGCGCGACGAGGTCCCGCGCGCGCAGCGGGACGTCGGGGTCGAGCTGCACCTTCTGGGGCACGTAGCCGATCAGCGGGTTCCGGCGGGCGCGCGCCGCGCCGCCGACGAGCACCTGCCCCGAGGTCGTCGAGCCGCGGGTTCTCAGTCCGAGGATCGCCCGCAGCAGGGTCGTCTTGCCGGCGCCGTTGGAGCCGATGAGGCCGGTGAACTCGCCGGGTTCGATCGTGAACGAGATCTCGCGCAGGACCGGCCGGCCGGCCAGGGCGACGCTCAGCCGCTCGACCGCGAGCACGGGCGCGCTCACCGCACGAGCCTCCGGGTCGAGGTCCCGTGCGCCACGGCGCGCTCCAATGCTCTCAGCTCCGCCATCATCCACGACTGATAGTCATAGCCCGGAGCGGGCATCGTCTCGTAGACGCCGACGACGGGAACGTGCGCCCGGGCCGCCGCGGCGAGGAACCCGCGGGTGATGGAGTCGGTCACCTGTTGGTTGTAGACGAACACCTTGACGCGGTGCTCGGAGAAGAGCTGGTTCTGAAGGCTCACCGACTGCGGCGCCGGATCGGTGCCGTTCATGATGTCGGCCTGCAGCGAGAACGGAGTGAGGTTGCGGACCCCCGCTGCCTGCAGCATGTAGTCGCCGACCGGCTCGGTCGTGGCCGCGGTCGTTGCGGGATAGCGCCTGGAGAACTGAGCGAGCGCCCGCCGCCATGGCACCAGGGAGGCGACGAACCGGGCCTCGCGCGCGCGGAAGTAGGCGGCGTGCGCAGGCTCCATCGCGCTCAGGTCGGCGGCGAGGGCCCGGGCGACCGCCGGCATCGTACGCGGGCTGTACCAGAGGTGCGGGTTCGGGGTCGAGTCCGGAAGATGGCGCAGGGTCTGGACATCGATCACGCGGCGGGCGCCGTCGTGTGCCGCTGCCTCGATCTTGTTCATGAACTCGTCGTAGCCGAGCCCGTTCTGCACCACCAGTCGCGCCCGGGCGACCGTCTGCGCGACCGACGCGCTCGCCTCGAAGCTGTGAGGGTCGGTGTTCGGATTGCTCATGATCGCCACCGAGTCGACGTAGCGGCCTCCGACCTGGGCGATGACGTTCGCGTACTGGTTCTCGGCGCCGACAGCGAGGATCCGGCCATGCAGCGCTGCCGGCGATCCCGCGGCCCCGCACCCGGTGAGGAGCGCTGGAACGGCCGCCGCGCAAGCGAGGGTCAGCCGGATGCGTCGCAGCGGCGAGAGAGCGGGCATGCCCGCACCCTATCATTAAATAAGACTGATTCTCATTCTTGACCTTGGCCCGGGCATTGCCCCAGGCCGGGGACTCAAGCCGCCTGTGATTCGGGTGCGCGGGCGTCCACCGGGGGACGCGGCCGGTCGGTCTCATACATCGGCACGACCACGTTCGCGCGGCCGCGACAGCGGGGGCAGCTCACCTCGACCGCTTGGCCAGCGTGGGCCTCAACGCTGAGGCCGCAGCGCGGGCAGTTCAGATAGGACAGGCTCGTCATCGGTCTCCCTCGTGATACGAGGACCGACTACCCGGGCCCTCCCGCTGCACGCAAAGAACCGCGCCGGGGAGCGTCCGAAGCTCAGTCGGTGACCGGGCGTGGCCGGACCGCCGCGCCGATGCCGTCCGGCTCGCCGGGATTGGCCGGAACCGATTGGGTGGGAGCCTCGGCGCCGTGCTCGATCCGCTCGCGCGCCGAGAGGTCGACCGGCCCGAGGGAGCGGCGATAGAACACCAGCAGCCCGACCGAGATCGCGGTCATCGTCGCGCCGAGGTAGAACGGCGCCTGGACCGAGACGTGCTCGCCGAGCTTGCCGGCGACGAACGGGGCGACGGCGCCGCCGCAGAATCGGACGAAGCTGTAGGAGGAGGAGGCGATCGGCCGCGGCACGTGCGCGGACTGCATGACGACCTGGGTCATCAGCGTGTTCGTCACCCCGAGGAACGTGCCGGAGACGACCACGCAGACGATCAGCGCCGCCTGGGAGCCGTGCAGCACCCCCATCACCAGCAGGATCGCGGCGAGGCCGACGAGCGCCGCGCCGAGCGCGCGCACGTCACCGAAGCGGTGTCCGACGCGCGGCGCGACGAAGACGGCGAAGATCGCGAGCATCAGTCCCCAGCCGGTGAACGTGTAGCCGAGTTGATGGACGCCCAGGTCGAGCGGGAAGGGCGTGTAGGCGAGCAGCGTGAAGAAGCCGAAGTTGTAGAAGATCGCGGTGAGCCCTGACCCGCGGGTGGAGCGGTGACGCAATGCCCGCAGCGGTTCGGTGATTCCGACGCGCTCATGCGCCGGGGGCGGATCGGTGCGCGGCAGGAAGACCCGGATCGCGATGAACCCGATCGTCATCAGCACGGCGACGCCGAAGAACGGCCCGCGCCAGCTGATGCCCCCGAGCTCACCACCGACCAGCGGCCCCATCGAGATGCCGAGCCCGAGCGCCGCCTCGTAGAGCATGACGGCGCCCGCAACCCCACCGGTCGCCGAACCGACGATCACCGACAGCGCGGTGGCGATGAACAGCGCGTTGCCGAGTCCCCATCCGGCGCGGAGACCGACGATCGCGCCCACGCTCCCCGATGCCCCGGCCAGTGCGCTGAACGCGATGATCAGGATCAGGCCGCCGAGCAAGGTGCGCTTGGCGCCGATGCGACTCGCCACCACGCTGGAGGCGAGCATCGAGATCCCGGTGAAGGCGAAGTAGCTCGTGAACAGCAGCTCGACGTCGGACGGGGAGGCGTGCAGGTCCTTGGCGATCGCCGGCAGGATCGGATCGACGAGACCGAGCCCCATGAACGAGACGACCGCGGCGAACCCGACCGCCCAGACCGCGCGCGGTTGGGACAGGAACGAGCCGGCGGCGGTGCCGTGGCTCTCGCTCACCGCTCGCCTCCTCGCTGGAGCTCGCGCACGAGGCGCCCGAGAGTGCGCGACGCGCCGTCGAGCTCGGCGAGCTCCTCGTCGCTCATTGCGTGCAGCCGCTCGGCGAGCGCGCCGCGGTAGCGGCGGCGAAACGCCTCCAGCGCGGCGGCGCCAGCGGCGGTGAGCGAGATCAGCGCGACGCGGCCGTCGGTCGCGTCACGTCCGCGCGCGACGAGCCCCTGCTCCTCTAGGCGCTTCACCAGCGCGGTCGTCGTCGGTTGCGCGAGCCCCTCGAGTTCGGCGATCTCGGTGATGCGCCGCTCGCCCTCGCTCAGGGTGCGCAGGATGCCGCCCTCGGTGCGCGCCAGCCCACCGCCGGTCGCGGTCGCGCGGCGAACCACCAGGCGAGTCAGCTGGGATGCGCTCGGGAGCAGGTCGGCGGCAATCCGCTCGATCCGCTGCTCCCGCTCCGTCGCGGTGATCAGTTCTCCGGTACTCACATCGGAGAACTATATAGGTTTCAAATGTAATCTTCCTGACCGCCCACGCCGCGGCCTAGACGCGATAGCGATCGAGCGCCTCACGCCGCGCCTGCGCGTGGTCGACAATCGGCTCCGGGTAGTCCTCACCGATCCGGCAGCCGCAACGCTGCTGTGTCGCCTCGTCCATCGTCCACGGCTCGGCCAGGTGTTCGTTCGGGACCCGGCGCAACTCCGGCACGTACTCCCGCACATAGGCGCCGTCCGGGTCGAACCGCTCGAGCTGGCGAGTCGGGTTGAACATCCGCTGGAAGGCCGGCGCGGGATCGACGCCGACCGAGGCGATCCACTGCCAGTTGCCGTTGTTGGAGGCTTCGTCCCCGTCGATCAGCATCCGCATGAACCAGCGCTCGCCCCAGCGCCAATCGATGCCGAGATCCTTGGTGAGGAACGAGCCGACGATCAGGCGGGCG
>DATJTS010000113.1:0-8272 GCA_035503035.1 Solirubrobacteraceae bacterium
TGCGCCTGCGACGCCTGCCGGGCGCGCAGCCACCAGCCGGCGGCCGCGGCGAGGAACACGAGGATGAGGGAGCGGACGGGATTCCCGGTGGACGCGCCGGGCGGAGGTGTCGATGTCATGTCGGTCTAGCTCCTGATCGGAGGGTTCGTAATGACCAATCGGTCACTACCGTAGCATCCCTAATGACCACTTGTACACTTAAAGCTGTGAGCACTGACAACCCGACCGCCCAGACGCCCGTGCGAATTCGCCGGCGTGACCCCGAGGCCCACCGCGCCGCGATCCTCGAGGCCGCCCGCAGGGCGCTCGCCGAGAACGGCTATGCCCGGGCGACGATCCGTGACATCGCCCGGCGCGCCGGCGTCACCCACGGCCTGGTGATGCGCCACTTTGGCTCCAAGGAGCAGCTGATGCTGGCCGCCTTCCCCGAGCCGCCCGGGCTCGCCGAGGTCTCCGAGGGAGATCCGGCGCAGCTGCCCGAGCGCCTGGCGGCCGTGTTCGTGCGACGGATGGAGGAGGGATCCAACGAGGACCCACTGCTCGCGGTCATTCGCAGTGCTGCCACCGGTGAGCAGGCCGCCGCCACGCTCTACGACGAGATGCGCGCACGGAGCGGACGGCTGCTGGAGCGGGTGCTCCCCGACGAGGCGCTCGGAGTCCGCGGCGATCTCATCACCTCGGTGCTGATCGGCGTCGCCTTCGAGCGCTACGTGATGCGCACCGGGCGCCTGGCCGCGATCGGTCCCGACGAGCTGACCGGCCACCTCGCGGGCATCATCCGCCACATCCTCGCGCCGCTGCTCCCCGCGCCGTCGCAGGATCCCCACACCTGAGGCGCCGACTGGGTTAGCGTGCCGTCATGCTCCCCCGCCTCTCGCGTCGCACGGCGCTGGTCCCGACCGCGGCGCTGATCGCGACCGCGACGGCTCTCGCCACCACCGGCGACCTGGCACCGGCACGCGCCGCACGCCGAGCGGCGGCTCCCGCGGTCACCGAGGTCAACCTGCTGCGCAATCCGGACGCTCGGGCCGGCGCAGCCTCGATCGGCGGGTGGGATGCGGTGACGATCCCCGGGTGGTCGGTGGCTCGGGGCCTGCCGACGGTGGTCCCCGCGGGGACCAGGGGGTTCCCCGTGCGCGGGCCGCGGATGTTCGTCGGCGGCGCGGGTGGAACCGCGCGCCTGGTGCAATCGGTCCCGCTGCGCCCGGCGAGCCGCTCGGCGGCCCGGTTCACGCTCTCCGGACGGCTCGGAGCAAGCTCGACCAGCGCGTCCTCGCTCACGGTCTCATTCCTCTCGCGCTCCGGCCGCCGGCTGTCCGCCGGCACGCTCGGCCCGGTCTCGGGCTCGGCCCGCAACGCGGTGCGGCGCCTGGTCGCGCGGACCCACCAGGGGCGGGTGCCACGGGGCGCTGTCCGGGCAGAGGTCACGCTCACGCTCGCCACCCGGTTGCACAACATCGATGGGCCGTACGCTCCGCGCGTCGGATACGACCGGGCGGTCGCCGCCGATCTCAGCCTCACCGTGGACGGGCGCGTGCATCCGGCCCCTGCGCTCCGGCCGCCGGTCTCGGGCGTTCCGCGCTACCGGCACGTGTTCCTCTTCTACTTCGAGAACCAGGACGTGCGGGACGTGGTCGGCAACCGCAGCCAGGCCCCCTACTACAACCGCCTGCTCGCCCAGGGCAGCGAGTTGGGGCAGATGTACGCCGAAGAGCACCCGAGCGACGGCAACTACCTCGCGCTCGCCGGGGGCAGCGTGTTCGGGATCCCGCTCGACGACCCCGCCGAGGAGAACTCGCAGTACACGATCCGGGCGGCGAACATCGGCGATCGGATCGACGCCGCCGGCGAGACGTGGGCGGCGTATGAGCAGAGCGCCACCGGGCCCTGCGACGACACCGTCCACGGCTACTACTGGGACGACGACCTTCCGATGATGTACTTCGCCGACGTCCGGGACCGCCCGGCGTACTGCGCCGCACACGTGCTCCCGCTGGAGGCGATGGGCACCGATCTGGCGCAGGCCTCGACGACGCCGAACTTCAGCTGGGTCGGCATCAACGACTGCGACGACATGGAAGGCTGCGGCATCCGTGCCGGCGACCGCTTCCTCGCCCAGCAACTGGGTCAGATCATGCGCTCGCCGGCGTGGCGGGAGCAGCGCTCGATGGCGATCATCACCTTCGACGAGGACGCCACCGATCACGAGCGTCCGGCGCAGCGGATCCCGACGCTGATCCTCGCCTCCCAGGGGGTGCGGCACGGTTTCGTCTCTCACCGCCGGTACACGCACTACAGCCTGCTGCGCACGATCGAGGGCGCGCTCGGGCTGCGCCCGCTCACCGCCAACGATCGCTACGCGGAGCCGCTGAACGACGTGTTCCGCCGCGGTGCGCCCGCTGCGGTGGCGCCACTGTCGCCGTACGTCCACCCACAGGCGTCGGTCCGGCGTGCCCCCGCACCCGGCGCGCGGACCACGCCCAGCGCACGGACCACCCCGACCGCCCGAACGGGTCGCGGCGCCGCCCCGCAGACGGCGTTCGTGGTGAGCAGCACCACCGACCGGGTCACGCCGATCACACTCGCCAACGGCCGCCGGGGCGGACCGATTCCGGTCGGCGCCGACCCCGACGCGATCGCGCTGTCGCCCGATGACCGCACCGCATACGTGGTCGACTCGGGGTCCGACGACGTCACGCCGATCGACACCCGCACGCGCCGGGAAGAGCGCCCGATCCCGGTCGGCCACGATCCGATCGCAATCGCGATCGCCCCGGACGGCTCCACCGCGTATGTCTCGAACATGCTCTCGGACTCGGTGACGCCGATCGACCTGCACACCGGCCGACCGCTCGCGTCGATCCCCGTCGGGGCGCAGCCACGCGCGCTCGCCTTCTCCGCTGATGGCCGCACGCTCTACGTCTGTGACTGGGGCGGTGGCGAGGTGACGCCGATCGACGTGGCCACCGGACAGGCGCTGACCCCGATCCCGGTCGGGGCCTATCCGACGGCGATCACGGTGGCCAGGCGCGGCACCGAAGCGGTCGTCGCCAACTCCGGCTCGAACACGGTGACCGAGATCGACACGCGCACCGGCCGGGCGGTGCGCTCTGCGCCGGCCGGCCAGTTCCCGGATTCGCTGGCCCTGACACCGAACGGCCGGACGGTCGCGGTGGTCGACGGCGACACCGACCAGTTGACCGTGCTCCCCACGAACCGCAGCGGCTCGCAGCGGCGGATCAAGGTCGGGAACTCCCCGGTCGCGGTGACGCTGTCGGCCTCGGGCCGGACCGCATACGTCGCGAACTCGATCTCCTCGACGGTGACGCCCGTGGACCTGAAGAGCGGTCGCGCCGGAAGGCCGGTCGGTGTCGGTGGCTACACCTACCCGTCGGCGATCACGGTCGCGCCCGGCGGCCGCGCCGCGGTCGTGCTCGAGGCGTATGCGGGCGCCGTGCGACTGCTGTGGACGCGCACCCGGGTGGTCTCGACCGCGATCCACGTCGGCGGTTACCCGTCGGCGGTCGCAGTCACGCGCTGAGCCGGCTCGGCCCGCGGCGACGGTCTCCACCCGGGGTCTCCACCCCAGGTGTCCACCCCAGGGTTGAGAGACGCCGGATCTCCACCCGGCAATCCACCCGCGCGCCGATGTGGGATCGCCGGCGCGAATCGAAGATTGACCCATGTCAATTACCGATTACCTCGTCGACTCAGCCCTCGTTCTGCTCGTCCTGCTCCAGATCAAGGAGCGGACGCTGTCCATCCACTCACTCGTCCGGCCGCTCCTGATCGTCGGGATCGCGGTCGCCAGCTACTTCAAGTCCATCCCGACCGCCGGCAACGACCTCGTCCTGATCGGCGTCCTCGCCGCGTTCGGCCTCATGCTCGGCACCGCCGCCGGCCACACCACGTTCGTGCGTCGCCGCGAGGACGGCGTCGTCGTGGCCCGCGCGGGCTGGCTGGCCGGCTTCTTCTGGGTGCTCGGCATGGGCCTGCGTTTCGCCTTCCTGGTCTGGATCAACCACAGCGGCGCCGCGTCGCTCGCGCACTTCAGCGAGACCCACTCGATCACCAACGGCCAGGCGTGGACCGACGCGCTGCTCGCGATGGCGGTGTTCGAGGTGCTCGGGCGCTCGGGCCTGCTCTACCTGCGCCGCAACCGGGCCCAGGCCGAGCTGCCGAGCGGCGCCGAGCTGGCATGAGCGCCGCCGACCCTGCAACCCACGCCCCGGGACCCGCCTCACCGGCGGGTCCCACGCGTGCGCTCTGAGCCGTAACGTCCAGTCACACGATGATCTTCCTCAGCATGGACCGTCGCATCGCAGTCCTGATCCGCCTCGCCGGTCTCGCGCTGGTGAGCTGGTCGGTGGTCGGCGCCTCGAAGGACGCCCCCGGCACGGCGGGCCGCGGGCTGGTGGTCACGATCCTGTTCGTCCTCTCGGTGGCGGGTGCCCTCATCTGGATCGCTCAGTCGGACCTCGACCGGCCACTCGGACCGGATGTCGCCCTGCTCGCCATCGCCGGCGGCGCGCTCGTCGGGGCGTCTCCCAACAGTGCGGCCAGCGCCTACGTGTTCGTGGCGGTCGTGAGTGCCGGGATCCGTGCCGGACATGTGCGCGCAATGCAGGTGACCGCGGTCGCGACCTTGTCGCTGGCGGTCACCGTGCTCATCTGGGACGGCGGCGCGCTCGGCCTGCTCGCCTACGCGCTCGGGTTCGTGGCCGCCGGCCTCGCCGCCTCCAACGTCCGTCAGCTGCGCCACCAGGCCGAGCAGGCCGAGCTGCTGCTCGCCCAGAGCCAGCGCTCCCAGGAGGAGGCGCTGCGCGCCGCGCGGCTGGAGGAGTCGACGCGGATCGCGCGGGAGATCCACGACGTGCTCGCGCACTCGCTCGCCGGCCTGACCCTGCAGCTGGAGGCGACGACCGCGCTGCTGGAGAATGGCGCCGACACCGAGACGATCCTCACGCGCGTGCGACGCGCGCACGAGCTCGCGCGCGAGGGCCTGCGTGAGACGCGCCGCGCCGTCGGGGCGCTGCGCGGGGACGAACCCTCGACCGAGGAGGCGCTCGCCACCCTGACCGCCGCGGAGGCGACGAGCCTCACGATCGCGGGCGACGCGTCACGGCTGCGGGGAGACACCGGCCGCGCGGTGCTGCGGGTCGTCCAGGAGTCGCTCACCAACGTTGCCAAGCACGCCCCCGGCTCGGAGGCGACGATCGCGATCACGATCGGCGAGGGGGAGATCGTCGTGGTCATCGAGAACCGGCTGACCGAGGTGCCGGTCGCCGTCGGACCGCTCGCCGCCAGCGGGGGCGGCTACGGCATCGCCGGGATGCGCGAGCGCGCCGAGGCGCTGGGCGGGACGCTCGCCGCCGGCCCGACCGAGACCGGTTGGCGGGTGGAGCTCCGGATCCCGTCGCCGGACGGAGCGCGGCGATGAGCGACGTCGTGCGGGTGATGGTCGTCGACGACCAGGGACTCGTGCGCGAGGGGCTGATGACGCTGCTGGACGCGGCAGCCGGCATCGACCCGGTCGGCGCCGCGTCCGACGGGGAGGAGGCGGTTCGGCTGGCGGCCCGGTACCTGCCGGACGTCGTGCTCATGGACCTGCGGATGCCGCGCATGGACGGGGTCGAGGCGACCCGCCGGATCCGCGAGGCGCGGCCGGACACCGAGGTGGTCGTGCTCACCACGCACGCCGACGAGGCATCGATCCTCGACGCGATGCGCGCGGGGGCGCGCGGATACCTCACCAAGGACGCCGGGATCGCGGAGATCTCACGCGCAGTGCAGGCCGCCGCCGCCCATCATGCGTTCCTGGACCCGGAGGTGCAGGCGCGGCTGCTGGAGGCGGCGACCAGCGGGCGTGGCGCGACCGGGTCCGGAGGCTCCGCCGCGCCGGGTTCGTCGGGCGCGCCCGGTCTGTCCGGCGCGCCCGCGCCGTCAGGGCCGCTGCCGGATGAGCTCACCCCGCGCGAGGCCGAGGTGCTGCGCTTGATCGCCGCCGGGCGCTCCAACGGCGAGATCGCGGCCGAGTTGTTCGTCTCGGCCGCGACCGTCAAGACGCACGTCAACCACGTGTTCGCCAAGATCGGCGCGCGCGACCGCGCCCAGGCGGTCCACTATGCCTACACCCATGGGCTCGCCGGCTGACATCACCCTACGGCCGGTGCGGCCCGACGACCTGCCGCTGTTGACCGGCGGAGAGAGCCCGTTCGACGAGTTCGGCCCGGCGACCCCGCGCACCAGCCCGCCCGCCGCTCGGCTCGACGACACCGGTGTGCTGGCGGTGATCGGCGGCGACGGTGCCCTGGCCGGAGAGGTCTCCTGGCACTACGTCCACTGGGGACCCACCCGGGGGTCATGGTGCCCGATGATCGGGATCTGGCTGCGGCCCGCGGCGCGCGGCCATGGGATCGGGCGGGCGGCGCAGCGCGCGCTGGCGGATTTGTTCTTCGTGCACACGACGGTCAACCGCGTGGAGGCGCACACCGACGTCGAGAACGTCGCCGAGCAGCGCGCACTCGAGGCCGCCGGCTTCACGCGCGAGGGTCGGATCCGCGGCGCCCAGTGGCGCGGCGGCGCCTACCGCGACGGCTACCTGTACGCGATCCTGCGAGCCGACGCCGACGGTGGGACGATGTCGTCATGAGCGACTACATGCAGCTGCCCGCGGACCTGCCGGTCCCCGAGGACGACGGCGCCGCCGACCATTTGACCGACCTGACGATGCCGTCGGTCGTGCTCGAGGCGACCGATGGAAGCTCGGTCGACGTCGGCGCACTGGGCGAGGGTCTGACCGTGCTCTACATCTACCCGATGACCGGAACTCCCGGCGTCGAGCTGCCCGAGGGCTGGGACGAGATCCCCGGGGCGCGTGGCTGCACGCCGGAGAGCTGCGGGTTCCGCGACCACTTCGCCGACCTCAAGGACGTTGGTGCCGACCGCGTGTTCGGCCTCTCCACCCAGGATCTCGACACCCAACGCGAGCTCGCCGAGCGGCTGCGCCTGCCCTACCCGCTGCTCGCCGACCCGGAGGGCACGCTCGGCGAGGCGCTGCGGTTGCCGGCGTTCGAGGCCGGCGGAAAGCTCCGCTACAAGCGGATCACGCTGATCATCATCAGCGACGTGATCGACCACGTCTTCTATCCGATCTTCCCGCCGAACGCGCACGCGATCGAAGTGCTCGGCTACCTGTCGGACGACTGCTGACCGCGCGGCGGCGCGGCGGCCGCGTTCAAAGCGTCATCGCTCGGACACAGCCCGCTCAAGGGTTGGACATCATCTGCCGAGATGATATTTTGATGACTAAAGATTTGCCCTCGAAAGTTTTGGACTCCGAAATGACTTCAGCCGCCGCCGCGCCAGAGCGCGCCCCCAGGATCGAGCCGCACGTGATGCGGGTCGCGATCGTGGTGATCCTCGGGATCATCATGTCGGTCCTCGACACGACGATCGTCAACGTCGCACTCCACGACCTCTCCCACGATCTGCACGACTCGCTGTCGGGGATCCAGTGGGTGATCACGGGCTACCTGCTGTCGCTGGCCGCGGTGATTCCGGTCACCGGCTGGGCGGTGCGGCGCTACAGCGCGCGCCGGCTGTACATCATCGCGCTCGTCGTCTTCACCGCCGGCTCGGCGCTGTGCGGCCTGGCCCACACCAGCCAGGAGCTGATCGCCTTCCGGGTGATCCAGGGCATCGGCGGCGGCATGCTCACCCCGATCGGCCAGATGATCCTGGTCAAGGCCGCCGGCCCCCGCAACCTTCCGAAGGTGATGAGCATCATCGGCGTCCCGATCGTCGTCGCCCCGATCTTCGGCCCGACGCTCGGCGGCCTGCTCGTGCAGTCGGTCGGCTGGCAGTGGATCTTCGAGGTCAACGTCCCGGTCGGCGCGCTCGCGCTCGTCCTCGCGCTGCGGCTGCTGCCCCGTGACGAGGCGGCCGGCGCCGCCGAGGCGGGTCGCCTGGACGTCATCGGCCTGGTGCTCGCGGCGGTCGGCGTCGTCGGCATCACCTACGGCCTGTCCGAGAGCGAGGCCGCCGGCAGCCTGACCTCCGACCGCGTGATCGTCCCCGTGCTGATCGGGCTGATCCTGCTCGCCGCGTTCATCGGCCGCTCGCGCCGCATCGCGCGCCCGGTGCTCGACCTCAGCCTGTTCCGCAACCGCGCCTACACCGCCGCCTCCGTCGTCACCTTCTGCCTCGGCGCCGCCCTGTTCGGCGCGATGATCCTGATGCCGCTCTACTTCCAGGAGGTGCTCGGCGACAG
>DATJTS010000114.1:0-8185 GCA_035503035.1 Solirubrobacteraceae bacterium
GATCTCGACCGGGAGCGCGCGCAGACGATGCGTCGCGTCCGCCAGGCCGGCGACGGCTGGGCGGCCGCGATGCGCGCCCACGTCATGGCCCCGCCGGACTCGGGCTTCGCCCAGCGGCTGCGTGATCTGGCCGATGCCGCGACGGCGGAGAACGTCGCCTGGGAGCACGCCCACGCCGCCGGACTGATGTGGCGTCCGGTGCCGGGCGCGGAGTCGGCTTCGCCGCCCTACGAGCTGCGGCCCGGGACCGGCCGGCGCGGGCCCGACGTGGTCTGGCAGCGGTTCGATGCAGCGGTCGCAGCGCTCAACCGCGCCATCACCGGCTCGAGCGCCGCCGATGTCGCCGATGCGTTCGGGGACTTCGCCGAGGTGGCGGGCGAACTGGCGGATGCCGTCGCCCGCGAGGACGAGACGATCCCGGGCGGCCGCCGGCGCGGCGCTGCCTGACCGCCGCCGCTCGCGTCCGCTCGCCGAGCCCGCGTACCCTCGCTCGATGCCTCCGATCCCGAGACGCTCGATTCATCTGCCCGCGCCTGGGTCCCGGCGTGCGGTGGTCATCGGTGCCGGGTCGTTCGGGACCGCGGTCGCCGTGCTGCTCGCGCGCGGCGGGCTGCGCACGACTCTGCAGGCGCGCACCGCCGAGCAGGCGGCGGCGTTGGGCGAGGATCGTGAGAACCGCGCCTACCTGCCCGGGGTCGAGCTGCCGCGCGAGTTACGGATCGAGCAGGTCGGCGAGGGTGCGCTCGCCCGCGCTGACTACGTGTTCGTCGGCGTGCCATCTACTGCGCTGCACGGGGTGGTCGAGGGGCTCAAGGGCTCGGGGATGGGCGAGCGCGCGGCCGTCGTATCGCTGGCCAAGGGCCTCGTCCCGCCTGACGGGGAGTCGCCGACGACGATCATCCGACGGCATGTCGGATCGCGCCGGACCGCGTGCATCGGCGGGCCGGCGCACGCGCACGAAATGGTGTCCGAAGGCGCGGGGCTGGTCGCCGCGTCCACCGAGGAGTCGCTCGCGACGGCGCTGTCCGGAGTGTTCATTCGCGCCGGGGTCGTGTGCGAGCAGTCCAACGATCCGATCGGCGTGGAACTCGCCGGGGCGGCGAAGAACGCGGCCGCGCTCGCCTCAGGCGCGACCGTCGCCCAGGGACTGAACGCTGCGGGGGCGGCGGCTGGACACATCTTCGCCGAGGTGTGGCGCTACGCCGAAGGGCTGGGGGCCAGGCCTGAGTCGGTGATCGGTCTCGCCGGCATCGGGGACCTCGTGGCGACGGCGCTTGCCCCGACCTCTCGCAACCGCCGCGCCGGAGAGCTCCTTGCCCAAGGTGTCGCGGCCACGGAGATCCCGGGGCGCGTCGAGCAGGCGATCGAAGCCCTGGATTCGGTGCCGCTGCTTGCCACGGCGCTGCACCGGGCCGGCATCCAGGCGCCGGTGACGACCGCGCTCGGAAAGCTGATCGCCGGCGAACTCCCACTCGAGCAGTGGGTTGAGGTCGTGCGCGCGACCGTGCCGCCACCGCCGCGCTGGCGTCCCCAGGTTCGCCCCGGACTCATCTCGCGGCTGCGCGGCCGGTTCGTTCGCCGCCGGCCCGCGTCGGATAGCTGACCGCACCGCGGGGAAGGTTGTTGGCCGTCAGGGTCAATAAAGCTCCCCGCATCGACCCGGAGGTCGAGTGCCGCGGCACGGCCGGGAAGGTTGTTGGCCGTCAAGGTCAATAAAGCTCCCCGCATCGACCAAGGAGGTCGAGCGTCGCGGCACCGCGCGGAAGGTTTGGCGACCCCCTACCGCCCCTCGGCCAACGTCGTCACCACCGCCTCGTACACCCCCGCCCCGTACCCCTCCGCACACACGCGCACGTCCGACCTTCCCGCGATCTCCGCCTCCAACCCCGGGTCGCGTGCCAAGGCGTTCGCCACCAGCCAGAACGTTCCCACCACCCCCGCCGCCGACAGGTCCTCCCGGGAGTCCCCAACCGCGATGCACTCCGACGCCGCATAGCCCCGGTTCTGCATGTGCCGCGCCACCGCCCGGCCCTTCGACGCGCCGAAAGGCACCAGGTGGTACGCCCGTACCACGTCCAACGCAGGCATTAACCCGAGCGACCGCGCCTCGGGGATCACCCCGTTGTCGAGCAGCCGGAACCGATCACCCAGCCCGGCCGCATCCAGCACCGCGCCCACCTCGTCCAACGAGACCGACCCCCGGAACAGATGTGAGACGTCGCGGACCGCCGACCACGGCGTGTGCGGCTCAAGCGACCCGCCGAAGCGCTCCAACAGCAATGAGACCGCCCCCGACGCGGAGATCTGATCGAAGATCGACCCCTCGACCGAAGAAGGCTCCAGCCCATCGGTGAGCCACTCCAGCTCCCCGTCGACCACCAGCCCGCACCCCAGCTCGAAGATGAACGCGCGTGAGCCGATCAGGCGCGCGGCCTCCCACACGCTCGACTGCTTGCGCCCGGAGTAGATGACGACCTCGGCGCCGGCCCGCGCGCAGGCCTCCAGCGCGCGCACGCCCAACAACGAGAACCCGCGGTCCGCACCGGACAGCAGCGAGGCGTCCGGCCCGAGCAGCGTCCCGTCCAGATCGACGTAGAGACAGCGGAGCATGAAGGGCGCGCGACGCTACCACTCGCCCGTTGCATAGATTCGCCACAACCCGGGTACGTTCGGGTACCATCGTTGTTCGACGCCCTCGGAAGGAGAGCCGTGACCGTCGTGAACACACAGAGGGGACGCACCCGCACCCACACGCGCACACGCACCCGCGCGTCGGACGTCACCCTCGCCACCCTCGCCGCTGCCGTCGCCCTGGTCGGGATGCTGATCGCATTCGCGACCGAAGCCACCCGAGCCCGAGCGGCGACCACCCCGCCACCGCCGGCGAAGGAGCAGTTCTACCGCTACACCGGGTCCAAGCCGCTGAAGAACATCGCCCCCGGGACGGTGCTCAAGCACCGCACCATTCAATGGCATGTGGCCGGGATCTCGGTGCCGGTCACGGTCAACCAGCTGCTGTACCGCTCGACAACGGTGCTCGGCAAGCCGACCGTCAACGTCACCTCGGTGCTGCTCCCGCCGGCGCCGAGCTCGACCCCGCAACTGGTCGCCTACAACTCGTTCTACGACTCGACGACGACCGCCGACGACCCGTCGTACTCCTTCTATGGAGCGCCCTACGACGCTGGCCGGCAGCTGACCACGATCGAGACCGGTGACATCTCCGCTCTGCTGCTCTCCGGTGACACTGTCAGTGTCGCCGATACCGAGGGCGAACAGGCCGACTTCGCGGTTGGACCCGAGTACGGGATGCTCACGCTCGACGGCATCCGTGCCGCGCTCGCCTCACCGCTCGACGATCTGACCGCCACCACGCCCGTCGCGCTCATGGGCTACTCCGGCGGCGCGATCGCGACCGGCTGGGCCGCACAGATGGCGCCGCAGTACGCGCCGGATGTCAACAGCCTGCTCGTCGGCGCGACGATGGGCGGTGTGCTGATCGAGCCCGACCACAACCTCCACTACGTCGAGGGCTCGAGCACCTGGGCCGGCGTCATGCCGATGGCGCTGGTCGGAATCACGCGGGCGTACCACATCAACATGAACCCCTACCTCTCGGCCTACGGCAAGCAGGTCGCCAACGCGCTGAAGGCGACCTCGATCGACGACGCCGAGGATGACTACCCCGGGATCACCTGGTCCCAGATCGCCAAGGCGAAGTACCCCGAGCCCGAGACGATCCCGGTGTTCGTCAACGTCGCCAACAAGCTAATCCTCGGCAATGACGCGCTCCCCACGGTGCCGCTGCAGATCTTCCAGGGCGACCAGGGAGAGCTCGACGGCACGAACAACGACCAGCCGGGCATCGGTCCCGGAGACGGGGTGATGATCGCCGGGGACGTGCGCAGCTACGCGCTGGAGGCGTGCGCTGCGGGTGACCCGGTCGACTACACCGAGACGCCGCTGACCCACGAGACGACCGAGCCGGTCTGGAGCGCTGCCGCGCTCAGCTGGCTGGCCACCCGGTTCGCCGGCGTCACCGCCCCGAGCGACTGCTCCACGATCGCTCCGGGCAATCCGCTCACCCCCGTCACTGTCCAACCGGCCGGGTAGGACGCCCGCCATAGCCCCGCGTCGCCCCTTTCCTCCTGGCGACGCGGGGCGCCTCGGGCGGCCCGCCATACTCAGTGACCGATGGGTCGCGCCGCCGCCGCAGAGCCGTGGGACGAGCTGCTCGCCACCGGCGCGCAGGATGAGCGGCTCGTCCATGACGACGTTCAGACCGGACGCAAAGGGCGGTTCACCGAGATCCCGTCCGAGCTGAACCCGACGGTCCAGCGCGCGCTGGCCCACGCGGGGATCGAGCAGCTCTACGCGCATCAGTCCGAGGCGCTGCACAGCGCCTTCCAAAAGGCGACGATCGTCACCACCGGGACCGCGTCGGGCAAGTCGCTGTGCTTCCAGCTGCCGACGCTCGAGGTGTTGACCGGTGATCGCGGCGCCCGCGCGCTCTACCTGTACCCGACCAAGGCGCTCGCGCAGGACCAGGCCCGCGCCCTCACCCGCTTTGGCCTGACCAAAGAGCTGCGCCCGGCGATCTACGACGGCGACACACCCCGCAACGAGCGTCCGGCAATCCGCAAACGGGCGAACCTCATCATCACCAACCCCGACATGCTGCACGTCGGGATCCTGCCCCACCACCCGGCCTGGGGAGATCTGTTCTCCAACCTCGCGATCGTCGTCGTCGACGAGGCCCACGTCTACCGCGGGGTGTTCGGCTCGCATGTGGCCAACGTGCTCCGGCGGCTGCGCCGCGCCGCCGCCATCCACGGGACCGCGCCGCGCTTCCTGCTGGCGAGCGCGACGATCGCCAACCCGGTCGATCTCGCCCAGACCCTGACCGGCCACACAGACTTCGCGCTCGTCGACGCCGACGGCGCGCCCCGCGCCGACCGCCGGATCGCGATGTGGAATCCGCCGCTGCTCGACGAGAACCTGGGCGTCCGCGCCTCCGCGCTCTACGAGGCCGCCGAGGTGTTCTCCGAGCTGATCGCCAAGGGCGCGCGCACGATCTGCTTCATGAAGTCGCGCAAGGGCGTCGAGCTGATCCTGCGCCACAGCCGCGACCGATTGCCGGCCGACCTGGCCGAGCGGATCGAGCCCTACCGCGCCGGCTACACACCGGCGCAGCGCCACGAGATCGAGCGCAAGCTCACCGCCGGCGAGCTGCTGGGGGTGGTGTCCACCGACGCGCTTGAGCTTGGGATCGACATCGGCGAGCTCGACGCGGCGGTGTGCGTCACCTTCCCGGGAACCGTCGCCAGCCTCAGGCAGATGTGGGGTCGCGCGGGCCGGCGCGGCCGCGGCCTGGCGGTGTATGTCGCCGGTGAGGACGCGCTGGATCAGTTCTTCTGCCGCCACCCGGCGGAGTTCATCCAGAAGCCCGTCGAGGCGGCGATCCTCGACCCCGAGAGCCCGGAGATCCTCGCCGAGCATCTGCTCTGCGCCGCCCACGAGGCGCCGCTGACGCCCCAGGACAGCGACTTCTTCGGGCCGACCACCGCATCGCTCGCCTCCGAGCTGGCCGAGCAGCGCCTGCTTCGCGAGCGGGCCACCGGCTTCGTCCCCTACCGGGCCGACGACTATCCGGCGGCGCGCGTCGGCCTGCGCTCGGCCAGCCCCGACTCGTTCATCCTGTTCGATGGGGCAAGCGGCGAGGTCCTGGGAACGATCGAGGCGTCCCGGGCCTACTCGACCGTTCACGAAGGTGCGATCTACCTGCACGGAGGCCGGTCCTACCTGGTCGCCGAGCTCGACCTGCGTGCGCGCCGCGCGATGCTCGAGCCGTTCAGCGGCGATTACTACACGCAGACCAAGCGCGAGTCGATGGTGCAGATCGTCAGGCTCGGCGAGCAGCACGAGACCCACGGCGTCCGCCTCTCATACGGCGACGTCGTCTACTCCGAGACCGTGCTCGGATACCAGCGACGGCGTCTGCAGGACTCGGAGGTGATCGACTTCCAGTCGCTCGATCTGCCCACCACCGAGTTCACCACGCGCGCCCTCTGGTACGAGCTCGACGAGCTGATCGATGGGGGACACGCCGGTGAGCGCTTCCCAGCCGAGGCGCTGCTCGGCTCGCTGCACGCGCTCGAGCATGGGCAGATCGCGGTGCTGCCGCTGATCGCGATGTGCGACCGCTGGGACATCGGGGGGCTGTCGACCAACGCGCACCCCCAGACCGGCGGGCCGACGATCTTCATCTACGACGGCCACCCCGGTGGCGTTGGCATCACCCGCCGCGGCTACGAGCAGTTCCACCGTCTGGTCGCCGACGCCCGGCGGCTGATCGGCGAGTGCCGCTGCGAGGACGGCTGTCCCTCGTGCGTGCAGTCGCCCAAGTGCGGCAACCTCAACGAGCCGCTGCACAAACGCGGCGCGCTGGAACTGCTGCGCCGGATGTCGTCAGGCGCCTCCTCGTCACTGGCCGCGGCCTGAGCCCGGCGCAGGCGACGCGTCCAGCGTGGTGAGGAGCGCTGCGACGACGACTGGATCGAACTGCGTCCCGGAGTGCTCGCGCAGCTCCTCGATCGCATGCTCGCGGCCGAGCGCGAGCCGGTAGGGGCGGTCGCTGATCATCGCGTGGTAGGCGTCGCAGACAAGCGTGATGCGCGCCGCGATCGGAATCTCCTCCCCAGCCAGCCCGTCTGGGTAGCCGCCGCCGTCCCAGCGCTCGTGCTCGGCATGGATGGCCGGCGCCAGGTGCGAGAGCGGCCCGATCACCGACACGATCCGGGCGCCGATCGCCGGGTGCTCGCGCATGAGCTCCCACTCGAGTGCGGTGAGCGGTCCGGACTTCTGAAGGATGGTGTCCGGAACGCCCACCTTCCCGAGGTCGTGCAGCAGCGCCACCTGACCGGCGGATTCGATCTCGTCCGGTGAGAGCCCGAGCTCGGCGGCGACGGCGCGCGCGAGCTCGACGACCGCCTGGGAGTGGCTTCCGGTGTACTGATCACGGGCGTCGAGCGCGGCGAGCAGTGCGCTGAGCGCCGCCCCCTCGGCGCGGGCTCGCGCCTGGACGACGCGCGTCCGCTGATGATCGATCTGGCCGCCGAGGATCGCCGCGAGGACGTGCAGCAAACCGGTGTCGCGGTCGCTGAGATCCTCGGCGGGCTCGCTTCCGGCGGCACACAGCGTGCCGAACAGCTCGCCTCCGGGAAGCCACACCGGAATCCCGACGTAGCTGACCACCCCTTCCAGGACTCCCGGCAGTTGCGCGACCGCCGTCTCCCGCCGCGTGTCGGGGATGACCTCAGGGACGACCCCCGCGATCAGACGGCTGCAGATCGTCTCATCGCGCGGGGTGACCCTTCCCGGCTCGAAGTCGAAGGCATGGCCGGAGACCGCGTGGAAGATCTGCTCGTCCTCGGTGAGCTCCCCCAGCCAGGCGACGTCCATCTCGAGATGGAGCCGCACCAGGTCGACCACCTGCTCGACGAGCTCCTGCTCGTGCTCACGCCCGTCGGGCTCCGGGTCGGGCCCTGCAGGGCGCCCGCGCTCGGCGATCGCGAGCGCCTTGAGCCGCATGGTCTGATCGGCGAGGTGTCGCTCGGTGCGCTTGCGCTGGCTGATGTCCCGGTAGGTGGCCGAGCACGCCAGTGAGGCCTCCGGATCGTCCACGCGCACCATCGTCAGCTCGACGTCGATGATCGTCCCGTCGCGGCGCATCCGCTCGGTCTCGACGCGGATGAAGCCGCCGGCTCCGCGCTGGACCTCGCGCCATACGCGCTCGGATTCCGCGCGCAGCGCCGGCGGGACGAGCATGCTCGCGTGGCGGCCGACGACCGCCTCGCGGCCATAGCCGAACAGCCGCTCGGCGGCAGGGTTCCAATCGGTGATCAGCCGGTCGCCGTCCGTGCCGACGATCGCGTCGGCCAGGTTCTCGACGATCGCGGCCAGCCGGGCGGCGACGGCGGATGTGTGCTGGTCGGCTGGGGTCACGGGGCGTCTGGGTCGACTGCGGCCCACTCGACGGTCCGTCCCGCGGCCACGGAACATGAGAGTACCCATCCGCTCCACGCATCTATCGCGCTATACGAATTTTGTCCATTCCACCACGCGCGAGAGCGGTGCGCGCGCGACGAGCCGGCACGCCGCTCTTGACGCACGGCGCTGCGGGCGC
>DATJTS010000115.1:0-7776 GCA_035503035.1 Solirubrobacteraceae bacterium
CGTTCCGCGTCCCGATCGCCCTCGCGTACGCACCGTCGCCCCAAGGCGCAACGCCAACAGCAAGCACGGGCGATCCGGGGCGCGCAACGCACCCACCCCTCACAAGCAGCCGAGTCAGTCTTCGATCAGCGGAGCAACCACGAGGTGCCGAGACGGCTCCTGTCCGCGGCTGTACGTCTCAAGATCGTGCCGCGTCTTGAGGTGCTCGTGAATCACCTTGCGCTCCAGCGCGCTCATCGCCTCCAACGGCACCGGCCGCCCTTCACGCAGCGCGGTCTCGGCCGCCTGGTCAGCGGTCTGGCGCAGCGTCACCGCCCGGCGCTCGCGATATCCGGCGGCGTCGACGAGCACCGACACCCGAGGCTCCACCCCGCGTGACGCGATCCGGTAGGCGAGGTGCTGAATCGCGTCGATGGTCTGCCCGTGGTGCCCAATCAGCACCGCCAGGTCGTCCCCGACATATTCTGCGATCAGGCCGCGCTCGCCGTCCTCATGGATTTCGACATCGGCGTCGATGCCGGCCGTGTCGGCGATCAACTCCATCATCTCCTGCACACGATCGGCGGGGTCGCCCCCGCCGCTTGATCCGCCGTCGAAGCTCATCTATCGCCTCCGTCCCGAGCGCTTCTTCTTCTTGCGCGGCGGCCGTGGGGGTGGGGCCCCTGACCCGTTGCCCGACGAGCCGTTGCTCGAACCTCCGCCCGTCTTGGACGATGCGGGCCGCCTCGTGGTGGCCGTCGGCTTCGCGGGCGCCGCCGTCCCGGTGCCGGACTGACGACCGCCAGAGGAGCGCTTGGTCTCCGCCTCGGACTGCGCCTGGGCCAGTCGGTCGCGCATCCGCGCGCCCAGGCCGCCACCGGACCCAGAACCTCCGCCACCGCCACTCGGCCTGCCGGACGCCGGCTTGACCGCGGTACCGCCGTCACCACCGTCGACCGATCCGCCGCCTGCGACCGCCACCGTCGGGCCGATGTAACGCCGCACGGCGTACTGCTGAGCGACGGTCCACAGGTTCGTGGTGATCCAGTAGAGCATCAGACCGGCCGGGAAGCGGATCACGAACAGCACGAAGATCAGCGGCATGAAGAGCATGATCTTGCGCTGCGTCGGGTCCATCGTCGACGACGCCGACATCACGAGCGTCGAGCTGATCTGCGACCCGATGTAGAGCACGATCAGGATGATCAGCTCGATCCCCGTCGCCTTCGCGGTGAGGTCGTGAATGAAGAGGAAACCCGAGCCGCCGTGCGAGCCGCACGCCGTGGTCTGTCCGGCGGCCTTGGCCACCGACGTCAGATGGTGCGCCGCGGCGTACTTCACCTGGAAGGAGTGCTGCAGCCCCGGACAGATGTCCTTGCGCAGCGACTCGCGCAGCATGTAGTAGAGCGAGATGAAGACCGGCAGCTGCAGGACCATCGGGAGACACGACGCCAGCGGATTGACGTTGTTCTCCTTGTAGAAGTTCATGATCTCCTGCTGCTGGCGCGGCTTGTCCTCCTTGTACTTCTGCTGGATCTCCTTCATCTGCGGCTGCAGCGCCTGCATCCGCACCATGCCCTTGATCTGGCGGAAGGTGAGCGGCACCAGCACCGCCCGGACGGCCACCGTGAGCAGCACGATCGACCAGCCCCAGGTGAGGCCGATCGAGTGGAACGCGGTCAGGACCGACTGGAAGACGTCGATCAGCGGCTGGAAGATGTTGGCGGTGACGAGCATGGTCAGGCGCTCGCGACCGTCCCTCGCGACTTGAACAGCCGCTGAGCCTCGACCGGGTCATAGCCTCCGCGGCTGAAGGGATTGCAGCGCAGAAGCCGCCAGCCGGCGAGGACGAGCCCCCGCAGTATGCCGTATCCCTCGACCGCCTGCACCGCATATTCCGAGCATGACGGGTAGTACTTGCAGCGCGGTCCGAACATCGGCGAGATCGCGTATTGGTAGACGCGAATCGGCAGCGTCACCGCTCGCCGCACCAGCCGGTTCATTCCCCGCTCTCCCAGGATTCACGGTCTGCGTCGGCGGCGCCGTCGCCCTCTGCCCGTGGGGTCGCACCCGGCACCTTGTCGATCAGGTCAGCCAACGCGGAGCGAACGCCGGCAAGCCCCGACCGGACCGCGAGCTCCCGGGCACCGGACCGCGCGATCACCACCGCATCGGACCCGGCGGGCAGCCGCTCGCTCTCCAGGGCGAAGGCCTCGCGGAGGACGCGCTTGATCCGGTTGCGTTCGACCGCGCTGCCCACCTTGCGGGACACGGTCATGCCGAGGCGTGGCTCACCTCCGTCCTCGCCACGCGGGAAGACGTAGAGCACAAGGTCGCGACCGGCGTGGGAGCGGCCCTGGCGGAAGACGCGGTCGAACTCCGCGCTGCGCGACAGCCGGCCCCGGCCTGAGCGCTGCGGGGACACGGTCGTCTCCCGCCCGCCTGGCATCAGACGGTGAGGCGCTTGCGGCCCTTGTCGCGCCGGCGCTTGAGCGTGAGGCGCCCCGCGCGGGTCTGCATGCGCGCGCGGAAACCGTGGGTGCGGGCGCGTTTGCGCTTCTTTGGCTGATACGTACGTTTCATGGGCGAGGCTCCGGTCTGATCGGAACGCCGCAGTATACGAAGCTCCGACACCGCACAGCGCGGGTCGCGGCCGCCCGCCCAAACCGGTCGCCTGGGGTTTTTCCCGCGCTTTGCGCCAAGGCTCTATCAGACGGTCCGGACGGCTCAGGTGCCGTTGATATATTCGCCGCCCCGCGGGAGGGCCGTGCGCCCCCCGCGATCTCTTTTTCGCCCCTTTGCAAGACACTCCGGGAGGAGTCGGTTGGTGCTGCCCGCGCATAACGATCCCGAGGATGCGTGGCGGGTCCTCCGCGCCGAGCTGCGGCGCCGCATCGGCGCCTCCACCTTCGACATCTGGCTCGGCGGCCTCGACGTCGCCGACTGGGACGGCCGCATCATCGTGCTCGGCGGCCCCGCGGAGAAGGAGCTCTGGGTCTCCCGGCGGTACGGCCGCCTGCTCGGCCAGGCCGCCGAGGATGTGCTTGGCCCCGGCACCAAGCTCCGCTTCGCAGGCGGCGAGCACGCCGTCGAGCCGAGCGCCGGACCTCCCGTCGCCGGCGAGCAGGGCCCGGAGTTGCGCACCGGCTTCAACCCGCGCTACCGCTTCGAGCAGTTCATCATCGGCGAGACCAACCGCCTCGCCCACGCCGGGGCGCTCGCCGTCGCCGAGAACCCGGGCCAGGCCTACAACCCGCTGTTCCTCTACGCGCCGCCGGGGCTGGGCAAGACGCATCTGCTGCACGCGATCGGCAACTACGTCCTGCAGTTCGGCGCGGGCGCGAGCGTCAAGTACACGACCGCCGAGGCGTTCACCAACCACTTCCTGGGCGCGCTCTCCTCCAAGTCGATCGAGACGTTCAAACAGGCGTACCGCACCGCCGACGTCCTGCTCATCGACGACGTGCAGTTCCTCGCCGCCAAGGCCCGCACCGAGGAGGAGTTCTTCCACACCTTCAACGCGTTGTATGAGAACGGCCGCCAACTCGTCCTCACCTGCGACCGCCTCCCTCGGGCGCTGACCACCATCGAGCAGCGCCTGCGCGAGCGCTTCGAGGCCGGCCTGGTCGCCGACATCAAACCGCCCGACCACGCCACGCGCGTCGCCATCCTTCGCAAGCGCGCCGCGCTCGATCAGATCGAGATCGCCGACCCGACCGTGCTCGACCTCATCGCCGACCGCGTCCGCGACAACATCCGCCTGCTCGAGGGCGCGCTCATCCGCGTGGTGGCGTTCCACTCGCTCACCCACCGCGCGATCGATGTCCCGCTCACCACCGAGGTGCTTGACGTCATGTACCCCGAGGCACCCTCGCCCGGTCGCGCAAGCGTCCCCCACGGGGGCGGCCCGATCTCCGTCGAGACGATCCAGGCCGCGGTCGCCGCGCAGTTCGGAATCACCGTCGATCAGCTCACCTCCTCGAGCCGTCGCGCGACGGTCAACTGGGCCCGTCAGGTCGCAATGTCACTGGTCCGCGACCTCACGGACGAGTCCCTGCCATCGATCGGCCGGGCGTTCGGCGGGCGCAACCACGCGACCGTCCACAACGCCCTCCGCCGCGTCTCCGACCGCCTCGCCGGCGACACCGAGGCTGTGGAGATCGTGCACCAGCTCCGCCGGCGTCTTGCCGGCGACCAGGACGACCGCCTCTCTTGACAGACTCCATCAACAGCTCCGCACCGGGTTCGCACACTCCGATCGCCCCGTCCGGCAGGCGTTCGGCGAGTTGTCCACACCCGTTCTCAGCCCTATGACTTCTTCCTTTCCAGACAAGAGGTAACGACCGTGAAGATCTCTCTCGAACGAGGCGAACTGTTCGCCCAACTGCAGACCGTGAGCCGTGTCGCTTCGACCCGCTCGGCGATCCAGGCGCTGTCCGGTGTCCAGCTGTCGGTGATCGGCGGGGACTGCGAGCTGCGGGCAACCGACATGGACGTGGGTCTGCGCGTGCCGCTCGAGGCCGAGGTGATCCGCGAGGGCACCGTCGTGCTTCCGGCCCGGCTGATGCTCGACGTCGTGCGCTCGTTGCCGTCCGACTCGGTCTCGCTCGAGCTGCGCTCCGCCGAGCAGGACGTCGAGCTCATCTCCGGCAACGCCACGTTCCACATCCGCACGCTGCGCTCCGACGACTTCCCCACGTTCCCTGAGCCGGACGCCGAGACGACCGTCGAGCTACCCGCCGCCGCGTTCGTCGCGACCGCGACCAAGGTCGCCGGCTCGGCCTCGCGCGATGAGACCCGCCCCGTGCTGACCGGCATCCTGGTGTCGGCGTCCGACCGCGAGCTCCGGATGGTCGCGACCGATTCCTACCGCCTGTCGGTCAAGGAGACGGTCCTCGAGGCGCCGCTGTCCTCCGCGTTCGAGGTCAACGTGCCCGCCCGCGCCCTCCAGGAGTTGGCTCGACTCGTCGCCCAGAACGAGGAGGCGCCGCTCAGCGTGAGCGTGCGCCAGAACCAGGTGCTGTTCTCGCTGGGCCGAGTGATCCTCTCCTCGCGGCTGATCGACGGCCAGTTCCCCAACTACCGCCAGTTGCTGCCTGAGACGTTCGAGCACGAGCTGCGCATCGCCAGCGGCGAGCTCACCGACGTCGTGCGGCGGATCAGCCTGCTCGCGCAGAAGAACGCGCCGCTGCGCCTGGCGTTCACCCAGGGCGAGCTCACCGTGTCGGCGCAGACCCCCGACGTCGGCGAGGCCCGCGAGTCGCTGCCGGTCGCCTTCGAGGGCGAGGAGCTGGAGATCGGCTTCAACCCGGAGTTCCTGCGCGCGGGCCTGGAGGCGATCGACGAGGGCGACGTGCTGCTCCGATTGATCAGCCCGCTGCGACCCGGCTTGATCGAGTCCGGCGACGGCAGCCGGTTCAGCTACCTGATCATGCCGATCCGCCTCAACGTCTAGCGATCGCGTGAGCGCCCGCGTCGTTTCGGTCGCACTCCGGGACTTCCGCTCCTACGACGCGGCCGAGATCTCGCTCGGGGACCGGCTGACCGTCATCACCGGCCCCAACGGCGCCGGCAAGACGAACCTGATCGAGGCGCTCTACTTCGGCTGCACGGGCCGCTCCTGCCGCACCAACAACGAGCGCGAGGTCGTGCGCTTCGGCGCCCCGGCAGCACGCGTGGTCCTGGCCACCGCCGGCGATGACGGCTCACACGAGCTCTCGGTGGGGTTCCAGCCCGGGGAGCCGAAGCGGATGAAGGCTGACGGCGCCCCGGTCGAGCGGCTCCTGGACGTGCCCGATCGCCCGCTGGTGTCCGTCTTCCTCCCCGACCGCCTCGAGCTGATCAAGGGCGCACCCTCGCTGCGCCGTGGCCACCTCGACGCGTTCGTCGCCGCACTGTGGCCGGCCCGTGCGCAGACGCGGCGCACGTACGCCCAATCGCTCGCCCAGCGCAACGCGCTGCTCGGCCGGTTGCGCTCCGGGTCAGGCCGTGCGCAGGCGGCATCGACGCTCGCGAGCTGGGACGCCCAGCTGGCCCGTCATGGCCTTGCGCTGATGGCGGACCGCACGGCCGCGGTCGACGCGATCGCCCCTGGGTTCGCGCGGCTGTGTGAGGAGCTCGGCCTCGACGGTGAAACCGAGATCGCGTATCGCCCACGCTCGCGCGCGTCGACCCCGGAGGAGCTCGCCTCCGAGCTCGGCGAGCGTGTCGACTCCGACCTGGAGCGCGGCTTCACCGGTCACGGGCCCCATCGCGACGACGTCTCGACCCAGCGGGCCGGCCGTGAGCTTCGCGCCTACGGCTCCCAGGGACAGCAGCGACTGGCGCTGCTCGGGTGGCTGCTGGCCGAGCGCGGCGCGCTGGCCGAGCGACGCTCCGCCCCACCGGTGATGCTGCTCGACGACGTGATGTCGGAGCTGGACGGCCGCCGCCGCCGCGCGCTCGTCGACCTGCTGCGCGAGGGCGGTGGGCAGTCGGTGATCACCGCCACCGACCCCGAACAGGTCCCCGGCTCCGCCGAGGACGATGTCCACCGGATCTCGGTGGCGCCGGGCGGAGCGATCGAGGAGCAACCTGCTCGACTCCGGCCCGAGGTGGGTGCGTGAGCTCGTTCGGCCGCTCTTCTCCCCGCGGTCCCCGTTCGCTGGCCGAGGCGTTCGGGACCTTGACCGACGAGCTGCGCCCGGACACCTTGCTCGCCGATGTTCAGCGGATCTGGGCGGCGACGGTCGGCGAGGCGATCGCGGAGCAGGCTCAACCGACGGGCGAGCGCGCCGGCGTCGTGACCGTGTCCTGCGCCGCCTCGGTGTGGGCCCAGGAGCTTGACCTGATGGCGCCTCAGATCCTGACCAAGCTCAACACCGCGCTCGGTGATGGCGCGGTACGCCGCTTGCGGTGCGTCGCGACCGGCCACCGCGGTGGATAAGACCTGTCGAAAAGCTGATGACGCCGTTGCAAAAAAGTGACATTTGCAGGGATAAAGCAGTGTGGAAACCGACCGGACCGACCGAGGCCTGTGCTACCATACGAGACATAAATCTTGACGCACCGGCGCGCCTTCGGTGGCGCGGCACCGGGGCGTCCCAACGTCATCGGAGGATCGTTGGCGACTGACGACACCGCCCGCCCGGGCGGGAATGAATCCAGCTATGACGCCCAGGACATCACCGTCCTGGAAGGCCTCGAGGCGGTCCGCAAGCGGCCCGGCATGTACATCGGCTCCACCGGCCAGCGGGGCCTGCACCACCTGATCTACGAGATTGTCGACAATGCTGTTGACGAAGCGCTCGCCGGTCGGAACGACGCCGTCGAGATCACGATCCACCCGGACAACTCCGTGACGGTCGTCGACGCCGGCCGCGGGATTCCGGTCGCCGTGATGGAGAAGGAGGGCAAGTCGGCCCTTGAGGTCGTCCTCACCGTGCTGCACGCCGGCGGCAAGTTCGGTGACGGTGGCGGCTACAAGGTCTCCGGCGGCCTACACGGCGTCGGCCTGTCGGTCGTCAATGCTCTCTCCGAGCGGCTCGATGCGGAGGTCAAGCGCGATGGCTTCGCCTGGCGCCAGTCCTTCCAGCGCGGCCTGCCGCTCGGCCCGATGGAGAAGGGCGAGGCCACCACGGAGACCGGCACGACGATCACCTTCCTGCCCGACGACGAGGTCTTCGAGACGCTCGAGATCGACTACAAGACGATCGAGGAGCGCCTGCGCGACACCGCCTTCCTCACGCGCGGCCTGAAGATCACGATCATCGACGAGCGCGGCGAGGGCCACCGGGCCGAGTTCCAGTACGACGGTGG
>DATJTS010000116.1:0-12890 GCA_035503035.1 Solirubrobacteraceae bacterium
CCCCCACCAAACCGTTGGCAGGACAACCTGTGTGATGCCGCTCGGCGGCCAGTCCAGGGAGGAGCGTCGTTCCTACCCGCGCGGGTCAGTCTACGCGTCAGGCATCGGCAGGCACCGCGCCCGACCGCCACGCGGCCTCCCGCTCGCCGAGCGCCGAGTCCCAGAAGCCCCCAGTGACTGTGCCCTCGTAGCGCGGCCCGGCCGTGGCACGCAGCGCTCCGACGGTGCACGACTCGCGGCTGCGAAGGGCGAACGGGTCGAAGCGGAGGTGTTTCATCGCATTGAGGTGCGTGATCTTGTCCGCCTCGTCCTGCGGCATGCTGGAGAGGTAGCTCTGGTAAGCGAATTCCAGCCCGTCCGGCCAGAGGCAGTCGCCGTGCGGGTAGTCGAATTCCCAGCAGATGTTGTCGATGCCGATCTCGTGGCGGAGTGCAATTCCGGGCTTGTCCTCGATGAAGCACGTGATGACGTGCTCCTTGAAGACCTCGACGGGTGACTTGGGGCCGTACTCCTTGCGTACCCAGGGCCGTGCCTTGTAGTTGATCTCGCAGCGCTCCAAGAAGAACGGCACCCAGCCGGTGCCCCCCTCCGCGAGCAGCAGTTTCAGCGGCCCGTACTGGCGGAAGACGTTGGACCAGACGTAGTCCGCGGCCGTCCCGTACAGGTTGAGCGGGATCATGACGCCGGTAGCCTCCATCGAGCAGTCGTCCGACGTCTTCGGTAGCGATGACGACGAGCCGATGTGCGTGGCGACGACGGTGCCCTCGTCACAGCACGCGGTCCAGAACGGCTTCCAGAACTTGTCGTCGTAGATGCTGGGCAGGCCAAGCTTCGAGGGGTTCTCTGAGAAGGCGACCACGTGCACGCCGAGCTTAGCGATGCGGCGGACCTCGTCAGCCATGGCCGACGGGTCCCACAGCGGCATGAGGCCGAGGGGGATAAGCCGGTCGGGATGGGCGCCTGCCCACTCCTCGACCATCCAGTTGTTGTACGCCTGCACCGACGCAAGGCCGAGCGCACGGTCGTTCACCTGCATGAAAAGCTGCCCAGCGAACCTGGGGAACGACGGGAAGCACAGCGAGCCCAGGATCCCGATGCTGCTCATCTCTTCAATGCGCTGGTCAGCCTGCCACGCGCCTGGCCGCATGACGGAGTAGTTCATCGTCCAGGGGCTCTCCGCGTTATCGATGAGCCAATGGCCCTGCCCGTTCTCCCCGGCCGCGAATCGCGGACCCCGGTCAGACATGCCGCAGGGCATGCGGCCCTTGAACATGTCCGGCGGCTCGAGTACATGGTCATCGACGCTGATAAAGATCAGGTCTTCTAGCTTCACAGCAATGTCCTTCCGTCGCAGCCGCCAGGTACTCCCCGCACCGCCCGCTTTCGGACCGTCGGGGGCGGACAGGGCGACGATCATGGCCTGAGACTAATGCAATATTTCACTAGTAACAAGGGCAGGACATCCGATTGAGGCCGACGAAAGTAGCTCCTTGAGCGTTGCCAGCAGGTACCCGACGTCCGACGTGCCCGCCATCGGGGTGCGAGTTTGGGACGGCAAGGCTCGACCGGTCGGTCAGCACGAGGTACGGGCGGGTGAGCATCAGGCTGATGCCAGCGCCGAGCACCGCGCCGTCCGCCGCTACGACCCAGAACAATCGCGAAGCGTGGATCTCCGCGATGAACGCCACTTCGGCCCGGGCCAGACCCGTAACGCGCGCCAAGTCCGGGTCGCCAACGGCGCAGAACACGGGCCCGTCCACGCGGAGGACGCCGGCCCGTGCGCCCGCAGCGATGAGTTCCTCATGGGCTTGCTGCGCTTGGCCGACCAACTCGGTGCTGAGCACGTTCCGCCGTCCGAGGTCGGCCAGCGTCAGATAGCCGACCTCGCCGTCGACGGACGACCCCACCAGCGCTGTCGCGGATGCTGAATATTGACGTTGGTGGGAAGATGCGCAATAGTGCACTAGTTCACATCTCCGGGGCCCGCGCGGTTCCCGACCCCGATCCACAAGGAGAGCAGCGGTGCTCGGCATTTCCGGATACGCCCACGTCGGCATCACCGTCAGCGACATCGACCGCAGCGCGGACTGGTACGAGGAGCTGTTCGGGTGGGTACGCGCGCGCGACCTCGACTGCCCCGCGTGGCGCAAGATTGTCTTCGAGGACTCCCCGAACAAGATCGTCCTGTCCCTGACGCACCATAAGGACAAGTCCTCGAACGACCAGTTCACCGAGACGCGCACCGGCCTGGACCACCTATCATTCACCGTCCCGTCCTTCCGCGAACTCGAGGCGTGGAAGGACCGGCTGGACGAACGCGATATCCAGAACAGCGGCGTGAATGAGACGAAGGCCGGCGCGGTCGTGGTGTTCCGCGACCCCGACAACATCCAGCTCGAGGTATTCGCCGGGCGGGACGGGGTGGACGACGACTACCGGCCCACCGACAAGTGGCTGTTCGCCTTCCCGCCGGTGCGCCCGTAGCCGGAATCGAGGTTCCCATGGGCCGCAGGTCGCCGGCAGGACCGTCCTGATCACGGGTGCGGCCCGGGGCCAGGGACGTAATCACGCTGTCAAAATCGCCGACGAGGGTGTTGACGTCATCGCGGTCGACATCTGCAGGCAGATCGACTCGGTGCCGCACGCACTCGCCACCGAGGACTACCTCGGCGGGACGCGTGCGTTCGTCGAGAAGGCCGGGGCGCGCCGTGTCGCGAGGATTGCGGACGCGCGACTACGCCGCGCTGTCAGCCGCCGTCGATGAGGGCGTGCGCGAACTCGGGCGGCTGGACTTCGTTCTCGCCGACGCCGGCATCCTGAGCTTCGGACCGTCTGCGGAGCTCTCGTCCGAGACGTGGAACGACACGCTCGGCATCAACCTCACCGGCGACTGGCACGCGGCCAAAGCCGCGATCCCGCACCTGCGCGCCGCGGCTGGTGGCTCGATCGTGATCACCAGCTCCGGCGCCGGGATCAAGGCGTTTCCGGACATCGCACACTACTCGGCCAACAAGTACGGCGTCGTCGGCCTCATGATGGCGCTCGCGAAAGAACTGGTCGCCGACGGCATCCGGGTCAACAGCGTCCACCCCACCGGGGTCGACACGCTCATGGTCCAGAACGCCTTCAACTGCCGGATCTTCGCCCCGGACAAACAAGGAAGCCCCGACCCGCTAGGACTACGCCGAGCGCAGCACGCCTCGGACCTCATCCCGTTCCCTGGAATGAACCGGCCGGACGTCAGCGCGGCCGTCGGATTCCTGTGCTCGGACGAGGCGCGGTACATCACCGGCATCAAGCTACCGGTCGACGCCGGCAGCATGATCCTGTGAGCGTAGCGCTCGCGCCACTGGCCGACTGGGCGGCCGCCCTCACGTTCGGTCAGACACCCACCAACATGGTGATCCAGGCGAACTGGTGCCTGCTGGCACCGTCGGCGCAGCGATCGCCGGCATGTCCGATCCAGCGGTAGGGCACACCTGATCACGGCCGAGCCGGAGCTGGGCTCGGCGCCCGCGTCTCGCGTCATCGTGACGGGCGAGCGGCTCTCCGCCGCCCCGGCCAGGGTGAACGCCTGCGCGGCGAGTTCGCCTGGGGCGGCCGACAACGTGGCCGTCCACTGCAGACCGGCCGTGGCCTGACCGCGTGCGCCTCGGGCTCACCTCGGTGGCCGAGGTGATCGGCGTCGTTGTGCCGGGGAAAGCGCCCGTCACGATGTCGGTCGTCAGCACGGACCAGCGGAAGCCAGGGGTTCGCGAACAGGCGCAGCGCGACCAGGGCTCGTCCCTGCGTAACTCAAACGGGTCGAACACCGCCAACAACACCGCGCCGGCCCCCACGCACGGACCCACCGAGGGCGACGACACCCGTGCTCGCCGCCGACCGAGACGCCGTACATTCGCCGGGCGGGAAGATCCGGAACAGTATCGTCATCCCGACCGGCGTGAGCAGACCGCCACCCACACCTTGGAGGATGCGGAAGACGACGAATGGTCCGACGCCGCACAGGACGGACGAGGCCGTGAAGACCACCGCGGAGGCGACGAGCGGACTCTTGTCGCCGAAGCAGTCTCCGAGCCAGCCCGACGCGTGTATGCAGGCCGCGAGGCTGACCAGGTACGCGGTCGACGCGACGAGACGTCGGTCGGCGAGACGCTGAAGTCACTCGCCATCGTCGGCATCGCCACCGTGAGCGCCGTACTGTCGAAGGTCACGAGGAACAGCCCGGCGACTTAGATCGGGCTTACCGCCAGCGTTTGGCTGACCGGCCCGGGCTTACCGTGATTCGACGAACTTGACGGTGTCCTCGAACGGCTCCAGCGTGCCGATCCCTCGTCCGGGGAAGTGCGTCCCGAGGATCAGCGTCCCGCGCTGCGTCCAGGACTGGATGAGGGACGCGCGGGTCTGTATTGCAAGATCGCCGTCGACGTCGAACACCGATCCGATCTCGGGCGCTGCGAGTTGCACCGGATTGTGCGCGACGTCCCCGGTGATCACCGCCGTCTCGTCGCCAGAAGCGATCGTCACGCACAGGTGGCCGGGGGTGTGCCCGGGCGCGGAAAGGACACCGATCTCGCGGACAATCCTGTGCTCGCTGTCGATCAGCTGCCCCTGGCCCGACTCGAGGAGCGGACGGACGGCGTAGTCGAGGCTCGTCACCGACGGCGTGCCGTATAGCGGCGTGGAGCTCTCACTGCGCCATTCGACGTCCCCGAACAGGTAGGTCGCGTTCGGGAACGTTGCCACGGGGCACCCGTCGGGCCTCGGCCGCGTGTTCCATCCGACATGATCGAAATGCAGGTGCGTAGAGACGACGACGTCGATGTCCGCCGGCGTGAACCCGGCTTCCGCCAGCCTGTCGAGGAAGTCGCTCGACTGCCCGCCGGGTTCCCGCGGCGTCGGCCACGTTCCTGCGCACGCATCGACGAGCACTGTGCGGCCGGCCGTCTCGAGCACCCAGGCCGAGACCGGCATCAGCGGTGTGCCGTCGGTGTCGAACCACTGCGGCGGCATCCACTCGCGATGCCGCGCGAACGCCGCGGCGGCCGCACCGGAGAAGACCTCGATCGGCAGTCGGTCGGGGTCGCCCTCGCACACGCGCGTGACACGGACGTCGCCGACACGCGCCGAGATCACCGGCACTCAGGGCCTCCCGTCGATGACGACGGCCTTGACCTGTGTCCATTCGAGCAGCGACTCGGTGCTCGAGATCCGGCCGTACCCGCTCGACTTGAAGCCACCAGCCGGAATGTTGAGTGCACCCATGCCCATGAACGTGTTCACGAACACCGCGCCGGCCTCGACGCGGTGCGAGAAGCGCACCGCGCGGCCAGCGTCCTTCGTCCAGAGGAAGGAGACGAGGCCGTACTTCGTTCCGTTCGCCATCTCGAGTGCCTCCGCCTCGGTGTCGAACGCTAGCACCGCCAGGACGGGGCCAAAGATCTCCTCCTGCGCGATCTTCATGTCGGGTCGCACGTCGTCGAAGATCGTCGGTTCGATGAACGCCCCCGAGTCCCACTTCGGCCCGGTCATCTTCTTGCCGCCTATGACGAGCGTCGCCCCCTCGTCGATGCCACTCTGGATGTAACCGAGGACGCGCTGCTCCTGCTTGGCGTTGACGAGCGGCCCCATCTGGACCTTCTCGAACCAGTAGCCGACGGTGACCTTCTCGAACGACTCCTTCAGGCGGGCGACGAGCTCGTCCTTGACCGAGCGCTCGACGACGACCCGCGAGCCCGCGGCACAGGCCTGTCCCGCGTTGCCGATGATGCCGGCGACGATCGCCGGTACGGCCCGATCGAGGTCCGCGTCCGCGAAGACGATCTGCGGAGACTTGCCACCCAGCTCCAGGTTCACCGGGGCGAGATGTGTGGCGGCTGCTTCGAGGACCTTCCGCCCCGTCTCAGCCGAGCCGGTGAAGCTGTACTTGCGTACACCCGGGTGACGCGTCAGCGCCTCGCCGGCCTCGAGTCCGTACCCCGTGACGACGTTGACGACACCGGCCGGGATGCCCGCCTCGTGCGCGAGCTTCATCAGCAGCAGGATCGTCAGCGGAGCGTCCTCAGCGGGCTTGATCACCGCGGTGTTGCCAGTGACGAGCGGACCGACGAGCCGCTTCGGCAGCGACGGACCCGGGGCGTTCCAGGCGATGAGGATGCCGGTGACGCCGAACGGCTCGCGTAGCGTCAGGCCTAGCGTCTCGTCGCTCATCGTCGGCAGCGTCGTGGCGAGCACCTTGTCTGCCGCCCCGGCCGCCGTGCGGATCGACTGCGCGATCGGCGGGCGCATCGACGGGTGACCGACCTCCATGCACTCGAGGAGGTCGATCTCGACGGCGTACTTGTCCATCAGGTTCGCCCACTTCATCAGCAACTCGGCGCGCAGGATAGGGTTCATGTCGCGCCATGCGGGGAACGCGGCAGCGGCCGCCGCGACGGCATCGTCCACGTCGGCCTTGTCGCCACGCGGGACCTTGGCGATCAGTTCACCTGTTGCGGGGTTGAGGACTTCTATCGTCTGACCGCTCCTGGCGGGGACCCACTTGCCACCGATCAGGTGCGCGCTGTCCTCGAACAGCGCAGCGATGTCAAGCACCGCCTCGGCGGGGATGCCGATTGCAGCCATAGCTTCGTGTTCCTCTCAGCCGTTGCTGACCAACGGCAGGATGGTGTTGCCGAGTTCGTCGAGTGTCCCTCGGCCCGTCTTGCGCCGATCGAGCCAGTTCCAATACTGGACCATCAGCCGTTTGTCGAGGCCGAGTTACTGATCGGCCTGCTTGTGCGTATTCGCCGCCGCACCGCCCCCCGAGAATCCCGGACAGCCGGATCCCTGAGGCTCAGCGGCACGACGATGAACGTCAGGATCGAGACAATGAACAGCAGCGGGATCGCCAAGCACAGACGTCTCAGGACGAACGCCACGACAGGATGACGCGGCAGAAAGCTCTTGCAGTCTCCGGTCTCTTTCGTAGCCTTACTTGGCGCGAAGCGTGGGCTCGGCGCCGGCACGGTGGCAGGTGCTTGCCCTGTCACGGAAGCGATCCGCTCCGTTCCGGAACCTGAGCTCTACTTCGTCGACCAGGACAGGGTCGAGGTCGGGCCGAATGGGTTGTACGAGCCCTGCTGTCCCGCCGCGATCTTCTGCACCCCCTGAATCTTGTTCGTCCAAATGACGTTTTGGGTCGTACTCGCGATCGGCGCGAACCACGCGTTGCCCAGCAGCCACTGCGAAACCTTATCGAGGTCTGCCTTCTCGGTTGCAGTATCCGCCGCCGCCGCGGCGACAGCGAAGAGGTGGTCGAGCTGCGGATTATTCGAGTTGAACGGGTTCTCGAACGTGCTCAGAGCCGTTTCCGCGGCGTAGTAGTACCCGTCACCGAAGTAGGGCGTCGCGAAGAGGATCGCCGGATACTTCTTGCTCAACGCTTCAGGGATGAACTGGGAGAATTGCGCCTCGGTTTGCAAGGTGACCTTGATACCGATCTGCCCGAGTGCGGCCACGACGGCCTGGCCGACGAGCCCGTTGGGGTCTACCGCTTCCGCGTCCAGCAGGCTGAATGAAAAGCCGTTCGCATAGCCCGCCTCGGACAGCAGCTGCTTCGCCTTGGAGATGTCGTAGGCATACTCGTTCGAGTTGCTGTCGCTGTAACCGAGCGACCCCGGGAGCGAGAGCTGGTTTGTCGGAGTTCCGTTTGAGCCACCGATGAGCGTGGCCAGCGACTTGCGGTCAAGCGCATAGTTGATCGCTTGACGCACCTTCACGTTGCCGAATGCCGGCACGACACTGCCGGCACGGTCGGCGAAGAACAAGGTCATGATGCCCTGCGGTGCACCGTCGACGTTCAGGCCGGCCGACTTGGCCGGGTCGACGATCCCCGGCAACGCAAATGGGGTCGCGGCGTCCAACTGGCCGCCTTGCAGGCCCGAAAGGATCGCATTCTGGTCGGTCGTCACTGTAACGACGACAGTTTTGAAATGCACCGCGCTCGGGTTGTAGTACGTCGGCGACGCGTGGTACGTGTACTGCTGGTTCGCGATCACGCCGGACGAAGCGATCGTGTAAGGGCCGGCGCCATCAGAGGTGGTTGCCAGCGAGTCGGGGTGGGCCAGACCCTTCGGGCCGATGATCGCCCCGATTCCCAGCCACTGCGAGAGCAGAAAGGGGACGGCCGGTGTCGGCGAGGAGAAGTCGAATTCCACCGTCTTCGTGCCGGTGGCGGTGATGGACTGGAGGGTCGCCAGCTGCGCGGACTGTGGGCCCTTAGCAGCGATGAAGTATTTGATCGAGTTCACGACAGCTTGCGCGTCGAGCTCAGTGCCATCGGAGAACTTGACCCCGCTGCGAACGGTGAGCGTGAACTTCTCGTTGTTTGAGCCGTCGACGTAACCCCACTTCGTCGCGAGGTCGGGGACGAAGCTGCCGTCCGACTTCTGGAAGATCAGCGCGGCGTATGCGGAGTAGATGTAGATATCGCCCGTCTGCCCGATCGGGCCGACGGCCGGGTTCAGCGATGTCGGCGCGCTCGACTGGATCGTCAAGGTGTCGGCGGCGACGCCGCTGCTGTTCGAGGTCTCCGACGATGTGCACCCTGCAAGGAGGAGGGCTGCGGCGCTGAGCGCCGCGATGCCCCCAATGATCGACTTCCGCATCAATGCCCTGCTCTCCATTGAGTGGAAAGCGCATAAGTGCGCTTCCAGCCATGCGGCTGGCTCCCTGTTGTTCAGCCCGCCGGTGGGATAACAGCCTAGAGGCGGGATATCAACTAGCGCAAGAGTGCGCTTCCTAGCGTAGATCCACTTGCACCGTGAGGCGCTGACGATTCGAGTGGGGGTGAGGGGCCGTCACTGCTGCCCCTGTCGTAGCAGGGCGGCGAAGGTGGGGGCAGCTTGAGCCGGGAGGGCGGAAGAGGCCCGGACAAAGCCGGGACGTGCCAGGACTGGGATGCGACACCACGCCCCACCCGTCAGCGCTCACCGCCGACCGCGGCCTGCGCAAGGTAGCCCCCGCACCAAGGAAGCGGCGTCCCCGACTCGGGCCGCACCTGAAGCGCACTCTTGCGCTACCTGATACCGATGCCTACACTAAAGCTCAGGCGCGGAACTGACCGTGCGTGACGTTGCTGCGCCAACCGAACGAATGAATCCCGAATAGCGTGCGGCCGTAAAGCCGAAGCGCCAGCGTTGAGCCCAAGCAGCCGCGTACTTAACCCAACTTACATGGAGGTTACCTCTTGACTTACTCACTCGAGGAGATCGCCGACCGGCTTGAGATCTATGATCTTTATGCCAGGTATGTATTCGCCGTAGATGAACTAGACCTAGCTGTGCTAGATCGAATTTTCATGCCGGACACCGTCTTCGACTACTCGACGTTGTCATATGGCAAACACACATATAAGGATGTGCAGCGCGACGACTTCGTTAAGGTCGCCGCATTTGTGACCTATACTATGCACTATTGTACGAACGTTCGAATTGACTTCGACGAAGATCGAAGATCTGCCAGAGTCGTATCAAAGACCTTCTTTGCGAACGGCGTCAGCGAAGACGGAGACTTGAGTCTGAGACAGGTACATGGGCACTACGCCGACGCGCTGGTGAAGACACGCGAAGGTTGGCGGATCAAGGAACGAACGTGGCACCTCGGATGGAGCACGACGGGCCTTGAGCTGTTCGAGGGCACGAGCCTGCCCGAAAAAAAGTGACTTTCAAGCCAGCCTGGGGCCTTTGCAGTCACGGCGCGGTCTCGGATGCTTAGATGGCGCCGAGGTGCGGGCCTCGCTGGTAACAGTGCGATCGCGGGGCGTGTCGCACGTGAGACGAGAACGGGGCTCCGGTAAGAGCTGTGTTCCGACCAAAGAGCACATTGCATCCCGGGAGCCCCGTTGCCTTGCCAGGATGCCATCGCCATGCCCGCCGGCATTTGAGGGACCGCAATCGGTGGGCAGGTCAGGAAGACGGCTCGGATGACTACTCCGCGTCAGACGCCCCAAGGGCTGCCTTCTTCAGGATCCGCTTTGCCCACGGCGCTGCATGGGTGGTGGAGTAGGCGTGTCCAGGTCCCCGCACGCTCTCAGCACCGAGTTCGGGGTGCTCGCGCGCCGTGCCATGGACGTCGGCTGCCGTGACGGCGCGACGTAGCTGGCTCCACTCCGACGAGGTCCAGGTCACCGCAGTCCTTGTCACGGCACGGTACGGATCAGCGTCGAGTCGGCGGAGTCAGGGCAGGCCGGGCCAGACCGGTTTAACCTCAGCGGCACGACCTGGCTTTCCGGCCGCTTGCGCCGCCGCTCCCCGGTCACCCGATAGCCCTACGGCACGCTGCCGCCGCGCCAGAACCCGGCCAGCTCGATCCCCGCGTTCACACTGCGCACCCGGTCAGCCTTACCTCCGATTCCCTCCAGTGCCGACAACCCGTATCCACATGGCGGCGCGTTCAGCCATCCCTCATTACATCGCCTTCCTGCGTACACGCCTGATCCACGGGACTACCTCACGCCTGTGGTTGTGTGTATTGCGTGACTGAACTGTCTATCCGAACCATCAAGCGGCTATTGCTGGAGTCCGGCGTACGCCTCGCCGGGGACGAGACCGATGAAGAGCTACGCGAGGCGTGGCGCAATGTTGTCCTGCGATCGCCCGCGACCACGCAGCAGCATTGATCCCTTTCTCATTACATCGCCTTCTCCGTACCAATCGCAGCCCGTTCCGCTTGCGCCGCTGCCCGACCGGCCTGATGTTCACCAGAAGCTGCGGCTCGGTCTCGGCACTGGTACCGCCGAACACCGCGCGCCGCAGGGTCGCCGTCGATACCACCGTGGTCTCGCCGGCTTCTTCGCCCGTTACGGGCGACCATCGGGCGCCGGTCCCGGCCCACCTGGGCTGCTCAGCTGTACCTGCCCCTCCTGCGCGTTTGCTGCTCCGCGTGCCGGCCGGGATTTCTTAACCGCGCTACGCGGGATGATCCAGCGCGGGATAAGAAACTCCTGTTGCCGCTCCGGCCTGTCTACTACCTGGCCCCTGCATAGGGCTCAGCCCCCTCGATGCGAACGAGGCAGTCGGCCGACATGGCTTGCTGTGGCTAGATGGCAGGTCAATGGCATCTTTTGGATGCTCGGCCTGGTCTGATGTTGCCTGACGTAGGCCGATGATGGCTCCCCGCTTGGCTCCCGCGGAGCCCTTGCCTAATGGTGTGATCCCAGTCACATGACTTGGAGAGGCAGCTGCCGCGAACGGAAGGGGCCGGTTGCGATCTGAACGGGCAGGTGCGGTTAGGAGTTCTTCTTCCTCTTGCTAACGAGGCCGAGGGCGAAGGGGAGGAACGCGAGGTGGATCTTCTTCTGAGGGTCTCCGTGGGCATGGAGGACGAAGTCGTGGCGGTGGCCGTGGGTGCTGCCCGGGAGGGCCTCGATGTAGTTGGGGTGTTGCTGGATCAGCTCGATGGTTTTGTCGATGACTGGGGTGGCGCTCTGGTTTCGGATGAACAGCAGGAGAGCGCCCTTGGTGTCGCGCCAGTGGAGGTAGCGCAGGAGCTGATCGTCGAGCGCGTCAGTGACGACCTTCTCGGAGTGCCAGATCTTGCACTCGCCGATGAAGACGTTGGTGTCCTGAACGCGGACGAGGATGTCGGTTCTGCCCAGGTGGTTGAAGGTCTCACCTGTGGCTGCGCCTTCGAAGACCGCGTTCAGGCTGATCAGCAAGATGTCGCGGATCTGGTCCTCGCCGAGCGCCTCGGCCAGGGAAGGACTACGTTCCAGGGCATTGCGTGAGTGGATGAGGACCTGCAGCACGTCCTCGAACGCTAGGTCGGTCAGGCCGTGCTCGGGCTGTTGCGGGGCTGCGGCTGATTGCCGGCGCATCGCCAGGGGCCGCCGGTTTAGCGGGACCAGGTACTGGTCGGCGTCCGGGCGGCGCTTGAGAGGGAAGTCCAGCCTGTCGCTGACGTTCCGCTCATGAGTGACGCGCTCTTTGGCGGCGGCGGCGAGTTGTGCAGCCCGGCGGGCGAGTTCCCCGTTGAACTGCTCGGCCTGAGTTGCGGTGCGGTCGAGGTAGAGCTGCAGGCCGGAGATCTGCTGGTTGACGAAGGCGTTGATCTGGTCGGCGTCGGCCGGATCTCGGTCGGGCTGCGCCCAGTGGATGCGGACTTCGCCGGTCTGGATCTCCACTTCAGGCATGGTGGATCCGAACCGGGTGAACGGGTTATGCCTGCGGAAGAAGAGTTCCATGTCGCCGTCGAAAGGAACGATAAAGGTCATCTTCGTTCCCGGGACGGTGCTAGGCCCATAGCCTCCCCGCGCGAACTCCATCCCGGGGATGGGCGGGCGTACAGGCAAGTCAGCTCGAACGGGAGCGTCGCGGTGGCGCTCCTGCGTCCGAAGGACCGGGCAGAAGACGGAATACTTCTGGATCAGGTAGTCGACGACTTCCTGATCCGCGGTTGTGATCAGCTCGTCGGAATTCCAGGCCTGCACTTCCCTCTCCATCGCCGCCATGCGCTTCTCGCAGTACTCAGCCAGGGTCTGGCCCCGTTGATCAGCTCCAAAAAGGGTTCGCACAGTCCATCCTTATGACGTTCGTCCCGACGGCCCCCTGACCGGTCACGCCCGATGGGGACCGGGACTCAGGACGAAGCGGTTAGCTCGGTCGGTGCCGATCAGGACTCGCGCAACATCTCCTTCTTGCAGCAGTTGAGTTGAGCCGCCCAGCACGTTGGACTCGGGCTTGTGGCCCTGCTGCGCGCAGACCAGAAGGATATCCCGACCGTCGTCCGGGAGTTGACGCCCTGCTGGCGCTGGTGGCGCTGATCGAGTCGAACTAGCCGGACTAACTTAGCCGTTTCTCCGGCTTACCGTCGCGCCGCGCCGGGTCGGCCCGTGGGCCGCACGCCGGCGC
>DATJTS010000117.1:0-2853 GCA_035503035.1 Solirubrobacteraceae bacterium
GCGTGAGCGACTTCGGCCAGTCGGGTGACGTCGAGGACCTGTACCGCTATTTCGGCATCGACGCCGAGACGATCGTCGGGGCGGCGGTCGATCTCGTCCAGGGGAGCGGACGATGAGCGACGTGATCCTGCCCCGCCTGTCGGACTCGATGGAGGAGGGCACGCTCATTCGGTGGCTGAAGCGCGACGGGGACGCGGTCGCCGCCGGCGATGAGCTCGTCGAGGTGGAGACCGACAAGGCGACCGTGACGGTCAGCGCCGAGTCCGACGGCGTGCTGGCCATCGCCAGCCCGGAGGGATCCACCGTGACGGTGGGCACGGTCATCGGGCGGCTCGGCCCGCTGGGCGAGGAGCGCGACGTGGCGCCCGAGATCCCCGACGAGCGGCCCGAGCCGCCGCCCGCGGTCGCCGCTCCGGCGGGTTCGCCGGCTCACGCGCCCGGCGAGACCGCGGACACGAACGGGCACGTGCCCGCCACCCCGCTGGCTCGCCGCGCGGCCCAGCATCACGGGGTCGAGCTGGCCGAGGTGATCGGGACCGGTCCGCGCGGGCGGATCACCCGCGACGATGTGCTGAGCGCCGCCGGGATCGCGCCCGCGCCGACGCCGGCGGCGCCCGCCCCCGCGCCGGCGGCTCCCGCACCGCCGCCGCCGTCCCCCGCGCGAGCGGCTGCCGCGGCGGACGGCGAGCTTCAGCCTCTGACCCGCCTCCAGCAGCTCATCGCCCGGCGCATGACCGAGTCACGCGCGGCCATCCCCGAGTTCGAGGTCCAGACCGACGTCGTCATGGACGCCGCCGTGGCCCTGCGCGCGCAGCTGCGCGAGGCGGTCGGAGACGGTGCGCCGGTGCCCTCGCTCAACGACCTCGTCGTCCGCGCCTGCGCCCTGGCCCTCCGCGACCACCCGCGCCTGAACGCCTCGCTGGCCGGCGACGCCGTGCGGATGTGGCCGGAGATCAACATCGGCGTGGCCGTGGCGACCGAGGGCGCGCTGATCGTCCCCGTCGTCCGCGGCGCCGACGCGCTCTCGCTCGGGCAGATCGCCGCCGAGACGCGGCGGCTGGCCGAGCGCGTGCGCGCCGGCGCCATCGGCCCGGGCGAGCTGGAGGGCGGGACGTTCACGGTCTCCAACCTGGGGATGTTCGGGATGACGGCGATCCGGCCGGTGATCAACCACCCCGAGGTGGCCATCCTCGGCGTCGGCGCCGTGCGCGAGACGCTCGCCCGCCGCGACGGCGAGATCATCGACCGGGGCCTGATGACGCTGACGCTGAGCGCTGATCACCGCGCCGTCTACGGCGCCGACGCCGCCCGCTTCCTGGCCGCGCTGCGCGACCTGCTCCAGGCGCCGCTGCGCCTCGTGCTCTAGTGGGCCTGTCCGTCAGTCGTGTGGCACCGAGAATGGTCTCCGGTGGATGGCGCGCAAGGACGCAGGACCCGACGTGGGGCAGCGCCACACGAGGCTCCGAGGACACAGCGCGGCACCGCCAGGGGCCGCTCGAATGCCGCAGGACCTGCGGACGGGCCCACTAGTGGGTCCAACCCAAACGTTTGACCTGAAATGAACTGGTCATGCGGCGATCCGGTGTTTGCGTTCGAGGGCAGCGATCCGTCGGTCGCGGTCGGCGCCGTTGCGGTGGGTGATGTAGTCGGCCAGCGCCCTCTGGGCGGTGTCCCAGTTGGGGTAGTCGGTGTTGTTGAACACGAACTCTTGGATCGGGCGGAAGTGGCTCTCGATCCGGTTCAGATAGCTGGCGTAGGTCGGGGTCGGGACCAGCTCGATCTTGTTGTTGGCGGCGAACTGGCGGATGTGGGGGGTCCAGTTGGCAGACAGGTTGTCCTGGATCCAGTAGAGGCGCTGGCGGGCGGGATAGACCAAGCGGATGGTGCGCATGAATCCGAGCACGTCGCTGCCGGCGCGGCGCGGTCGCATCCGGGCGTAGAGCCGGTCACGGTGAACATCGAGGGCGCCGAAGATGTAGCGGATCCCGTGCCGGCGGTTGTAGGTCGCGCGCAGTCGCTCGGGCAGCTTGAGCGGCCGCCAGCCGGCGCCCTGGATCGGTTTGAGGCTGATCGGCCCCATCTGATCAAAGCTGATCACCGGCCCGTCAAACGGACTGGCGGCATAGAGCTCCAGCACCCGGGCAGCCCGGGCCTCATAGTCCGGATCGGGGCTGGCCTTCCACGAGCGAGTGCGCTGGAAGGAAAGCCCGGCCTCGGCGAGCAGCCGCCAGAGATGCATCGGCGAGATCGCCAGCCCGGTCTCGGCCAGGTAGGCCGAGAGCCTGTCCAGCGACCAGCGCGTCAGCGGCACCCCGTGCGTGTCGGGGCGGGCACCGGCCACCGCGACCACCCGCTGACGCTCGGTGGGGGTGACCCGGCGGGGTCGCCCGCCCCGGTACTCAGGGCGCAGACTGTCAAACCCTTCCTCGTTGAACTCGTGGATCACCTTGCGCACGTGCGACTCGTCGGTCAACCACATCCGCGCGATCTGCGGCACCGGCGTCTTGACGTTCGACGCCAACAAGATCGCCGCGCGAATCCGCGTCGACTGATGCTTGGCACGGGTCGACATGCGCTTGAGCCGCGTCGCTTCCTCATGAGAGAGCGCACGGACGAACACCTCCGGGGAACGCATCACCACCTCCACGGTCGAGATGCACCCCCATTCGCCACTCACGGCGCGTTTCCGGTCAAACAATCCGGTTGGACCCACTAGGGCGCGATCTTCGTCGCGATGTCGTAGGGGTAGACGTACGCCGTCAGCTGGTCGAAGTGCGCGACCCGCTCCGGCGTGCCGAAGGACGCCGGCGGTCCGGAGATCCCGTTCGTCCCGGCGGTATCGGAGTCGACGAT
>DATJTS010000118.1:0-17541 GCA_035503035.1 Solirubrobacteraceae bacterium
CCGTAGTCACTGCCGGCGCAGAGCACGTCGTCACCGACGACGTTCAGCAGGTAGTCAATGTCCTCGTCACCCTCGCACGCCACGAAGATGTTCTTGGAGGCGATCTCGTCGGCACTCATGGGGTTCACGCGCATGAACTCACCGGCGCTGGCCTGCAGACGCGCGTGGGTGTGTACGACGGACGGCACCCACGACGCCCCGCCCTCGAGGAAGACGAACTTGAGCCGCGGGAACTGGAGGTGCAGGTCCGAGGCAGTAACGGCGTGAAAGGCCGACATCAGGTCGTGGAGGTGACGCAGCAGGGTCGGCGGGCTCGGGATCAGCTTGCCCACGGGAATGCCCGTGGTACGTCGCGTGGCAGTGCCGACGTGAACGGCGATCGTGAGGTCGAGATCCTGGGCACGCTCGTAGATCGGGTAGAAGGCCGGATCGCTGAGATACATCCCGTGCTCGACACCGCGGAACTGGATGCCGACCGCGCCGTTGGCCTTGCCGAACTCCATCTCCTCGATCGCGCGCGAGTGCATCTTGAACGGCACCCGCATGAGCCAGGGAAGACGACTGGTGTGTCCCGTCAGTCGCTCGGCCATCCACCGGTTGTAGCTGCGGCACAGGGCCGCCTCCTCGATCGGGTGATCGATCTCGATGGCGATCCAGAACGTCGAGATGAGCACCTGCGCGTCGATCCCCAGTGCATCCATGTCCTGCAGGCGCGCAGCCGGGTTGTCGAGGGTGATCGTGCCCTGTGAGTAGGTGTTGCCGTTGCCGAAGATATTGCCGTCATCCGGGACGCGGCGGGTCCAGGTGTCTCCGGCCAGCCAGAACTTCGGCGCGGGCGCTCCGCCACGGTCAGAGGACTCTGCATTGACCAGGCGAGGGCGGTACAGCCGCTCCTTCGGGTCGAAGTAGTCCCACGTCGCATCAGTCTCCGTGACGTGCGTATCGCAGTCGATGAATCCCATGAACAACTCCATGGACATGGCCCCGCTCGTGAACGAGCGGCGACCGCCGGGCTGCCCCAGTTCGCCGGTGAGGCAGCTCTGTCAGGGCTCTCTGAAATATATAGCAGACTTCGTAGATTTACTAGATATAGCTGGCGCGCGATTCGACCGTGCGCGGGACGGACACCCATCCAGAGCCGTCGCACCCGGTCGTGGTGCCTAGGAGACGCTCTTCAGCAGCTGCGGCTTGGAGATCTTGCCGCTGCCGGTCATCGGCCAGGTCTCGATCACGATGATCTCCTTGGGCCGCTTGAACTGTGCCAGGCCTTCGCGCGCGAAGGCCGTCAGGTCAGCCACCGACGGTTTGCCCCCCACGTCGTTGAGCTCCACGAAGGCGACGACCCGGTCGCCCCACCGCTTGTCCGGCACGCCGATGACAGCGGCCTCGCGCACCGACGGGTGGCGCTTCAGGTAGGTCTCGACCTCGAGGGACGAGACGTTCTCACCCCCTGACTTCAGCATGTCCTTGATGCGGCCGAGGTATTCCAGGTAGCCGTCGGCGGAGATACGACCTCGGTCTCCGGTGGTCAGCCACCCGTCCTTCGTGAAGGGCTGCCTCTCGTCGGGCACCCCCAGGTAGCGGGACATGACGTTCCACCCGCGGACCTGGATCTCGCCGATCGCATCGGCCGGGAGTACAGCGCCGTCAGTGTCGACGACCCTGATCTCAATGCCGGCGTGCGCCCGGCCGGACGACCGGATCCGCAGATCGCGCGGGTCACGGAGGTCGCCGATGGCCACCGTCGGCGAGCACTCGGTCAGGCCGTACAGGTTGGTGATCTCGACGTCCGCCAGCTCCAGGATGCGCGCGCATCCCTCCGTCGTCGATGCCGTCGAGACCAGCCGCAGGCGCGATACGACCTCGGGCGCGGTCGCAGATGCCGCCTCCAGCAGCTCACGCGCGATGCCGTCGTGCATGTTGACGACCGTGACGCCCGCGGCCGCCATGGTCCAGATCGCGCGGTCCACGGACCACCGCGACATCATGGCGATAGATGCACCGGCCACGAACGAGGCGAGGGCCGTCGCCACGGATCCTGCGTTGTGGTACAGCGGGCTCGACCCGAGGAACACGTCGTCGACACCGAGCATGAGCCGGTTGGCGTTCGCGTGCCCGACGGCGATCATCGCGTCCTCGGCCAGGATCGCCCCCTTGGGGGTGCTGGTGCTGCCCGAGGTGAACTGGATCATCCCTCCGAGCCCTCCGCCCTCCAGGGGCGGGTGGGCGGTGACGAGGCCGTGCGAGTCCGGACCGAGGGTCGGAACGTGGACGCGCGGCTCGTCCCGTAGCCAGACGACGGGGCACAACGCCTGGAACGTGGCCGTGTTCTCCGCCACAAGGTCGAGCACGCCGCGATCCTCAGGCCGCGCCTCGTCCGCGACCAGCAGGCTCACCGCGGCGCCCCGCAGCTGGAACTCGACCTCGCCCGGCGTCAGTCGCGTGTTGATCGGGACGAGCGTGGCGCCCAGGAGGTTCGCACCGAACCAGAGGTGGATCCAGCGCATCGAGTTTTCCGCGAGCAGTGCGATCCGGTCGCCCGGCTGGACTCCGGTCGCGCGCAAGGTGTCGGCCGCGGCCTGCGCCTCGCGGGCAAGGCGGGCGTACGTGACGGGATCATCGGCCGCCTCGAAGCCATCCAGCTCCGGGTACATCGCCACCCGGTCGCCGTGGCGGCGGGCCAGCATGTCCAGCAGGTCCGCCACCCCGTGGCCCATCCAGTCGGGGGTGTACGTCTTCTCGCTACTCACGTCGTTGGCCTTCCGGGGTGAGGGGCCCGCACTAGCGGCGCTCGGCCGGCAGGAGCGGCAAGGTGTCGCCGTCGATGCGGCGGCGTACGCAGCCCTCGATGTACCAGCGGTCGGTCTTGACGAACCGCCAGTTGTTGACGGACAGGTTGGTGTACTCCACGTTGCGGTCAGCCGTTGCCGTCGCGATGTAGAGCAGACCGTATGTCGTGGCTGTCGCGACGGTGTCGGACTCGAAGTCGATGATGGCGGGCTGACCGTCGAGGTGATGCTGCGAGCGTCCGAGGATCGCCTGATGCGCCGCGCTGAGCAGCACCTTCTCGACCATCTCGTCGCGACCGCGGTAGACGGTCTGCCGGAACATGCTGCCGTCCATCTTGTTGGGGTCGTCGCCGTAGTACATCATCACGTCGAGCGTGGCATCGGGGGTGAACAGCCCGGCCCACTCATCGTTCAGATTGTGATCGGCGTAAAAGCCATACCAAGCGAAGATGCGGCGGATCTCGAGCTCGTCGCTCATCCGCCTGGTGGTTCGCTCCAGCTCGGCCACGCGGTCGACCAGCGCGGCGACGGTCTGCTCGTCGACAGTCATTCGGCCACTCCCAGCTGCGCGCGCACGGCTGCGCCGATCGGACCCAGGACGTTCTCCTCGTGCGTCGACGGGTGGAACATGCGGTTGTGCGCGATGCCGACCGCGAGGGTCGTCGCGGGATCCGCCCAGCCGACGCTCGAGCCGGCGCCTGGGTGTCCGATCGCCGTCTTGCTCGTGCCTGCCGGAGACATCAGCGGTCCACCGGTGAGGTGGAAGGCACCGATGCTCATCCGGTGCGCGACGCCGTTGGTGAAGTCGAAGCTTGCCGGCGGCGACTGGACCGAGATGAGCCGCACCCGATCGGCCGACAGGAGACGCACACCGTCGAGCTCGCCACCACCGGACAGCAGGGCGAAGAAGCGGGCCATGCTCGCGGCGTTCATGATGCCACCGTGGCCAGGCAACGGCGTGCGGCGAACGTCGTCGCGGCCGTACACCTGTTGGATCGGTGCCACTGCGGGTGGGATGGCAAGTGACGACACGACTCCGGTCGGAGCCGCCGAGGTCGGGATGGCCATGTTCTTCAGCTCGGCAATGCGGTGATCGACCCCTTCGGGAATTCCGAACCACAGGGAGTCGATCCCGAGCGGTCCGCAGATCTCCTCGGCAATGAACTCCCGGAACGGCCTACCCTTCGGATCCGCGCGGCGTACGAGCTCACCGGCGATCCATCCAAAGGTGAACGACATGTACGCACTCTTTGTCCCGGGCTCGAACAACGGAAACGACTCTGCGAGACGTGCGGTCATCCAGTCCCAGTCGCACATCAGCTCCGGGGTGACTCCGGGCGGCATCAGCGGTGTCCCGAGGCGATGCGTCAGGACGTCGTAGACCGTGGCCGCCTGCTTGCCGTTGGCGCCGAACTCGGGCCAGTACCGCGTCACGGGATCGTAGTAGTCGATGTGACCGCGCTCGGCGAGGATATGAATTGCGGTGGCGGTGATGGCCTTGCTGACCGAGAAGACGTTGAACAGCGTCTCACTGTCGACCGGCACGTCGGAACCCTCGGCCACCACGCCGGCGGACTCATCGACGACCAGTTCACCGTTGAGGTACGCGGCGACCTGGATCCCGATCTCACCGTGCTCATCAATGGCTCGCTGCATGGCCGCGGCCACCTGCGGTGCTGCGCTCATTTAACTCCTCCTGCGTCCAGTCCCACCCAGTAGCCCCGCCGGAGCACCACGCACGGTGGCGCCGCAACCACATCGCGCTAGCTCAGGTGGAAGTCGTCGTCCGACGGGTTCGTGAGCCGGTCGGCGTAATCCCACGTCATCCACGGGATGTGGTTGACGTCGCGTTGGTACGCCGCGACGGCGTAGCCGTAACGGCCCTCCGTCTGCAGGATCAGGCGGTCGTGCTCAGCGTCCTGCAGCCTGTTGTACTCGTCGAAAACGTCGCGACGGACCTCGATGCTCGTGGCGCCTTCCTCGACCAATCGGACGATTGCCCTCCCGATGTACCGAGTCCAGATCTCGGACCACATGTGGTAGCCGCCGGTGCGCGGCTGACCGTTGGGGCCAAACATAATGAAGAAGTTGGGGAAGTTCGGCAGCGAGATACCCAGGTACGAACGGGGACCGTCGGTTGCCCAGAGCTCACTGAGGGTCAGTCCGTCACGGCCCACGTAGTCGACGGGCCAGAGGTAACGCTCAACCTCGAACCCGGAGGCCAGCACGATCGCGTCGACCTCCGTGGCGCCTCCGGTCGCATCGACGATCGAGTCGAAGGTGATGTGGTCGATCGAGCTGGCGACGAGCGTGACGTTGTCGCGCAGCAGCGAGTCGTACCACCCATTGTCGATGACGAGCCGACGCGCGGTGGGCGCATAGCCCGGGATGCTCTTGTCGATCAGCTCGGGGCGATCCTTGAGCTTGTCCTTGATGTAGTCGGTCAGGAACACCCGCATCGCATCGTTCTTCTGGCTGATGAGGCCGCCGCCGGCGATCCACGCCTCGTCGGTGTAGTTCATCAGCTGCGCGTAGTTTGTCGTCGCGTAGGCCGCGTAGCAGTGCCAGTTCCAGTAGTGCGGGAAGTTCTGTAGGAGCCACTGCAGCTCTTCGCCGACCTCGCCGTGGTAGTTGTCCAGCGGGGCGACCCACTGAGGCGTGCGCTGGAACACCGTCAGGTGCCCGGAGGTGCGCGCAAGGTGCGGCATCAGCTGCGACCCGCTCGAGCCGTTGCCGATCAGCGCGACCCGCTTGCCGGCCGGATTGAACTCGTCCACCCAGTGCGCGGTGTGGACGACCTCGCCCTTGAAGTCGTCGACGCCTGCGATAGCAGGCATCTTCGACTTGTTGAACAATCCGCTGGCGCTGATGAAGATGGGTGCGCTGATGACCTCTTCGCCGCCATGCTCGCGGCGGATCGAGATGGTCCAGCTCGACGTCTCAGCGTCCCATCTCCCGGCGACGACCTCGGTGTTGAGTTGGATGTGCTCCCGGACGCCGTACTGGATGGCGACCTGCTCGAGATAGTCGGCCATCTCCTGCTGGGTGGCGTAATGGTGGGCCCACGGGTACTGCTTCATGAAGGAGTACTGGTATAGGAAGCTCGTGACGTCCACCCGCGCCTCTGGATAGGTGTTGGCGGCCCACGTACCGCCGACCGCGCCCTGGCGCTCGTAGATCGTGTAGGGGATCTGTAGGCGCTCGAGCTGGATACCCATGGCGACGCCGCCGATGCCGGCTCCGACGATCGCGACGCGAACCGACTCACGCACCTCAGCCGACGGCAGCTCCGTCCAGTCGACGGCCCGGGGGAAGTCGGCGAAGGCCACCTGCTCCTTGCCCAGCGCGAGCTCGTTCGGCTCGAGCTCACGGCCCTCGAACGATGTCAGCATGACCTCGAGGTCGGCCGCGTCAGGCTCCTGCAGTAGCTTCCCCCCTCCAATGAGGAAGGCAACGGCCTTCTCCCGGACGACGGCGGCATCCTCATCGCGCAGCGCGGAGATGATGTAGGCGCCACCGCGGTCAGCGACCGACTGGACCTTGATCTCAAGTAGCGACTCGTCCCTCGTGGACTGATACAGCGCCATCCGTAGGGCATTGGGGTTGGCGACCCCGACAGCGCGAGCAAGCCATTGTTCGCAAGACAAGGTGGTGTCAGGTCGCAACGTGGTCAACGCAAGTCCTTCGGTCGGATTCCGATCGCGCACTCTCGACCAGGGCCGTCAGGACGGGACTGCATCCGAGTGCTGGGCCACTCGAGGTGGCGAACTCATGTAAACACCGCCCAATAAAAGATGTCAAGACTTCGATGTATATTGGGTTATCGCCGACTCGGTTCCGACCGCTGTCAGTCGCCAGGGCTTCTCGACCATGCGCTCCGTGAGGGGCGTCTACCACCAGTTGGCATTACGACCCAGGTCGAACTTGTCCGTCACGGCAGCTCTTCGGGCGGCTTGGAGGCGAGCGCGGTGGCCGTGAACTCCAGGTCGTCGGTCTCGACCTCGTAGATCGCCATGTACTTGTACGGCGACTGGTTGTTCGGATCGTACTGATGGTCCGCGAACTCGAAGCGTTGGGCCGCGACGTACCCGGGGTCTCGAGCACCTGCGGAAGGTGCAGCTCTGAGTACCACTCGTTGAATTCGTCGTCGGCGCCCTCATCGGCGTTGCCTCCCCGGAGGGAGGCTCACTCGAGGTGTGTAACAATGGTACACTCGGTGTCACGAGAGTAACTGACGCTCCGACCTTACGCAATAGCAGCGTCGCCCGCCCCGGACGGCTCGATATCCCCGGGGCGCTCGCCGAATGCAGATCGCCCTCTCCCGGCACCCATGGAGTTGCGGTGAACTCATCGCCGACGTTGACCTACACAGCCTCACAGGCAGAACTCGACAATGCGCTCGAAGCCCGTCCACGCTCGCCCTAGGTGTTGAGCTGAAGATCTTCCTGACCGCTCGCCAGAGTGGCGCCACAGGGCTGATGACTGACACATCCCCCAATGGGCGGCACCGCCCACAGCATCATGTCGATCCGGGCGGATTCATCAGCGGCGTGTAACTTTCGTGCCAACAATTTCTGGAGGCGAGTCCGTGGCCGGAGCCAGGGCAAGAGCCGGGACAACGGCCGCAGACTTCACACCGGAGGAAATCGCCAAAGCCGCGCTGGAGATCATGGCCAGCGAAGGACCCGAGGCCGTGTCCTTCCGGCGCATCGGCGACGCCTTGGGCACCAACCACGTTATGATCTTCCGGCGCTGCGGCAGCTTCGACGGGCTTCTAAACCTGTGCGCCGACTTCGTCGCGGCCGACTTTCCCGAGATCGACGAGACGCTGGACTGGCAAGCAGCCACGCAGCTGAGATTCGAGGCGGCCTTCGACATGTGGACCACTCAGGCCGACCTGATCCTGCTGATGGGCGGACGTGCGTGGCTCGGCGAGAACATGCTGAGCCGGTTCTACGAGCCTGGGATGCGTGCGCTGGTCGACTCCGGGATGTCCCCACTCGAAGCGGGGCGTCTCTTCTCCACCCTCTACCGGATGACGATCGGCTCGGCAATATCCACCAGGCCCGACCAGTGGACGCCCTGGGCATCGAAAGAGAACATCGAGCGACTTGGCAGCCAGCGGTTCCCGACCCTCGCCCGCGTCGAGCGGGAGATCGACACATCCGATATGCGCGCTGTGTATTACCAGACGCTTCAACGGCTGATCACCCACCTCGCCCCAGGAGAGCAAAAGACCAGGGTCTCCGATGGCCCGACAGCTGAGGCACTTCTCAACAAATCGCTGATCCGGGCCTGCCCCCCAGGGCGGCCGATCTAAGGCGCCAAGGGTCCCAGTTCCCGCCCAAATCGCTGCTCGCACCGGTCGCCTCGGCCGGCGAAGGTGCGGATATCGTCGCGATCGACCTCTGCGCGACGATCGATCCCGTCACATATCCGATGGGCAGCGCCTAGGAGCTGGCCGAGACGGTCGGCGTCGGTCTTCCCGTGGATGCCGGGTTCACTATCCAGCAGCCCGGGCCGACTCCCTACCTGGGCGAACAGTTCGCCGTGCTCCGACAGCAGGCCGAGGCAGCCGGAAGCCGCCAGGCCTGAGCGTCGCCTAGGCGCGTGGCCGGCCCGCGCCGCCACGAATCACGAGACGATGAGAAGATGACCGCCCAGCAGCGCCCAGAGCTCGGGCTCCGGTCGGGCGTCAAGCGCAGTTTCCTGCGCTACGTCGCCGGGCTGCCCGATGGCTGCACCTCGATCATGGGCGGAGTAACGGCTGCCGACGGCGAGATCGCCGTCTTCCCGCCGGGCGAGACCGCCGTCCCAGCCGAAGCCGCCGAGGCAATGTGCTTCCTCTCGTTTCGTGGCGAGTTGGGCTGCGTCGCGCACGCTGGCATGCTGCTAGTGCGCATCGTCGATCCGTGGATAGTCATGCGCGGCGACGAGGGTGTGTTGACGCTCCCCGATCCGGACGCGCCGAACGCGCAGCCGCGGCTTCCCCTCGTGCATCTCTCTCGAGTCCACGCCACAAGCGGACGGCCTGCGCAGCTGGACAAGCAGGGAGGTGCGGCTGGCTTCGAAAGCGACCGGCATGTTCAACCACGTATACCCCGACGGCGAGCCGTTCGAGCCTCTAGCCATTGCGGTCCCGGATCGTGCGACCTGAGCCAACCTTGGCAGACCGGGACATCGGGGCCGTGGTCCTCGTGTGGAGGGGCAGGATCGGCTTGTTCAAGCGGAGCCTGACGGTGGAGTGCACCCAAGGGCTGTGGCACTGCATCATCGATTTCGTCGGTGACGGCCAGACACCTTTGGACGCAGCGATCCACGAGCTGCACACCGAGACCGGTCTGTCGATCAGCGACCTGACGAGCATCTCAGATGAATACGTCCTGAAGCTTCCCGACGAGAACGGCGGGGTGTGGCGCGTCCGCGCGTACGCTGAGCACACGCAGGTCAGGCGACTTGCGCTCAGCCAGCAGCACCAGGGCTATCGTAGGGTGTCGGCTGAGCCAGCTGCGGCGATTCGACGGCCAGGCCCTGTGGCTCGAGGCGATCAGGATCGGCCTCTGCGCCGTCATGCCAGGTCAGCGCTCGTCTCCGGAACGGTGATGCTCACCTCCCGCCGAGGCCGAAGCGGGGTGATGAGGACCGCGAGGCCAGCAGCGATCAGGCTGCAGAGCGCGGCCAGCATGAAGTACAGGTGCAGCCCGACGGTCGAGAGGTAGTCCTCCCCCATCACGGTCACGCTCGCCATCGAGACGAGGACTGCGATGCCCGGGCTGACGAGGCAGCTGGCGATCGACCGCACGAGGTTGTTGACGCCGCTGGCCGCCGCCGAGTCTGCCGGCGGTACAGACGCGAGGATCAAGGCGGGAATGCCGGCGAGGGTCGGCGCCAGCCCAACACCGGCGATCATGGTCGTGAGGATGACGCCCAGGATCGTTGTGCTCACTGCGATGCGCACCAAGAAGGACAGAGCGAGGACAGCTGCGCCGAGCGCAAGCACGCGCTGAGCGCCCCACCTGGACAGGAGTCGACCTGCGATCGGTGCACCGCCGAGAAGGACGAGACCGAAGGGGAGCATGAGGACTCCGGCCTCGAACCCAGTCAGGCCGAGTCCGTATCCGGTGGCCTCTGGCGCGGTAACCTGGAGCGGCGTAACGACCAGGTTGCTGATCAAGGCGAGGGTGATGAATCCAGCCGAGAGATTGGTCATCAGCACAGGACGGATCATGGCCAGTCTCAAGTCGACGGTTGGCGCGGCCGATCCAAGCTGCCTCGGGATCCACACAGTTGCCCCAAGTGCCGAGACGAGCAACAGGGCCAAGACTCGTGGGCTGATCCAACCCCACGACGGGCCGTACGAGATCGCGACGAGCAGAGCGACCAACGTCGCCCCGAGCACGACAGAACCGACGATGTCGAATCCCCCGCGGGTCGAGCTGCTGTCGGACGGCACTGAGCATATGACCGCGACGACAAGGAACAAGCCCACTATGCCGGGGAACCAGAACGCAGCGGACCAGCCGAGCAGGTTCGTAATGACCCCGGCGAACGGAACGCCGAGTGCGAGGCCCACTCCAGTCGCGCCGCTGATGAGCGCCACGCCGGAGTGGAAGCGCTCTCTCGGCAGCGACTGCCGGGCAATGCCGAACGCAATCGGTACCATGCCGGACCCACACCCCTGGAGCGCCCGGCCGGCAACGACCATCGGGAATAGCGAGGTGAAGCTGGCCAGAACCGATCCCGACAGCAGACACCACAGGCTGACGAGGAGAATCCGACGCCGGCCGTACATGTCGGCCATGCGTGACAAGACCGGCAGGGTCACGGAACTACTCAGCAGTGGAGCCGTGACGATCCAGGAGGCGTTGCCGACCGAGACGTGAAGCATGTCCGGCATGTCCGCGAGGGTCGGGACCACCAGACTGAGGAGCAGAGATGGCGATGCCGCGCAGATCGCGAGCGTCCAGATCATGACGCGAGGCCGCTCGGCCACCAGGTGAGAGCTCATGTGCCAGATCGTCTGACGGAACCTGCGGTGTACGGCCGACGGATAGGCACTTCGCCTAGGCCCTCACAGCGTCATGAAGCACCGACCGGCAGCGCTCGTAGATCGCGACGAGGTCGACCTGCAGCCCCGACAAGGTCGCATCAGCCCAAGTGTCGAGCGCGATGTCGACCGGCGCTCCCGCTGCGCTGAGGAGGACCCGGACGCCGAGGTGGTCCTCGTCGCCGACGATGCCGGCCAGCTGCCCGACAAGCTCGTCGGCCCGCGGGTTGTCCAGCCTGTTGGCCGCCTGCCGGAGCGATGGCTCGGCACACATGAGCCGTCGCATACGCAGTAGCTGGCGACCAGCATCGCTGCGACCGTTGTCGAGCCGTCTCAGCATGTCGGTCCAGAAAGCTTCGAGCTGTGGTAGCACAGGACGGTCGGCGCGGAGGCCGTCGAGCATCTCGCCGAACTGATTCTCCAGCTCGCGGTGCGGAGCCAGAGCGGCGAGCTCCTTGACGGCGAAGTAGCGAAAGAAGGTCCGTGGCGAGACGCCCGCGAGTCGGGCGATCTCGTCGACCGTGGTGGCGCCGACACCCCGCTGCTCGAACAGGGTCAGGGCCGCCTCGCCGATCTCGCGCTCGGTCTGTGCCCGGCGACGGTCACGAAGAGGCAGCTGTCTGAGCGAGCCGGATGCTGTGACCATCCCTGAAGGTTAACAGATTTAGGCAGTTACCGCCAACATGGCAGAAACTGCCATCTTAGCGTCCTCGGCCAGAAAGCCACCCTCTTGCCGCTCGACGCTCGCAGCGAGTGCCCGGACGGCCGACATGACGATGCCGCGCACCGTTGGAGGACAGTGCGCGGCATCGTGGCCGGTGAGACGCCTTATTCAGGCCTGGGCCGTCGCCTTGGCGTTCAGGGCCGGCGGCAGGATGGCGTCGGCCAGAGCGCTGAGCGAGCCGACACCTTGGGTGTGGCGCTTCTTGATGCGCCAGCCCTCCGAAGTCAGCTCCATGGTGTCGGTGTTCTGGACGACCTGGGTGAAGTTAGTCTTGCGGCCCGCGTCCACGTCCTCTTGGTCCCACCAGTGCCACGCGGTCAGCATCGACGTGACCTCAGCACGGTTCTCGTCGCACGTCGCGATCCACACGTTCGACAGCAGGTGAGAGGTCAGCCGGTAGCCAGGCACGTATTGCTGGAGGTACGCCTCGATCTCGTCGCGTCCCGTCTTAATGGTGCCCTGATAGTCGGCGATCGCATCGACGCTGAAGATTTCGGGGACGAGCGCGTGCATGTCACCGGCGTCTAGCAGCCGACAGTACCGCGTCAGCAGCCGGACGATCTGCCTTTCCGACTCCACACTCCAGGTCAGTTCATCGATGGCCATGCATGTCCTCCTCGGTCGGTCTTGGTGTCCCGCGGCGGGAGCGTGATCAGATGCGTACTGCCCCCGGATCCCGAGGCATACTACGAACCCGAGCGCCGTACGGCGAACCTCTCGATCGCGGCGTGATGCTCGTAATCCGACATCGACAGATGCTCCCAAGACAGCGATGCGTCGAGCGTGTTGTGTGCCGCCTGGCCCACCATGCGGTTGACGGAAGCCTTCGTCGATCTCACGGCGTAGGCCGGAAGGTCACGAAGGGTCTCGGCCAGGGCCAAGACCGCCGCGTCCAGTTCGTCGGCCGGGTGCGCCGAGTTCACGAGCCCAATCTCGGCAGCCTCGACACCCTTGACCGCACGACCCGTCAGAAGCAGCTCCTTGGCACGCATCGGTCCGATCAGGAGCGGCCAGATGACAGCGCCTCCGTCTCCGGCCGTCAGACCGACCTTCACGTGGGTGTCGGCGATGGATGCGTCCTCGCCCATCAGGACGAGGTCGCAGAACAGTGCGAGAGTCGCGCCGAGGCCCATTGCAGGCCCGTTGACCTTAGCGATGATCGGCTTCTCGATCGCCAAGATAGCCTGGATGATGTGCCGCCCGGTGGAGTACACAGGGCGCGCCTCGTGAGCAAGCCGACTAGCCGAGTGCTCCGAAGACATGGCTTTGATGTCGCCACCAGCACAGAAGGCACGGCCGGCGCCGGTGAGAATGACGACGCGCGTTGCCACGTCCTCGTCGACGGCGCGCAGAACGGCCAGGAACTCGGTCCGGGCTGTCTCGTCGAGGGCGTTGAGGCGGTCGGGCCGGTTGAATGTGATGGTGGTGATGCCGTCGACCGTCTGGACCAGGAGAGCGTCGAAGGAGGACTGCAGACTTGGGAGGCTTACCATCGGGATCCTGGTCCTCTCAGTGCTTGCCGGCGAGGTGCTCTTCGAGGGCGTCGGCGACGTCGAGACCCTCCAGGGCGAGGCCGTAACCGACCATGTCGAGCATGCGGCGACGCAGTTCGGTCGTGAAGAGCAGCCGAGTGTGGCGCAGGATCATCGTCCGCTGCTTCGACAAGGTGCGCGCGAGCTCCCAGGCTCGATCAAGCTCGGTGCCACTGGGGACGAGCTCGTTGACCAGGCCCCAGTCCTTGGCCGTCTGGGCGTCGATGGTCTGGCCCGTGAGGTGGAAGTAGCGCGAGCGCGTCAGGCCCATGATTAGGGGGGTCACGACGTTGATACCGTCGCCAGGCGTGAGGCCGATCGGGAAGTGAGCCGAGTCCTGGAACTCAGCGTGCTCGGCAGCGATGACGATGTCAGACATGAGGGCGAGCTCGCAATGGCGCAGCGCGGGGCCGTTGACGGCCGCGATGACCGGCGCCTGGACGCTCAGCACGCTGTCCATGAGTTCGATGCCGTGGGCGTGGTTTGCCTCCCAGGCGCGTGGCGTGAGCATGTGGAAGTCGTCGACCGGCACATCCGTGGCGCGGGGACCGGAGAACTCATTACCGGTCCCGGTCAGGATGATCACGCGGTTGTGCGGGTCCTGAGCCAGAGCGCGGAAGCATTCGCCGATCTCACGGTGCGGCACGGTGCCCCACCGAAGCGGCTTTCCATCGGTGTGCAGGCGCATCTCGACGATGCCGTCGATGCGGCGCAGCGCAATCGTGTCGAAGCCTTGGCGGTACTGCTCGAACTCGTACATGGACCGTCCTCACGCTCTCAGTCATCGTTGGTGGCTTCTGCACCAGTAGCGCGCCATGCCCGGGATGACCGAGGACAACGTGCCGATTTAGGCTAGATCCGTCTCATTAAAGCTGTCAAGTAATCGCATGATTATCGGAATTCCGTGTTACGGATACAGCAGCGACTGGGGCGGTCGGGCGACGATGCCGACTCCCTCGTGATCGTAGGCAGCGTCGGGATCGGCGCGCACGGCCTCGTCCAGCTCCCTCGCGTCATCACCGACAATGATGCGCCACCGGCCGGCCCGGATCCCGTCCAACATGATCGTCACTGCCTCATCGACGCCTAGGGGTGGACTGTCTCGTACCCAGTCCTCCACCCGCTGCAAAATCCCTCGGATCTCGTCGGGCGAGGCATCCTCTGCCACCGCGAGGCCGATCTTGACCAGCCCCACGCGGGCCTGCAAGAGCTCGTTGTCGCTCAGCGACTCCGGACCGGCTACGCCGAAGTAGCGACGCGAGTTCGTCAGGATCCCGGTCCGTACCCGCCCAGGCATCACAACGGAGACCTCCACGTTGGGCGCGTTCGCGCGGAAGTCGTCGATGAGCGCCTCAGAGAGTCCCTTGACGGCGAACTTCGACGCCCCGTAGGCCGTGCTCGGCCTGCCCCATCCGCCCGAGGCCCATACCGCGTTGATACTGCTCACATTGACGATCCGCGCCGCATCGGCAGCGATGAGATGGGGCAGAAAGGCGCGCGAGCAGTAGTAGACGCCCCAGAAGTTGACCGCGAACGTTCGCTCCCAGTCTTCGCGGGTGTCCGTCACGAAGCTGTTGCCGCCGGCAATGCCAGCATTATTGATGAGTAGTTCGATGGTCTCGCCATGCGCGCCGATGACCTCGTTGCGGAAACGCACGACCTGCGACTCGTCCGACACGTCGCAGATGTGGGTCGAGACTCGGGTATCAGCCGGGGCACCGGCCTCGGCGAGCGCTCGCGTCTCGGCTAGGTCGTCCAGGTTAAGGTCGCACACCGCGATGGAGCATCCTTCAGCGGTGAGCTGAACCCCGAGCGACCTCCCGATGCCAGAGCCTCCTCCGGTCACCACGGCGGTCTTGCCTGCGAACGACCCGAAACCCATGCCTAGTCCTCCTCATCGGCTTTTGTCGTGAAGTCCAGCCAGTCTTGCGCTCCGGCTGGCCGAGTGCTGCAACGGGTCGACGTTGCGTTCGAGGCTCAACCAGGCGACCGCGGCCAACGGACCGTCCACGCCGCTCACCACGGTCTTGCGCGACCAGATCAGCCAGCGGCCGTCGATGCGTGTCAGCTCGTCGTGATAGGTCGACCCCACCCATGAGCGTTCGCCCGAGGTGAACTCATGCCACGCCAGAACGGAGGTGACCGCGAACGCCTTGTCGCCATCGAGATCGATGACACTTTCACCCAAGAGGTGGAAAGTCCAGTTGAACGCCTTCAGGCCCGGCCCGATGCGCTCCAAGAAGGCGTCAAGGCCCACCAGCACCCCGCCCCGATCGGGGCCGAAGTCGGTCCGGCAATCCTCGGCCCAGACCTCACGCATCAAGTCCATCCGCGCCGCGTCAAGGTAATGGCTCTGCTTGAGCAAGACCTCGCGGATTAGAACTCGGTCGTACAACTCGCCCGTGCGATCGTCGGTCATCCAAGCTCCTTCGCGCAGCCGGCGGTCACCCTGACGGACGCCGCCGAGCCTGCGTCGGCCGCCTCACGATCATGCGAGGCGACCGACTCTGTGACAGTTGCTCAGGGATCAGAGTTTGGCTGGCTCCGCCTCCGGCGGTGGGTACAGCAGAGCCTCCTGGTCACGCTTGCCGTACTCCTTGTGCAGGACCGGCATGATGTTCTCTGCGAAGTAGCTCATCTGGTCCTCGACCATCTGCTCCGGCAGCGCGTGTCCGTCGAACACGAAGACGACACACATGTCGTCGAAGCCACCGGCTACCTTCATCGCTTCGATGCCCTCGAGAACCTTGTCGGGGCTACCGATCATATTCAGACCAGCCTCCGCAACCGTCTTCGACGACGCCTCCTCGTAGCCAGCCTCGGCCAGCTGCACGCCCAGCGAACCGAAGGTCAGCATGTAGTCCATGTAACGATCCAAACCGGACATGTACAGCGCCTCATTGCCCACGTCCCCGTCGACTACATGCACGGTACGAACGGCCGCTACGCCGCGCTTTCGACCCGAGTCCCAACCGCGCGCGAACTCGCCACGGTCCAGACGATCAGACCAGCCCGAAGCCTTTGCCGCGTTGTGGTAAATGTCCAGCTCGCGGTTCAGCAGCTCGTTCGGTGTCGCGGCGTAGAGACCGTTGACACCGTTGGAGGCTGCCCACTCCGCCGAACGACGCGTGGTCATCGGCATCCAGAACTGCGGTGTCGGGCTCTGCAAGGGCTGAGGCCCGACCGTGATCTGCTTGAGCGTCGTGGTCATCGACGCGACGCCCGACTGGTCGGTCGGAACACCGATGTCCATGACCTGCTCGACGGTCTGGCGGATCTGCTCCTGCTGGTAGTACGCGATCGTCTGCGGGTGGTGCCAGTTCGTGCCGGGCGGCGGCACCTGGAAGAACTCGCCCTGATGCGAGAATGACTCCTCGGTGAAGCTCTTCTTCAGCAGCTCGAAGCCCTCCTCGAACAGGCGACGGTACTTCTCCCCGTCCTGCAGGCCTGCGCCGTAGGGCCGGGCCAGAACCTCGGATTCGCGCTGCTGGTAACCACGACCGATACCCATCTCAAGACGCCCGTTGGACAAGATGTCCACGATCGCCGCTTGCTCAGCCAGCCGCACCGGGTGATGCCAGGGAAGAATGTTGGCCATCTGACCGAGGCGGATCTGCTTGGTCAGCACCGCCAGCGCTGCCTGGATCATTAGCGGATTCGGGCTCTGCTCCGCACCCTCAGGCTGGAAGTGGTGCTCGGTCAGGAAGAAGTAGTCGAAGCCCAGCTGATCAGCCAGCACGCCCTGCTTGATCTGACGATTCACCACACGCTGCATCATCCCCAGCGAGTCCCGCATCGTGCCCTGCGGTAGATGAATGCCGTCGGCATTCGTGTGCGACGGGAGGTCGCTGTAGCCATTCTGCAAAATTCCTAGCTCGATTGCCACCAGAGGCTCCTTGAACTGCGGGATGGGGACCGATCCTTAATGCTGCTAAGCATTGACAGTATTCATCCAGGGCTCCGAAGTCAAGCACCATCAACGCAGCGCGACGCCTCGCTGCCCTTCCCAGCGAGTGCGCCGACTAGAGCGGGTCGGCTGCGAAACCGCACGTGCTCCCGCCCGGAGACAACTGACCGAACAGGTCGCGCCGCCGATCGCAAGTGCACCCAACTTGATCGCATCCCAAGCCACCACTGAGCGGCCGAACAGCAGCCCTAGAGAGGCATAATCCGATGACGGACACGTTCCGCTGGAACCGGGCTATCTCGGCTGGCCCACGAAGATGGCTGTCGTAGGCGTGCCTCGGACCGCGCGCGTGGTGCTCAAGCTCGCCGCGACCGAGGTCATCTGAAGGAGGCGCCCCGCCTGATCGCGGGACCGGCGGGGCGCTCGCATGTTCGGTGCTTCCGTAGTCGTTCGTGGCGGTCGGCCAATCGCCAGGACTACCGCTTTGGAGAAGTCGTCACGGTAGACATCTATCTCGCTAGCCGGAAACCCGGGTGCCCCTT
>DATJTS010000119.1:0-31366 GCA_035503035.1 Solirubrobacteraceae bacterium
CCGCAGCCTAGAGGTCGGGCAGGCGCAGATCCGGCAAGGTGCCCGGGTCGAACTCGCCGGCGTAGCTGCGGCGGTGCAACTCGGCCGGGTCGTCGAGCTCGCGCCAGGCCGCCGCCAGCCGGTCCGGATCGACGTTGATCCCGATCGGGTTGACCTCGAACTCGGGCGCGGTGCGCATCCAGTCGCTCGATGCGGCCCAGTCGCCGAAGTTGTCGGCCTGCAGCTCGACGCTGTTGCCGTCGGGGTCGAGGTAATACAGCGACGTGGTCAGGCCGTGGTCGAGGCACACGTGGGGCTCGATGCCGAGGCCACGCAGACGCTCGTAGGTGGCGATCAGCTCTCCGACGCCCGCGTACTCGAAGGCGAGGTGGTGGATGCCGGCGTGCGGCACCTTGTCCGGGTCGTCGCTCAGCGCCGGGTGGGCGAGCAGCGCGACACGATGGTTGGCCGCATCGTTCGTCATCCAGGCCCCGAACTGCGAGTGGTGGTTGGCCGTCATGCCGACGACCGTCCCGTACCAGTCGAGCATCTCCTGCACTCGAGTGGTCTTCAGGGTCACATGGTGCAGGGCGGGGTTGGGGACCTGGGTCATCTGGGCGACGATTATCGACGCTCAGATGACCCACGTACATCCAGGCCGGCCTCAGCCGATCGACATCCGCTCCTCTCCGAGGTACACGCGTGCCGCCCAGGACTCCGGATCAGCGGCGAAGTACCGCTGCAGCGCGCCGTGGTTCAGAGCGTCATCGATCCCGGCCATGATCATCGACTGGTCGAGCACCAGGCGGCGGTGGCCGATCGAGCCGGTCGAGGGGTCGACCGCGTCGTAGAAGCCGCCGTCGCGCGAGTAGATGCCGGGATACAGGGTGCGCAACCGGACCAGGTTGTCGTAGGCCTGCTCGGGGATCACCGGCAGCGCGATCGCAGAGGCGTGCGGGGAGACGGTGGTCTCGGTGGCGCAGGTCGTGCACCAGGCCAGCGGGTCGTTGCTGCCGAACGCCTGGCCCTCCACGCCGAAGCCGCCGTAGTCCCCGGTGTCGTCGGCGGTGCTGGAGGGCGACATCCCCCACACCGGCAGGCCGAGCTCCTGGGTGTCGTAGATCTCCTGGACCTCTGCCCAGCGCACGTCGTTGAGCCCGAAGCTGTGCGGTCCCCACTCGGTCTCCGGGACCACCAGGTTGGCCATCAGCCCCTCAAACATCCCGCCGGCGAAGGTCGGGACGAACGTGAGGTTCGTGCCCGGGTACGTGTAATGGCCCTCCCACACCGGGAAGCGCTGGTGCGACTGCGGGTCGGTGTACGTCTGCCAGTAGCCGGTCCCCGGATCCGAGGGCACCGGGTCGGTCGAGCAGCGCTGCGGCGGCGAGGTCCGCCACGAGCGCCACCACACGTCCCCGGGCATCTGGTGGCGGCCCATGCCGATGTACATCGCGATCCGCGGGTCGCTGTAGAGCGCGCTGTTGTGGTAGTCCGCCGGTCCCTGGTCCACGTAATAGCCGCCATACATCTGACCGGTCGGGGGATCGCCGGGAAGCGAGGCGTTCGTGTTGCAGCTCGTCTGCGCACGGTTGTCGTAGAAGATCGAGAAGTTCATCGGCGCCAGCAGCTGCTCGGCGAGGCCACTCTCGTCCGGCAATCCCTGGCGCACCTCGATCAGGCCGGAGGCGTACCACCCGTTGTCCACAGCGGAGACGAACCAGCAGTTGTCCTGTGCCGGCGTGGTCTCGGTGCAGTCCTCCTCCCCCGGGTTGGAGAGCACGTCGCCATTGTTCGTGTCATACCACTGGTAGAGGAACCCGTCGTAGCGCTTGAGGCTCGCCACCTCGTCCAGCGTTGCCTGCACCAGCTCGTCGGCGCGGGGCGTCGAGATCAGGTGCAGGTCGTGGGCGGCGACGACCGCCCACAGGTACACCCCGATGTTCGCCGCTGAGGTGTACTCGCCACGGGTCGACCCGGGACCGAGGTTGTCCAGAGGCAGGTGGGTCGTCGGATCCACGTCCTGCCCGTAGAACCGCCAGGTGTCGCGGGCGATCCCCTCAAGGACCGCGCGCTGGCCCGGGGTGAAGCCGTCGGCGGCGGCGGGCCCGGCCATCGAGAGGAGCGCCAGCGCCGCCCCCATCATGGCGGCGGCGAGGATCGCACGGACTCTCATTGGAGCGTGAACGTCGAGTGCTGACCACCGACCGAGCTGTCGCCGACCCATAGATCGAACGGACCGGGCTCCACCGTGAACTGCCCCTGCTCGTTGTAGAAGCCGAGGTTGTGCCGATTCAGGGTGAAGGTGACGGTCTGGCTCTGACCCGGGTTCAGCTGCACGCGCTGGAAGCCCTCGAGCTTGCGGACCGGCTGCAGGATGCTCGTGTCACTCTCGTGCAGGTACAGCTGCACTACGTCGGCGCCGGCGACCGATCCGGTGTTCTGGATCGTGGCGGTCACCTGGAACGGTTTGTTCGCCGACACGGTGCTCGGCGCCTGGACGTTCGATATGGCGAACGTCGTGTACGAGAGCCCGTAGCCGAACGGGTACTGTGGCGCGTTGGGGATGTCGAGATACCTCGAGGTGTATTTGTTGTTCGCGTCGTACGGGCGGCCGGTGGGGAGCTCGTTGTAGGAGACCGGGATCTGGCCGACGTCGACCGGCCACGACATCGTCAGCTTGCCGCTCGGGTCGTAGGTGCCGAACAGGATGTCGGCGACCGCGTTGCCGCCCTCGGTGCCTGGATACCAGGCGTCGAGCATCGCCGGGGCGTTCTGGGCCAGCCAGGGGATCGTCAGCGGCCGGCCGTTCATGAGCACGACCACGTATGGCTTGCCGGTTGCGGCGATCGCCTGGACGAGCGCGAGCTGCTGCCCGGGGAGACTGATGTCACTGAGCGACGACGCCTCACCGGCATCGGTCGCCGGCTCGCCCACGACGACGACGGTGACGTCGGCGGCCTGGGCGGCGCTGACCGCGGCCCCGAAGCCACTCGTGTCGGTGCACGCGGCGTCACATCCCTGCTGGTAGTTGACGGTCGCCTGCGGCACCGCGGCCTTGATCCCGTCCAGAATCGAGACGATCTTGTCGGTCGTCTTCAGATCGGCCGGCGTGGTGTCGTATCCGATCGGCACGTCGTCGCCGATCTGGTCGAGCGGATCGTCGGCGAACGGCCCGACCACCGCGATGCTCGACGTGCTCTTGCTGAGTGGCAGCGCGTTGTTGTTGTTATTGAGCAGCACCATCGACTCGTCCGCCATCGTCCGCGCGGCGGCGAGGTGAGCCGGCGTGAGCTCCGAGGTGGCGACCCGCTGCGCGCTGCCCGGGTCGGGATCGGAGAACATCCCCGCCAGGTACTTCAGGGTCAGCACGTGGCGGACGGCGGTGTTCAGCTGCGCCATCGTGATCTTGCCCTGGGCGAGCAATTGGGGCCCGTAGGTGTCAAACGTGTCGTAGATCGGGTTGCCGGGGGTCTGTCCGAGCGTGACCGCCATCTCGATGTCCAGTCCCGCCGTCAGCGACTCGCGGGCGGCCTCGGCGCCGTTGGCGGCATAACCGAAGTTCTCGAGTTCCTGCACGGCCTGGTAATCGCTCACCACGGTCCCGCCGAAGCCCCACTCGTCACGCAGGATGTCGGTCAGCGTGTACTGATTCGCGGTGTTCGGCACGCCGTTGAGCGAGTTGAACGAGCTCATCACGGTCGCGGCCCCGGCCTTGATCGCCGCCTTGTAGGGGGGCAGGTAGTCGTTGAAGAGCTGCTGAGTCGACATGTCGACGGTGTTGTATTCGCGGCCCGCCACCGGAGCACCGTAGGCAGCGAAATGCTTGACGGTGGCCGCCATCCGCCGCGGATTGGCGTAGTCCGAACCCTGGTACCCCTTCACCTTGGCCACGGCCACGGCCGAGCCGAGGTACGGGTCCTCACCCGCGCCCTCCACCACGCGGCCCCAGCGCGGGTCGCGGCTGACATCGACCATCGGGTTGAACGTCCACTTGATGCCGTCGGCGGTCGCCTCGTCGGCCGAGACCTTCTCATCATTCTCGATCGCGGTCATGTCCCAACTGGAGGACTCGGCCAGTGGCACCGGGAACATCGTGCGGTAGCCGTGGATCACGTCAAGGCCGAAGATCAGAGGGATGTGCAGGCGTGACTGTAGCGCGGCCTGCTGCACCTGGTTGATCTGCTTGACGCCGGTCAGGTCAAGAACGGAGCCGATCTGTCCGTTCTGCGCCTCGGAGATCAGGTCACCCGGGGTGCCGTTCGGTCCGTCGGGACCCGCCATCGTCAGCTGACCGAACTTCTCCGCCACTGTCATCTGGGAGATCAGCTGGTTCACCTTCGCGTTGATCTGACCCTGGCTCATCCCGGAGGCCGCCGCGTGATGCTGGGAGCGCGCCGCCGCGCTGTGATGGGACGGGGAGTCGGCCCTGGAGGCCCCGGTCATGACGAACACGAGCGCCACGACCCCGACAAGAAAGAGGATGACTCCCGAGCAGAAGGCGTACCTCCGCCTCGGCTTGCTCCACACAGCAGTGGCGACGCGCTCAGTCATCGCTCGACCTCCTCCTTGACTTTCCGGTAACCCGGGCAGAGGTGTACCCGCCCGTGTCGACAGCTAACCCCGGGGCAGCGGATGTCCTGTCACGTCGCGCGCCTCGGGGTCCTGACCGAGCGCCGCGCGGCCGCCATCGACCGGGAGTACGGCACCGGTGATGAAGCTCGCGTCGGGTGACAGGAGGTGGTCAACCACAGCGGCGACCTCGTCACCTCGCCCCGGGCGACCGAGCGGATGGACCCGCCGCACTTCGGCGTCGAGCCGATCGTCGTAGCGCTCGGTGATGATCGACCCGAGCGCGACGGCGTTGACACGGATACCGCGTGGCGCGTAGTCGACCGCCAGTGCACGGGTGAGGCCCTCGATCCCCGCCTTGGCGGTCGCGTAGGGCAGCGCACCCGGGACCGGTCGCTGCGCCTGATATGAGGAGACGTTCACGATCGCACCGGGCGTGCCGTCGGCCAGGAACCGGCGGATCGCCACCGCGCTGCCGGCGAGCGCGAGCCTGAGGTTCGCGTCGATCAGCGACAGCACCTCCTCGACGGCGGTGTCGTGCACGGCCGCATCTCTGAACACCGCGGCGTTGTTGACCCAGCCGGCCAGGGTCCCCGTGCGCGACGCGCGGCGCACCACCTCACCGAGATCGTGCTCGCTGGCGGCATCCGTGGCGAACCCCTCGATCCCCGACGCGCCGGTCGTCCATTTCAGCGCCTCCGCATCACGGTCGACCGCCAGCACCGGACCGCGTCGCGCCAACCGCTCCGCGATCGCACGGCCGACGCCGCGTGCACCGCCGGTGACCACGTACACGTGCTCCATCACCGCCTCAGGAGGACGCGAGCGTCCAGTAGCCGTCGGCTCCGGCGGGCTCGAACCGCCCCACCTCGCGCAGCGCTGAGCGAACGAACTCGATGCCGGTCTGCATGATGAGCGCGACCTCGGCGGTGGCGAGCGGCTCCTCCGCCCAGGTCAGAATCTCACGGACCGACGAGGGTGGCGGTCGGCGAGGCAGGTCCGGGTCGGCGTTGGCGACAGCGACCTCGTAGGTCTCGATCGGGTTGAAGCCCGGGACCGCGAGCCCGCCGATCAGGTAGGTGGGCGCGGTGTACCGGCGCTCCTGCGCGGGACCGCCGAGCTTGTGGTCGAGCGCCCGCGCGGGCGGAGCGGGATCACGCGCGGCCGCGATGTCCGCGTCGAGGGCGGCGTCCACCTCGGCCGATCTGACCCATTCCGCGAGCTCCCGCGGGTCGATCCCGGCGTCTCGCACCGCGCTGTCGATCAGCTCTGGGTCGTCGAGCAGGCCGCCGACCATCGTGCGGACCCGCAGGCAGCGGAGCAGTGGCTGGGCTCGGTCGGGCGCGCGCAGCCGCGCCGCGACCACCGCGCGGCAGGCGGGCTCCGAGGAGGCCTCGCGCGGATACGGCACCGGGTTGATCGGCATCCCGAAGCGGCGCTGCAGCGTCGGCGCCCCCTGCGCGAGCTTGCCCGCCTCGCCGGGCTCGAGGGTGAGCACGATCATCCGCACCGTCCAGGTCAACCCGTCGCCGTAGTGCCAGCGCAACCGCTGGCGGACGGGCTCGGCCGAGAACGCGAACGGGCACGCCGGGTCGGTGAACAGCTCGACCGAGAGCGGGCTCACGGAGCGCTCAGGTGAGGTGGTCGAAGTCGCCGCTGACCCATGCGATGTAGCGGTCAGCGGAGCGCCGCACCGCACCGGCCGCGTCATGCGTGATCCCGCGGCCGAAGTTGTCGTAGAGCCGGTCGAAGCCGAGCGCCTCGGCGCCGCGGGTGATCCGCTCGACGACCGCGGGCGACAGAGGGATCCGGTTGGGATAGCTGCGCAGGAACGTCGTGGTCGCGCGATCCGGGTTGGAGTGGATCGTGTCGGAGCTGAGCAGTACGCCGCCACCGTCCGCCCCGGCCGCCCAGTGCACGACCGAGCTTCCAGTGAAGTGGCCACCGAGCTCGACCAGCGCGAGACCCGGGGCCAGCTGGTGGCGGCCGCGCCAGGTCTGGATCGCGTCGTCAGGGCGAGCCACCCACTCGAGCTGCGGCTCGCTGACCAGGATCGGGACGCCGCCGAGGGCGCGGCTCCACTCCACCTGCGCACCGAACATGTGCGGGTGGCTTGATGCGATCGCCAGCACCTCACCCTCGGCCCGCAAGCGCTGCACGGCGGCGTCATCGACGAACCCGACCGGGTCCCAGAGCAAGCTCCCCTGCGGAGTGATCACCAGATGAGCCTGGTGTCCGATCCCGACCTTGGGCTCGGTGGTGATCCCGAGCAGGCCACGCTCCATCTCCCGCACCTGGATCCGCTGCCCGGCCGCATCGAGCTCAGCGAGGGTCGTCCAGTGCTGGCCGTCAGCGGGCACCCACTGCCGCTCGTCGGCGCAGATCGCGCAGACGCCCACGGCCTCCGCGTGCTCGACCCCGCAGGTGGCACATAGCCAGGCGGTGGTCCGGTTCACGGAGTACAGCCTTTCAGATCGGCGTCGCAGGCGCCCGTCAGCGCCTGCGCGCCGCCCGATCGAAGTCACGGATCGCCGCGCGCGCGGCGGCGTCGCCCGGCACGCCATGCACCGCTCCCCCGGGGAATGCGGCCGCGCTGCCCAGGTACAGGCCGGGCACAGGCGTGCGGTACGGAGACAGGCGCGGCACCGGCCGGAACACCACCTGGGAGAGGACATAGCTGCCGCCGGCGACGTCACCGCCGACGAGGTTGGGGTTGCGACGCTCGAGCTCCGCCGGGGTGAGGACCGAGCGGGCAAGAATCCGGTTCCGGAAGCCGGGGGCGTAGCGCTCGACCTGGCTCTCGATGCGGTCGACGTGCCGCTCGGCCTCACCTGACCAGTCGACGGTGTGCGGCCCGTGGGTGTACGCCCACGCGGTGTGTCTGCCCGCCGGCGCACGCGTCGGGTCGGCGAGCGACTGCTGGCCGAGCAGCAGGAACGGGGACTCGGGCAGTCGCCACCCCGTCTGGAGCATCGTCTCGACGATCTCCGCCTCGTCGCCCGAGACGTGCACGGTGCCGGCCTCGCGGGCGGCCGCGGCGGTCCAGGGGATCGGGCCGTCCAGCGCCCAGTCGACCTTGATCGTCGCCGGCCCGTAGCGGTAGCGGCCGACCAGCCTGCGGTACATACCCGTGATCGCCTCGCCGGTGAGCGCGAGCAGCGCGCGGGGCATCACGTCGGCGACGACGATGGCCGTGGCGAGCCGCTCACCGCCGGCGATGTGGACGCCGCAGACGCGCCCACCGCTCACCTCGATCCGCTCGACCCGCGCCCCGGTGCGTACCTGGCCGCCGAGCTCGGTGAGCCGGCCGACGAGGGCGTCGGTGAGGCGGCCCGCGCCGCCCTCCGGGCTCGGCCAGCCGCTCGCATGGCCGAGCAGATTGAGGTACACGGCGGCGATCGCGCTCCCCGCACCGGTCGGGGGAACGTCGCTGTGCCCGGCCGAGCCGTACAGCCAGGCCCGCGCACCGGACCCGGAGAACAGGCGGTGGGCGAGTGACCGCGCCGGAGCCGGCAGCAGCGCGCCGAAGCGCGCGGTCCCGATCGGGCCGAGGCCACTCAGGAGCTTCAGCACGCCGCCGATCGGCGGAAAGCCGGCGAGCATCGTGGCCCGGACCGCGTCGAACTCGGCGAGCAGCGGCTCCGCGAACGCGCGCCAGGCGCGGCCGTCGCCCGGGTGTGCCGCGTCCAGGCTCTCCACGGTGCGCGCGAGGTCGCGGTAGAGCGCGATCGCGGCGCCGTCGGGCAGCGGATGCGCGTAGCAGGCCGTCGGGTGGATCCAACGCAGCCCGTGCCGCTCCAGTCCCATCCGAGCGAATACTGGCGATCCCGCGCCCGAGGGGTAGACCGAGGAGAACGTGTCGTGCCGGAAGCCGGGAAGCGTCAGCTCTTCGGTGCGGACCGCGCCGCCGGGAGCGTCCGCGGCCTCAAGGACCAGGACCGAGCGCCCGGCCTCCGCGAGCCGGATCGCGGCCGCCAGACCGTTCGGGCCGGCCCCGACGACGAGTGCATCGTGCACCTCCCCCATCGTCACCGGCGTGGGTGATCGGCGTCCGGCGCCGCGAACGCGCGGCGCGCGTGGGCGGCGATCGTCTGCGCCAGCTGGAGGTTCGCGTCCAGCCGCTCGAGGGCGGTGTCGAGCGACAGCCGACCGTGACAGAACGCCCAGCAGTCGAGCATCAGCGGACGGCCGCTGATCGCGCCCTCCAGGCGCGCCAGCTCCTCGGGCTCGAGCGTGATCCGCCGGCGATAGCGCGACACGACGAGGTCGATCAGCCGCGGGTGTCGGGCGCCCGCGGCGCAGAGCAGGAAGCCGAGCGACCACAGCCGCGGTCCCCGCCCGGCGCCGGTCCAGTCGACGATGATGAGCCTCTCGTCCGGCGTCGGGATCGCGTTGGCGGGCACGAAGTCCGGGTGGACGAGCGCGTGCGGCAGGTCGGAGCAGTCGTCGGCCTGCTCGACCGCCTCGCGCAGGCGGTCGAAGGTGCCCAGCCGGCGAGCCGGCACCTGGCCCACGGCGTCGTCGAGCAGCTCGCCGGCCGCCGCGATCTCCTCCTGCGGCCCCCCGGTGAACGACAGGTGGTGCCAGGCGCCGCCGGAGCGCCGCTCGAGCGCGGCGTGGTCGTGGAGGCCGCCGAGCAGGGCTCCGAGGAGCGCCGCGGACCGACCCGGCTTCAGCGGCGCAGCGGCGTCGACGAACTCGGTGACGAGCACCGTGCGCTCGCCCCACCGCGAGACCGGTTCGGGGTCGGCGCAGCGCTCGGCCGGAAAGCCGGCACGTTCGAGCGCCTGGAGCAGATCCGCCTCGGCCTCGACGTCGGCGAACGGGCGAGCGGCGGGAAACTCGCGTGCGACCCAGGCCGGGCCGTCGCGCCGCGCCACGCGGTGCACCCCGGCGTCGAGCTCATCGACGTCGGTGGCATCGATCCCGTAGCGAGCTCGCAGGTGCGCCGAAATACCCGGTCCGGTGGCGGCGGCGCTCCCCTCGGACGCGAGCATGCGACGCAGGATATGGCGCAGGCCACCGGTTGACATGCAGCCGTGCGGCTGCCTATTGTTGGCAGCCGGATGGCGGCCTATTCACCCGATGTCGACGACGTGTTCCGCGCGCTGGCCGATCCGACCCGCCGGCGGCTGCTCGATGCGCTCAACGCTCGCAACGGGCTGACGCTGCGCGAGCTCTGCGCCGAGGCGGACATGGCGCGCCAGTCGGTGTCCAAGCACCTCGCGGTGCTCGAGGCGGCTCAGCTCGTCACGACCATGCGGAGCGGTCGGGAGAAGTTGCACTACCTCAACCCGGCGCCGATCAACGGCATCGCGGAGCGCTGGATCAGCCGCTACGACCGCCAGCGGGTCATTGCCCTGTCGGCACTCAAACACGCCCTGGAGGAAGAGACCATGGATGCACCCTCGTTCGTCTACACGACGTACATCCGCACCACGCCCGAACGGCTCTGGCGGGCGCTCACCGAGCCGGAGTTCACCGAGCGTTACTGGGGGCTGACGATCGACACCGACTGGCAGGAGGGCTCGCCGTTCACGCTGCGGCAGTGGGGCCTTGAGATCGAGGATCCCGAGCAGGTCGTGCTCGAGTCACGGCCGTATGAGCGCCTCTCCTACGGCTGGCACGCCTTCACCCCTGAGTGGCGGGCCGAGGCACACCAGCGGGTCGGGTTCCCCGAGGAGTTCCTGGAGAAGATCGCCGCCGAGCGCCGCTCACGGGTGACATTCGAGATCTCCGACCTCGGCGAACTGGTCAAGCTCACCGTCGTCCACGACGGGTTCGGCCCGGGCAGCGCGGTGCTGCCGACGATCAGCCAGGGCTGGCCGCACGTGCTCTCGAACCTCAAGACGCTGCTGGAGACCGACGACGTGCTCCCGGCCGCGGCGGCTCCATCGGCCCCGGCGAGCGCCTGAGGCGTCTGTCCGATCTGGGCGACCCCTCCGCCCGGATCGGACGAATTCCCCCTCGGCACCACTAAGATGCTAGTATCTGAGCAGAGAGGAGACCGCATGTTGGGAACGGTTGGCAAGGCGAGCCGCGTGCTCGATCTGTTCACGAACGCCTCCCCCGAGTGGGGTGTCACCGAGGCCGCGCTCGCCCTCGGCGTGCCTCGCTCCTCCGCGCACGACCTGCTCGACACGCTGGCCTGCACCGGCCTGGTGCGTCGGGTCGAGGGCAACCGCTACCGGCTCGGCCTCAAGCTGCTCTCGCTCAGCGACACCGCGCTCACCAGCCTGCCGGTCCGCAGCGCCGCGCGGCCGGTGATGGACGCGCTCGCCCGCAAGCTCGGCGCCGCGGTCCACCTGGCGACCCTCGAGCAGACCGAGGTGCTGTACATCGACAAGGCGACACCGGCCAGCGGCCCGCGCAGCGCGCTCTCGGGGACCGGCCGGCGCCTGCCGCTGCACTGCACCGCCGTGGGGAAGGTCCTGCTCGCCCACCAGCCGACCGGCACGATCGCCCGCACGCTCGAGCAGCTCGAAATGGTTCCGATCACCGAGCGCAGCGTGTGCTCGGTCGACGCGCTGCGCTTCGAGCTGGCCGGCGCGCGGCGGGCCGGCGTCGCGCGAGACCGCGAGGGCTCGGTCCGCGGGATCTGCTGCCATGCCGCGCCGATCATCGAGGCCGGGCAGGTGACCGCCGGGATCAGCGTGAGCGTTCCGGTCGACGCCGAGCAGCGGCTCGGTGACCGCTACGACGAGATCGTCGCCGCGGCCGCCGCCCGGATCACCCGCGCACTCGCGACCACCGCCGCCGCCGAGGCCCGCGTTGCCGTCTGAGCCGGCGCCGCTGGCCGGCCGCCGCGCGCTGGTCACCGCCGCCTCCCGCGGGATCGGTCGCGCGACCGCGGCGCTGCTGGCCCGGCGAGGCGCGACGGTGTTCATCACCGGCACCGGGGAGCAGACCGCGCCGACCGCCGCCGAGCTCGGCGCGGCCGGGCACGCCATCGCCGACTTCACCACCCCGGGCGCGGGCACCGCCGCCGTCGCAGCCGCGCGGGAAACGCTGGGCGGGCTCGACATCCTGGTGGTGAACACCGGCGGCCCCAAGCCGAGCACGTTCGCGGCGCTCGGCGACGATGACTGGACGAAGGCATACCACCTGATCCTCGGCTCAGCGCTCGAGCTCACCCGTGCCGCGCTGCCGTCGATGGTCGAACGCGGCTCAGGGCGGGTGGTGTATCTCACCTCCACCGCCGGCGTGGTGAAACCGCTCCCGGGCCTCCACCTCTCCAACGTGATGCGCGCGGGCGTCGCCGCACTCGCCCAGTCACTCGTCGGGGAGTACGGGCCACACGGGGTCACCTTCAACACGATCGCGACCGGACCGGTCGCCACCGACCGCCGCCATCAGATCATGGCGTTCCAGGCCGGCCAGCACAACGTCAGTGCCGCCGACTGGGAGCAGCGCGAGAGCGACCAGATCCCGATGCGCCGGCTCGGCTCGCCGGAGGAGATCGCCGGCCTGGTCGGCTACCTCGCCTCGGATGAGGCGGGGTTCACCACCGGGGCCACGCACGTCATCGACGGCGGACTCACCTGTACCTGATCGCACGGCGAGGAGACCATGGAAGACGCATTCGGCCGATGGCTTGCGGAGGCGACGCAGATGAAGCATGTGGATCACGAGGCATCGATGCCGGAACCGCTGGTGCACTCCAGCGCGAACGCCCACTGGCTCGACCCCGCAATGACCGGCAACCCGAGCCGGATCGGCGCGCTGCCGGAGGTCCCGGCGCGCACCATGGAGTTCTACGTGCAGGAGATCCTCCCGGGGACCGCGGGTGACCTGCAGCGTCACCGTCACGAATCGGTGCACTACGTGATCGAGGGGGCGGGGTACTCGGAGATCGGCCCTGCGACTCGCCGATGGCGAACCGGCGACCTCGTCTACACCCCGCCGTGGGTCTGGCACCGTCACTACAACGACGGCGTCGCCACCGTGCGCATGCTGCTGGTGGAGAACTCGAGGTTGCTCGGGTCGCTCGGCCTGGGCGAGCGCGAGAGCGCCGGTGAGGTGAGCTACGCCGAATACCGGGAGGTGTCATGACACATCGATCCGAGATGCTCGGACGCGGCTTGCCTGCCCGCAGGCGCGGACCTAGGTTGTGGACATGATCAACCGGCTGAGCCATGTCGAGGTGGCGGTGACCGATCTCGGACGAGCACGCGAGTTCTACTGCGACGTGCTCGGCTTCGAGGTGTTCACCGAGAGCGCAGACGCGCTCTGGCTGCGCGCGCCTGCCGAGTTCGACGTGTGGTCGCTGAAGCTGTGCGCCGAGCGATCACACGGACTGCTCGCGTTCGGCTTTCGCGTCGATCGCGAGGAAGCGCTCGACGAGCTGGCGGAGCTTCACGACCAGCTGGGTGCCCCCTACCGGTGGCGCCTGGCCGGGGAGGAGCCCGGGCGGGGGCGGATGCTCCGGGCGCTCGCGCCGAGCGGCCACCTCATCGACTTCGAGCACTCGGTGGACGAGGTCTCGATCCGCGGTCCCCGCGGACCTCAGCTGCCGATGCGCCACACCGATCGTCGCCGCGGCGTCGGATTGGCCCGCCTGGACCACGTCAACGTGCGCACCGCCACGCTGTCGCAGGCGCTCGACTACTTCCAGCGCCGACTGCACTTCAGCGCCTCCGAGCGCCAGATCGACGGCGACGGCAAGGTCCAGCGCGCCTGGCTGCGCCGCAGCCCGGGCAGCCACGACATGGCGATCGGGCGCGATGCGCGCCTCGGCTTCCACCACCTCGCCTACACGCTGCGCGACACCGCAGCGGTGATCTCGGCCGCCGACCTGCTGTCGGACGCGAACCTGCCGGTGATCGAGTACGGCCCGGGCCGTCACGGGATCACCGACGCGTGCTTCCTCTACATCCGCGACCCCGACGGCAACCGGATCGAGTTGTACGCCGGCGACTACGTCCGAGACCTCGACCGTCCCGCGTTCGACTGGACGCTCGAGGAGTACGAGACGACGGGCCTGCTCTGGTGGGGCCATCAGCCGCCCGCATCGTTCCTCGCGGCGGGCCCCGTGCTCGAGCGCCCGCTCGGCGCCCTGCAGGAGATCGGCGGCTCATGAGCGTCACCCCCATCGGGCTGGCCGCTTCCGGGCCGATCCAGACCAAGGCGGATCTCGTCTACGAGACGCTCAAGGCACGGGTGATCACTGGATGGCGGGACTACGGCGAGATGCTGAACACCGTCGAGATCGCCGAGGAGTTCGGAGTGAGCCGGCGCCCGGTGATGGATGCGATGGCGCGATTGGAGCTCGCCGGGCTGATCGAGATCATCGCCCAGGTCGGCTGCCGGGTCGTCGTCCCGGATCGCGAGACCGTCCGCCAGCACTTCTACACCGCGGGCGTGCTCGACGGCGCCGCCGCCCGGCTGGCGGCGAGCCGTGCGACCGAGGCGCAACGCGGCGCGTTGGCCGTGGCACTCGCCCGGAGCTCTCGCGCGTCCCAGGCCCACGACCAGCACGCCTTCGAGGAGGCCAACAAGGCGTTTCACGCGGCGCTGCTTGCGGCCGGGGGCAACGACCGCCTCACCGTGCTCGCCCGCCAGTCGTGGGACCTCAGCGACTTCTACCTGCAGCGCCGGACCCCGGAGGACCTCAGCCGCTCCCACGCCGAGCACGAGGCGATCGCCGAAGCTGTTCTGGGCGGCGACGCCGAGGCCGCGCGGGCGGCCGCCGAGTCGCACCTGGAGCGGTTCGGCGAGGTGGCGATCCTGCCCGAGGACGGAGTGCACCGATGAGCGCGACCACGGCCACGCCGGAGCAGACCGGCACGCAGGTATCGATCTGGGGCGAGCTCACCGGGGTCGACCTCCGTCAGCGCCACGTCGACGCGGGCGGGATCCGCACCCGCGTCCTGGAGGCCGGCTCTGGACCCGCGCTGGTGATGATCCACGGGACCGGCGGCCACCTCGAGGCCTACGCGCGCAACGTGCGCGCGCTCGCCGAGCACTTTCATGTCGTGCTCTACGACATGGAGGGGCACGGCTACACCGACAAGCCCGATCTGCCGTACACGATCGACGTCCTCTCCAGCCACCTGATCGGGGTGATGGACGCACTCGGAATCGAGCGCGCCCATCTCTCCGGCGAGTCGCTCGGCGGCTGGGTGGCGGCGTGGACGGCGGCCCACCACCCCGAGCGGATCGACCGGATCGTGCTCAACACCCCGGGCAACATCACCAACAAGCCCGAGGTGATGGCGACCGTACGGGACTCGAGCCTGAAGGCGGTGCGCGATGCGAGCACCGAGTCGGTCCGCGCTCGCGTCGCCTGGCTCTTCCACGACAAGTCCCAGGTCACCGACGAGCTCGTCGCGCTGCGCCTTCAGATCTACTCCCAGCCCGGCTTCGAGCGGGCGATGCGCAACATCGTCGCGGTCCAGGACTGGGAGTACCGCGCGCCGTTCGCATGGTCACCGGAGTGGTGCGGCCGGATCGCGGCCCCGACCCTGCTGCTGTGGACCGACCACGACCCGACGGGGACCGTCGAGGAGGCCGAGCTGCTGCGCGAATGGATCCCCGACGCGCGGATCGAGCTGATCGAGGGGGCCGGCCACTGGCCGCAATGGGAGAAGCCTGACGAGTTCCACCGGGCGCATCTGCGCTTCCTCGCCGGTGGCGTCCAATAGGAGAGAGACAATGTGCATCACACAGGTGGCCTACGCCGAGCTGGCGGTTGACGATCTCCAGGAGTCGGTCGGCTTTCACACCGACGTCGTCGGGATGACCGAGCTCGGCCGTGAGAACAACCACGTGAACCTCGGTTGTGGCGTCGACGGACGGCTGGACCTGGTCCTGCATGGCGGCGGAACCGGGGTGCGGCTGGTGGCGCTGGAGATCGAGTCCGAGGAGGACCTCGACCACTACGCGCGCCGCTTGACCGAACACGGGGTCGACTCGGAGCTGCTCACCGATCCGCGCTCGGGGGTCGCGCATGCGCTGCGCTTCGCCGCGCCCGGCGGACTCGCGATCGAGCTGGTGCTCACCGATCCCGGCCCGGCGTATCTCAACCCCGGCCAGGCCAATCGCCGCGCGGGAATCGCCCCGATCAACTTCGACCACATCACGCTCAAGGTCCCGGACCCGGACGCGACCGTCGCGTTCCTCACCGAGGTGCTCGGCTTCTCGGTCTCCGATGAGATGCGCCCGACCCCCGACGCGCTGATGGCGGCGTGGACCCGGGTCGGCAGCCAGCATCACGACATCGCGATGTTCAAGGGACCGCCGGAGCAGACGTTGCACCACTACGCGCTTCAGCTGGAGTCCTTCGAGCATCTCAAGCAGGCCGCCGACCGGCTCGGCGTGGCCGGGATCAAGGTGGAGACCGGACCGGGACGGCACAGCGTCGGCGGGAACGTCTACCTGTTCCTCTGGACGCCCGGCGGCAACCGCCTGGAGTTCTCGGCCGAGATGCCGCGCGTCGGCAAGGGCGAGACGAAGATCTGGACCGAGCTCCCGACCGCCTTCAGCGCGTGGGGCGCGACCCCGCCCCCCACCTTCGGCGAAGGTTCCTGACCTCAGAGGAGATGGAGAGATGACCGTTGCTGACCACCCCGCACAGGTCCCGGTCGACGCGCTCAGCCACGAGGAGCTGATCGCCCGCGCCCGTGATCTCAGCGATCTGGCCTGGGAGCACACCCGCGAGACCGAGGAGAACCGCCGTCTTCCGGACGCGGTGATCCAGGCACTGCTCGACTCCGGGCTGCTGCGGCTGGCCACCTCGCGCCGCATGGGCGGCGTTGAGTCACACCCGCTGACGCTGGTCGAGGTGGGACGCGAACTGGCGCGCGGATCCGCCGCGCTCGGCTGGATCTATGGCCTCACCACCGGCCATCAGTGGTACCTGTCGTTCGCCCAGGAGAAGCTGCAGGAGGAGGTCCGTGACGCGCCGGCGGGGTTGATCGTGGACTCGCTGGTGCCGGGCGGGCAGGCGGAGATCGTCGACGGCGGCTACCGGCTGTCCGGTCACTGGAAGTTCGTCAGCGGCATCGAGTGGGCGTCCTGGGCTGGTCTGGCGTTCGTGCCCCCTGGCGCGAACCCGCCGCGGCCGGTGGTCGCGTTCGTTCCGGCCGCCGAACTGACCGTGGACGACACCTGGCGCACCGTCGGTCTGCGGGGGACCGCGAGCAACGAGGTGACGCTCACCGACGCATTCGTGCCCAGCCACCGGATCTTCGAGCTCGCCAAGTTCGCCCACGACAACGTCCCCCAGGGCGAGGTGGTGGAGGAGTCGACGCTGTTCAAGCTGCCGTTCATGGGGATGGCGGCGATCCACCTCACCTACACGGCGCTCGGCGTCGCGCAGCGCGCGATCGAGGAGTTCACCCACTGGACGAAGGTGCGCGTACGCGCCTACGAGCACACCGCCGCCCAGGAGGCGCCCTACTCGCAGATGACGCTCGCCGACGCGATCGCCAAATGGGACGCAGCGCACGCGCTGATGCTCCAGTACTGCCGTGACATGTGGGAGGCGGCCGAGCAGGGGCGCGGCGCGCTGCCCGACGACGTCCGCGCACGGATGTTCGCCCAGCGCGCGTTCATCGCGCGCACCTCGGCAGAGCTCACCAACCAGCTGTTCCTCGACTCGGGAGCGATGTCACTGTTCGAGACCTCGGCGATGCAGCACCTGTGGCGCGACGCCAACGCCGCCTCGATGCACATGGTGCTCGGGCGCGGCGACGCGCTGACGAGCCTCGGGCGCACGCTGATGGGACTGCCCGGGCACCCGTTCGCCTAGGCGGTCGGCGGTGACGACGATGGCCTCCCCCGCAACCGACCAGCGCCGCTTCCGCGACGCGCTGGGCACGTTCGCCACCGGGGTGACGATCGTCTCCACCCGCCGGGGCGAGTTGGTGCACGGCATGACCGCCAACGGGTTCATGTCAGTGTCACTCGACCCGGCGCTGGTGGTGGTCTCGATCGCCAGCGCGTCGCGGATGCACGACATCCTGATGTCCACGCGGCGATACGGGGTGAGCGTGCTGGCGCGTGACCAGGAGGCGGTCAGCCGTCACTTCGCGGGACGACCGGGGCGGGAGGAGATCTCGCTCGCCGAGGTCGACGGGACGCCGCTCGTCGACGGCGCGCTCACCCATGTCGTCGCCGACGTGATCGACGCCCACACGGCCGGTGACCACACCCTGTTCATCGGCGAGGTCGTGCACTTCGCCCACCACGCCGGCGACCCGCTGATCTTCCACTCCGGGACCTACCGCAGGCTCCTCGACTCCCCCGGGGACCCGACGCGCAGCGAGGAGTGGCAGGGGGACCTGCACAGCTGGCAACTGGGCGGCGCCGCCTGATCGCAGCGCGCGGTTTGGGCGTCGGCGGACCGGGTACCTTCGCCTGACCAAGGAAGGGATAGGGACCTTTTGGTAGGTCCGAGAGCGCGGGCCAAGGAGCGGGCCATGGTGGGGAGAAGCCGGGTGTGGAGGGCGCTGACCACGTGTCTGTGCGTGGCTACGGGCGCGTCGCTGGTGGCCGGCCCCGCGGGGGCCAATCCGCCTCCCCCGATCGTGAGCTCACCGCTCGCGTTCTCCTCCCCGTACCGGATCGATGCGCAGGCGCCGCTGTCGCACGGCTGGTACATCAAGTCGCTGAGCTGCCCGACGATCACACTCTGCGTCGGAGCCGACGAGCAGGGGAATCTGCTCACCACCACCGACCCGACGGCTCCCCCGGCCGGCTGGGACCGGTTCAGCATCGGCAGCTACGGCGAGTCGGAGGTGTCATGCCCGACCGCGTCGCTGTGCGTGGCCCTCGGTGACGACCAGGGGAGCGCGACCGTCCTTGAGAGCACCGATCCCACCGGCGGTCCGGGCGCTTGGCACAGCGGCCCGCTGCCGGACGCGGGACCGATCGCGGAGTCCCTCACCTGCCCGACCGCGAGCTTCTGCGCCGCGCTCACAAGTAACGGCACGATCGTCACCACCGATGACCCGGCGGGCGGCGCGTCCACGTGGACGGCATCGTCCCTCACGACCAACGGCGGCGGCGGCGCCGGCGGAACGCTCAGCTGCGCGTCCGCGTCGCTGTGCCTGATCTCGGACGGCAGCCAGGGCACGCTCTACACCTCGACCGATCCGACCGGCGGCCCGGCTGCGTGGTCGCAGGGCCAGGTCGCTGCCCCGATCGGCCACCTCTCCTGCCCCACCACGCAGCTGTGCGTCGGCGTCGGCCTCTACGGGATCGGACTCGAGGTCTCGACCGACCCGGCCGCCGGCGCCTCCTCCTGGAGCGAGACCGATCTCGACCCGTCCACCGGCAGCGGCAACGGCACCCCCCAGGTGACATGTACCGCGAGCGCGTTCTGCATGGTGATGGATCCGGACGGCTCGGTCATCACGAGCCACGATCCCGCGGGCGGAGCCGCGGCCTGGTCGACGGTCGCGCAGGTGCCTGTCCCGGCCTACGGCGCCATCGATGGCATCACCTGGCCGGCTGCGCCCACCTGCCCGGAGGATCAGTTCTGCGTGGCGGCGACCGCCCGCGGCGACGTCGCCGTGTCGACCGATCCCGCCGGCCCGAGCGGCAGCTGGCCGATCCACAGCGTCGACGGCTACAACTCGCTGACCGGCGTCTCCTGCACCTCGGACGCGGACTGCGTCGCGGTCGACGACGCCGGAAACGTGCTCAGCTCGAGCCAGCCCGAGCTGCCCCAGCTGTGGGCCGCCACCCACATCGACGGACATCCGCTGAGCGGCGTCTCGTGCATTCCCGGCGGCCCCTGCGTCGCGGTCGATGCGGTCGGTGACGTGCTCAGCTCGAGCGATCCGACCGGCGGACCGTCGGCGTGGAGCACGAGCGACGTCGATCCCGGCAACGACATCCTCGCGGTGTCGTGCGCGAGCGGACCGGTCTGCATGGCCGTCGATAACGCCGGCGACCTGTTGCTTTCGGTCGACCCCACGGGCGGCGCGGATGCTTGGTCGGTCGCCAACATGTTCACTCCAGGTGGCCCGGGCAGTTTCACCGGCGTCTCCTGCGCGAACGCCGGGCTCTGCGTCGCCTCCGGGCCGTACTGGCTCGAGGTCGTGCAGAACCCCGGCCAGCCGGACGCGGCGTGGAAGCAGATCCAGCCCGGCAACGCCGTCGTCGAGTCGAACGAGCTGCCGTTCTACACCTCGGTCTCCTGCGCGGCCACGGACTACTGCGCGACCACGGCGCTCACCACCAGCGGCTGGGCGAGCGGCGACCCGACCGGCGGCGGGCTCGCCTGGACGGCGGCCCCGATCCCGTCCCAGGGATTCACCGGAGGGCTCGCCTGCCAGTCCTCCACGCTCTGCGTCTACGCAGGCCCGGACGACACCATCTACGAGTCGAGCGACCCCACGAGCACCGACGGCACCGCCTGGGGGCAGGCGACGCCCGACCTGGAGGTCGAGCCGGACGATCTCACCGGAGCAGCCTGCCCGTCGGCGCAGTTCTGCATCGCCGTCGGCGAATCCGGCGACGCGTGGGCTGGCGAGGGCAGCGGCTACACGGCACCCCCGGCGCCGAGCGGGAGCTCGGGCGGCGGGTCGAGCGGGGGCTCCGGTGGCGGGGCGGGCTCTGGCCCCGGGGACGGCGCGAGTGGCAACGGCTCGCCCGGCTCGACGCCCTCCGCGCCGGCCGCGCCGGCCGCGCCGCCATCGCCGTCGTCGCAGTCCATGCCCGCGCCCGCGGACTCCGGGGCGAGCGGATCAGAGTCGCGCGTCGCGCCCCGGGGACACACGTCGGCCACGGTCCGCCTCCGCCTGCGGTCGCCGGCGCTCACCCGTCGGACCGTGCGGGCGAGGATCAGCTGCACCGCGGCGTCGGGCCGCTGCGCGGGCGCGATCACGCTCTCAACCTCCACGCGGAGGCAATTGGTGCTCGCCTCCACCCACTTTGACGTCAGAGCCGGGCGCACCGAGACGATCTCGTTCCCGTTGAGCCACCGGACCGCCGACCTTCTGCGGGACCGGCACGTCCGCCGGCTGCTCGTGCGGGCCGTCCTGTCGCCCTCCTCGACGGTGCGAAGGTCGTTTTCATTGAGCTGTTCAATGCAACCGCCCACACCGCTCGCGACACGGTCGCGTCCTCAGGCGAACTCCTCGCCGGCGGCCTCCAGGATCTCGTGAACCGCCTGGGGGACCGTGACCTCCCCGGCACTCACCTGAGCCCAGGCCCCCGCGAACGCCTCGTCGAACCCGGGGCGCTCGCGCAGCCGGCGGATGACGGTCTCCTCGAGCAGCCGGGCGAGCCAGCGGCGCTGCTGATCGGCGCGGCGCTCCTGCAGCTGACCGCTCTCCCGGAGCAGCTCACGGTGGGCCACCACGGCCTCCCACAGCTCTGAGAGCCCCGTCCCGAGCAGCGCGCTGTAGATGAGCACCGGGGTCTTCCAGCCTGGCGTCGAGTCCGGCAGCATCCGCAGCGCATGGCGGTAGTCGCCGGCCGCGCGCCGGGCGGCCGGGAGCAGATCACCATCGGCCTTATTGACCGCGACCACGTCGGCGAGCTCGACCACGCCGCGCTTGATCCCCTGCAGTTCATCGCCGCCCGCCGGCACCAGCAGCAGGCACAGGGTGTCGATGATCTCGGCCAGCTCGGATTCCGACTGGCCGACCCCGACCGACTCGACGATCACCACGTCAAAGCCGGCCGCCTCGCAGAGCAACATCGCCTCGCGGGTGCGCCAGGCGACGCCGCCGAGCACGCCGGCCGTCGGGGAGGGACGGATGTAGGCGTGCTCGGCGACCGCCAAGCGCCCCATGCGCGTCTTGTCGCCGAGGATCGACCCGCCGCTGCGGGCACTCGAGGGATCGATGACGAGGACGGCCACCCGGTGTCCCTGCTCGAGCAGCCACAGCCCGAGCGCCTCGATCGTGGTGCTCTTGCCGGCGCCCGGCACGCCGGTCAGCCCGATCCGGATCGCGCCGCCGGTGCGATCCGCGAGCCGCACCAGCAGTTGCTGGGCGAGCTCCTGATCGGATCGAAGGCGGCTCTCGGCGAGCGTGATCGCCCGGGAGAGCATCCCCCGGTCTCCCCCGCTCACCCCCTCGACGAGCTCGTCCAGGCTCGGGCGCGCCGGGCTCACGGCTGGTTGGTCGGCGCCGCCTGCGCGTGTCCGAGCCGCTCCAGCAGCAGCTCGATCAGGCCGCTGGCGGCCTCACCGATCACGGTGCCGGGCGGATAGATCGCGTCCGCGCCGCCGGCGCGCAGCTCCTGGAAGTCCGCAGGCGGGATCACCCCGCCGACCACGACCGCGATGTCCGGCCGGCCGGCCGCATCCAGCGCCTTGCGCAACTGGGGCACCAGCGTGAGATGACCGGCGGCCAGCGAGCTCGCCCCGACGATGTGCACGTCGGCCTCGATCGCCTGACGGGCGACCTCCTCCGGAGTCTGGAACAGCGGGCCGATGTCGACGTCGAACCCGAGGTCGGCGAACGCGGTGGCGATCACCTTCTGGCCGCGGTCATGCCCGTCCTGACCCATCTTGGCCACGAGGATCCGGGGACGGCGCCCCTCCAGCGCCTCGAACCGCTCGACCACCTGTCGCGTGCGTGTGAATGGCACCGAATGATCTCCCACTTCGCGCTCGTAGACCCCGGCGATGGAGCGGATCTCGGCGGCGTGCCGGCCGTAGACCTGCTCCAGGGCGTCGGAGATCTCGCCGACGGTAGCGTGCGCCCGAGCAGCCGCCACGGCCAACTCGAGTAGGTTGCCCTCGCCCGACGAGGCCGCGCCGGTGAGGTCACGCAGCGCCGCCTCGACGGCCGCGCCGTCGCGCTCGGCGCGCAGTCGGTCGAGCTTTGCGATCTGCGATGCCCGCACCGCCGAGTTGTCGATCTTCAGCACGTTGACCTCGGTGTCGCGCTCGGGCTGGAAGCGGTTGACCCCGACGACCACCTGGCGACCGGAGTCGATCCGCGCCTGGGTGCGAGCCGCCGACTCCTCGATCCTCAGCTTGGGGATGCCGGCCTCGATCGCCTTCGTCATCCCCCCGAGCTCCTCGACCTCGTCGATGTGCGCGAGCGCCCGCCGCGCGAGCTCCGCGGTGAGGCGCTCGACGTAGTAGCTGCCGCCCCAGGGGTCGATCACCCGCGTCGTGCCGGACTCCTGCTGGAGGAACAGCTGCGTGTTACGAGCGATCCGGGCGCTGAAGTCGGTCGGCAGCCCGAGCGCCTCGTCGAGCGCGTTGGTGTGCAGCGACTGGGTGTGCCCCTGGGTCGCGGCCATCGCCTCCACGCAGGTGCGCACGACGTTGTTGTAGACGTCGCGGGCGGCGAGCGACCAGCCGGAGGTCTGGCAGTGGGTGCGCAGCGACAGCGAGCGATCGTCCGTGGGGTCGAAGCGGCGCATCAGGTTCGCCCACACCAGCCGCGCGGCACGCAGCTTGGCGACCTCCATGAAGAAGTTCATCCCGATCGCCCAGAAGAACGACAGGCGCGGCGCGAAGCGGTCGACCTCCAGGCCCGCCGCCACTCCCGCGCGCACGTACTCGACCCCGTCCGCCAGCGTGTACCCGAGCTCCAGGTCGGCGCTCGCCCCCGCCTCCTGCATGTGGTAGCCCGAGATCGAGATCGAGTTGAACCTCGGCATCTCCCGCGAGGTGTAGCCGAAGATGTCGGAGATGATCCGCATCGACGGCCCCGGCGGGTAGATGTAGGTGTTGCGGACCATGAACTCCTTGAGGATGTCGTTCTGGATGGTCCCGGCCAGCCGGGCGTGATCGACGCCCTGCTCCTCACCGGCCACGATGTAGAGCGCGAGCACCGGCAGCACCGCGCCGTTCATCGTCATCGACACCGTCATCTGCTCGAGCGGGATGCCGTCGAACAGCTGGCGCATGTCGAGGATCGAGTCGATCGCCACCCCGGCCATCCCCACGTCGCCGGCGACGCGCGGGTTGTCGGAGTCATAGCCGCGGTGGGTGGCCAGATCGAAGGCGATCGACAGCCCCTTCTGCCCGGCGGCGAGGTTGCGGCGATAGAACGCGTTGGACTCCTCGGCGGTGGAGAAGCCCGCGTACTGGCGGATCGTCCACGGCTTCTGCACGTACATCGTCGGATACGGACCGCGCACGTAGGGGGCGATTCCCGGCATCCCCGACACGAAGTCCAGGCCGTCGCGGTCGGCGGCGACGTACACCGGCGGGATGTCGATCCCCTCCGGCGTCTCCCAGAGATGCTCGCCCGCGTCCGCGGGGGCGGTCGCGCGCTCGGTCGGTATGGGGTCCAGCTGCACCGCGGCGAAGTCGGGGATCCGCGAGCTCACAGCGCCCCCTCCTCGAAGCGGTCGAGCAGCTCTCCGAGCACCTGCACCATGTCGACGCCGTCGCGGACACCGGCGTCGGCGCCCGCCCCCACCGCGGCGTCCTGGGAGGCGCCGGCGAGGTAGACAACTCGTGCTCCGCCGTCGCGCAACGCCTGGACCACCTCGCCCTGGAGCTCGGGCGACGCGTCGCGGCCCGCGCACACGGCGGCGGCGCGAAGACCGTGCTCGCTGAGCAGCGCGACCTGCGCCTCGGCGTCGGGCTGCACGCCGCTCGGCAGCGTCGTCACTCCTCCGGCCTCGAAGAAGCTCTTGGCCCACAGCGCGATGGACACGTGTGCGGAGAGCGGCCCGAGGCACGCGAGCAGGATCGTCGGCTCGCGATCACGCTCGGCCGCGATCCGGACCGCGCGGGCACGCAGCGCCTCAAACGGCGCCGCGTCGCGTCCGGCGGGAAGCGTCCCGGTGTCGGGCAGCGTCTCCGGCACCCCGTCCAGCGCCTCGTCCTCGTCGATGCCGACCCGCTCCAGACCATCGTCGCCGAGCAGCGGGAACGTGTTGACGCCGGTCATCGACCGCCGGCGATGGGCGAGATCGTCGTGGCGTCGCGCGGTCTCGGCGGCCACGTGGCGGGTGATCTCGCCGGAGCGGAGCGCCTCCGCGATCCCGCCCGCCCGCTCGATCGCCTGCAGCTCGGCCCAGCCGGTGCGCGCCAGCTGATCGGTCAGCGCTTCGACGTACCACGAGCCTCCCGCCGGGTCGGAGACGCGATGCAGCGAGGCCTCCTCGAGCAGCACGAGCTGGGTGTTGCGTGCCATCCGGCGCCCGAGCGCTCCGGCGGTCTGGCCCGGCGAGAGCACCGGCTCGTCGAACGGCAGCACGGTGATCCCGTCGGCGCCCGCAACCGCGGCGGCGAACGCCGCACTGGTGGCGCGCAACAGGTTCACCCAGGGATCGAGCGCGGAGACCATCCGGCGGCTGGTCCGCACGTAGACCGCCGAGCGGCGCTGCGCGGACTCGACTCCGCAGTGCGCCAGCACGCCGGACCACAGTCGCCGCACCGCACGCAACTTGGCGATCTCCAGGAACTGGTCGGGGCCGGCGCACAACGTGAACTCCAGCGCCGCTGCGAGCGCTCCCGGGTCGACACCGGCATCGTCGCCCGCCCGCAGGTACGCGATCGCGGTCGCGAGTGCGGCGGCAAGCTCGAACGGTGCGCCCGCGCCCGCCTCGACATAGGCGGTCGTGTCGACGCCGAGCACGCGGACGTGCGGATACTCGGCGCGGACCTCGCTCAGCATTCCGATCGCGGCTTCGGTCTCCTCGCGGACGCGGCCGGGGGCGAGATCGCCGCCGCGGGCGAGCGTCCCGACCGGGTCAAGGCGCAGCGAGCCCCGCACCTCGGCGGCGGGGTGGCCCCGGCGGCGCCAGACCTCGAGCAGCGCCTGCGCGGTCGACCCGGCGTCGGTCCCGGCGGCCAGGGCGACCGGCGCGAGATCGAGGTGAACGCCGTCCAGCACCTCCTCGAGCTGGTCGCCGTCGCTGGCCGGGATCCCGGACGCACCATCCGACGCGGTCACGAGCAGCACCTCGGTGGCGCCGCCCTCCAGGTCCTCGAGCAGTTCACGGTTGGCCCGGCGGCGGTCCGACGTCGCGTTCTGCTGGCGGATCGCCCAGGGGGTGCCCAGGCGCTCACCACGGACGAACGGATCGGCGCCGGTGAGCCCGCCGGGATCCGGGGCGAGCTCGTCATCGGGCGCGTACAGCCACTGGACCTCGATCCCGTCCTCGAGCTCGGTGGTGAGTGCGCGCGCGGGATCGCTGTCCTTGGCGCGGACCAGCGCCTCCCACGCCGCGCGGTCCGTCTTCGGGAAGCCGGCCGCCAGCGACTCGATCGGTGTCGAATTCGGGGTCACTGATCCTCTTGCAAACTCTGCGAACTCACTGGACGATGGTCGGCTGAGGCGCTCATCATGCTTTGTACCACAGGCTCACCGTGTGAATTCATGACAACGCCGCCCCCGCGATCTGCGAAGATTGCGAAGCACGATGAGCACCGAGCAGGCAGGCGCCCGTCTGCGCCATCTTCGCGAGGATCGCGGCCTCAGCCAGGCCGAGCTGGCGCGCCGTCTGGAGATCTCCCCCAGTTACCTCAACCAGCTCGAGCGCAACCGGCGCCCGCTCACGGTCGGAGTGCTGCTGCGCCTCACCGAGGCGTTCGGCGTCGACGCCGGGTTCTTCTCCACGCAGGACCGCTCCCGGCTGATCGCGGAGCTGCGCGAGGCGCTGGCCGACGAGGCGGTCGCCGTCCGGGTCTCGACGAGCGAGATCGCCGAGCTGGCGACCAACCAGCCGTCCGTGGCACGGGCGCTGATCGAGCTCCGGCGCCGCTATCGCGACACGGTCGCGCACACCTCTGCGCTGGTCGGCGGCCAGGGGTGGCCCGCCGAGGAGGAGGTGCTCGGCGCCATGCCCCACGAGCAGGTCCGGGACTTCTTCTACGACCGGCAGAACTACATCGACGGGCTCGACGTCGCCGCCGAGGAGTTGGCGCAGGCGCTCTCACCCGGGGACCTGCGGGGTGCGCTCAGCGACCGCCTGGCCCGCGCGCACGGCGTGCGCATCGTGGTCGGCCAGGCCGGGGACTCCGGCGGCGGCGAGCTGCGGCGCTATGACCCGGACGGGCGCGTGCTGCGGCTCTCAGGGCAGCTGCGGCCGGGCCAGCAGGCATTCCAGCTGGCCACGCAGCTGGCGCTGCTCGAGCACGGTGAGCTGCTCGAGGAGACCGTCGCCACCGGGTCGTTCGGCACGAGCGAGACGCGCACCCTGGCCCGGATCGGCCTGGCGCACTACTACGCGGGCGCCGTGCTCATGCCCTATGGGCGGTTCATCGCCGCCGCCGAGCAGGAGCAGTACGACGTCGAGCGCCTCGCCGACCGCTTCGCGGTGGGCTTCGAGGCGACCTGCCATCGGCTGAGCACGCTCCAGCGCCCCGGGCTCCGTGGCGTGCCGTTCTCGTTCGTCCGCGTCGACCGCGCCGGGAACATCTCCAAGCGCCAGTCCGCGACCGGGTTTCACTTCTCCCGAGGTGGCGGCAGCTGCCCGCTGTGGAACGTCTACGAGGCCTTCACCACCCCGGGACGGATCCTCACCCAGGTCGCGCAGATGCCTGACGGCCGTAGCTACTTCTGGGTCGCGCGGACCGTGGCACGCAAGCGCAGCGGCTATGGGACGCCGACCAAGACGTTCGCGCTCGGGCTCGGCTGCGAGCTGCGGCACGCCCACCGCCTGGTCTACTCCCGCGGACTTGACCTGCGCGACCCCGGGCTCGCCACGCCGATCGGCATGGGCTGCAAGACGTGCGAGCGGACCGCCTGCCCGCAGCGCGCATTCCCGGCGGTCGGTCACCGGCTGGAGGCCGACCCCGACCGCACGACGTTCGCGCCCTACTCGGTCGTCGAGTAGTCCGGGCTGCGAAGCGGATTCTTCCGATTCTCTTGCGCTCGCCTTGCCCTGTTCTCACGCTCGTCGCCGATGGTGTATGCGAGGCCGGGGCGCCCACCCGCCCCGGCCACACTCTTATGGCAGCCAGTTGGACATCCGCCCCCCGCCCGAAACGCCCCAGCCGCGCCGCCCAGCTGCGCGCGGTGATCGCGCAGGGCACGCGCCGCGCCGGCGAGGCCGCGGGGTGCTCAGGCGCGGGACGAGAATCGGCGACCACGGGCTCGGCACGCCGCGCCGGCCGCACGCTGCCTCGCGTCAGCGCGATCTAGTCGCCGGCCGTCCAAGCGCGGCATAGACATCCGCCGAGAGCCTCTCGATCGTCGCGATCCCGTACCCCTCGGACGGGTCGTTCTTGGTGAGGACGGCCAGCAGGTAGTCATGACGGTCCCCGTTGATCCAGCCGATCGAGTTGATCTCCCAGTCCACGGCGGAGCTGAGCGGCACCCAGCCGTTCTTGACGGCGACGCTCACCCCGTGAGGGACCCCGCCGGTCACCCCCCATCGCTGGTCGGCGTCGATCTGGCGCATCAGGCCGAGCTCGTACGCTCGATCGTGGGGGCCGAGCAGACGTGATCCCGGGAGGAGCTGCTGGAGGATCTTGATCTGATCGACGGCGCTCGTCGTCGTCTCACCCCAGTACCCGCCCGTGTTCGGAGTCGTCTGGTGCAGGCCGGCGTCGGCGTTGTAGCTGCCGATGCCGCCGGCGCCTCCGATCTCGTTCCAGAGATCGGTCGCGTCATCGTCGTCGGACTGCTCGATCATGTCCTCCGCTTCCTCATCCTCCGTCGCCGTCAGTTGCTCGCCCCGCGCGCTCGTCTGGTGCAGCAGCGTCTCGAGGATGTCCACCTTGATGATCGACGCGGTCTGGGCTCGCTCGCCCGGGTGCAGCACCCACTCCCGATGGTTGGCCAGGTCAAGCACCGCCGCCGTGATCTCACCGTGCCGTGAGCTGATCCACCGGCGCGCCGCCTTCGACTTCAGCGGATCCGGGAGAACGGCCCGCACCGCCCCGGCAGGCGCTGTGGTGGAGGTCGCCACGGCCGTCGAGGTCGCGGAGTGGGTGGAGTGGGTGGAGTGGGTGGAGGCACCGAGCCCGGTCTTGCGGTGGGGCGCCTTCGACTCCCGCGAACTCAGACCTCCACCGGCAACGACGCCGACGAAGAGGACGATCACGACGCTGAAGCCCAACGCCAGTGCGGGCCAGCCGACTCGACGCAGCGCTCGCAACCGCGAGCGCCGGCGTGTTCGTCCTCCCTGCAAGATGGGTGGCGTCCGCGGCATCGCGCCCGGAGGCTAGACGCCGCGGCGGTGGAGAACCCGGTCGAAGCTCACCCTGTCGTCGAAGACCCCGCGCCCTGCGGGGGGCCACCGAAGGTCACACCGCACGCCTTGAAGGCGGCCCGGAACTTGCTGCCGGAGCTGAATCCGGCACCTGAGGGCCTGCCTCCCTTGGGGAATGAGCCCTTCGGCAACTTGCCCTTGTGGAACTTGCGCTTGGGGAACTTGCCGTTCGGCGGCCCGCCCCGGAAATGCCCGGCGCCGGTGGGAATCGTGACGCCCTGCTTCTTGAGGCAGGCACGCTGGCTGTCGGTGAGCCTGAAGCCCGCAAAGTGGCCGGTGGGCGTGGTTCCGCCCGATCCGGAGCTCAAGTTCGAGCTCGAGCCGCAGGCGGCGATCAGACACATGCAACCGATGGACAGGACGACGACGCCGATGCGTCTGAAGCGATGGATCATGGAAAACCTCACTGCGTTCGTATGCGTGGAGACGGAGAGTCGGGGGTCAGGAGCCCGAGGAACCGGTGCTGGAGGAGCTGGAGCCCGAGTTCGAGGAGCCGGTGCTCGATGTCCCGGAGTCGCTGATCGACGACGCCTTCATCGAGCCGTTCTTGGCGGTGATCCCGGTGACCGTGATCGTGTCGCCGGGCCGGATCGAGTTACGCGCCACGTGCAGGTCCTTCTTGAGCGTGGTCGCGGACGTGAGCGTGACCTTGATCGAGTTGCCCGAGGTGGTCTTGAGCACGATCGAGTCACCCGAGATCGAGCTGATCGTCCCGGTGGTCCCGCCACCCGCGCCGCCGCCGAACCCGCCTGGGAAGCCGGCGCCCGAGGCGCCTGGAAAGCCACCGGAGCGCGCACCGGTCCGGCCGCTGCTGGACGACCCCGAGCTGCGTGCACCGGGGAACCCCGAAGCGAAGCGAGCACGGAGCGAGCTGGCCGCCGAGGACGAGGCCAACCCGCCCGTCGCAGCGCCGGAGGCACGGCTCTTCTCGAGCTCGATGCCGCCCAGGAACCCGGCGGCCACCAGCAGCAACGCGAGCAGCGGGACGGTGAGCGTGGTCAGCAGCTTGCGGCGCGGGCGGCCGGGGAGCTGATCGTGGGTGAAGTCGTCGAGCTCGGACTGCGGTTCGGTCATGGTGGTGTTCATGGGTGCGTCCTCTGTGCGGTGGATGTGGCGGCCGCGGTCGGTTACTCGAAGCGCAGGGCGTCAATCGGCCGCATGCGAGCCGCGCGGCCGGCGGGGTAGGTTCCGAAGAAGAGACCGATCAGCACCGAGGCGCCGAACGCGAGCACGACCGAGTAGGGCGCGATCACCGGCTTGATCCCCGCGATCGTGAAGTGGCTGCCGACGATCCCGGCGATCACCCCCGCCAGCCCACCGAACAGCGAGACGAGCACCGCCTCGACCAGGAACTGGATGAGGATGTCCGAGCGCCGGGCCCCGACCGCCTTGCGGATGCCGATCTCCCGGGTGCGCTCGGTGACCGAGACGAGCATGATGTTCATCACTCCGATCCCGCCGACCAGCAGTGAGATCGCGGCGACCTCTCCGAGCAGCGTGGTGAACACCTTCGAGGAGGAGGTCGAGGCCTGCAGCACCGAGCTCTCGTTGGTCACGTCGAAGTTGGAGCTCTCGGAGCTGGACGAGCTCGAGGAGGAGGACGAGGTGGTCACCGGGTCAAGCGCGCCCAGGATGTCCTCGACCTCGGTCTGCGCCGGGTCGAGCTGATCCCGCGACTTGGCCTGGACGATGATCTGGCTGAGGCTGCCGTAGCCGGCGACGGTGTCCTGGGTGATCGTGAGCGGCGCGTACACCTCGTCGTCGGAGTTGGAGGTCCCGCTGGAGCCCTTGGACGCGGTGACACCGATCACCGTGAAGTTCGTCCCGTTGACCTTGACCGTGTCCCCGACCGGATCTGCCCCGCTGAACAGCTCCTGAACGACGGTCGGGCCGAGCACCATCACCGGGCTGTGGTCCTTGTCCTGGGCCTTCGTGAACCAGGAGCCCTCGGCCAGCGTCTCGTTCTCGGCCGACGCGTAGCTCGGTGTCGTGCCGATGAAGCTTGCCGGTTCGTAGGTGTCGTTGCCGTACGTGAGGGTCACGCTGGATCCGTTCACGACCGGCGAGACGGACTTCACGTCCGGTGCCTTGAAGTGGTTCTCCAGGGCGTCGGCGTCGGTGAGCGTCAGCGAGTTGGTCGAGCTCCCCCCGAAGGCGCCGAAACCTCCGAGCTGGGTGGCGGAGCTGACGAGCAGGACGTTCGAGCCGAGCGCGTCGATCTGCTTCTCGACCGCCGAGGAGGAGCCGGTGCCGACGGCGATCAGCACGATCACCGAACCGACGCCGATCATCAGCCCGAGGACCGTGAGCGTCGTCCGTAGCTTGTTGGCGGAGAGCCCGCCGAGGGCGACCCGCAGCGTCTCGGTCACGGCCCCACCAGCGCAGGGCGTCGCGTCGGGTTCGGCTCGTCGGAGATGATCTCGCCGTCGGAGAGACGCACGATCCGCCCGGCATGCGAGGCGACCTCGTCCTCGTGGGTGATGAGGATGATCGTCACCCCCTCCTCGTGGAGCCGCTCGAAGATCCCGAGTACCTCGGCGGTGGAGTGGGTGTCGAGGTTTCCTGTCGGCTCGTCGGCCAGGATCATCGAGGGGTTGGTGACGAGCGCGCGGGCGATCGCCACCCGCTGCTGCTGACCGCCTGACATCTCCGACGGGAGGTGATGCACCCGATCGGCAAGGCCGACGTGCCGGAGCGCGGCGAGCGCCCCGGGACGGCGCTCGCC
>DATJTS010000120.1:0-60341 GCA_035503035.1 Solirubrobacteraceae bacterium
ACGCCCAACGAGCGGCGCGTCTGCCGCGCGCTCGCCGTCGTCTCCACGCCGCTCTACAGCGAGGAGACGGCGGCCGCGGTCGGGATCAAGCGCTCCTCGATCGCCCGCGCGGTCGAGAACCTGCTCGCCCGCGCCGACCTCATCCCAGACGCCGATGGCCCGCGGCTCACCGACCCGATGTTCGAGCTGTGGCTGCGACAGCGCGGGCTCGTGCCGGCCGAGGGCGAGGATCCGGCCGACGAGGAGTGAGATCCGCCGTGAGGATGCAACCAACGCGCTTGACAGGGACGGTCCAAAGGCGCTAGGAATGCAGCTAGGCGAACGTTCGCCTAGGGCGCGCCGGCGTTCCAGGCGTCGTGCCCGCCGACAGGGACACAGCAGACCGAGGATCGACGGGAGAGGTCGATGGTCATGGCACCCACAGACCCAGGATCGGGCAGGGCGGACGGCGGACGCCGGTACGCGTCGATCAAGGACGTCGCCGGCCGAGCGGGGGTGAGCTACCAGACGGTGAGCAAGGTCCTCAACGGCGGCGGCTCGGTCGCGCCGGCGACGTTCGAGCGCATCCAGCGCGCGGCCCAGGAGGTCGGCTACGTGCCCAACGTCCTGGCCCGCGGCCTGGTGACCCACGGCACGAAGACGCTCGGGTTGATCGCCGCGGACCCCAGCGACCACGTCCTCGGCCGCTTTGTCGTCGCCGCGCAGCACGAGGCGCGGCGGCTCGGGTGGGCGACGGTCGTCGCCAACGTCGACCCGGTGGGCTCGGACGTCTCCGGCTGCGTCGACGTGCTCAGCGAACGCCGCGTGGACGGGATCCTCATGGCTGCGCCCCAGGCCGAGGGCGACACCGAGCTCGGCGCACGCCTGCGGGGCCGCCTGCCGGTCGTCAGCCTGCATCACATCCAGGGGCTGCGCGTGCCGCTGATCGGCTCCGACCACGTCCAGACGGGGACGCTCGCCGTCAACCACCTCATCGAGCATGGCCATCGCGTGATCGGCGTCGTCTCGGGCAAGTCCGGGCGCCGCGTGACCGTCGCGCGCCTGGCCGGCGGGATCCAGGCCCTGCGTGCGGCCGGCCTCGACGGGAGCGAGGCCGACCGCGTGCAGGAGGGCGACTGGACGATCAGCGGTGGCTATGCCGCGACGCTGCGGCTGCTCGAGCGCCACCCGGATGTGAGCGCGCTGTTCGTCCACAACGACTACATGGCGATCGGAGCGCTGCGCGCGCTGCACGAGCGCGGCCGCCGGGTCCCCGGCGACGTCGCGGTCGTCGGCTGCGACGACGCCCCGCCGGCCCGCTACACCGTGCCCGCGCTGAGCACGGTGCGGGTCCCGTTCGAGGACACCGGCCGGATCGCGATGACCCAGCTCGTCGCGCTCGTCGGCGGCGAGCCACCCCCGGCCCGCTCGACGTTGCTGCCCGTGGTGCTGGTGCCCCGCGAATCGTGCGGCTGCGAGAACAGGGAGCGCTGAACCGACCATGAGCGCCACCATCAAGCTTGACCTCGACCGTCGCCTCGGCACGATCGACCGGCGGATCCTCGGCGGCTTCGCCGAGCACCTCGGCCGCTGCATCTACGGAGGCATCTATGACGAGGGGTCGCCGCTGGCCGACGAGAACGGCTTCCGCATCGACGTGATCGAGGCGGTGCGCGGGCTCAAGCCGCCGGTCCTGCGCTGGCCGGGCGGCAACTTCGTCTCGGGCTACCACTGGACGGACGGGATCGGGCCCCAGGACGAGCGCCCCCGGCGGCTGGAGCTCGCCTGGCACTCCGAGGAGTCCAACCGCTTCGGCACCGACGAGTTCCTGCGCTTCTGCGAGGTCGTCGGCACCGAGCCCTACCTGTGCGTGAACATGGGATCGGGGTCGATGGACGAGGCCCAGGCGTGGGTGGAGTACTGCAACGGCTCAGCCGACACCGAGTGGGTCGCCCGCCGCCACGCCAACGGGCGCGAGCAGCCCTACGGGGTCCGCTACTGGGGGCTCGGCAACGAGATGTACGGCCCCTGGCAGATCGGCGCGCTGTCGGCCGAGGACTACGTCAAGCACGCCCGGGAATTCGCCAAGGTGATGAGCTGGACCGATCCGGAGATCGAGCTGGTGGCCTGTGGCGAGAACGGCCTGTCGGACTGGGACCGGATCGTGATCGAGGGGCTCGCCGACCAGGTGCGGTGGCACAGCATCCACATCTACACGGGCTCGGATGACTACTGGACCGACGTGCTCAGCCCCCACCAGGCCGAGCGCGCGCTGCAACGAGTCACCACGCTGATCGCCGACACTCGCTACCGCAAGCGGATCGCCCACCCGATCCACGTCGCCTACGACGAGTGGAACGTCTGGTTCCGCGAGCGCGAGGCGGGCCTGGAAGAGCGCTACACGCTCGCCGACGCGCTCGCGGTCGCGACCTACCTGCACGGGTTCGTCCGCCACTGTCGGGTGGTGCGGATGGCCAACCTGGCTCAGCTGGTCAACGTGATCGCGCCGATCGTCACCTCGCCCGAGGGGCTCTTCCTGCAGACGATCTACCACCCGCTGCGGCTGTTCGCCGACCACCTGCGACCGGTCGCGCTCGACGTGCATGTCGAGTGCGAGACCCACGAGCACGTCGAGGTCGAGGCCGCGGGCAGCTGGCCGCACCGCGTCGCCGACCTCGGACCGTTTCCGCTGCTCGACGTCACCGCGATGCGCAGCGAGGACGGCGACGGGCTGACCGTGAGCGTCATCAACCGCTCGCCCACCGAGTCGATCGACGCCCAGGTCCGGTTCGCCGACCCGTTCGAGTCGCGACCGGCCCGGATCGAGCGGGTGATCGGCCCCGACCCACAGGCGATCAACTCGTTCGAGCAGCCCGAGCAGGTGTCGGTGCAGACCGAGGACGGGACCCTGGCCGACGGCGGGACGCTGCGTTTTCCGGCGTGTTCGCACACCGTCATCACCGCAGGAGGTGCGTCGTGACCGAGCAGCTGACCCGCCGCCGCTTCCTCACTGTCGCCGCCGGCGGTGCGACCATGCTCGCCGCCTCGGGGTGCGGTGCGACCTATGACGTCGCCGGGGGGTTCCTCGGTCCCGCGTCGGGGGCCAACAACCACACGCTCATCTACTGGAACCTGCTCTCCGGGGGCGATGGAGCTCACATGCAGTCGATGGAGGCTGCGTTCCGCAAAGCCAACCCGAAGGTCGCGCTCGACGCGACCGTGCTCGAGTGGGGCAACCCGTACTACACGAAGCTCGCGATGGCGATCCGCGCCGGCAGCCCGCCGGATGTCGCGATCATGCACCTCAGCCGGCTGCCCGGGTTTGTGCCGGCAGGGCTGCTTGACCCATACGACCCTCATCTGCTCGCTGCGCACGGGATGCACCCGTCGGACTTCACCCCGCTCGCGTTCCGCAAGGCCCAGTTCGGCGGTCGGCAGATGGCGATTCCGCTCGACACCCACCCGTTCGTGCAGTACTTCAACACGAAGCTCTGCCGGAAGGCGGGGCTGCTGGACTCCTCCGGGATGCTGCGCCCGATCACCAGCCCGGACGCGCTCCTCACCGTGCTGCGCAAGCTCAAGGCGCAGAAGGTGACACCCGCGGTGTGTGACCAGATCAACGATCCGGCGACGCCGTGGCGGCTCTTCTACACGCTCTACAGCCAGGCCGGCGGGAAGGTTCTCGCCGACAGTGGCAAGCGCATCGTGCTCGATCGCTCGCTCTCCCTCAAGGTCCTCGGATTCATTGAACAGCTCGCCAAGGAGGGGCTGATGAACTCCAACAATGACGCCGGCGGCGGCGTGTCGCTCTTCTCGGATGGGACCGCGGCGCTCTACTGGGAGGGTGAGTGGAATGTCGACGTCTTCCAGGCGGCGAAGCTGCCGTTCAGCATGCAGCCGTTCCCGACGATCATGGGACGCAAGGCCTCCCAGGCTGACTCGCACACGTTCGTGATGCCCAAGCAGCCGCACGCCGACCCGGAGCGCACGGAGATGATCTACTCGCTCATCCGCTCCCTGCTCGGGCAGAGCCTCACCTGGGCGGGCGGCGGGCATATCCCCGCCTGGCTGCCGGTCCGGCACTCCGCCGCGTACCGCAAGCTCAAGCCCGAGTCGAACTACGAATCGGTCGCCGACTCCGCGGTCTATGACCCGAGCGCCTGGTACAGCGGCTCGGGCTCCAACCTGGAGAACTACGCGGGCGGTGCGATCGCCGGGGTGATGACCGGTGCGGCCTCGCCGGCCGCTGCCTACGACGAGATGCACTCTGCGCTCGTGAGCCTCTCGACCCAGCCCGATCCGGTATGAGCACAAGCGCCGTTCCCGCCCCCGCCGTCCGTGACGCGCGCTCGCGGACCCGTCACTCGCGCGCCCGCGGGTTCACCGGGTTCGGCTTCGTCACGCCGTTCCTCGTCTTCTACGTCCTGTTCCTGCTGCTCCCGCTGGTGTTGGCGGTCGTGTTCAGCCTGTTCAACACGAGCCTTGCCTTGCCCGGCCTCGGCCGCTGGGAGGGACTGCACAACTACGGTGAGCTGTTCAGGGACTCCTACTTCTGGTCCTCGATGTGGCACACGGTGCTGTTCACACTCGTCTCCACGCCGGTGCTCGTCGTCGTCTCGTTCCTGCTCGCTCTCGGTGTCTACCGCCGTCGCCACGGGCAGTGGTTCTTCCGCCTGGCGTTCTTCCTGCCCTACATCCTGCCCTCGGCGGTCGTCGCGCTGGTGTGGTTGTGGATCTTCGAGCCAGGCTACGGGCTGGCCGACGGGGCGTTGCACCTGGTCGGGCTCGGGGCGCCGTCGTGGCTGGGGTCGACGTCGATCGCGCTGTACTCGATCGTGCTGGTCACCGTCTGGTGGACGGTCGGCTTCAACTTCATCCTGTTCCTCGCCGGCCTGCAGGAGATCCCGCAGGAGGTGTACGAGGCCGCCGAGATGGACGGGGCCTCACGCTCGACCCAGGTGCGGCGGATCACGCTGCCGATGCTCGGGCGGACGGTCACGCTGGTGACCGTGCTGCAGATCATCGCGTCGCTGAAGATCTTCGATCAGGTGTACCTGATGACCCAGGGTGGCCCGAACTTCTCCACCCGGGTGGCACTTGAGTACATCTACGACACGGGATTCACCAGCGGGCGCGTCGGCTACGCGTCGGCCGCATCGCTGGTGCTGTTCGTGGTGATCGCGATCATCGGGTTCGCATGGCTGGCGCTGGTGCGCCGACAGGAGCGGGGCGTATGAGCGCCGCCGCTGTCCGGAGCTCCACGGCGGGCCGCCGGTCTCGGCCGCTCAGCCAGCGGGTCTTCCCGCACGTGATCACCGGGGTGATGATCGCGCTCGCGCTGCTGTGGCTCGCACCCGTGCTGTGGGCGATCGACACCGCGGTCAAGGCGGAACCGGACACGATCAAGATCCCGGCGACCTGGGCGATCCCGCATCTCACCTTCTCGGCCTTCTCGACCGACTTCTCGGCCAGTGACATCGGGCGCTGGTACATCAACTCCGCGATCGTGTCGCTGCTCGTGACCGTGTTCACCGTGATCACCGCGTCGATGGCCGGCTACGCGCTCTCCCGTCAGCGCTTCCGTGGCCAGAACCTGCTCTACGGAGCGATCCTCGCCGGGATCATGATCCCGCCGCAGGCGCTGATGGTGCCGCTCTTCCGAGAGTTCCAGGCGATCCACGGCCTCAACACCTACTGGGCACTCGTCTTGCCTCAGGTGCCCTCTCCGGTCGCGGTGTTCATCTTCAAGAAGTTCTTCGACGGCCAGCCGCCGGAGCTCGACCAGGCAGCGCGGATGGACGGCGCGAGCTGGTGGACGTGCTACCGGCGGATCGCGCTGCCGCTGTCACGATCGGCGGTGGCGGCGGTGTCCATCTTCACCTTCGTGTGGACATGGAACAACTTCCTGTGGCCATTCCTGTCCTCGACGAACACGCCGATGATGACGATCCCGGTCGGCCTGGGCACGGTGATCCCCGGCGAGGGCATCACCAACGCGCTGGTCATGGCCTCCGCGATCCTCGGCGCGCTGCCGCTCGTCGTCGTCTTCCTGTTCGGTCAGCGCCAGATCGTCGAGGGCGTTGCCGGCACAGGACTGAAATGAGAGAGGAGAACACCGGATGTCCGAGCTGACACTCAAGGGGCTCACCAAGCGCTACGACGACGGCACGCTCGCGGTCGACGGCCTCGATCTGGAGATCGGCGACGGGGAGATGATGATCCTCGTCGGCCCCTCGGGCTGTGGCAAGACGACCGCCCTGCGGATGATCGCGGGCCTGGAGGAGATCACCGACGGCGAGCTGTGGCTCGACGATCAGATGGTCAACGAGCTCGCGCCGAAGTCGCGGGACATGGCGATGGTGTTCCAGAACTACGCGCTCTATCCCCACATGACCGTGCGCCAGAACATGAGCTTCGGGCTGGAACAGGCCAAGCTCGAGAAGGGGGAGATCGCCCGCCGGGTCGCGGAGGCGGCGGCGACGCTCGACCTCACCGAGCACCTCGATCGCAAGCCCGCGCAGCTCTCCGGCGGCCAGCGCCAGCGGGTGGCGATGGGACGGGCGATCGTGCGTGAGCCGAAGGCGTTCCTGATGGACGAGCCGCTCTCCAACCTCGACGCCAAGCTGCGCACGCAGATGCGCACCGAACTGGCGCGGATCCAGGGCGACCTGGGCACGACGACGGTGTACGTCACCCACGACCAGATCGAGGCGATGACGCTAGGGGACCGTGTCGCGGTGATGAGCGCCGGGGTGCTCCAGCAGGTCGGTTCGCCCCAGGAGCTCTACGCGCGGCCGGAGAACCTGTTCGTCGCCGGGTTCATGGGCTCGCCGGCGATCAACCTGCTCCCCGCGCGGGTCGAGGGCGAGTCGCTGCAGACACCGATCGGCGAGGTCCCGCTCGACGGCCGCCTGCGCGACGCGCTCGGGCGGGCCGAGCGCAGAGACGGGGTCGTCGTCGGCCTCAGGCCCGAGCATCTGCTCGATGACGGACTGAACGGCCACGGTGGGAACGGTGGCGGCGTCACCTTCACCGGCGACGTGACGGTGCTCGAGGCGATGGGCGCCGAGTACTACGCCTACCTCGAGCTGCCGGAGCACACCGCGGTGGGGGAGATGGCCGGGATGGATCGCACGACCGCGGCGGAAGCGGGCGTCGACCCCGTCGCCCGGCGCGACTCCGGCCAGCTCGTCGCGCGTTTGCCGCTCGACAGCCGGGTGCGCGAGCGCGGTCCGATCACCTTGCGCTTCGACCCGGCGCGGCTGCACGTGTTCGACCCTCACAGCGGCCGGCGCCTGACCGACCCGGACCGCTGAGCAGCTGATAGACCGGTGTGGTGCCCTCGCCGCCGCATCGCAATCGCGTCACCCCGACAGGCGAGATCGTCGCGGTGCCGCTGCGCGGCGCGTGGACCGGGAACCGCGGCTGCCTTCACCGCGGTGAGGAGATCGTGCGTCAGTGGGCCAACCCCCACTGGCTGGTCTGCACGCTTCAGTACAAGGGCATCCGGCGCGAGCAGTGGGTACCAGGCCGCCTCACCTGGCTCTTCTTCCACGATGAGGCGGTGGCGTTCGCCGCGGGCCACCGTCCCTGCGCGCTGTGCCGGCGGGAGGCCTACAACGCGTTCCGCTCGGCGTGGGGGGACGGTGGAGATGGGGCGCCGCCCTTGCACGGGGAGATCGACGGGACGCTCCACACGGAGCGGCTGGTCGCCGGCACGCGCCGGCGGTTGACGCACTCGGTCGCGTTCGACCGGCTGCCCGACGGGACCTTCGTGGTCGTGGACGGCGAGCCTGCGCTGGTGTACGGCCGGTCGCTCGTGCCCTGGTCGGTGGACGGGTACGGCGAGCCGCGGCGGCGGCCGCGGAGGGGGGAGGCGGAGGTGCTGACGCCGCCGTCGACGGTGGGGGTGCTGGGGGCGGGGTATCCCGTGCAGGTCGACGCCGCGGTTGCCGGGGCGTCCGCGAGGTAGCGCGTCCCGGCGGGGGCCGTCAACCAGCGCCCGCAGCCTTCCTGGCGTCCGTGTGGGGTTTGTGGCGCTGCTGTGACGGCCGTCGCCGTGCCGCGCTCTGGGCATTGATCGCGGCGCACAAGGTGCGCCCCGCACTTGGACTGGTGGTGGGTCGTCCGTGCGGCCGCCCGTGGGGGAGTCTGGGAACTTCGAGACGCGTAGCGCGGGTTGGGGTTCCCAGAGTGGCCTCGGTCGGGGCGGTCGTGGGAGAACTGTGCACCACGAGGACCACGACATCGCAACCCCCCGCGCCCCACGCGTGCCCGGCCGTCAAGAGTCCCAGTTTGGCCCGGTCTCGGGCACACGAAGTCGGCCCGAGATCATTGCCAATTGCATGACGGGACGACGGCAGTCAGGCAGCGCCACCCATGCACGAAGCCAACCGGAACTGCGGGCGCTCTTTGACGACCGGCGACGCGGCATGCAACCCAGCCACCCTCGACCATCCGCCGCCCCGAGCCCCGGCCATAATCGCGACCGTGCAGATCCGCGACGCCACCCCCGCCGACTGGCCGGCCATCTGGCCGTTCTTCCACCGCATCGTGGCGGCCGGCGAGACGTATTCCTACGACCGGGACATGGACGAGCCCACCGGCCGCGGCATCTGGATGGTCGAGCCGCCCGGCCGCGTGTCGGTCGCCGAGGACGAGACCGACGGAGCCATCCTCGGTTCCTCGAGCATGTATCCCAACCGGGGCGGCCCCGGGTCACACGTCGCGTCGGCGAGCTTCATGGTCGACCCCGAGCGGTCGGGCAGGGGCGTCGGCCGCGCGCTGGGCGAGGACATGGTCGCCTGGGCGAGGGCGAGCGGCTTCCGGGCGATCCAGTTCAACGCGGTCGTCGAGAGCAACGCGAACGCCGTCGCGCTGTGGCGATCGCTGGGCTTCGAGGTGATCGGCACCGTGCCCGCCGCGTTCGCGCACCCGCGGGAGGGCGACGTGGGGTTGCACGTGATGCACCGCTTTCTGTGACGTGGCCCACACGGATGTGTTTGTGCCCAGAACCGTGGGTACGCGAAGGGCTCGTCCGCAAATCACGGAAGGAGCACTCATGCTTGCCCTGACCGCAGACGCATGCCAGGCAATTGAAGGGATCCTCCAGCAGTCCGAGACTGCGACGGGGATCAGGATCGCGCCCAATTCGGAGAACGGAAGCAGCGGAGAGCTGCAGATGAGCGTCGCCGATGCGCCCGGCGCCACCGATGAGGTGATCGAGAGCGAGGGCGCCCAGGTGTTCGTCGAGGAGTCGGCGTCGCCGTTTCTGGACGACAAGGTGCTCGACGCGAGCATCACCGAGGATCGGGCGATTCAGTTCGAGATCCTCACCCAGGCGGCGTAGCGATGCGTGGGTCCGGCGGTGGCTCGTGCAGCCGCTGCCGGACCGTCGCCGCGAGGTCGGGGGTTCCCTCCGGCGGCGATGACGATCCGAGGCGATGGAGTGCCTGGAGCGTCCGTTCAAGTCCCCGCAGCGCCGCCAGGCACTGCGGGCATCCAGCCAGATGGCGCTCGACGCGCGCCAGGGGCCGGGGGCCGAGCTCCCCATCCACATAGGCGGAGAGCCGGCCCGGAGTCCAGCGGTGGTCACGCGCGAAGCGCAGCCGGCGCATGGGGGCGAGCATCGCGATGGCCGGTCCCGTCTCGCCCCGTCAGCTCACTCGGCGGTGCGGTCGAGTGACAGCGCGCAGGAGTTGATGCAGTAGCGGTCCTGGCCGGCGGGGCCGTCGTCGAACACGTGGCCGAGATGGCCGCCGCAGTTGGCGCAGGTCACCTCGGTCCGGCGCATGAACAGGCTGCGGTCCTCGTGCAGCTCGACGTGCTCGGCGACCACCGGATCGGTGAAGCTCGGCCAGCCGGTGCCCGAGTCGAACTTCGTCTCGGAGGAGAAGAGCTCGGCGCCGCAGGCCGCACAGCGGTACATGCCGGCCTCGTCGGTGTGCCAGTACTCGCCGGTGAAGGCGCGCTCGGTGCCCTTCTCGCGCAGCACGTGGAACTGCTCGGGCGTCAGCTGCTCGCGCCAGCGGGCGTCCTCGGCGGTGTCGTTTCGGTGTCGCAGCATGGGTCTCCTTTCAGATTCGTCACCCGTTCAGACCCACCCAGCGCTCCAAACGGTTCTGGGTTGGGCATGCGGGTGGTCACACATCATCCGGCCTCCAGGTATGGCTCGAGCAGCGCGCGCAGCTGCATCCGGCCGCGGTGCAGGCGGCTCTTGAATGCGGCCTCGCGCACGCCGACCGCGCGGGCGGCCTCGGCGGTCGACAGCCCCTCCAGGTCGCGCAGCACAACCGCCGCGCGCCACTCGTCGGGAAGCTCGCGCAGCGCCCGCTCGACCATCGCCGTGAGCTCCCGGCCCTCGAGCCGTGCCTCCGGCCCCTCATCGGGCGGTCCCTGAGCCGACCGGAGACGATCCTCGCCGCCCGGATCGGTCCCCAGCGTCGCCGAGGCATTGCGGGCGAGTCGCCGCTGAGCCTCGTTGAACGCGATCCGGTACAGCCACGTCGAGAGCTGTGCGCGCCCCTGGAAGCGATCGATCGAGCGCCATGCCCGCAGGAACACCTCCTGGGCGACGTCGTCGGCCTCGCCTGGATCGAGCCCGAAGCGCCGGAGCGCGCCGTAGACGCGGTCCGCATGCATCGCGACGATCTGCTCGAACGCGTCCTCCTCGCCCGCCTGCGCGCGGTCGATCAAGGCGCGCTCTTCGGATGCGGTGGCCATCGTCATCTCAGTGTCGCGCCTTCACCGGCGAGGGTTCTTACGAGAAACGAAACAGTGGGCGGATGCGGGAATCGGTGATGCGGGCGGCCGGTCGAATGCGACGAGATGTCCATCGAGCGTGCGGACGCCCGCTCACCACATCAGGAGAAGACGATGCTCTCATCACGCATGCTCGCGCGGCTGGCCGCCGGCCCGCTGGCGCTCGCGGCCGCCGGGGCGCTCGGCGCCGGCACCGCGTCGGCGACCCCGGGCCCGTCGCGGGTCGTCGGCCACGTGTACGTCAACGACAACACCACCGGCACGAACACGATCGCGGGGTTCGACCGGCACGCCGACGGTGCGCTCACCCCGATCCCAGGATCGCCGTTCACGGCCGGCGGGGCGGGCACCGGCGCAGGCCTCGCCTCCCAGGGCGCGGTGCAGCTGTCCAGCGACGGCCGCTGGCTGATCGCGGTCGACGCGGGCTCCAGCCAGATCTCGGTCCTGCGCGTTCACCGCGACGGTGCCCTGAGCGCCGAGAAGTCCGGCCCGGTCGCCTCGGGCGGCTCGGATCCGGTGAGCGTGGCCGAGCACGACGGCCTGGTGTACGTCGCCAACGCCAGCGCGACCGCTCCGAACTACAGCGGCTTCCGGCTCACCGCCAACGGCGTTCTGAAGCCGCTGGCCGGGTCGACCGTGACGCTGCCCGACGGCTCGCAGCCCGGCGACGTGCTGTTCAACGACGACGGAACCCGGCTGGTCGGCACCCGCGTGGCGACCTCGGAGATCGACAGCTTCGCGGTCGACGCGAACGGGCTGCTCACCCAGCCCGCGGGCTCTCCGTTCGCCGCGCAGGGCGTGGGACCGTTCGGGAGCGCGTTCAGCCCGACCAAGCCGTCGCAGCTGTTCGTCACCAATGCCCACAACGCGCCCGGCGACAGCACGGTGTCGACGTTCATCGACGCCGCCGACGGCACGCTGAGCCCGCTGGCGAGCTCGCCGGTCGCCAATGGCCAGTCCGGCTCCTGCTGGGCGGCGATCGCCCCGAACGGCAAGACGCTGTTCTCGGTGAACACCGGTTCCGGTACGGTCACCAGTTACTCGGTCGGAAACGGCGGCGGACTGACGGTGATCCAGTCGGTTCCCATCCGCAACGGCGCGGGCGCGGGCAACTCCGTTGACGCGGCGGTCTCGCCCGACGGCCAGAACCTCTACGTCCTGGAGAACAAGACCAACGGCGTCGCCGAGTTCGACATCGCCGGTGGCCAGCTGCGCGAGCTCGCAAGCGATCCGGCGGCGCTGCCGGCCGGCGCCACCGCGGCGGGCATCGCGATCCAGTAGCGCGACGGGCAGCTGGGCATCTGTGGTCACCACGCGTGACCGCAGATGCCCGGCGCCCCCGCAGCCCGACGGAGCGGCGCGGATCCTCGCTCAGCCGGGCCGCGATCACCGCGCCGGCGGTCCCGCCGCCGACCACGAGCACGTCGTAGCGGCGGCTCACGTGCTGCGCGCGCGCACGGCGGCGCTGAACGACCGCACCGGGGCGTCGGTGATGCGCTCCTCGAACAGGGAGGACGCCTCGGCGTCGGCCTGCGCGAGTCCGCCCGCCAGGTCGAGCTCGGCGATGAGCAGCTCGGGCTCCGGCACAGGTCCCTCACCGTCCCACCGCCGCGCCTCCGCGACGACTTCACCGAGCGGGGAGATGACGCGGCTGGCCCCGAAGCAGCCTTCGCCGATCTGGTTGACGAGGATCCACCACTGCCCGTTGGTCAGCGCGGTCGCCGGGTACAGGCGCTCCCACCAGCTCTCGGCGCCGCATTCGTACGCGGCCGGCTGCAGCACGAACCGTGCGCCCGCCTCCCGCAGCGCTCGCCCGGTCTCGGGGAAGTCGCCGTCGTAACAGACCGACAGCCCGACGATCCCCAGCTCAGGACCGCAGTCGCAGACCGTCGGCCCCTCGCCCGCGGCGAACGCCCGGTCCTCGCCGCCCGGGAGATAGCGATGGAACTTGCGGTGGGAGGCGACGAGCCGGCCGGATGGGTCATAGAGCGCCAGCGTGTTGTAGATCTGGTCGTCGGCGGCGTGTTCGGGGACGCTGCCGGCTGCCAGCCACAGCTCATGTTCGGCGGCGAGAGCCGACAGCCGCTCGCCGCGCGGGCCGTCGAGCGGCTCGGCGCAGGCCCGCAGATCGGCGGCCAGAGTGGTCGGGTCATAGCCGCTCGCCCACAGCTCGGGCAGCACGACCAGCCGGCAGCCCGCCTCGCCGGCGCGTGTGATCAGCCGGGCGGCGTCGCCCAGGTTCCGGGCGGGGTCGCCCGGGACGGCGCACCACTGGGCGAGGCCGACGCGCAGCGGCGGCCTCGCCTGGGCGGGATCGGGGGCCACGATCCTCAGACGCCGATGTCGACCGCGGAGAGCTCCGGTTCCGCGGCCTCACCGCGCAGCTGCTGCCGCGAGAGGTAGTGCTTGGCCGCCCAGTAGTAGAGCGGGCAGACCACCGCCAGGCCGACCAGCCACGAGATGTCGGTGTCGTGCAGCGACTTGCCGATCGGACCGGTGAACAGAGTCGTGGCGATGAACGGGACCTCGACCGCGACGCCGATCACGTAGACGATGCAGGCCGGGGCGTTGATGCGCCCGTAGATGCCGCCGTCGTCCTTGAAGAACGAGCCGACGTCGTAGTGGCCGTGCTTGACCAGGTAGAAGTCGACGAGGTTGATGCCCGTCCACGGGATCAGCAGGTACAGCAGCAGGAAGATGAAGTTCGTGTAGTTGACGACGAAGTTGTTCTTGCCGATCAGCGCCATGATCGTGGCCACGACGGTGAACAGCACCGAGAGTCCGAGCCGGACCGAGCCCCGCGGTATCCAGGACGCCTTGAACGTCTGGCCGGTGGTGATCGCCCCCAGCACCCCGCCGTAGATGTTGATCGAGATCCCGTTGGCCATGCCGACGCCGAGCACGAGAACGATCAGCCAGCCGACGGCGCCGGCGGAGATGTGCATCTCGGCGATCGTGTCCTGGGTCGGGGCGGCGGCGCCGAGCAGCGCGCCGAGGATCATCGGGCCGGCCGAGCCGAGCACGCAGCCCCAGTAGGAGGCCCAGAACGTCTGCGACGGGGGAGTGTCCTCCGGCAGGTAGCGCGAGTAGTCGGAGACGTACGGGGCGTAGGCGATCTGCCACAGCACCGCCACCGCGATCGTGGCCACAAAGCCGCTGAACGAGATCCCGCCGCGGGTGAGGGTTCCGTGCGGCGCGCCCTTGACGAAGAGGGCGACCACGGCGAGCACGAGCACGACACCGCACAGCGGCGTGAGCACCCGGTTGACCAGGTGGATCATGTCGTGGCCGTAGACGCAGATCGCCAGGCCGACGGCCGAGCAGATGAGGATCCCGACGTCGACTGAGACCCCGGAGGCGAGGTTGTTGATCGCCTGCCCGCCGAGCACGACGTTGGAGGCGATGAAACCGAGGTACATGATGATCACGACCGCGACGACGACCAGCGCTCCGTAGGAGCCGAACTGGCCGCGGCTCTGGATCATCTGGGGAACGCCGAGGCGCGGGCCCTGCGCGGAGTGCAGCGCCATGAAGACTCCGCCGAACAGGTTGCCGACGACCAGGCCGACGATCGCCCACCAGATCGACAGGCCGTAGACGGTCGTCGCCAGCGCGCCGGTGACGACGGTGAGCAGCATCACGTTGGATGCGAACCAGATCGTGAACAGGTTGCGGACCTTGCCCTTGCGCTCGGCAGCTGGCACCTGGGCGATCGTTCGCTGCTCAATCTCGACGGGGGTCTCGACAGCCGCGAGGTCTTCAGACATCGATGCGTCCCTTTCCTCTCCTCCGGATTACCGCCCCGTTGACCGTGGCCTGGTTCCGGGCGCTGAGCGGCGAAGTGTGGACATGTCGGTGCATCCCGTCAATCGATTCTCTCGCTGTGTCGCATCGCCGCGCGCGAATCAGTCCAGCCCGCTGGACGCATCGGATGAGACGATCCAGCGCGGCGGCTCTTCCCATTGCCGACCCCGCCCGGGAAGCCGACACTGCGCCCAGATACGAACCGACGACGGCATGGAGTGAAAACGAGGATGACCCACCGGCGGATCCGCCCCTTCAACACGCGCGACACCTATCCCGAGCAGGATCTGGACAACGATCTCTGCCAGGCGGTCGTCGCGGGCAACACGGTGTACCTGCGCGGGCAGATCGGCGAGGACCTCGATACGAACGCGTCGGTCGGGGTCGGCGACGTGGAGGCCCAGGCGGAGCGGGCGATGGCGAACATCGACATGCTGCTGCGTGAGGCCGGCTCCGAGCTCTCGCACATCGTCAAGGTCGTCGTCTACATCGTCGACCCGCGCTACCGCGAGACCGTGTACCGGGTGATGGGCCGCTGGCTGAAGGGCGTCCATCCCGTGTCGACCGGGTTGGTCGTCTCCGCGCTGGCGCGGCCCGAGTGGCTGGTCGAGATCGACGCCACCGCCGTCATTCCGGCGGACGCGTGACCCTCTCGCTGATCGCCGCCGACGCGGCCGCGGGCGAACTCGGCATCGTCATCGCGTCCTCGAGCCCGGCGGTGGCGGCGCGCTGCGCCCATATCCGCCCCCGCGTCGGAGTCGCGGCCAGCCAGAACGTCACCGACCCGCGACTCGGCCCGGCGCTGCTCGACGCGCTGGCGGCGGGGCGGGATCCGCAGGCGGCGCTCGAGGAAGTCCGCGCGGCGGCCGCCCACGCCGACTATCGCCAGCTGACCGTGATCGACCCCAGGGGCGCCGGCGCCGCCTGGTCGGGCGCCCGCACGCTCGGCGTGCACGGGCAGCGGATCGGCACCGGCTGCGTCGCGGCGGGCAACCTGCTCGCTTCCGAGGAGGTGCTTGACGCGCTCGTCTCCGGCTTTGAGACGACCTCCGGAGAGCCGCTGACCGACCGGCTGCTCGCGGCGCTCCGCGCGGGCGCGCGCGCCGGCGGCGAGGCCGGTCCGCTGCGCTCGGCCGGACTGCTGGTGAGTGCCGAGGTCGACTGGCCGATCGTCGATCTGCGGGTCGATGACGCGGACGCGCCCGTCGGTGAGCTTGAGCGGCTCTGGGCTCTGTATGCGCCGTTGCGCGACGACTACGTGACCCGCGCGCTGCGGCCGGACGCCGCGCCGGCGTTCGGGGTGCCGGGCGACGAGGACCGGTGATCGCCCCGACTGCTGTAGAACAGCGGTCGATGCGCTTCACGCTGCGCCAGCTCGAGTACTTCATCGCGACCTGCGAGGCGGGGTCGGTCACCGAGGCCGCGCTCACGATCCCGGTGGCGCAGTCCTCGGTCTCCGCCGCGATCGCCCAGCTGGAGCGGGCGCTCGGCGTCCAGCTGCTGATCCGCCATCACGCGCAGGGCGTCTCGATGACACCCGCCGGCCGTGAGTTCCTGCTGCGCGCTCGGGCGCTGATCCGCGACACGGAGCAGCTCGAGCGGTTCGCCGACGAACTCACCGAGGGCCTGTCCGGGACGCTTGACCTCGGCTGTCTGGTGACGGTCGCGCCTCTCGTCCTGCCCCAGCTGTGCAGCCCGTTCCTGCGCGCCCACCCCGAGGCGCGGATCGAGATGACCGAGGCCGGGCAGTCGGAGATCGTGGAGCGGCTGCGCACCGGCAAGCTGTCGGTCGCGCTGAGCTACGACCTCGAGCTCGCGCCGGATCTCGGCTTCGATCCTTTGGCGGAGCTTCCGCCCTACGCGTTGTTCTCGGCCGAGCACCCGCTCGCCGGGCGCTCGAGCGTCACCCTGCAGGAGCTCTCGACCGAGCCGCTCGTGCTGCTCGACCTGCCGCTCAGCCGCGAGTACTTCCGCGAGCTGTTCGTGGCCGCGGGCCTGGAGGCGAACGTGGTGCGGCGCTCGCCCCACCTGGAGGTGATCCGCTCGCTGGTCGCCAACCAGTTCGGCTTCACGATCCTCAACGTGCGAGCGGACAACGACCGCGCGCTCGACGGACACTCGCTGGTCTCGATCCCGATCGAGGGACCGGCACGGCCGATGATCATCGGACTGGTCACGCTGGCCGCGACGCGCCAGCCACGGCTGGTGGAGGCGTTCTGCCAGTGGTGCCGTGATGCGGTCGCGGGCGGGAAGGTGCCGGCGCTGGCGGGTGGGCGGTGAGCGCGCTCGCGGTGCTCGAGCGGCTGATCGCCCAGCCGACGGTCGCCGGGCGCTCCAACGAGGTGTTGATCGACGAGCTCGCGGAGCGTCTGGAGGCGCTCGGCGCCCGGGTGCAGATCGTCGCCTCCACCCGCGAGGACGCGCGCAACCTCCACGCGGTCCTGGGGCCCGCCGACGCGGAGGGCGGGATCCTGTTCGCCGCCCACAGCGACGTCGTCGACGTCGAGGGTCAGCCCTGGACCCGGGACCCGTTCGCGCTCGAGGTCGATGGCGGGCGCGCCTTCGGGCGCGGGTCGACCGACATGAAGGGGTTCATCGCGGCAGTGCTCTCGGCGCTCGAGGCTCGCGGGGAGGGGTTCGTGGCCCGCCTGCGTCGCCCGGTCCACATCGCGATCTCCAGCGACGAGGAGCTGGGCTGCAAGGGTGTCGGGCCGCTGCTCGACGTGCTGGCCCAGCTGCCGGTCACGCCCGCGTGGGCGCTGGTCGGCGAGCCCACCGAGCTGCGCGTGATCGACCGCCACAAGGGCAAGGCTGCCGCCCGGGTGCGGCTACGCGGCCTGGCCGCTCATTCCAGCGTGCCCGCCGACGGCGTGAACGCGGTCGCTCATGCGGGGGTGCTGATCACGCGGCTGCTCTCGCTCGCGGGTGAGCTGCGCGCGGGACCCCGGGACGAGGCGTTCCGCGCTCCGTACTCGACGGTCGGGATCGGCCCGGTCGAGGGTGGCGTGGCGGTCAACATCGTGCCCGACCACTGCCGGGTCGACGTCGAGTTGCGGACGGTCCCTGAGGTCGACCCCGAGGAGTTGATGGGACGCGTCCGCGCGCTTGCGGCCGAGGTGCAGGGGACGATGAACGCCGAGCACGACGGCTGCGCGGTCACGGTCGAGCCGCTCTCGAGCTACCCCGGGCTGGCACCGGCCGCCGGTGACATGCGCGAGTGGGCCGCCCCGCTCACGGATCTCCTCGGCGGCGAGGACTGGGGGGCGGCGGACTTCGGGACCGAGGCCGGCCTCTACGCCAGGGCGCTGTCGATCCCCGTGGTCGTCTGCGGCCCAGGCTCGATGCGCGACGCCCACCGGGCCGATGAGTCCGTCGCGCTCGAGCAGCTGGAGGGAGCCGAGACGATGATCGCGCGGCTGTGCGACGGGCTCACCGCGCCGGTCTGACCGCTGTCGGGGCTGGTCAGCGGCGCAGTGGCGCCCCGATCGGGAAGCCCTGCCCGCCCGTCGCAAGGTCAGCGGCATTGAGGAACAGGTAGATCCCGAGCGCGGCGAACACGAATACGACGTAGCCCGCTGCCTTGTCCAGCCCGGTGCTCGCATCCAGGACGCCGATCGTGCGCAACACGAGCGCGAGCACGACGAGCGCGATCACCGCGGTGAACGCCGAGGGCAGGCGCAGGCTCGCCAGCGTGAGCGCCGCCATCACCACCGCCCAGCTGATCAGGAACAGCGCCACGCTCTTCGTGACCGCGCCCGCCGGGATCAGCAGCCAGTTGTGGAACAGCGCGAGGTCGAGGATCGAGAAGCTGAGCCAGAAACCGGCGAACAGGCCGAAGATGCACGCGACCATCGTCTGCGCGAGCGATGCCGCCCAGACGGTGGAGAGCACGAGACCGAGGCCGGTCGCCGCGAAGATGATCGGCACGATCGCGCCGCCCGCGCTCGCCGGCACGTACCCAACCAGTGACAGCCCGAGCGCGATCGATCCGACGACGAAGATCGGCAGGCCGAGGATCGCCGGGTCACCGGCGGGTGGCACCTCAGCGACGGGTGCGGGCTCCGCGATCGGCGGGTCCGTGGTCAGTGTGGCCATATTGGCTCCTCCTCCGGTTGGTGACAGTGAGTCGATCACCATGTGACAGTGCACACAAGAAACCGACCGTTTCTGCACATGACTGGAGTCGCGGCGCGCGACCCCGGGAGGTCAGGAGACGGCGCGGGCCAGTGCGTCGGCGATCGCCTGCTCGCCGCCGTTGACATACAGCACGGTGCCTTCCGAGCGCGGCTCGGCCAGCACAGCGGCGATCACGGCGGCGACGTCGTCACGCGTCACATCGGCTCGGAACGGCTCGACGTCGATCCGGACGCGGCCAGTGCCGGGCTCGTCGGTGAGGCGGCCGGGCCGCACCACCGTCCACGCGCGGTCGCTCGCCTTCACCGCCGCGTCGGCCTCGGCCTTGGCGCGCAGGTACACGCTGAACACCTCGTCGTCGGACGGCGGATTCTCGGCACCCACCGAGCTGACGATCACGAACCGTCCCACACCCGCCCGCACCGACGCCTCAAGCAGGGTGATCGCCCCGTCCCGGTCCATCGTCACCTTGCGATCCGCACCGCTCCCCGGGCCGGCGCCGGCGGCGAACACGGCGGCGTCACAGCCCTCGAGGGCCGCGCTGACCGCGTCGATCCCGGCGTGCTCGAGGTCGCATACGACCGCACCGGTGCCGAGCTGCTCGACCTCGGCGACGTGCGCGGGATTGCGCACCAACCCGGTCACCTCATCTCCCCGGGCGATCAGCAGCTTGATCAGCCGCTGGGCGATCTGTCCGTGGGCTCCTGCAATCGCGACGCGCATAGCGGCGAGACTACCCGCAGCGGTGTCCGGGAAGGCTTAACCCGTTGCACAAGTATCCTACTAGTTAAGTCGACTTACTCCGCTCGCGACCCTTCCCGGAGCTCTGAATGACCACACTCGTCCCGCCCTCGTCCACCACCTCGGCCTCCGTCCGGCCACTCGCCCAGCTGGCCGACGCGGTTGCCCAGGTGCCGCTGGTCGACGGCTCGACGGCGCGGTTCGTCAACCTCGACTACGCGGCCAGCGCGCCGCCGCTCGCCTCCGTCCACCGTGCGGTGACACGGACGCTGAGCTACTACGCGTCGATCCATCGCGGCCAGAGCTACCTCTCGCGCGTCTCGACGGCCGCCTACGAGCGGGCTCGGGATACCGTCGCCGAGCGCACGGGCGCGCGGGCGGACGATGTCGCCATCTTCACCCGCAATACGACCGACGCGCTCAACCTGCTGGCCGCCGCGGTGCCCGGACGGGTCGTGCATCTCGACATCGAGCATCACGCCAACCTCCTGCCGTGGCTGGAGTCCGTCGCGGACTCGGCCGCGGTCCGCGCCGGGGCGACGTTCGAGGAGACCTTCGAGGCGCTTGACCGCGAGCTCGGCCGCGCGCCGGCCGCCCTCCTCGCGGTCACGGGCGCCTCCAACGTCACCGGCGAGTGCCCGCCGCTGGCGCGGCTCGCCGGCCTCGCGCACCGGCACGGTGCTCGCCTGGCGGTCGACGGCGCGCAGCTCGCGCCGCACCGCCGCGTCGAGATCGAAAAGACCGGGATCGATTACCTGGCGATCTCCGGGCACAAGCTGTACGCCCCCTACGGCGGCGGGGCGCTGATCGGCCGTCGCGACTGGCTCGACGCGGCCGAGCCCCACCTGCCGGGCGGCGGAGCGGTGGTCAACGTCACGCTGGAGGGCGCTCAATGGAAGCCCAGCCCAGCCCGCCACGAGGGCGGGACGCCGAATCTCGTCGGCGCGGTCGCACTCGCCGCGAGCCTGGAGGCCCTGGCCGAGCTCGGGTATGACCGGATCGCCGCACACGAGACCGAGCTCTACGAGCGCCTGGAGCAGGGGCTGCGGGCGTTGGGGATCTCCGTGCTGCAGATCTGGCCCGAGCGCCATGACCTCGTCGCGGTGGCGAGCTTCACCGTGCCCGGCCGCCGCGCCGATCTGGTCGCCGCATACCTGTCCGCCGAGCACGGCATCGGCGTCCGCGGCGGGCGCTTCTGCGCGCATCCGCTGCTCGAGCGTCTGGGCCTGGCCGACGACGGCGCCGTGCGCGTCTCGATCGGGTTGGGCACGGGCAGTGAGGACGTGGACGCGTTGCTGGGCGCGCTCGAGCGGCTCGTCTCCTACGGGCCGGGCTGGGCGTACGCCACTGATGAGTCCGGCGAGCTCGCGCCGAGCCCCGACCCGCGGCCCTCGATGGTCGATGCGGTGCTCGCCGGGCGCTTCGCCTTCGTCGACTAGCGGCTACTCGCTGGGGTTGGTGTCGGTCAGCAGGTCCTCGAGCGTGAACGGCGCGTCGAGGAAGCCCGGGCTCTCGCCCCAGCGCGGCCACTCCTCGAACGGCCGGTCCCAGGCGAGCTCGAGGTCGTTGCCGTCCGGGTCGGAGAGGTAGACGGCGAGGTGCGTCCCGTGATCGGTGAGCTGGCGCAGCCCGATCCCGGCGTCCACCAGCCGTGACACGGTGGTGGCCAGCTCGGCGCGGGTGGAGAAGTTCAGCGCGACGTGGTGCAGGCCGGTCACCCCCTCGGGCTGGGGCGGGCCTCCGCGCGACTTCCACGTGTTGAAGCCGAGGTGATGGTGGTAGCCGCCGGCCGACAGGAACAGGATGTCGCCGGTGGTGCCCCAGCCGGGGACGTCGCGGGCCTCGAACACCACGTCGAAGCCCATGATGTCGACGTAGAAGGCGCGGACACGGTCGATGTCGGCCGTGCGCAGGTGGACGTGGCCGACTCGCAGCAGCGGGTCGATCGGGCGCTCGGCGGCATACGTGGGGACGACGCTCCCCTGCGGGCCGCTCACGCTGCCACCTCAACTCGCATCCGGATCGACCATGGATCGTCGACCTCGAAGCCAGTCTGGGCGTCGGTGGTCGCGACGCCGGCCCGCTCCAATCGCGCGCGGAGCTCCTCGACGTCGTCGGTCCGGGGCAGCCGGACCGTCCAGTGGCGCAGCCCGACGGTGTGGGCGGGCGGCGCTCCGACGCCGCGGCCGCGCCAGACGTTGAGGCCGAGGTGGTGGTGGTAGCCGCCGGCCGACACGAACGCCGCGCTGCCGAGGTTCATCTGGACGTCGAAGCCGACCAGGTCCCGGTAGAACGCGATCGCCTGCTCGACGTCGCCGATGTGCAGGTGCACGTGGCCGATCTGGAGGCCGGGATCGACGCGTGGGGTCGGCTCCTCGCCGTCGACGGTCGCCATCAGCGAGGCGAAGTCGAGCGGGTCGGGGCGGCCGCCGTAGCCGAGATCGGCCGGCCAGGCCGCCCGCGAGCGATCCCACGCAAGCTCGATCCCGTTGCCGTCGACGTCGGGCAGGTAGATCGCCTCGTGGGTGTGGTGGTCCGAGGCGCCCTCGATCGGGGTGCGGGTGGCGGCCAGGCGCAGCGCGGCGCGGGCGAGGGCCTCGCGGGTCGGATAGAGCAGGGCGTAGTGGTAGAGGCCGGCATGGCGTTCGGGAGGCTGGGCGTCGGCGTCCTCGTGGAGGACGATCACGGTCTGCTCGCCGTCTCCGAGATCGGCGGTGCGGCCCTGTTGGGCGTGCACCCGCAGCCCGAGCGCGCGCTCGTACCAGGCGATCGCGCGGTCGAGGTCGGCGACGGTGAGATGGACGGGGCCGAGGGTCAGGGCCGCCGGCAGCGCGGCCGGCGCGGCGGTATCAGTGGGTGAGGGAGTCAGGTTCGTCATGTCCACAGCTTCCTCCGTCCGGTCGCGCTGCGGAATGGACGATCCCTGCGAGTCCATGGACGAACCGCCGGAGTGGTCGATTTCCGGACTTGTCGTCGGGATATCGACCAACTGCCCGGCCGGCCGGCCGGGCGACCAGCTCGGCTCAGGCGGTCAGGACTCGCCGGACCGGCGCGCGCGGTACTCGGTGGGCGAGACCCCGTGGCGGCGCCTGAACGCGCGGGAGAAGTAGAGCGGGTCGCTGAACCCCGCCCGGAAGGCCAGCTCGCCGACGGTGAGATCGGAGAAGCGCAGCAGCCGTTCGGCCTCGAGCATCCTGCGCTCGGTGACGAGCTCCTTGGTTCCGCGCCCGGTGGCCGCGGTGAGCGCCCGGGCGAGCGCGGCCTGTGGGACGCGGAGCGCCTCGGCGTAGTGCGCCGCATCGCCGTGATCGGTGAAGTCGCGCTCGAGCAGCCCGATGAAGCGCCGGTGGAGCGCGAGCGCCGGGTCCCCGCCGTCGTGTCGCTCGGTCCGCGTGGCGTCCTGCCAGCGCTCCAGCCACAGCACGAGCACCCCGAGCAGGTGGCGCTCGACCTGCAGGCTGCGCCCGTCCGGTGGGCGGCCGGTCTCGGCGGCGAGCATCTCGATCAACGCCTCCAGGCGGTCGACCTCGCCCTCGGGGACCGGTACCGACGGTGGCCCGCTGGCGCCCGGTGACCAGCTGCTGCGCAGCGCCGCGGCGCCGCGGTCGTCGAGCAGCTCGTCGCCGAAGCGCACGACGGCGCCCCACAGTCGCTCGCCGCGTTCGAACACGTGGATCTGCCCGCGGGCGATCACGGTCAGCGTCCGCGCGGTCACCGGGGACGGCTCACCGTCGACGCGGTGCAGGCCGCTGCCCTCCCGGGTCCAGATCAGCTCGTGGTAGTCGTGGCGGTGCGGGGTGCGGGCGCCGCGTTCGGTCACTTCACCGAAACTGGCGTCCCGCAGCCAGACGACCTGCAGCGGCGGTCCGGCCGTGGCGAGGCTGTCGACCGAGGGCGCGCGGCGGCCGGCCGGCGGCGGAGCGGGAGGCACGCGTGGGACAGTACGCCCGCGGTGCGGCCGCGCGCGGGTACCGACCTACGCCCGCCGGGCGGCCGGGCGCGGGCGGGTGATCTACCAGGCGACGCCGACGCGCTCGCGCGGGTGCTCGCCGCCGTCGACCAGGTCCGCAATCGCGATCGCGTAGTCCTCGGCCGAGATCTCGCTCTTGCCCGAGTCATCGGTGATCAGCTGCTCGCCGCCGAGCCGGTAGCTGCCCGTGCGCTCGCCGGGGTGGATGAACGCGGCCGGGCTGATGTAGGTCCAGTCGAGATCGTCGAAGGTGCGATAGATCTCGAGCGCCTCCGCCGCCATCGTCGCCTCTCCCTTCCACGCGTCGGGGAAGTCCGGCGTGTCGAGCAGCCGGCCGCCACCGGCCACCTGCAGGCTGGCGGCGCCGCCGACGATCAGGACCCGGCGCACGCCGGCCTGGCGCAGCCCGTCATGGAGCGAGTGAGCAACGTCGACGAGGGTGAAGTCGCCGCTGCGAGCGGCGACCGCGCAGACGACCGCGTCCGCGCCCTCCACCGCAGCCGCGACCTGGGCGGAGTCGGTGATGTCGGTCCCGCTCGACCGGCTCACCCCGACGACCTCGTGGCCGCGACCCGTCAGCTCGGTGGCGATCCGGCTGCCGATCATTCCGTTGGGTCCGAAGAGGACGATCTTCATCTGGTGGCGCTCCTGGTCGTCGTGTCCGCGAGGGGGTTGGAGCCTAGCCGCACGACTCCGAGGGTGGCCTCGATCGCGCGCGCGTCCCCGCAGCACCTAAGCGATCACTTAGCCGCCGTTGCCACGCCCGCGCGGCGGCGGGTACGGTGCCGCCAACCGATGACGATTCCCACTGGCACATACACGCTCGGCCCCGAGCACGCGACGCTCACGGTCCGCACGGGCAAGTCCGGGGCCGCCGCCAAGGCCGGCCACAACCTCCTGATCGAGGTCACCTCGTGGAGCGCCACGCTGCAGTGCGCCGAGGACCCGGCCGCGAGTGCGCTGGAGCTGACCGCGGACTCGGGATCGCTCGAGGTGCGTGACGGCTCGGGCGGCCTCCAGGCGCTCGGCGCCGACGACAAGGTCTCAATCAAGAAGTCGATCGACGACGAGATCCTCAAACGCGGTTCGATCGCGTTTCGCTCCGAGCGGATCGAGCCGAGCGCAGATGGAGGATCGCTGCAGGTCCACGGCGAGCTCGACCTGCTCGGCGCCCGCCGGCCGATCACCTTCGCGCTGAAGGCCACCGACGACGGCCACCTCACCGCGAGCGCGACGATCACGCAGAGCGACTTCGGGATCAAGCCCTACTCGACGCTGTTCGGCGCCCTGAAGGTCGTCGACGACGTCCAGGTCGAGCTCGACGGCCGGCTGCCAACCCGCTGACCGGCCCGCGCGCCGGGCCGCGCCGGGCCGCGCCGGGCGCGCTCGGGCCCGCTCGGGCCCGCTCGGGGGGCGGTTGCGTATTTACTGATGGAAATAGCCGTACGATTAGCCAAATGGCTATCACCGTCACCCAGCTCACGACCTTCCTCGCGATCACCCGCGGCGGCTCGGTGACGGCAGCGGCCGATGAGCTGATGGTCACCCAGCCGACGGTCTCCTCGGCGATCTCCGCGCTGGGCCGTGAGCTCGGCTGCGCTCTGTTCGAGCGTGACGGCCGCGGGGTGCGCCTCACCTCCGCCGGCGAGGCGTTCCTGCCCTACGCGACCGATGTGGTCGGGCTGCTCGACGCCGGTCGCCAGGCGGCGCGGGAGGCGGGAGAGGTCGCGGCGCGGCGGTTGCACATCACCGCGGTGACGACCGCCGCGGAGTCGTTCGTGCCGCCGCTGATGCACGCCTTCTCCGATCGCCATCCCGAGATCACCCTCGCACTCGACGTCGGCAACCGCGAGTCGGTGCTCGACCGGATTCGCAGCCATCGCGTCGATGTCGCGATCCTCGGCCGCCCGCCGGCGGACGAGCGGCTCGGAGCCGAGCCGTTCGTCGAGAACGAGATCGTGTGCGTCGCCGCGCCCGAGGACCCGGCGGTCGGCCGCCGCCAGGTGGACGCCGCCGAGCTGGAGGATCGGCCGTGGCTGCTGCGCGAGCCGGGGTCGGGCACGCGGATGCTGGTTGAGCAGTTCCTCGCCGAGCGGGACATGGCGCCCCAGACGCTCACGCTCGGCTCCAACGGCGCGATCAAGCAGGCGGTGCGCGCCGGGCTCGGGGTGTCGCTCGTCTCACGAGAGGCGGTCGGGGACGAGCTCGAGTCCGGTCGCCTGGGCGAGGTCCGGCTCCGGGACGGACCGGCGAGGCGAATGTGGTTCGTGCTGCATTCGGCGGTCGGGCCGATGCGCCCCGCGGTGTCGCTGTTCCTGGATTTCGTGCGCGCCCACGGACGCGAGCTCTCCGGCTGACCGGGGCGCCGCCGCGCTCAGCCGGACTCGCGGGCGGGCACCGCGATCCTGTCCTCGCGGCGGGGCGCGCCGTTGCCGGCGCGGGCGACCTCGGCGCCGAGCGCGACGGCGGCCTTCGCGGTGACCAGGTGGTAGAGGATGAGCAACTGCACCAGCGCGAGCGACTCCGAGCGCTGCAGTGCGGTGCCGATCGTGAACTCACCCAGCCGCCGGGAGCGCAGATGGTTGGCGAAGTGCAGCCGCTCCCAGATCGCCTCCTCGACCGTCGCCGCGTGGCTCGGCTCCATCCGGCCCGGGATCGTCAGCGTCCGATGGTCGTCGTTCTCGACGACGGTGATGCCGTCCGGCTGTCCCGCGGCCAGTGGCGCGAGGTCGGGATGGGGCAGGCCGTCGAACAGCTTCAGCTCGGCGTCGAGATGGATCTGGTCCTCGTCTCCGGAGCCCGCCGACGGGCGAAACGAGATCACCATGTCCGCGTGCCGGCGCTGGGGGCGGATGAACGCCGCCGAGTCAGGCTCACGCCGGTCGAGCTCGGCGAGCACCTCGTCCGTCGTGTAGCCGCGCCGCGAGCAGTCGCGCTGTACCTTCCAGCGCCGGCGGACGTCCTCGGGCGGGTCGAGGAACACGCGCACGTCATACACGTCGCGCATCTCGGGCAGGTGGTAGCCGAGCAGCCCCTCGATGATCGTGAACCGCTCGGGGGCGACGTACACCGGAGGCGCGAACGTCCCGTCCTGATGGCGGTAGACGGGCTTGAGGATCGCGTTGCCGCCGCGCAACGTGACCAGGTCCTGGGTGAGGACATCGAGGTAGTTGCAGTCCGGGTGCAGCGGCGTGATCCCGTTCTCCGCCCGCTGGCGGCGGTCATAGCGGTGGTAGTCGTCGGTGCAGACGTGGGTCACGTGCGCCTCACCGAGCACGCGCACGAGGCCACGGGTGATCGTCGTCTTGCCCGCGGCGCTGTCGCCGACGACTCCGAGGATGACCGGCCGGGAGATCACGTCGCAGGCTCCGCGGTGGCGAACACCCGGCTGGCGCGGATATCCGCGGCCTCGATGGCGGCGAGGTCCGCGACGGTCGGCACGCGCCCGTCACGGGCCGCCTGGTAGATCCGGTTGGCCTGGCGTAGGCGGGCCCGCTCCAGCGCGTTGCGGACGCTGCGCGCGTGGGCGAAGCGGGGCTGCTGCATGCGGAGCTCGAGGTATTCGCGCAGCGCGTGTGCGCCGTCGGGAGAGACCTCGTAGGCCTCGGTGGCGAGCATCAGCCGCGCGATCCCCAGCAGCTCGTCGAGGGTGTAGTCGGGGAAGTCGATGTGGTGGGCGACGCGCGAGGACATCCCGGGATTGAGCGCGAAGAAATCATCCATGCGGTCCTTGTAACCCGCGAGCACGACCACGAGCTTGTCGCGCTCGTTCTCCATCACCTGCAGGAGGATCTCGATCGCCTCCACGCCGTAGTCACGCTCGTTCTCTGGACGGTACAGGTAGTACGCCTCGTCGATGAACAGCACGCCGCCGTAGGCGCGCTTCAACACCTCCTTGGTCTTCGGCGCGGTGTGGCCGACGTACTGGCCGACCAGGTCGTCGCGGGTCACCGAGACGACATGGTTGCGGGCGATGTAGCCGAGCCGGTGCAGCAGATCGGCGATGCGGAGCGCCACGGTCGTCTTCCCGGTGCCCGGGTTACCGGTGAAGCACATGTGGAGCGTCGGGCGGGCGGAGGTGAGGCCGACCTCGCGGCGCAGGCGGTCGACGACCAGCAGCGCCGCGATCTCCCGGATCCGGGTCTTCACCGGGGTCAGCGCGACGAGCTCACGGTCGAGCTCATCCAGCACCGTCTCGATGTCGGACTCCCGCAGGACCTCCTGGACGTCGACGTCCCGGGCCAGAGCGGGGTCAAGCACGGTCATGCGGCGCCACCGTTGGCGCCGGCGCCGTTCGTGGCGGGTCCGCCCGGGGCGGCCACGGAGGGGGCGGCGCCGTAGCGGCTGCCCGCCGGCTGGTCGGTCGCGTAGGCGTGCAACTGGTAGCGCACGGTCCGATCGTGCTGCTCGGCGCGCTCCAGGCGGAAGCCGGGCTCGACCGGTGGGCGGTGCACGATGAAGCTCAGTGCGGTCGTCTGACGCCCGTAGGAGGAGTCGTAGGCGATCAGCTTGATGTACTGGGCCGGGTAGGCCTCGCGGGCGGCGCGGACCTCGCGCAGGACCACGACGACATCCTCGGGCCCGAGGTCGAACATCGGCAGCCCCCACATCTCCCAGTAGGAGTTGCGCGGGTGGGGGTCGTCGGTGTGCTCGATCGACATCGACCAGCCCTGACCCAGTGCGTAAGCGATCTGTGCGGCGATCTGCTCGTCGGTGAGGTCGGGGAGGAACGAGAACGTGCCCTGGGTGAGTCGCATGTCAGCTCTCCTTTGGCGAGGCGGGCGCGTCAGCCGAGGCTCGGCATGACGACATAGTCGGGCGTGTCGGTGGACTCGAAGTCGAAGGTGATGTCCTTCCAGACCTGGAGCGCGACGTCGAGCTCGGGGCAGCCCTTCGCCGCGTGCTCCAGGATGTCCGGCCCCTCCTGGAAGTAGTCGCGACCCTCGTTGCGAGCCTGGATGATCGCCTCGACGGCGACGCGGTTGGCGGTGGCGCCGGCGGCGATCCCCATCGGGTGGCCTATCGTCCCGCCGCCGAACTGCAGCACGACGTCCTCGCCGAGGTACTGGAGCAGCTGGTGCATCTGACCCGCGTGGATACCGCCGGAGGCGACCGGCATCACCGGGGGCAGCGACGCCCAGTCCTGGTTGAAGTAGATGCCGGTCTCGGGGTTCTCCGGAACGTACGCCAGCCGCAACGTGTCGTAGTAGCCGCGGATCATCGCCGGGTTGCCCTCGAGCTTGCCGACGACGGTCCCGGCGTGGATGTGGTCGACGCCGAGCAGCCGGCACCACTTCGCGATCACGCGGAACGACACGCCGTGTGTCTTCTGACGCGTGTACGTGCCGTGGCCCGCGCGGTGCAGGTGCAGCAGCATGCCGTTGCGCCGCGCCCACCTGGACATCGACTGCATCGCCGTGTAGCCGACGGTGAGATCCATCATGACGATCGCGCTGCCGATCTCCCGCGCGAACTCGGCACGCTCGTACATGTCCTCCATCGTGGCCGCGGTCACGTTCATGTAGTGACCCTTCACCTCGCCGGTGGCGGCGCTCGCACGGTTGACGCCCTCGATCGCCCACAGGTACCGGTCCCGCCAGCGCATGAACGGCTGGGAGTTGATGTTCTCGTCGTCCTTGGTGAAGTCGAGGCCCCCCTGCAGCGCCTCGCAGACCACCCGCCCGTAGTTCTTGGCCGAGAGGCCGAGCTTGGGCTTGACGGTTGCGCCGAGCAATGGGCGCCCGAACTTGTCCAGGTACTCGCGCTCCATGACGATCCCGTGAGGCGGACCCTGGAAGGTCTTCACGTAACTGGCCGGGATCCGCATGTCCTCCAGACGCAGCGCACGCAGTGCCTTGAACCCGAACACGTTGCCGATGATCGACGAGGTGAGGTTCGCGATCGACCCCTCCTCGAACAGGTCGATGTCATAGGCGATCTTCGCGATGTACTCACCCTCGCGTCCCGGCACGGGGGAGACGTCATACGCCTTGGCCCGGTAGTGCTCGTGGGCGGTGAGGCGATCGGTCCAGACCACGGTCCAGGTCGCGGTGGAGGACTCGCCCGCGACCGCGGCGGCGGCCTCGATCGGATCGACGCCGGGTTGCGGGGTGATCCGGAACGCCGCCAGGATGTCGCTGTCCTGGGGGACGTAGTCGGCGTCGTAGTACCCCATCTCGGCATACGGGGTGACCCCGGAGGCCCAGCGATCGCGCGTGCCGTTGGGGGAGGTGGAGCTGGGTGTCATGCGAGCGGTGCCTTTCTGGACGAGCGCAACGTGTCCGGGACCGTACGGTGACAACGAATAGCCGTCAAAGATTGATTTGCCGTCGACTCATCGTGAGAAAGCTATGAGTAACACATGGCCACGACCCATAGACGGGACGCTCATGGTCCACGTCAAATCCCTGTGGTTGGCCGATGGGCGAGACCGTAAGGTCGCCCCATGCGCCAGAGCCGCCATCTCGCTCCCGGGACGACGGCGTGATCGACGTCGCGCTCACCCGCGGCCAGATCCGCGACTGCGAGGTCGCGGTCGTCATCGATGTCCTGCGCGCGACCTCGACAGCGGTGAGTGCGCTGGCCGCCGGGTACACGCGGGTCGTGTTCGCCGAGAGCCTGGAGGACGCGCGCGGGCTGCGGGGTTCCGGGCGCGTCCTGGCGGGCGAGCGCGACTGCATCCCGCCTCCCGGGTTCGATCAGGGCAATTCACCCCGGGAGGTCACCCGGCCCCGGGGCCGTGAGCTCGTGCTCTCCACCACGAACGGCGCGCCGGCGGTGATCGCCGCCACCCGCGCCGCCGGCATGGTCCTGCTCGCCTCGATGCTCAACCTCCAGGCCACGATCGACGCGCTGGCGAGCGCCGAGGGCACGATCCAGGTCATCTGCGCAGGCGCGGGCGGCCTCGCCTCACTGGAGGACGTGTACGTCGCCGGGCGGCTGGTGGCGATGCTTGAGGGAGAGCGCACGGATGCGGCCCGGATCGCCGAGACGGTCGCGGCGGCCTACCGCACGCCGGCGGCCGCGCTGCGCACGGGGGCGGGCGGCGTCGCCCTGCGTGCGGCGGGACTCGGCGAGGACATCGCCCACTGCGCGCGGGAGTCACGGCTGCCGCTGGTGGCGGTCGCCGTCGCCGACGGGACGCTCGCGGTTGCCGAGCGGGAGGCTCAGCCGGGTGGCGCGGCACGACCGTGCATCGCATCCCAGACTCGCGAGGGCGTGCACGGCATGTCCATGTGACGCAGCCCGTAGGGGCCGAGCGCGTCGACGACCGCGTTGACGATCGCCGGGGGCGAGCCGACCGTGGCGGACTCGCCGATCCCCTTGGCCCCGAGCGGGTGATGGGGGGAGGGGGTGACCGTGAAGTCGGTCTCCCAGTCGGGGACCTCGACCGCGGTCGGGATCAGGTAGTCCATCAGCGAGCCGCCGAGGCAGTTGCCGTGCTCGTCGAAGGCGATCATCTCCATCAGCGCCATCCCGACCCCGTCGGTGAGGCCGCCGTGGACCTGGCCTTCGATGATCATCGGGTTGATCCGCGTGCCGCAGTCGTCGACCGCGACGAACCGGCGCACGGTCACCTTCGCGGTGCGGGCATCGACGTCGACGACGCACAGGTAGGCGCCGAACGGGAAGGTCAGGTTCGGCGGGTCGTACACGGCTTCGGCATCGAGGCCGGTCTCGACCCCGTCGGGGAGCGCGATCGCGCCGTAGGCCGCGGCCGCGATCTCCTGGATCGTCGCGCCCTCCTCGGGGTCGCCCCTGACGAACCAGCGGGCGGGTCGCTCGGGCGGCGCGTTCTCCCATTCCAGGTCCTCTGGTGCGACCTCGAGCATCGCCGAGGCCACCAGCCGGGCGCGGTCACGGACCTTGCGCGCCGCCAGCGCCGCGGCCGCCCCGCTCACCGGCGTCGAGCGCGAGCCGTAGGTGCCCAGTCCGTAGGGCGTGGCGTCGGTGTCCCCGTGTACGACCTCGACGTCCTCGGGCGGCAAGCCGAGCTCGTGGGAGACGATCTGGGCGAACGTCGTCTCGTGACCTTGACCCTGGGTCTGGACGCTGATCGCCAGCCGCGCTTGGCCGCTCGGGTTGATCTGCAGCGAGGCGCCGTCGTTCATGCCCAGGCCGAGGATGTCCATGTGACGCCGCGGCCCGGCCCCGACGGCCTCGGTGAAGAACGAGAGCCCGATCCCCATCAGCTCGCCGCGCTCGCGCTTGGCCGCCTGCTCTGCGCGAAGCTCCTCGTAGCCGGCGAGCTCGAGCGTGCGCCGCAGCGCCGTCTCGTAGTTGCCCGAGTCATAGACCCAGCCGGTCTTCGACTGGTAGGGAAACTGGTCCGGCGCGATCAGGTTCTGCAGCCGCAGCCGCGCGGGGTCGGCCTCGAGCTCATGGGCGAGGCAGTCGACGAGCCGCTCCACCAGGTAGACGGCCTCGGCGATCCGGAACGAGCAGGCGTAGGCGACTCCGCCGGGCGCCTTGTTCGTGTACGCGCCGGTGACCCTGCAGTGCGCGGCGTCGATGTCGTAGGAGCCGGTGAAGACATGGAAGAAGCCCGCGGGGTACTGGGTCGGCTGCGCGGTCGCGTTGAACGCGCCGTGATCGGCGAGCGTGGTGACCCGCACGGCCTGGATCCGGCCGTCCCGGGTGGCGGCGATCGCGCCGCGCATCACGAAGTCCCGCGCGAAGCCGGTCGACATCAGGTTCTCGGAGCGGTCCTCCATCCACTTGACGGGGTGCCCGACGGTGATCGCGGCCACTGCCGCGCATACGTAGCCGGGGTAGACGGGCACCTTGTTGCCGAACCCGCCGCCGATGTCCGGGGAGACGACGCGGATGCGGTGCTCGGGCAGTCCGGTGAGCCGCGCGAACAGCGTGCGGTGCGCGTGGGGGGCCTGGGTGGTGGCGTGGATCGTCAGCCGGCCGCTCACCCGGTCGTACTCGGCGACCGCGCCGCATGTCTCCATCGGCGCCGGGTGCGAGCGCGGGAACACCATCTCCTGCTCGACGACGACCTCAGCGGCGGCGAACGCCCGGTCGGTCGCCACCCGATCGCCGGCCTCCCAGTCGAAGATGTGGTTGTCGGCACGGCCCTCGACATCGTCGCGGATCAGCGGGGCGTCGGGGTCGAGTGCGCGGCGCACGTCGATGACCGGCTCCAGTGGCTCGTAGTCGACCTCGATCAGCTCCAGCGCGTCGCGTGCGCTGTAGCGATCCTCGGCGACGACGAACGCCACCTCCTGGCCCTGGAAGCGAACCTTGTCGGTGGCCAGCACCGCCTGCAGGTCGCCCGAGATCGTCGGCATCCAGGCGACCCCGCGGGTGTCCAGGTCCGCGCCGGTGAGCACCGCGACAACCCGGGGGTGTTGAAGTGCGGAGGTGGTGTTGATCGAGGCGATCCGCGCGTGGGCGAACGGGCTGCGGAGGATCGCCCCGTGCAGCATCCCCGGCAGCTTCAGGTCGTCGACGTAGCGGCCCTGGCCGCGGATGAAGCGCGCGTCCTCCTTGCGGCGCAGGCGGCCGAAGCCGATCGGCCGCTCGGGATCTGGCGGATCGGCCGGGTCACCGACGAGGGGGATTCCCACGACGATTATTGTCGCCGGTCGGCTCCCACGGCGCCTGAGCCGAACACCGCCCCGCGCCCGAACGCCTTGCGATAGTCGACGCCCTCCACCTCGATCGCCGCGTTGATCCTGCGACAGCGGCCGCACCTGATCCGCAGCTTGGCGTTCATGTACTCGGGCGCCATCCGGGTCGCGAGCACGTTGCCGCAGTGGGCGCAGACGTAGTCGTCGCCCTCGAGACCGCGGAATACCGGGCGGTCGGGGTCGTCCTGCACCGCCGTACCGCCGTCCTCGGGGATCTCGGCGGGGTCGACCAGCCGCATCGCGATCGTCGCGCCCCCGCTCACCTCAGATCTTCTCCAGGCTCTCCGTGAAGTTCTTGATCAGCGCGTCCAGCACGGTCTGCGCGACGCCCTCACCCATCGATGCCGCCTTGCCCGCGATCTGCGCGGCGGTGTGGATCTCCCCGCCGCTGTCGTTGATCGTGAAGGTGACGTCTGCGTTGGCGTATCCCTGACCGCCGGCCTCGCGCGACTTGACCTTCAGCACCGCGGTGTGGGCGGCATCGTCACGCTCGGCGACATCGACGGTGCCGACGAACTTCAGCGACATCGCGCCCATCTTCACCAGAATCTCGGCCTTGGCGCTCTCGGGCGAGGTCCGCTCGATCACTCTGCCGCCCTCAACGCACGGGATCACCCGATCAAGGTCGAGGATCGCGTCCCAGGTGTAGTCGGTCCCGTTGGCGTTGTGGAACGGGTGGTCGAGTTCGATCATCTGCGTCCTTTGTCTCGGGTGGTCAGTCGCGGTAGACGGTCTGTGCGTCCAGCCCGCCCTCGACTCCGGGCGGGAGCTCGCCGCTGGAGAGCGAGTACATCGCCAGGTCGGCGATCGTCGCGGCCTGCGGCGGTTCGGTCGAGGTGCTGAACGCCCCGTCGGCCCAGGCGAGGGTCTCCGGCGCGGTCTGGAGCGCGGCGCCGGCGAGCAGGCGCGCCTTATCGAGGATCTTGCCGGTCGCGCTGGTGATCGCGGCCGTGGCACCGGGCGAGGGCGCGGTGTTGAAGCCGTGCCCCTCGCCGAAGCGGTTCGTGTCGGCGGGCACGACCTTGACGTCGAGCGACGGCACCCCGAGCTGGGCGGCGACCAGCTGCGCGTAGGCGCGCTCCTGGCCGTCGGGCTCGGTGGTCAGGCTGAGCACCATCTTGCCGGTGGGGTGGATGCGCAGGAACACCGCGCGGTATGCCTCATTGGCCATCGTGTCTCTCCTGGTCGGCCTCTCCCCGTCGCTTGCGCTCCAGGTGGGCGGTGAGGGCGTTGTGCTGCTCGTCGTCGCAGAACGCCGGTTGGGGCCCGCCCATCGGGTGGGGCGGGACCGCGGGGCGCCCGCAGCCCGGGTAGATGCAGATCTGCGGTTCCTCGGTCATCTCTGAGGTCGCTTCGGCGGGAGCTCATGGACCGGGCCGAACGGGCGCGGCGCGTTCCAGTCAGAGGTGGTGCGCCCGCGGCTCGGGCTGTAGCCGCTCGGCATCGCCACCGAGCTGCCGGGCACGGGCGTGGCGCTGCCCCACGGCTCGAGCGTGGCTTGGTCCTGTGCGGGCGCTGGCGGGACCCACGTCGTGGCCGGGTCGGCGTCGCGTGCCCGGTCGGCCCCGATCGCATCGATCACCTCGTGCAGCGCGGCCAGGGTGTGCCCGGAGACGAGCGCGTCGCAGTGCGGCAGCGCCGCGGCCATCCCGCCGGTGCGCGGCGCGAAGTCACGCGCGGCGGTGCGCGGGTTGACCCACACGATCCGGTAGGCGAGGCGCGCCAACCGCTGCATCTCCCGGGCGACGAGATGTGGGTCCCCGCGCTCCCAGCCGTCGGACAGGATCACCACGACCGCGCCGCGCGCCATCCCGCGGCGTCCGTAGCGATCGTTGAACGTCTTCAGCGCGTCGCCGATGTGGGTGCCGCTCGCCCAGTCCGGCGCGGCGGCCGCCGCGCGCTGGATCGCCCGCTCGGGGCTGCGCGACTGCAGCGCCCGGGTCAGCCGGGTCAGCCGGGTGGCGAACGCGAACGCCTCGGGGCGGCTCGCGCTGCGCCCGGTGGAGACCCCGCCGGCGGCCGCGCAGGTGAGGAACTGCAGGTAGGTGCGCGCGTAGGGCTCCATCGAGCCGGAGATGTCGCAGAGCAGCACCATCCGCCGGCGCAGCTGGCGCCGCCGGCGGCGGGCCAGCCGGACCGGATCGCCGCCGGTGCGCAGGCTCGCCCGCAGCGTGCGCCGTAGGTCGATCCGCTCGCCGTGCGCGTCGCGGCGGGCGCGCCGGGTGCGGCGCAGCGGGGTGGCGACCCGGAGGCGGGCCATCAGCGCGTACAGCGCGGCGAGCTCGTCGGCGTCGAGCGCGTCGAAGCGCTTGTCGCGCAGCACCTCCTCGTCGGAGGCGAGCATCGGGACCTCGATCGTGCGCTCGTCGCGCTCCTCGTCTCGCCCGCGATCGCTCCCGGCGGGCGCGCTCGTCCCGGCGTGGGGTGGGTGGGGCGTCGTCCGCGGCGGCCGGCTGGCATCCGGCGGGCGCTCCTCGGTCTCCCGGTGGTCGGGCGGGGCGGGAGCCGTCTCGGCGTCCGGCGGCACGACTGCCTGACCGGGATCGCCGGTGCCGAAGACGCTCGTGAACACGCGGTTGAACGCCCGCACCTGCGAGGGATCGGAGACGAACACCGCCCGTGCGGTCCAGTACAGACGTCGACGCGCGACCGGGCGCACGATCGACAGCGCGGCGGCGAAGTTGGCCGAGCGCTCGGCGGTGACCGGGACCCCGGCCTCGTGCAGCCGCCGGCCGAAGGCGCCGGCGAGCGCCGGGAGGTCCAGCTGGACGGTCTCGACCTCGAACGCGGTCATCGCCGACCCGTCAGCAGCTGCTCCAGGCCGGCCGCGCGCACGACCTCCTGATCCTCTGAGTACTTGAGCACGGAGCCGAGCGTGCGGTCGACCGCGGGAGCGTCGAGACGCTCCACGCCGAGCAGGCTGAGCGCGGCGAGCCAGTCGATCGCCTCCGCGATTCCCGGCGGCTTCTGGACGTCGGACTCCCGCATCGCGGCGACCGCGGCGGCGACCTGGACGGCGAGCGACTCGGCGGCACCGCGCACCCGCCGGCGGATGATCTCGACCTCCCGCTCCGGTGCCGGGTAGTCGATCCACTGATACAGGCAGCGCCTCTTGACCGCGTCGTGCAGGTCACGGGTGCGGTTTGAGGTGAGGACGATGATCGGCGGGTGGGTTGCGCGGACCGTGCCGATCTCGGGGATCGTCACCGCCGCCTCGCCGAGCAGCTCCAGCAGGAACGCCTCGAAGTCGTCGTCGGCGCGGTCGATCTCGTCGATCAGGAGCACCGCGGGCTTCGGGCCGGGGTGCTCGAGCGCCGCCAGCAGCGGCCGGCGGATCAGGTACTCGCGCCCGAACAGGTCCTGCTCGGAGAGCGTCGTCGCACTCGCCTCGGCCAGGCGGATCGCGAGCAGCTGACGGGGGTAGTTCCACTCGTACAGCGCCTCGGTGGCGTCGATGCCCTCATAGCACTGCAGGCGGATCAGCGGGGTTTCGAGCGCGACCGCCAGCGACCGCGCCGCCTCGGTCTTGCCGACGCCGGCCTCGCCCTCGAGCAGCAGCGGCTGGGGGAGGCGCAGGCTGAGGAACATCGAGGTCCCGAGCGCCTCGTCGACGAGGTAGTCGACGCTCGCCAGTCGCTGGCCGAGCGTCTCGACGTCTGGCGCGAGCGCCGCCAGCTCCGCCGTCGGGTCTGCGGTGGCCCCTCGGCTCATCCGGCCAGCTGGCGCTCGAAGCGGTCGCGGCAGCCCTCGCAGCAGAAGTACGTCGTCTCCCCGTCGTGGTGGACGGACGGCGTGTCGTCGAGCACCACGACGGTCATGCCGCAGATCGGATCGGTTGCGGTCTGCGGTCCGGGGGCCCCCTGCGCATGCGCGCTGCCGGTCGCATCGGCGATCGTCCCGGCGTGCGTGTCACGGGCGCGGCGGACCTCGACCACGCGGGTGAGGATGGAGAGTGCGATCTCCGGGGGCGTGCGGGCCCCGATGTCCAGGCCGGCGGGGGTCTCGATCCGGGCCACGAGTTCGTCGGCCACCCCCGCCGTGCGCAGGTCGGCGAGCACCGCGCTGCCGCGTCGGGGGCTGGCCACCAAGCCGACGTAGGGCACTCCGGACTCAACGCCGGCCCGGAGCGCGGCGAGCTCGTCGCGGCCATGGGCGGCGACGATCAGCGCGAGGTCTCCGGCGACCGGCCGCTGCCGCGCATTCGCGGCGATCATCTCCAGGCCGAGCCGCGCGCCGATGTCGATCAGCGCCTCGACGATCGGCGAGTCGCCGGCCACGAGCACGCGCGGCGCGGGCAGGAACGGCTCCAGGAACATCTCGATCGCACCCCCTGACAGGCAGGGATTCTGAACGGTGACCGCACCATCTTCGCGCGCGATCTCCTCGCCGGCGTCCGGGTCCTCCTCGCCCGCGCGGGAGCCGTCGCCGTGCTCGGGACCGTCGGGCATGATCCGCAGCAGCAGCGGCTCGCCGCTCTGTATCGCCTGCAGCGAGTACAGGCGAACGCTGTGCTGCGCGCAGACTCCGCCGACGAACCCCTCGATCGACCCGTCGCTGCGGACGATCGCGACGTTGCCGGCCTTGGCGCTCGTCGGCCGCTGGACCCGCACGACGGTGGCCGTCACGAACGGCTCGCCGTGCGCGCGCAGATCCCGGAGTCGCTCGTCGAGGTCGGAGGAGATCACTGGGGCGGCTCCGGGCGGCCCTGCATCGCGGCCCACACCCGGTCAGGCGTGCAGGGCATGTCGATGTGGTCGACCTGTGGGTGACCCTGGCGCAGCGCGTCGATGACCGCGTTGACGATCGCCGGCGGCGAGCCGACGTTCGGCGACTCGCCGACGCCCTTGGCGCCGAGCGGATGGTGGGGGCAGGGCGTGACCGTCGCCCCCAGCTCGAACTCCGGGCACTCCAGCGCGGTCGGGATCAGATAGTCGATGAACGACGAGTTCAGGCAGTTGCCGTCCTCATCGAAGCTGATCAGCTCCATGAGCGCGATCCCGATCCCCTCCGCGAGGCCCCCGTGGATCTGCCCGTCGACGATCATCGGGTTGATCCGGACGCCGCAGTCGTCGACCGCGATGAACCGCCGAACCTTCACCTGCGCGGTCTCGGGGTCGACGTCGACGACGCAGATGTAGGCACCGTAGGGGTAGGTGAGGTTCGGCGGGTCATAGATGATCTGGGCGTCGAGACCGCCCTCCATCCCGGCCGGTAGCTCCTCACCGCTGTAGGCACGCAGCGCGATGTCCTCGATTGTCGCGCCCTGCTCGGGGTCGCCCTTCACGTACCAGCGGCCCTTCTCCCAGGCGAGGTCCTCGGGCCGTGTCTCGAGCATCGTTGCCGCGATCAGCCGGGCTTTGTCACGGACCTTGCGTGACACCAGTGAAACCGCCGCGCCTGACACAGGCGTGGAGCGGCTGCCGTAGGTGCCGAGGCCGTACGGCGACTTGTCGGTGTCACCGTGGCGGACCTGGACGTCCTCGGGTGGGATCCCGAGCTCCTCGGCGACGATCTGGGCGAACGTCGTCTCGTGACCCTGCCCCTGGGTCTGGGCGCTGATCGACACCACCGCCTTGCCCGAGGGGTGCACGCGCAGGTCGGCGCCGTCGTTCATCGACATGCCGAGGATGTCCATGTGCTTGCGCGGGCCGGCGCCGACGCCCTCGGTGAAGAACGAGACGCCGATGCCCATCAGCTCACCGCGCTCGCGCTTTTGTGCCTGTTCGCGGCGCAGCTGTTGGTAGCCGGCGATGTCCATCGCCACCTGCATCGTCTCGGCGTAGTTGCCCGAGTCGTACGTCCACCCGGTCGTCGTCTCATACGGGAACTGCTCGGGGGCGATGAACGAGCGCATCCGCAACTCGATCGGGTCGACGCCCATCTCCAGCGCGAGCGCCTCCACCATCCGCTCCACCAGGTACACGGCCTCGGTGATCCGGAACGAGCAGCGGTAGGCGACGCCGCCCGGGGCCTTGTTGGTGTACACCGCCTTCACCTTCACGTGGGAGGCGTCGAGCGTGTAGGAGCCCGAGCAGATGTGGAAGAAGCCGGCCGGGAACTTGGTCGGCTGGGCGGTCGAGTCAAACGCGCCATGGTCGGCGATCACATCGACCTTCAGCCCGGTGATCCGCCCATCCTTGGCTGCGATCGAGGAGTGCATGATGTAGTCGCGCGCGAACCCGGTGGAGGTGAGGTTCTCGCTGCGATCCTCGATCCATTTCACCGGAGCGCCGGCGACGATCGAGCCGGCGATCGCGCACACGTATCCGGGGTAGACAGGCACCTTGTTGCCAAAGCCGCCGCCGATGTCATTGCACATGATCCGGATCATGTGCTCGGGTAGCCCGGCGACGTGCGCGTACACGGTGCGGTGCACGTGTGGCGCCTGGTTGCCGTTGTAGATGTCGAGTTGGCCGGTGTGCGGGTTGAAGTCCGCGATCATCCCGCAGGTCTCCATCGGCGCGGGGTGACACCGCGGGTAGATGATGTCGCGGGTGACGACGGTGTCGGCCTCGGCGAACGCGCGGTCGGCGGCCTGCTCGTCGCCGGCCTCCCAGGTGGGAGTGGCGAGGTTGTCGACCTGTCCGGGCTTGTCGTCGCGGATGAGCGGCGCGTCGGGGTCGAGCGCCCTGCGCGCGTCGACGACGGCCGGCAGCGGGTCGTAGTCGACCTCGATCAGCGGAAGCGCGTCACGGGCGATGTACTCGTCGGTGGCGATCACGAACGCCACCTCCTGGCCCTGGAAGCGGACCTTGTCACCGGCGAGCACCGCCTGGGTGTCATAGGAGATCGTCGGCATCCACGCCAGACCGAGCGTCTCCAGGTCCTTGGCGGTGACCACGGCGGCGACACCGGGCAGCGCGAGCGCGGCGGAGGTGTCGATCGAGTTGATCTTGGCGTGGGCGAACGGCGAGCGCAGCATCGCGCCGTGCACCATCCCGGGCAGCGTGATGTCATCCAGGTAGCGGCCCTTGCCGCGGATGAAGCGCGCGTCCTCCTTGCGCTTGAGCCGGCCGAAGCCGATCGGCCGCTCATGCCCGGGACTGGGGAGGTTCTCCTCAACGGTGGTCGCCATGCTCACACCTCCTGGGGGGTGGTCTGCGCCTCGCGCTCCGCGGCCCAGCGGACGGCGGCGACGATGTTCACGTACCCGGTGCAGCGGCAGATCCCGCCGGAGATCGCGGTGCGGATCTCGTGGTCGGTGGGAATCGGATTCCCGGGATCGGATTTCACCTTCTCGTTCAGCAGCGCCCGGCCGGCCATCATCATCCCCGGCGTGCAGAACCCGCAGTGCAGGGCGTGCTTCTCATGGAAGCCCTCCTGGATCGGGTCCAGGCGGCCGTCGACCTCGAGCCCTTCGACGGTCGTGATCTCGTGACCGTCGGCCATCGCGGCGAGCATCGTGCATGACTTCACCGCCTGACCGTCGACGTGGACGATGCAGGCGCCGCAGTTGGAGGTGTCACACCCCCAGTGGGTGCCGGTGAGCCCAGGCGTCTCGCGGATGAAGTGCACCAGGAGCTTGCGCGGCTCGACGTCGCGGGAGACCTCCTGGCCGTTGATGGTCATGGTGACTTGCATGGTCAGGCCTCCTGACGCAGGGCGCGTTCGGTCGCCCGGCGCAACGCTCGCTTGGTGAGCACGCCGACGAGGTGGCGCTTGTAGTCGACGGGTCCGCGGCTGTCGGCCATCGGCATCGAGTCCGCGGCGGCGATCTCGCCCGCCTGCGCGAACAGCTCCTCGCTGGGCGCCTGGTTGCGCAGGTGGTCTGCGATCCGCGTGACCTCGATCGTGAGCGGGCCGGCCGCGGCGAGCGCGACGCTCGCATCCGCGAACGTCCCGCCGTCGATCCACACCGCGGCCGAGGAGGCGGCGATCGCGAAGTCGCCGGCCCGGCGCTCGACCTTCTCGTGCGCGCTGCCCGCGCCCGGGCGGATCCTGAGCCGGACCTCGGTGAGGATCTCGTTGGCCGCGACCGCGGTCATGTAAGGGCCGACGTGGAACTCGTGCATCGGAACGATTCTTTCGGTGTCGGCTGCCCGGATCACCACTTCGGCCTGGACCGCCGAGCATACCGCCGACAGATCCTCACCCGGATCGGCCTGGCACAGCGACCCGCCGATCGTTCCGCGGTTGCGCACGGCCGGGTCGGCGATCACCTCCTCGGCGTCCGCGAACACCGGGAAGTGCTCGGCGAGCAGCTCGGAACGCAGCAGCTCGACGTGGCGGGTCATCGCCCCGATCCGGACCAGGTCGCCATCACGCTCGATGTAGGAGAGCTCGTGCAGGTCGTTGATGTCGATCAGCAGCTCGGGTTGGGCGAGGCGCAGCTTCATCATCGGGATCAGGCTGTGGCCGCCGGCGAGGATCCGTGCCCCGGGGTGCTCGGCCAGCGACGCGATTGCGCCGTCGATGCTCGTGGCGCGCTCGTAGTCCGTCGGTGCGGGCGTCTGCATCAGGCCGCTCCCTCTGTCTCGGTCTCCGGGGTTGGCTGGGCTGGGGTCCCGACTCGCATCACACGGACTCCCGGTGTCTGCGCCGGTTCGTACTGAACCGGCGAGTCGCTGCCGATCACCGGCGAGCGGTCGAGGTTGGCCGGGCGCAGCTGGCGCTCGTGCGGGTACAGCATCCGGGTCTGGGCTGCCGCGCGGGCGGCATGACGGAGCACCGGCCCCTCGGGGCTGGCGGCCGCGATCGGCGCCTCGCGGCCCAGACGGGCGAGCGTGAGCACGCCGCGGGTGTACACCTCCGCGATCCGCGGTGGCTTGATCGTGGCGGCATCGGGATAGTTGCGCAACCCCTGCGCACCGGCCCCCGGGTAGAGGCCGTCGAGCAGGCCGACCGCGTCGGTGAGGCCGGCCTTCTTGACGAGCAGTCCCTCGAGCGCGTCGACGCCCGCGTCGAGGTGGGCGTTGATCGTGCTCACCACCGGCTCGACCGGGGCGGTCTTCTCGATGATCTCGCCGACCGAGGCGATCGCCTGATCGAGGCCCTGGGTGATCTGGCGCAGCGCGACGATCGTTGAGACGAGGTAGTAGACCATCGCGGCGACGATCAGCACGACCGCGACGGCGAGAACGACTCCTGGTGCTGGCATGTCGTGGTTCTCCTCAGCTCACGCGTCGTCGATGATCACGTCGAGCGACCCGCCGTAGTCGGCGACGGTCTCGATCGTCTTGATGGCCTGCTCCTGGGTGGTGAGCAGGAGGGGCACCGCATCGAGATCCTTGGACCCGGCGGCGGCCGCCGCCCCGATCCGCTGCACGCTGGGGACGATCGTCTGGGCGGTTTCGAGCACCCCGCGCAGTAGGTAGATGACGACGGGCAGGATGACCAGCAGCACGACCAGCGAGCCGATCCAGTAGAGGATCATGAGGGTCTCCTCTCGGCGACGATTGCGGCCTTGGACGCGATGCCGGGCAGTGCGCTGAGGATCGTGTCGAACTGGGCGTTGATCGCCCTGACCGCGGGTTCCAGCGGGCGCAGGTGGTCGGACTCGACGCCTTCCAGCGCGCCGGCGAGCGTGCCGAGCGTGGTCGAGATCGAGGCGAGCGTCCGTCGGACGACGATCAGCGCACCGGCGAGCACGGCGATCACCACGAGCGCCAGGAGCACGCTGAAGAGGACCAATGCGTGGGTGCTCATCGTCCGCCTCCGAATCCGTCGGTGAGTGCGTTCATGTAGTCGTCCTGGACGAGGGCCTCGTCGATGATCTGCCCGAGCACCGGCGCCGTCGCTGTCAGTTGCGGGATGAAGGCGGTGTTGGCGGCGACGTTGCCCGCGGTGGTGAGCAGCCGCTTGGCCGAACGGTCGATCTGGGCGACGACGCGAAGCAGCACAGCGAGGAGCCCCGCGACGATGAGCGCCGCAACCAGCCCGATGATGAGCGCGATCCCCCAGTAGGTGTGCGCCGTGGCGGCAATGAGCGGGGTCATTTGCCGACCGCCACCTTGCGCAGGGCGCGCGCGGAATGCAGGATTCGCACGCCGGAGTCGTTGATGCGAGCGATCCCGGAGAGCTCGTCGGTCTGCACGCGGACCTTCTCCACGCCCGCGACGGCCGCGTCTGCCTGCCTGAGGATCCTCATCGCCAGCGACACGATCGTGATCACGATCACGGCAGCGATCAGGATCACCACGATCCCGAGCGCCAGGCCGATCTTCCAGCCCGCCAATGCGGCCTCGATGGTCATCTCACGCCTCTCTTCATGCCCGCAGCTCCTTGAGTGAGTGCTCAGCCGCCCACCGGATCGATCGCACGATCGTCGCGTAGCCGGTGCAGCGGCAGATCTGGCCGGAGATCGCCTCGCGGATCTCCTCGTCGGTCAGGGTCGTCGGGTCCTCGGCGCCGTCGAGCAGCGCGCGAGCGGTCATCAGCATCCCGGAGGTGCAAAAGCCGCACTGCAGGCCGTGCTCCTCGGTGAAGCCGCGCTGTACGGGGTCGAGCACGCCGTCGATCTCGAGCCCCTCGACGGTGCGGATGTCGTGCCCCGAGGCGGTCGCGGCGAGCACGGTGCACGACTTCGCCGGCTCGCCGTCCATCAGGACCACGCAGGTGCCGCAATTGGAGGTGTCGCACCCCCAGTGGGTCCCGGTCAGGTCGAGCTCGTCACGCAGGAGATGAATGAGCAGCATTCGCGCCTCGACCTCGCGCGAGTACTCGCGGCCGTTGACGGTCAGGGTGACCTGCATCAGCTGGTGGTCTCCACGGCTCGAGTGGCGGCTCGGCTCATCGCCCGGGCGGCGAGCACGCCCGCCGCGTGGCGCTTGTACTCGGCCGAGCCGCGCTGGTCGGTGACCGGCGTGCATGCGGAGGCGGCCGCGGCAGCGGCGCGCTCGAACAGCTCCTCCGACGGCTCCTGCCCGACGAGTGCCTCCTGCGCCGCCGGCGAGGCGACCTCGGATCCGACGGCCACGAGTGCGATCCCTGCGTGCGAGATGACGCCGTCGGTCACGGTGAGCGCAGCGCCGGCCGCCGCCACGGCCCAGTCGCCGACCCTGCGGTTGACCTTCTCGTAGGCGCTGCCGGTGTGCTTGCGCAGCGGCACCCGGATCTCGACGAGCATCTCGTCCTCTTCGACCGCCGTCCGGTAGGGACCGAGGTGGAAGTCCGCCATGTCGACGGTCCGCTCGCCGCGGAGGCTGCGGATCAGCGCCTGCGCCTCCAACGCCACGCAGACGGCGCCGAGATCCTCGGAGGGGTCGGCCTGGCAGAGCGCACCGCCGATCGTCCCCCGGTTGCGCACGATCGGGTCGGCGATCACCCGCTCGGCGTCGCGGAAGATGGGCGCGAGGCGACTGAGGGTCTCGGATTCGAGCAGTTGGCGGTGGCGCGTCATGGCGCCGATCCGGATCATGTCCCCGTTCGGCTCGATGTAGCCGAGCTCGCCGGCCAGATCGTCGATGTCGATGAGGTAGGAGGGCGTGGCCAGGCGCAGCTTCATCATCGGCAGCAGCGAGTAGCCGCCGGCCAGAATGCGCGTGTCGGAGCCGAGCTGCGCGAGCAGCTGGAGCGCGTGTTCCACGCTCGTCGCGCGCTCGTACTCAAATGGCGCGGGGACCTGCATCTCTCCTCATACCTAGAATTCTGGGCCTTGTGTGCGGATCGCCGCAAGGCGACCTAAGTGATCGCTTAGCCCACGGATGACCCTCGCTCAGCTCCAATCGTTCGTGCTCGCGGCGCGCCTCGGATCGGTCAAGGCGGCGGCCGCTCAGCTCGGTGTGACCGAGGCCGCGGTGTCGGTCGCCGTCGCCGCCCTGCGCAAGGAGCTCGGCGACGAGCTGTTCGTGCGGGAGGGACGCGGGATCGCTTTGACGTCGGGCGGGCGGCGGCTGGCGGCGCTCGCCTCCGAGATCCTCGGGCTCGCCGAGCAGGCCCGGCGCTCGGTCCAGGACGCGCCGGGCGCGCCGCGCCGGATGGAGATCGCGGTCACTCAGGTGGTCGCCGAGCACGTCGGGCCGCTGGTCGACGCGTTCACCGCCCGCGATCCGGGCCTGGAGGTGTCGTTGGAATCGGTGGCCGGCGCCGAGCTGGGGGAGATGCTCGAGCATCGTCGGGCCGACATCGCGCTCGGGCCGGCGCCCGCCGGCGACACGGCCGCGACGATTGCCGCGGTGCCGTTTCTGCGTGCGCGGGTGATCGTCGTCGCTGCGCCTGGTCATCCGCTGGCAGGCGCCCGGGGGGTGTTGGCGGCGCAGGTCGCGGGGGAGCGGTGGCTGCTCGGGCCGCCGCAGCTCGATGTGTCGACCGGCGCGGGGCTCCTGTTCGCGCGGCTCGGGATCGAGCCGGCTGACACGGTCGGGTACTCGAGCAGCGCCGCGGCGGTCGCGGCGGCGGCGGCGGGTGACGGGATCGTGGTCACGCTCGCGCACACGGTCGTCGAGGAGGTCCGGCGCCGCGCTCTGGTCCGTCTCGATGTCCAGGGGACGCCGATCATCGAGGTGTGGCACGCCTCGACGCTTGGCTTCGGGCGCGCGCTGCCCGCCGCGCTCGCGATGCAGCGGTTCGCGGCGAGCTCAGAGGCGACCCAGGTGATCTCGACCGGGCGAGCGGGGGCGACCTCGGCGCGGCTGCAGCCCCGCCCGCACGTGACGCTCTGGAGCTCGGTCAGCCGCCCAGCCTGACCGCGGCGTCCAGCGCGACCGCTCCGCTGCCGGCCTTGGCGACGAGCACTGGGTTGCACTCGACGACGGCGAGCTCGCGCTCGATCAACAGCTCGCCCACCTGCTGGGCCAGTTGGGCCGCGGCGGCGATATCGAGCGGCGGGCGGCCGCGTCCGCCGGTGAGCATCGACGCGCCTCGGAGCTGCCTGATCGCCTGCTCGATCCGGCGCGCGTCGGCGGGCAGCGGGAGGACCGCCACGTCGCTGAGGAGCTCGGTCCAGATGCCCCCGAGGCCGATGATCAGAGCGGGCACGACGCCGTCGCGATGGGCGGCGACGATCATCTCCAGCTCGCCCTGGGCCATCGCCTCGGCGAGCACTACGCCGCCGTGTTCGGCGGCGATGTCGGCGAGGCGCCGGTGGGCCGCGACGATCTCGTCGGGGTGGGTGAGGTTCACCGCGACCCCGCCGATCTCGGACTTGTGCTGGACCGATGCGGCGCTCACTTTCAGCACGAGCGGGCCGGGGCGCGCGGCCTGGATCGCCTCCTCGGGGGTGGTGATGACGCGGCCGGCGGGGACGGCGATGCCCGCGTCGCGCAGCAGCGCCTTGGCCTCGTGCTCGGGGAGCCACTCGCCAGGTGTTGCCGCGCGTGTTCCCGTGCGCGCCGCCCTCGCGATTGCGCGCAGTCGATCGCCAGTGGTTCTGCGCCCATCCTCGCCCGCCCGGGCAAGTAGTACCCCGGCGCAGCGCAGACCGGTGCGGAGCCCCGCGACCGCGGGCACTCCGGCGACCGCAAAGTCGGCGGCGGCCTGGTCGTCGAGCAACTCGGGCAGGGTGGAGGAGACGAGTGTGACGACCTCGCTGCGATCCGCTCCGACCTGGATGCCCTCGCGCACGTCGGCCCACGAGTCGGCCGCGGCGCCGGTGAGGTTGTTGGGCTCGTCGTAGAACACGAGCACGACGTCGATCGCCGGGTCGGCGCCGAGCGTGCTCACGAGGCCGGCGAGTGCCTCGGTGTCGCCCCAGATCATCGACGTGTAGTCCAGCGGGTTGGCGGCGGTGGCCGCGCTGGGCAGGATGGTCTCCAGTTGCGCGAGCGTCTCGGGTTGCAGCTCGGGGAGGGCGATCTTGAGGTTGGCCGCCTCGTCGGCGCCCTGGGCGGAGTCACCGCCCGAACAGGTCATGATCGCCAGGCCACGGGTGCGGTGCTGGGAGCTTTCTTGACCCCCAGTGACAGCAACCTTCCCAGCATCGCTCCCGGGCCGATGCGGCCGCCGCACCGCGAGCGTCTTGCTCAGCTCGAGCAGCTCGTGGACGTCGTACGCCCAGACGCCGCCCGCTTCCTCGATCAGACTGCGGAAGACCCGCTGGTCGCCCGCGAGCGCACCGCTGTGCGCGGCGGCCGCCCGGGCGCCCGCGGCCGAGCTGCCGACCTTGAGCACGACAACCGGGACGCGCGCGTCCGCGCACGCCGCGAGCCCGTCGAGGAGTCCCGCGCCGCCGTCGTCCTCCAGATAGAGCGCGACCGCGCCGAGGTCGTCCTGGCGCGCGAGCGTCTCCAGGTAGTCGGCGCTGGAGAGCACCGACTGGTTGCCGCTCGCGATCACCGTGTGGAAACGCATCCCGCGCCGCGCGGCGAGCGCGTTGACGGCGACGTTGCCGCTCTGGGAGATGAGCGCGACCCGGCCGGCGTCCTGGGCGGCGAGCGCATCGCCCCACAGGGCGACCCGGCGCCCGGGGGAGACGATGCCGTTGCAGTTGGGACCGCACACCGGTAGTCCATGGCGAGCGGCGGCCTCGACGAGGTCACGGCCCAGCGCGACCCCGGAGGCGACCTCCTCGAAGCCCGCACTGAACACGACCGCGCCCCCGCAGCCGCGGGCACCCGCCTGCTCGATTGCGTCCGGGACGCCCGCCGCGGGGATCGCGACGATCACCGCGTCGACCGGCTCGGGCAGCTCGGCGACGGAGGGGACGCAGGGGTGGCCGAACACCTCGGTACGTCCGGGGTTGACGCCCCAGACGGTGCCGGGGAAGCCGACCTCGGCGAGGTTGAGAAGTGCCTGCGCCGCGTACGTGTCCTCGCGCTCGGTCGCACCGACCACCGCGACCGACCGCGGCTGGAGCATCCGCTCCAGCGACGGGGTCGCGGCCGGCGTCGCGCCCGGTGCCTGGGTCCCGGCGCTCAATGGATCGTCGCCTCGACGCCGCGGCGCTCCAGAGCGCGCGCGATGATCAGTCGCTGGATCTCGCTGGTGCCCTCCCAGATCCGGTCGACGCGCAGCTCGCGGTTGAAGCGCTCGGCGACGAACGCCCGCATGTAGCCGCGCCCGCCGAACGCCTGGACCGCACGGTCCGCGCAGCGGCCGGCCGCCTCGGAGACGAACAGCTTGGCCATCGACGCCTTGGCGTGGATGATCTTCGGGTCCGCGCCCGCGTCGACCATCGCGCACACCTGCAGGGCGAGCAGGCGCCCGACGGCGGCGTCGGTCGCGGAGTCCGCCAGCGGGAACGAGATCCCCTGGTAGTCCATGATCCGATGCTCGCCCTGCTTGCGGTGCAGCGCCCAGTCGGTCGTCTCATCGAGCAGCCGCCACATCGCGCCCAGCCCGTGGGTGGCGATGCCGAGCCGCTCCTCGGTGAACCAGCGGCGTTGCAGCTCATCGCCGTTGCCGAGGCCGCCGATCACCGCGTCGGCGTCGACCTTGACGTCGGTGAAGCGGATCGTCGGGTGGCCGTGCGGATAGTTGTGGGTGAACAGCGGGTCGTCGACGAACTCGACGCCGTCGGCATCGGGTTCGACGAGCAGCAGCGTCGGCAGCTTCTGGTCGCCGTCGATCACGTTGGCCATGACGATCAGGACGCGCGCGACGTCGCCGGAGGTGACGAACCACTTCTCGCCGGTGATCCGATACCCGTCGCCGTCCGGGGTGGCGGTCGTGGCGATCCCGCTGGCATCCGAGCCGGCCTCGGCCTCGGTGACCGCGTACGCGTCGCCGCCGTGGCCGGCGAGCGCGGCCGGCACATAGCGCTCGAACTGGGCCTCGGTGGCGTCCGCCCACACGTTGTAGACGTTTGGGATCCACCAGTGGATGCCGTTGGTGCAGCGGCCGAGCTGCTCGTTGACCAGGAACCACTCGGTCATGTTCCAGCCCTGCCCGCCCTGGGCGGACGGGATCCGGCCGCCGTGCAGATTGGCGGCGATCGCCGCCTGCTGGATGCGGCCGATCGTCTCGTTGTCGAGCCGGCCGTGGGCGGCCTCGGCCTTCTGCTCGAGCGGGATCAGCACGGTGTCGACGAACTCACGGGCGCGTTGCTGAAGCGCGAGCTGCTCGTCGGTGAACTGCGCCGTCGGGTCGGCGGCGGTACCCAATCTGGATCCGTCCGTCCGAAGGACTGTCGTTGTCATGGCTGTCTCTCCTCGGGGTCATCGAGCTCCGCCAGGCGGGCTCGGTCGTTTCTGGTCAGCGTGGCTCCCGGACCGGGGAGCCCCAACAGCAGGTTGTGGTGGTTGATCAGCACCGTGCGCGCTCGTGCGCGGGCGTGCGTGACATCGGGGTCGTCGTCGCCGGTGCGGCGCTCGATCAGCTCGAGCACCTCACGCAGGTAGCCCAACCACCGGCGCAGGCCGTGCCTGAGCACGATCGCCTGCAGCCGGACTCGTTCGGCACGGACGGCGTCGTCGCCGACCTGATGACCGGCGGTGAGCACGGCCACGGCCCGCGGGAGCTCGCGCTCGGGCTCGGGAGTGATTGAGAGCCATGCCGCTCGCCGGATCGCCATGTCGCGTACACTACAGCAACTGATCACAAAGTCAGGAACGGAGGAGAGCAAATGAACGCGGCGGTTTCGGGACAGGCGGCAAATGCGGAGAGGGCAGGCTACGGGCGGGCGTTGCACCCGCGCCTCTACACCGACCCAGAGCTCATGGAGGCCGAGCAGCGGCTGATCTTCGAGCGCACGTGGCAGCTCATCGGGCACGTCGCCGATCTGCCGACGACCGGCAGCTACATCACCGGCCGCGCGGGCGATCAGCCGGTGCTGGTCGTCCGCGACGAGCACGGAGACCTGCGGGCCTACCGCAACGTCTGCCGCCATCGCGGCTCGCGGTTGCTGAGCGGATCGGGTCAGTGCAAGGCCGCGCTGCGCTGCCGGTACCACGGCTGGACCTACAAGCTCGACGGGACGCTGATCGGCGTGCCCGAAGGACTCGCATTCGGCGAGAAGCTCGATAAGAGCAAGCTCGGGCTGATGGCGGCGCGCGTCGAGGTGCTCTGCGGCCTCGTGTTCGTCAACCTCGACCGGGACGCCGCCTCGCTCGCCTCGCTGGTGGGTGATCTCCCCGAGCGGTTGGCGCGCTACCGGATCGACACGCTGGAGCCGTTCGCGCCCGCGACCGGGACCCAGCCGGCGAACTGGAAGGCCGTCGCCGACAACTATCTGGAGGGCTACCACGTCCCGATCGCGCACCCGGGGCTGATGCGGATGTACGACTACCGCAACTACAGCTCGGAGCTGCACGAGGACTGGGTCTGGATCGAGGCGCCGATGCGCGACAAGCCGAGCTCCAACCGCCTGGAGCGGCTGTACGGTCAACTGGTGAGTCCGATGCCCGGCCTGAGCAACGAGGATCGTCGGATCTGGCGCTACGTCTTCATCTATCCGAACACCACGATCGACCTCTATCCCGACCAGGTGACGACCTGGCAGATGCTGCCCGACGGGGTGGCACAGACCTCCGACACGTTCGGCAGCTACCGCGCGCCCGGCGCCGATCCACGGACGCGCTTCGTCCAGTGGGCCAATCAGCGGCTGAACACGCTCGTGCTCGACGAGGACATCGACCTGGTCGACAACGTCCAGCAGGGGCTGCAGACCCGCGGCTACGAGTGCGGGCCGCTGTCCAAGCGCGAGACGGCGGTCGCCTGGTTCGCCGACCGCATCCGGCGCGATCTGGCCCCCGCGCTCGGGGACTCCGCCGAGCCGGTGCCGGTGCCGGAGCCGAGCGCGGCGTGAGCGTCGCGTCGCAGTCGTGTCGTGTGTCGTGTGTCGTGTCTCGTGAGGTGAGGTGAGGTGAGCACGCGCGCATCGGAGACCGAGCAGGGCACCGAGCGCGGGGCCGCGGCGCGCGAGCGGATCCTGCGCGCCGCGGTGCGAGCGATCGCCCGTGACGGCATCGATGGTCTCCGAATCGCGCGGATCGCGACCGAGGCCGGCGTCTCCAGCGCGCTCGTCCACTACCACTTCGCCGATCGCGAGCAACTGCTGGCGGAGACGATCGAGTACTCCTACGTCCGCGCCGCCGAGGTGCGGATCGAGGATGCACCCGGGCCCGGTGGCAATCACGGCGCGCGGCTGGCGGCGATGATTGAGAACTGCCTGCCGACGACCGACGCCCTCGCCGAGGACTGGGTGCTGTGGATGGAGTTGTGGCTTCGCGCCGTGCGTCATCCCGAGCTGCGGCCGGTGGCCGAGGAGCTCTACGCCCGGATGCACGAGTGGTTCGCGGAGGAGATCCGGGCCGGGGTGGCGGACGGCGAGTTCGCGCCGTGCGACCCCGACGAGGTCGCCGATCGCACGCTGGCGCTGCTGGACGGCTACGGGGTGCGCACGATGATCGGCGACGGAACGATCCCGCTGGAGCGGGCGCGGCGGGCGGTCGCGGGTCAGCTGGCGCACGACCTGGGGCTGGGTGAGCTTTCGCGCTAGAAGTGCCGGTGTGAGCCCGCCGCTCGGCATCTACGTCCATGTGCCGTTCTGCGCCGCGCGGTGCGGCTACTGCGACTTCAACACCTACGTGCCGGACGGGCCCGATCAGCCTGCCCAGTTCGTGGAGGCGGCTCTGGCCGAGCTCCGTTTGGCCGCCACTGAGTTGGGCGGGCGGCGTGCGGAGACCGTGTTCTTCGGGGGCGGGACGCCGACGCTGCTCGGCGCCGACGGGTTGGTGCGGTTGCTCGACGGCGTCGCTTCGATCGTCGGGCTGGCGCTGGGGGCCGAGGTGACGACCGAGGCCAATCCCGAGTCGGTGGACCCGGCGTCGTTCCGGGCCCTGGCGGCTGGAGGGTTCACCCGTGTGTCATTGGGGATGCAGTCCTCCGCGCCGCACGTGCTGCGCGCGCTCGACCGGGTGCACACGCCGGGGCGCGCGGTGGCCGCCGCCGTCGAGGCCCGGGAGGCCGGGTTCGACCACGTCTCGCTCGACCTCATCTACGGGACCGACGGCGAGAGCGACGCCGACTGGGAGCGGACGCTGACGGACGCCCTCTCAGCCGAGCCGGACCACATCTCGGCCTACGCGCTGACGATCGAGCCGGGCACCGCGCTGGCGGCCGCGATTCGCCGCGGCGCGGTCCGCGCCCCCGATGACGGTGACCAGGCGCGCCGCTACGTCGCGGCCGACGAGCGGTTTGCCGCCGCGGGGCTCGAGTGGTACGAGCTGAGCAACTGGGCGGCGGACGCGGACGGGCGCTGCCACCACAACCTCGGCTACTGGCGCTCGCACGACTGGTGGGGCGTCGGACCGGGCGCCCATTCGCACGTCGACGGGGTCCGATGGTGGAACGTCAAGCGCCCTGCCGACTACGCGGCGCGGCTGTCTCGTGGTGAATCGCCCGGCGCGGGCCGGGAGGTGCTGTCTGCGAGGCAGCGCGCCCTGGAGGCGGTGATGCTCGGGCTGCGGATGCGCGACGGGCTCGCGGTCGACGCCTTGGGTTCGGCGGGAGAGTCGGCGCTGGACGAGCAGGTCGCCTGCGGCCGCGTGGTCGTGGAGGACGACCGCATCGTCCTGACCCGGGACGGCCGGCTGTTCGCCGACGCCGTCATCCGCGCCCTGTCGGGGTGACTCTGGGAACTTCGACCCGCGCTGCGCGTCTCGAGGTTCCCAGAGTGCCGACACGGACCCGGCCGGGGGCTGGTGGGGCCAACCCGCCGACCTGCCGCCGAGCGACCCGGTCAGGCGGGGGACCCGGCCCGCAGCGCCGCTCGCGCAGCGCCGCGGCCGGTCCGAACTGCGCCCTCCATGTAGCCCGCGAGCCACTGGTCGGAGCCGGCGACGTAGAACGGCGGCTCGTGGGTGCCGTGCAGGGGGCCGACCCGGTGCACGTCGCCGGGAGCCCAGCTGGTGATGTAGCCCTGGGTGAATGGGTCGACGCCCCAGGCGTGCTCGAGCAGGGCGGTGGGGGCCGCCGCCGGCTCGCCGTAGAGAGCCACCAGGCCGTCGACCACCGATGCTCGGCGGGCGGCGGGCGGCGCGGCGACAAAGGCGGACAGTCGCTCGGGCGGGACGAGGACCGAGAGCACGCCGGGCGACTGCGGCCAGGTGGAACCGAACAGCCACTCCGCCTCGGCCAGTCCGTTCTGGCCGGTCGCCTGCCAGAACGGCTGCTCGAATGCCGCCACCACCTTGGCGGCGAGAGCGTGGCGGGCGCTGCGCAGCGACGCGAGTCTCTCGTCGGAGATGCCGCTCAGCGACACGTCCCGGAGCGGCCCGGCGGGCAGCGCGCAGACGACTGCCTCGGCGCGAAGTTCCTCGCCGTCCGCGAGTGTCACCACGACCTCGGAGGCCGATGCCACGTGCACCGAGCGGACGATGGCGTCCAACCGCACCCGGCCGTCGAGCTCCTCGCCGAGTCGCTCGACGACCGCCGCCGAGCCCTCGGCGCAGCGCAGGCCCTCCCACGCGCCGAGGTCGTAGAACGCCTCGCCCGGCAGGAACGCGTGCTTGCGGAGCTCGGAGAGCAGTGAGGTGCGCTCGGGACTGTCACACGACAACGACAGCGAGGCCAACTGGTGGCGGCGGTGGACCGCCGGCAGCGCATCATGCGCCCGCATCCAGTCAGACAGGGACAGCCGGTCAAGGCGCGCCGCGTCGGGGTGACTCCACGGGTCGTCGGGATCGACGGTCGCTGCCAGCCGCTCGAACTCGCCCTCGATCCGCGCCGCGTCGGCGCGTTCCTCGTCGGTCATCCAGGGCACCTCGTCGCCGACCCAGATGCCGTCCGCCAGTCCCCAGCTGATCTCGCCCGGATCGACCACGTAGCTGGGCTGGAGTGCGAGCCCGAGTTCAGCGCAGAGCTCGCGGTAGGCGGTGTGCGCCTCGCCGACGACCTCGCCGCCCATCTGCACGCGCCGGCCGTCCTCGAGCGTCTCCGCGTGGACGCGCCCGCCGATCCGCGATCGCGCCTCCAGCACGAGCACGTCCGCGCCCCCGGACTGCAGGTCGCGCGCCGCCGACAGTCCGGCCAGGCCGGCTCCCAGCACCAGTACATCCCTCATCGAAATCCTCTCCGGTCCCGGAGTCGCTTGACAGGTATCCGTCGTCTCGACTACGTTTCCTGAACCGCGAGTCAGTATACCCCGACAGCGACGCACGGAGGAGAGCTCACCCGGTGAGTCCGCGCCCAAAGCTTGATCATCTGCGCAAGCCACAGATCGTCTCGGCGGCCGCCGAGGTGATGTACGAACGCGGCCTGTTCGACACCCGTATCGGTGACATCGCCGAGCGCGCGGGGACGAGCGCGCCGACCATCCTCTACTACTTCGACTCCAAGGATCGGCTGCTCGAGGAGGCGGTTGCGTTCGCCGATGCCGAGTTCTATAGCCGTCTGTCCGAGGGTCAGGCGCGGATCGAGTCACCCGCCGAGCGCCTGGTGCACCTGATCGAGGAGACGAGCCTCGGGCCGGGTGGCCTCAACGACTACACCCTGTGGATGGAGATCTGGGTCCGGGCGCGCCGCGATGCCAAGGTCCGTCACTCCTATTTCGGACTGGACCGCCGCCAGCGCCGCCTGATCGCCGAGATCGTCATCGCCGGCCAGGAGGCCGGTGAGTTCATCGCTGACGTCGACCCGGACGACTTCGCCCTGATGCTGAGCGGCATGCTCGACGGCCTCGGCGTCCAGGTGACACTCGGGCAGCCCGACGTCTCGCCCGAGCGACTGGTCGACTGCTGCCTGCGCCTGGCCTCGCGCGAGCTCGGCTACCCCTTCACGCGTCGTCCCGAAGCAGAACAGGAGGCAACGGCGTGAGCCACCCGCGAGAATCCCGCGCCGGCTCGACCCGGCGCTCCTTCCTGCGCCGCGCCGGGACCGCGGCCGGCGCGCTGACCCTCCCCGGCGTGCTCGCTGCGTGCGGTACGACCGCGCCACTGCCGCCGCCCGGTGGCGCGACCTCAGGTGCGGTTGCCGGGGACGGGCCGGGCGGACTGCCGCTCGCGCGCCCCGACGTCCCGGTGGCACTGCCGATCTACCACGACAACCCCGCGATCAAATCGGGGCTGAAGCCCGAGAAGGGCCCGCTGCAGCTCTACAACTGGCTGGAATACATCAACCCGGCGGTGGTCAAGTCGTTCGAGAAGAAGTATGGGGTCAACGTCCAGATCTCGACCTTCAACACGATCGACGAGGCCGTGGCCAAGATCGAGTCCGGGGACGTGCAGTTCGACGTGTTCGTGCCGGAACTCGTCTACCTCGAGCGCCTGGTCGTCGGCAAGCTGCTCGCACCGCTCAACCTCGACTACATCCCCAACCTCGAGGCCAACGTGTGGCCGACGCTCGTCAACCCGTGGTACGACTTCGGCAGTCACTACACGATCCCGTACACGATCTACACGACCGGGATCGGCTGGCGCACCGACTACCTGCCGCACTTCAACCCCGCCAAGCTCGCCAAGCCGTGGAGCGCGCTGTGGACCGAGGGGCCGCACATCTCCGGCAAGGTCGGGATGCTCGACGACCAGCACGAGGGGTTGACGATGGGGCTGTTGCACAACGGCGTCACGGACGTGAACACCAGTAACGCCAAAGACATCCTCGCCGCGCAGAAGTCGATCCAGCAGCTCATCGGATCCGCCAACCTGAAGTTCGACACCAACGAGTACGAGCATCTCGCCGACGGCTCGTTGTGGCTGCATCAGGCGTGGTCGGGTGACATGGCGGTCACGCCCGAATATGCACCGAAGGGCGTCAAACCGACCGCGTTCGCCTACTGGTGGCCCAAGGACGGGCGGGGCCCGATCGACAACGACACGATGGCGATCCTCCACGGGGCCAAGAATCCGGTGCTCGCCCACCTGTTCCTCAATCACCTCATCGATGTTGAGTCGGCATTCACCAACTTCGCCTATATCGGCTATCAGCAGCCGCTGAAGGCGATGACCCCCGAGGCGGTCGTGCACCGCCAGCTGGTGGCGCCGAACCTGCAGACCACGCTGATCGAGGAGTCGCAGTTCAAGAACGGCTACGTCCAGGGACCGCAATCGACCGCGGCGCAGACGCTCTGGGAGAACGCCTGGGCGGCGGTGCAGTCGACGTGAGCGATCTGCAGTCATCGGACCTTCGCTCGCTGTGGCGTGCGACCGCAATGCCCGGGGTGGGGTGGCTGCTGCTGTTCGTCATCGTCCCCGCCTATGCGGTGCTCGCCATCGCCTTCGGGCGGGTCAACTACCTGTTCCAGCCGGTGCCGTTCTGGAACCCGCTGCACTGGAACCCAGGCTACGTCTCGGCGGCGGTGTCGGGCTCGCTGCCGGGCGGTGAGTACTGGCCGTCGATCCGCAACACGCTGGTCTTCGTGTCGGTCTCACTGATGCTCTGCCTGCTCATCGGCTACCCGGTCGCCTACTACGTGGCGCGCCACGCCGGCCGCACGAAGTCCCTGCTCATCGTCCTGCTCGTGATCCCGTTCTGGGTGAGCTACCTGCTGCGGATGCTCGCCTGGATCGGCCTGCTCTCGCCCGCCGGCTGGGTCAACGGGATCCTCCAGGCACTCGGGATCTCCAACCCGCCCGACTGGCTGGACGGCAATCCCTACTCCGTGATTCTCGCGCTCACCTACGGATACATCCCGTACTTCATCCTGCCCGTGTTCGCCGGACTGGACCGCATCGACCAGCGCCAGATCGAGGCCGCGCGAGACCTCGGGGCGACGCCATGGCGCGCGTTCCTGCACGTCACGCTCCCGCTCAGCCGCCCGTCGATCATGGCCGGCTCCGCGCTCGTGGTGCTCCCGATGTTCGGCGACTACTACACCAACGACCTGATGTCGGCCTCGCCGAAGACGAGCATGCTCGGGAACGAGATCAACCTGTTCGTACAGGGCGGTTCGCAGATCGATCTCGGCGCGGCGCTCGTGCTCGTGCTGATGGTGATCCTCGCCGTCGGGATGAGTTACTACATCATCCAGTCCGCTCGTGATGCGAGGGCGCTCCTCGCATGACGGTCACGGACTTCCAGCCCAGCCCCGCAGCAGCGCCTCCGAGCCAGCGACAGGCACCGCGCCGAGGAGGCATCTTCGCCTGGCTGCGCAACCCGTGGGGCCAGCCGCGTTTCCTGGTCGGAGTCACCTGGCTGTACCTCGCCTGGGCGCTCGTGCCGGTGGCGATCGCGATCCTCTTCTCGTTCAACAACGGCAAGTCGCGGTCGGTGTGGCAGGGCTTCTCGATTCGCTGGTGGTGGGGGAATCCGACCCAGTCGGTGTTCCATGATCCCTCCTACACCTCGGCGCTCATGCACAGCCTGCTGCTCGCCGGCCTGGACATGGCGATCGCGACGCCGCTCGGCGTGCTGCTGGCGCTGGGGCTCGCGCGCTGGCGCGGCCGCGGGTCGGGCGCCGCCAACTCGCTGATGCTGATCCCGCTGGTCACCCCGGAGATCGTGATGGCAGTGTCACTGTTCGTCGTGTTCACCCAGCTGGCGGTCCTGCCGTTCACCCTGATCAAGCTCGGCACGACCGCCCAGGTGGTGGGCCAGGTGACGTTCTCACTGTCCTATGTGGTGGTGATCATCCGCAGCCGGCTGGCGTCGATCGGCACCCAGTACGAGGAGGCCGCGCGCGACCTGGGGGCGTCGCCGATCCAGGCGGTGCGGCTCGTGCTCGTGCCGCTGCTCATGCCGGCGATCCTGTCGAGCACGCTGATCGTGTTCGCGCTGTCGATCGACGACTTCGTCGTCACCCAGTACATGTCCTCGAACTCGTCGACGACGACGATCCCGATGTACCTGTACTCCAACGCGCGCGGCGGCACGAGCACGCCGGCGCTCAACGCGCTGGCCACGATCCTGGTCGCTGTCACGCTCATCGGGATCGTCCTGGCCTATCTGCTCTACACGGTGCTCGGCAAGCGCACCGCGACGACCGAGGGAGGTCTCATGGCACTCACCGAGCTATCCGGGATGGAGGGCTGATGGCCGGCGAGGTGGAGCTCCGCGCGCTGCGCAAGCACTTCGGGGAGGCGATAGCGGTCGATGGGATCGACGCCACGATCATTGCCGGCGAGTTCTTCTCGCTGCTCGGCCCCTCGGGATGTGGCAAGACGACGACGCTGCGGATGATCGGTGGCTTCGAGCGACCGACCTCGGGCGAGATCCTGCTCGACGGGGTCGATGTCGCCCAGACCCCTCCGCACAAGCGCAACGTCCACACGGTGTTCCAGAGCTACGCGTTGTTCCCTCACCTGTCGGTGACCGACAACGTCGGCTTTGGACTGCGCCGGCGCCGGACGCCCAAGCCGGAGATCAAACGGCTGGTCAAGGAGGCGCTCGAGCTCGTGGAGCTCGGCGGCTACGGGGAGCGCCGCCCGTCGCAGCTGTCCGGCGGCCAGCAGCAGCGCGTCGCGCTCGCGCGGGCGCTCGTGCTGCGCCCCGCGTTGCTGTTGCTCGACGAGCCGCTCGGGGCGCTTGACGCGAAGATCCGCCGGCAGCTGCGGATCGAGCTGAAGGCGCTGCAGGAGGAGGTCGGGATCACGTTCGTGTTCGTCACCCACGACCAGGAGGAGGCGCTCTCGATGAGCGACCGGGTCGCGGTGATGTCCGAGGGACGGATCGAGCAGATCGGTACCCCCGCGGAGGTCTACGAGGATCCCGCCACGGTGTTCGTGGCCGACTTTCTCGGCGTCTCGAACCTGATGGAGGCGGAGGCCGAGCGCGTCGACGGGGGCTGCAGGGTCACGGTCGGCGACTTCCCGCTGCGTGCCGGCTGTGGCGACCTGGAGGCCAGCGGCCCGGTCAAGGTGGTGGCGCGGCCCGAGCGGATCGAGCTGGTGGCGGCCGAGTCATGCGCCGAGCACGGCAACTGCCTGCCCGGGATGGTCGAGCGCACGGTCTACCTGGGGACGAGCCTTCAGGTGATGGTGCGCCTGGCGACCGGGGCCCAGCTCCAGGTCTCGATCACGAACACGGGGGACACCGGGGGCTTCGGGCAGGGCACGCCGGTGGGCGTCCACATTCCGGTTGACGCGCTGCGCGTGCTCGCCGACCGGCGGCCGGGCCCGGAGGAGGAAGACGTCGCCGAAGCGGCGACGGCCGCCTGATGTCCGGGCCGCCGCGGGCGTAGGCTGGGTGGCGACGGCGGCTATCGAGGAGGCGGGTCGGATGAGCGGATACGCGATCGCGCGGATGGAGGACATCGAGGAGCTGACTGACGGCCGCTGTGCGTACCGGCCGGTCCGCCACCACCTGGGGATCACGACCTTCGGGGCGACGAGTTGGACTGCTCGCTCCGCCGGGGACCGGATCATCAACGAGCACGACGAGGACGAGCCGGGGAGCGCTGACGAGCTCTACCTGGTGGTCTCCGGTGTGGCCCGCTTCGAACTCGACGGTGAATCGGTGACCGCGGACGCCGGGACGTTCGTCAAGGTCGAGCCGGGGGTGAGCCGCACCGCGTTCGCCGAGCAGGCGGGCACGACCATCTTCGCCGTCGGCGGAGCGCCGCGCGGCGAGGTCTACGAGGCGGAGGGGTGGGAGGTGATCGCCCCGCTGGTCCCGCTGTTCGAGGCAGACAAGGCCGACGAGGCGATCGCCCGGCTGGAGGCGCTGCTGGAGACTGGGCCGCGCTACGCGGCGGTGTACTACTGCCTCGCGTGCGCCGAGAGTCTCACCGGGCAGTCGGCCGACGCGCTTGACCACCTGCGGACTGCGGTGGAGATCAACCCCAACTTCGCGGAGTTCGCGCGGGACGACGACGACTTCGCCGCGATCCGGGACGCGCCCGAATTCGCGGCGATCACAAGCGGCTGAGGATCAGGCGCAGAAGTAGCAGTCGCTGCCGCCGCCGGCCACCTCGCGGGCGCGAGCGGCGAAGTGCTCGTCGCGGATGCGGGGGTCGGTCATGGCGCGGTCGTGCTCGCGGCGCTCGCGGCTGCGCTCGACGGAGAGGCGGACGCGCTTGCTAAGGGTGCGGGTGAGGGTCTTCATCTGTCCGGGCTCCTGATTTGGACTGAGGACAAGGCGGGTTTCGGTCTGAGCTACGCCTTGCATGCTAGTTGCTCCTCAGATGTGTTCCTGTGATTCCAGACACACTTTCGGCGAAAATCGAGAAAACTCGAGGGACCGGGTGTGGGAGTCAGGTTTTGGGGCGCTTCAGGCTCGTCTGCGGTGCAAATTCTGCAAGCTGGTCGGCTCCGGCGGGCCGGAGCGCGGGTGGCGGTTGTGGCGGCTGGGGTGCCGTTTCGTCCCGCGGGTTGCGGCCGCCTCGGGCGTGTGGGCGGTTGTGGCGGCTGGGGTGCCGTTTCGTCCCGCGGGGCTCCGTGGGGCCGGGGTGCGTGGGCGGTTGTGGCGGCTGGGAGGCCGTTTCGCCCCGCGGGGCGCGGCCGCCTCGGGCGTGTGGGCGCTTGTGGCGGCTGGGAGGCCGTTTCGTCCCGCGGGGTGCGGCGGTCCGGGGTGCGTGGGCAGTTCCGGCACCCTGGCACTCCCGGCCGCCCGGCCGCCCGGCCGCC
>DATJTS010000121.1:0-4569 GCA_035503035.1 Solirubrobacteraceae bacterium
ATCGCCGACACCGCCCCGCGCAAGGTGTGGGCGTTCCTCGGCGACGGAGAGATGGACGAGCCCGAGTCGATGGGCGCGACCGCGCTCGCCGGCCGCGAGAAGCTCGACAACCTGATCTGGGTGGTCAACTGCAATCTGCAGCGGCTCGATGGCCCCGTGCGAGGCAACGGCAAGATCATCCAGGAGCTCGAGTCCGATTTCCGCGGCGCGGGCTGGAACGTGATCAAGGTGATCTGGGGCAGCCGCTGGGACCCGCTGCTCGCCGAGGACACCGACGGTGCGCTCGTGAAGGTGATGCAGGACTGCGTCGATGGCGACTACCAGACGTTCAAGTCGCGTGACGGGGCCTATGTGCGGGAGCACTTCTTCGGCCGCGACCCGCGTCTGCTCGAGCGGGTCAAGGACATGACCGACGATCAGATCTGGTACCTGAACCGCGGCGGGCACGACCAGCAGAAGGTCTTCGCCGCCTACCAGGCGGCGGTCGAGCACACCGGCCAGCCGACGGTGATCCTGGCCAAGACGATCAAGGGCTACGGGATGGGCGTCTCGGGCGAGGGCCAGATGATCACCCACCAGGCCAAGAAGATGACCGAGGCGGCGCTGCTGGCGTTCCGCGATCGGTTCGAGCTCCCGCTCACCGACGATCAGGTCAAGAACGCCGAGTACTACAAGCCGCCGGAGGATTCGCCCGAGATGGAGTTTTTGCGGTCGCGCCGCGCCGCGCTCGGCGGGTCGTTGCCGGCGCGTGCCCAGCGTGCGAAGGCGCTGACCGCACCGCCGCTGGAGATGTTCAAGGGCCAGCTCGAGGGCACGGGCGAGCGCGAGATCTCGACGACGATGGCGTTCGTGCGGATCCTCGCCGCGCTGCTGCGCGACAAGAACATCGGGCCGCGCGTCGTCCCGATCGTCCCGGACGAGTCACGGACCTTCGGGATGGAGGGACTGTTCCGGCAGGTGGGGATCTACTCCCCGGTGGGCCAGCTCTACCGCCCGCAGGACTCCGAGCAGTTGATGTTCTACAAGGAGGACCAGACCGGCCAGATCCTCGAGGAGGGGATCACCGAGGCCGGCTCGATCTCCTCGTTCGTGGCCGCGGGCACCTCCTACAGCACCCACGCGACCTCGATGGTGCCGTTCTACATCTACTACTCGATGTTCGGCTATCAGCGGGTCGGCGACCTCATCTGGGCCGCGGGCGACAGCCGCACGCGCGGCTTCCTGCTCGGTGGGACCGCCGGCCGCACCACACTCAACGGCGAGGGTCTCCAGCACGAGGACGGCCACAGCCACCTGCTGTTCTCCGTGGTCCCGAACTGCCGTGCCTTCGATCCCGCGTTCGCCTACGAGGTCGCGGTGATCATCCAGGACGGGCTGCACCACATGCTCGACGAGCAGCAGGATGTCTTCTACTACCTGACCCTGATGAACGAGAACTACGCCCACCCGGCGATGCCGGAGGGCGCGCGCGAGGGCATCCTGCGCGGCATGCACCTGCTCAGCCAAGCCTCAAAGCGCTCGCGCAAGCCGGTCGTGCAGCTGCTCGGCTCGGGAACGATCCTGCAGGAGGTGATCGCCGCTGCCGAGCTGCTGGAGTCCGACTGGGGCGTGCTCTCCGACGTGTGGTCGGTCACTTCGTTCTCGGAGCTGCGACGCGACGGGATCGAGGCCGAGCGCTGGAACATGCTCCATCCCGAGCAGAAGCCCCGCGCCGCGTTCGTCGCCGACCAGCTCGACGGTCGGCGCGGCCCGGTGATCGCCTCGACCGACTACATCCGCTCGGTCCCCGATCAGATCCGGCAATGGGTGACCGGCGCGGGCCACCGCTATCGCACGCTCGGCACCGACGGTTACGGACGCAGCGACTTCCGCGCCGCGCTGCGGCGGTTCTTCGAGGTCGATCGGTGGTACGTGACCGTCGCGGCGCTGCGAGAGCTGGCCGACGAGGGCGCGATCGATCCGTCGGTGGTCACTCAGGCGATCGAGAAGTACGGGATCGACGTCGAGGCTCCGATCCCCACCCAGGCGTGACCCGGTGAGCGCCACCTCGAGCAAGGTCGCCGTTCCCGACATCGGCGACTTCGGCGATGTGCCGATCATCGAGATCCTGGTCTCGGTCGGCGACACGGTGAGCGCGGAGGACCCGCTGGTCACACTCGAGTCCGACAAGGCCACCATGGACGTGCCGGCGCCGTTCGGCGGGGTGGTCAAGGAGATCTCGGTCTCGGTCGGCGACACCGTGTCCGAGGGCAACGAACTGATGGTGATCGAGCAGACCGACGGCGACGCGAGCGGCGGCGAGCCCGCCGAGGTCGCCGCGGCGGCCAGCCGATCATCCGAGCAGACCACCCGGCCCGCCGAGGCGGAGGCCGAGCCCGCGCCGACGGACTCCTCGTCCAACGGCGCCGCGTCGCTGCCCGCCGAGACGATCGAGACGGCTCCGCCGACTCCCGGTGAGGCCGCGCCGAGTGGCGGGCCGATCTACGCCAGTCCCTCGGTACGACGTCTGGCGCGAGAGCTGGGGGTCGACCTGCGCGGCGCGGCGGGCAGCGGGCGCAAGGGCAGGCTCACTCCGGACGACGTGCGTGGGATAGCGAGCGGCACGCGCGCCGGCGGCGGCACGGACGGTGGCGGCGCCGCGGTCCCGTCCGCGGGCGGCGCCTCGATCGGACTCGACCTCCTGCCGTGGCCGCGCGTCGACTTCGAGAAGTTCGGCCCGGTCGAGCGCATCGCCCGCTCCCGGATCCAGAAGATCTCGGCCCCGAACCTCGCCCGTAACTGGGTGATGATCCCGCACGTCACCCACAACGACGAGGCGGACATCACCGAACTCGAGGCGTGGCGCAAGGATCTGAACGCCGAGTACAAGGGCGCGGTCAAGTTCACGATGGTGTCGTTCCTGGTCAAGGCGGCCGTGGTCGCGCTGAAGGAGTTCCCGGACGTCAACTCATCGCTGGACGGCGACGAGCTGGTGCGCAAGCGCTACTACAACATCGGGTTCGCCGCCGACACCCCGAACGGGCTCGTCGTCCCGGTCATCAAGGACGCCGACACCAAGGGCCTGGCCGAGATCGCCACCGACCTCACCGAGCTCTCCGGCAAGGCTCGCGAGGGCAAGCTCGGACCCGCGGACATGAGCGGCGCGACGTTCACGATCTCATCGCTCGGCGGCATCGGCGGCACCTCGTTCACCCCGATCATCAACGCCCCCGAGGTCGCGATCCTCGGCGTCACCCGATCGACGATGAAGCCGGTGTGGGACGGCGGTGAGTTCGTGCCGCGACTGATGGTGCCGCTGTCGCTCTCCTACGACCATCGCGTGATCGACGGCGCCGCGGCGGCGCGCTTCACCGCGTTCCTGGCGCGGGCGCTCTCCGACCTGCGACGGGCGCTGTTGTGAACCGGCGCCCCGACGGGTACCAGGGGAGCTGAGATGGCTTCCCAGTCGATCACCGTCCCGGACATCGGGGACTTTGAAGACGTCCCGATCATCGAGATCCTCGTCTCCGTCGGGGACACGGTGAGCGCGGAGGACCCGCTGGTCACGCTCGAGTCCGACAAGGCCACCATGGACGTGCCCGCCCCGTCGGGTGGCACGATCGAGTCGATCGACGTGTCGGTCGGCGATCGTGTCTCGCAGGGATCGAAGCTGATGACGCTGTCCAGCGAGGCCGCCGCTGCCGAGGAGGCGCCGCAGGAGGCTGCCACCCCGGCGGCCGAGGAGGCCCCGCAGGAGGCGAGCACCCCCACCAGCGAGGAGGCGTCCACACCGGGCACCGCCTCCGTCGCCTCCGACCCGGCACCCGCTGCCCCGACCGGCGACGGCCCGGCACGCGACTTCGAGGTGGTCGTGCTCGGCTCCGGGCCCGGGGGCTACACGGCGGCGTTCCGAGCCGCCGATCTCGGGTTGAAGGTGGCCCTCGTCGAGCGCCGTGAGCAGCTCGGCGGCGTCTGCCTCAACGTCGGCTGCATTCCCTCCAAGGCGCTGCTCCACGCCGCCCGCGTGATCACCGAGACCCGGGAGATGGCAGAGCACGGGGTCCGCTTCGGCGAGCCAAAGATCGATCTGGGCGCGCTGGTCGGCTGGAAGCAGTCGGTGGTGGATCGGCTCACCGGCGGGCTCGCCCAGCTCGCCAAGCAGCGCAAGGTCGAGGTGATCCACGGCGAGGCCCGCTTCAGCGGCCCGAACACGCTGCAGGTCGGTGAGCGCGAGGTGAGCTTCGCGCGCTGCATCATCGCCGCCGGCTCGGAGTCGGCGCGGATCCCCGGGCTCCCCGACGATCCCCGCGTGATCGACTCGACCGGCGCGCTCTCCCCCGACGAGATCCCGGACAAGCTGCTGGTCGTCGGCGGCGGGATCATCGGTCTGGAGATGGCCTGCGTGTACGACGCACTCGGGACCAAGGTGACGGTCGTCGAGATGATGGACCAGCTGATCCCCGGCGCCGATCCCGACCTGATCCGGCCCCTGGCCAAGCGGATCGGCGAGCGGTACGCCGACGTCATGCTCTCCACGCGCGTCGACACGGTCCGCGCCCAGAAGAACGGACTCCAGGTGACCTTCTCCGG
>DATJTS010000122.1:0-2262 GCA_035503035.1 Solirubrobacteraceae bacterium
CCCGGTCCCGCGCCGTGAGCGACTTGGGGAGCCTTGCCCTGGTTCCGCTGCCGCGTTCGCGAGCACCTGTTGCAGGTCGAGGTCGGCGTCGAGCTGCTCGAGCTGTCCCTCGCGTGCGCTTCGCAGCGCCTGCTCGAGCGCTTCGCCGAGCGAGCCCGCGGCGGGCCGGCGCTTGCTCCCCCCGGATCCCGCGTCGCCGCCGCTCGTCTGGTCGCGAGGCTCGGATGCCGCTGGGTCGGGCGGTCCGATGATCGTGCGGTACTCGCGCGCGGCGTGGTCGAGCGCGTCGAGCTCGCCGTCCGGGATCCACACGAGCCTTGCGAACAGCTGCTCCAAACGGTGCATATCCCGGTCGCCGAGGACCTGGCGCCACCGATCGCGCAGACCGTTCAGGACGGCCGGGTCGACGATGCCGTAGTGGGTGCGCGCCTGCAGGTAGACGGTCGCGCGGCCGGCCATGTCGCGCGTCAGTGGCGTCCCGCCGATCGCCTCGGCGAGGAGGTGTTCGGCGAACGCGGGCAGGATGACATCGGTCACGGCCGCCTGCAGCGCGTGGCGGACGAACCGTCCGCGGAGCGTGCCGTCGGGGTGCTCGCGGACGCCGTGGGCTTCCATGCGCGGCTCCTCGAGCAGCCGCCGGTCGATGGCCAGCTGCCGCTCGACCGGGTCCTCGGACTCCGACAGCGCGACGTCCCGGTCGATCGCCCACCGTTTGGTGTGCTTGCCGTGGAAGGTCTCGTGCAGCGCGACGCCGAAGCAGCGGAGCACCGCGCGGCGCTCGAGCCGGCCGGCGACGATCTGCCCCCGGGTTCCGAGCAGCGTGTCGGAGTCGAGGTAGATCGTGCGGGAGTGGATCTCGATGCGCCCGGGGTCCGAAAGGCCCGGGCCGATCAGCGCCCACACCGGGTACAGGCGCTGCAGGATCGCCGTCCAGTGATCGGACAGGTCCTGGTAGACGGGGTCGAGCTTCCCTCGCTGGGCGGCCGCGCGGTGCAGCTGCTGAACGAACACCGCCGGGCGTCCGCGGTCCCGTGCGGTGCTCATGAGGTGACCGCCCTCGGGTAGCCGTGCAGGCTCGGGAGGCGGCGGGTAGCGGACACCTTGAGGTGCCCGTAGCCGGCCTGGTCGAGCATTCGGCAGGCGGCGGCGGCCTCGGCGTCCTGGATCTTGCCGGCCTGATCCTGCTCGACCAGGTTTGAGACGAACAGCGCGAGCGCGGCGCGCTCGCCAACCCGGTCGATCATGCGGGCGAGCGCTTCGATGTCGCGGAACTGGGGCGTCCACGTCAGGCCGTCCTCGCCGGCGATCCGCCGGCGGTCGAGCGCCATCGCCTCCCTCACCAGGGCCTGCGGGGCGCCGAGCTCGGCGAGCGCGGGCCAGTTGCTCGTGACCTCGAGCGTCGCGGGGAACCGCGAATGTCGGTGGCGCCGACCAGGCCCGGGTTGTAGGCGAGCAGGCATGCGAACCCGGGCTGGGCGAGCACGACCCTCCCCGGTTGCGGGGAGGTACAGCGACAGGCGTCCGTCCAGGCACGCGTTGATGCTGAGCAGCGCGACGTCGCGGATCGTGTTGACCTCGTCGATCATCACCACCCATCCCTCGCGCATCGCCTGCACGAACGCGGAGTCGACGAGCCGGACGCTGCCGCTGTCGTCGGCGGCGGGGACGAACTCGTGGCGGAACAGGTACTCGTCGCTGGAGGGACCGCCGCTGATCTCCACGAACCCGTAGAACGGGACGCCGCGGCGATGCTCCACCTCCCGGCCGCGTTCTCGCCACAGGCGGTGGGCGATCGCGCGAGCGATCTGGCTCTTGCCGGCTCCGGGCGGACCGATCAGCCGCAGGAACGTCGACTCGCCGGGAGTGTGCGTGTCGATCAGCGCGCAGGCGAGTTCGTCGATCGGCTGGCCGTGCAGCCGCGGCGGGTAGATCCGCTTGCCGTCCGGGAGGACGATCGGATCGGTCAGCGACTCGAGCTCGAGCAGGTTCGTTGACGCCTCGGGGGCGAGGTCGCCCTCGGTGGCGACCTGGTCGATGGTGGACAGGGCTTGATCGATCGCGCTCATGCGCGACCTCCTCTCGGTGGTGGGATGCGTGCGGGTGACGGGGGTTGCCCGTCGGATCGGGACCGCCCGGTCAGACGCCGAACACGCTGGCGGCGACCCTGAGGCGGGCGGCGGTGGCGGCGAACCCGGCGTCTTGTTTGGCGTCGGCGACCTGGCCGGTGATCTCGCCGAGCTGTGTGGCGACCGTTGACTGATT
>DATJTS010000123.1:0-20026 GCA_035503035.1 Solirubrobacteraceae bacterium
TGGCTGGCCGAGGCCGCCTCGGCGCTTGATCACGCCCACGCCCGCGGCATCGTGCACCGCGACATCAAGCCCGCCAACTTCCTGCTCGACCGCGGGCGGACGCTGCATGTCGCCGACTTCGGGATCGCGCATCTGGCGACCGAGGAGACGATCACCACCTCCGACCAGCTGTTCGGGACGGCCGCCTACCTCTCACCCGAGCAGGCGCTCGGCCGGGAGGCGACCGGCGCCTCTGACCGCTATGCGCTCGCGGTCGCGGCGTTCGAACTGCTCGCCGGGCAGCGGCCGTTCTCCGCCCCGCACTTCTCCGCCCAGGCGCGCCAGCACATCGAGGAGCCCCCGCCTGCCGCTTCCGAGATCGACCACAGCCTTCCGCCGGCGGTCGATGAGGTCCTGTACACCGGGTTGGCCAAGGATGCCGCCGAGCGCCCGGAGACCGCCAGCGAGTTCGTCGCCGCTCTCGACGACGCATTGCGCGGCAACTGGCCCGCCGAGCGCACCGGCACGACCCGCCGCTCGAGGGCGCGGATGCCCGATCCGGCCGCGCCCGCGGCCTCGACCGCGGCCGCCCGCCGTCGCGAGCGGACGGCGCCCGCGACCCGCCCACCGAGCACGCGCATGTCGGCGGAGTCCAGCCCGAACCGCGGACGTCGCGCAGTCGCGTTCGGCGCGCTCGTGCTCGCGGTGCTGGTGGTCACCGGGATCGCGCTGGCGGCCACGCACAGTGGGAAGGGCCACTCAGGCGGCAGCGCGCGGCTTGCCGATCGGTCGGTGAGAAAGGCGACGCACCACACGACGCCGAGGCACCAGACGACGTCGCGCGCCGCACACAGCACCACGACCACCACCACGAGCACGTCGACGACCCAGACACAGACAGCCGCCTCCCTTGAGACCACCGGCCACGACGACATCCTGGCCGGCGACTACACGACCGCGATCCCGATCCTGAAGCAGGCGGTCGCGGCCGCGGCGCATGACACGACCACCTACGCGTACGCGCTCTACGACCTCGGCAACGCCGAGGTGCTGAGTGGGGATCCCGAGGCCGCGATCCCCGTGTTGCGCCAGCGGCTGCAGATCAACAATCAGCGCGATGTCGTCCGCTCGCTGCTCGACCGGGCACTGCAGCAGAGCGGGCAGACCCAGCCGGCCGGCGGCTCGGGCGGCGCTGCCGCGGGCACCACGACCTCGACGACCACCGCACCTGCGCCGGGGGCGCCCACGACGCCGGGCCAGGGCACGCCGACCACCCCGCCCCCCGGCGGCGGCTCAGGCGGCGCCGGCCTGCCGGGCTCCGGCGACGGTGGCGCGAGCGGCGGGGATAACGCGCCGGCTCAGATCAGGCAGAGCATTTCCTCGGCGCACTCGCGTCAGCGTGCCATCCGCTCCCGCGCCCGGCGGTGGTGGCGCCATCACGCCCACCACCACAACGGTCTCGAACTCCTGCTGGCCACGATCGGTTGACCCCCGCCTCGCGGCGCGGGCGACGGGAGACAGGCCCGGTCAGGCCTGGCCGGAGAGCTGCTCGCGGGCGCCGAGGCAGGCGAGCACCGCGTCGACCGCGTGGCGTCCGCTGTCACGCTTGTCGCCACCGGCGACCCGCGCGAGGGCCTGCTCCATCGAGTCGACCGTGAGCACGCCGAATCCGCACGGGATGCCGGTGTCCAGCGCGACGCGCAGGATGCCGTCGCTGGCGGCCGAGCACACGTAGTCGTAGTGGTCGGTCTCCCCCCGGATCACCGCGCCGAGACAGACGACCGCGTCGAAGCGCCCGGACTCAGCGGCGAGCTTCGCGATGAGCGGCAGCTCGTATGCCCCCGGAACGTCGAGGCACGCCGCCACGCCGATCCCCTCTTCGTCAAGGCGCTCGCGCGCGCCGCGTTCCAGACGCTCGGCGAGCTCGGTGTAGAACCGCGCCACGCAGAGCGCGACTCGGTACCGCGGCCGGCCCGCCGCGGCGTCAGGCGCCATCGGCGGACGCCCTCCGCTCGCGATCGGTCTCGACCTCCCGCTCGATCATCTCCTCGTCGAGCGCGAGGCCCTGGTGATGCAGGGCGTGGCCGAGCCGGAGCGCCTTGGCGCGCAGGTAGGCCTCGTTGTGCGGGTTGGGCGCATGCTCGATCGGCACCTGATCGGTGACCGACAGCCCGTACCCCATCAACCCGGAGATCTTCTTCGGATTGTTGGTCAGGATCCGCATCGAGGAGAGGCCGAGGTCGGCCAGGATCTGGGCGCCGATCCCATAGTCGCGCAGGTCGACCGGGAGGCCGAGGCGGAGGTTGGCGTCGACCGTGTCCAGCCCCTCCTCCTGCTGGAGCTTGTAGGCCTTGAGCTTGTTGAGCAGACCGATCCCGCGGCCCTCCTGGCTGAGGTAGAGCAGCACGCCCCTGCCCTCGCGCTCGATCATCGCCAGCGCCGACTCCAGCTGCTCGCCACAGTCGCAGCGCAGCGAGTGAAAGACATCTCCGGTCAGGCATTCGGAGTGCACGCGCACGAGCACATCGCTCTGCCCCGCGACCTCGCCTTTGACCAACGCGACGTGGTGCTTGTTGTCGACCAGCGAGCGATAGCCAACCGCGACGAAGTCGCCGAACGCGGTCGGCAGCGTCGTGTCGACGACCCGCTCGACGAGCTTGTCGTGCAGGCGCCGATACGCGATCAGGTCGGCGATCGTGACCATCTTCAACCCGTGCTTGAAGCAGTAGACGGCGAGGTCCTCGCCGCGCGCCATCGAGCCGTCCTCGTTCTGGATCTCGCAGATCACGCCTGCCGGGTTCAGCCCGGCCAGACGAGCGAGGTCGACGGAGGCCTCGGTGTGACCGGTCCGCTCGAGCACGCCTCCCGCCTTCGCCTTCAGCGGGCGAACGTGACCGGGCTTGACGATGTCGCGGGCACCCTTGGTGGGGTCGACGGCGACCTGCATCGTGTGCGCCTGGTCGCCGACGCTGATGCCGGTCGACACCCCCTCGCGGGCCTCGATCGTCACCGTGAACGGCGTCTCGTGCGCGCTCTCGTTCTTGAGCGCCATCATCTCCAGGCCGAGCTCGTCGCAGCGTTCCGGCGTGAGTGCCAGGCAGATCCAGCCGCCGGCCTGCCGGGTCATGAAGTTGATCGCGTCAGGGGTGATGAACTGCGCGGCCATCACCAGGTCGCCCTCGTTCTCCCGGTCCTCGTCGTCGACGACGACGACCATCCGCCCGGCGGCGAGCTCCTCGAGCGCTTCCTCGATGCTCGCGAACGTGATGTCCGTCGTGCTCATCGTTTGACCAACCTCTCTACGTACTTGGCGAGCACATCGACCTCCAGGTTGACGACCGTGCCGACCCTGGCGGTGCCAAGGTTGGTGCGCTCGAGCGTTTCGGGGATGAGTGAGACAGTGAACCTCTCAGACCCGCTCAATTCCGCGACGGTGAGCGAGATCCCGTCGATCGTGACCGAGCCCTTCTCGACGATGTAGCGCAGCACCTCGTCCGGCGCACGCACCTCGACACGGCGCGAGAACCCGTCCTCGGTCACCGCCACGATCTCACCGGTGGCGTCGACGTGGCCCTGCACGACATGGCCGCCGAGCCGGTCCGACGCACGCAGGGCGAGCTCCAGGTTGACCGGTGGCCCGCCCACCCTGGCTTCCGCGAGTGAGCTGCGGCGCAGCGTCTCGTGCATGACGTCCGCGTCGAAGACTCCCGTATCGGCGTCGATCGAGGTGGCGGTGAGGCAGACGCCGTTGACGGCAATCGAGTCGCCCTCTGACAGCTCTCCGGTGAGCCGGCTCGCGACCGTCAACCGCACCCCATCGGCGGAATGCTCGGCGCCGACGATCTCCCCCAGATCGGCGATCAACCCGGTAAACATGACAGTCCTTCGGACGGACGAGTCCAGATCGAGAATGACAGTCCTTCGGACGGACGAGTCCAGCTCGGGGTGACGCTCACCATGTCCTGATCCTCGCCGAGACGAGCATGTCCTCGCCGATGTGCTCGCAGTGCAGCGACTGGGCGCGCAGGGCGTCGGCGATCTGCTCGACGCCCTCGCCCTCGAGCGGGTCCCGGGCGGTCCGGCCGCCGAGGATCACCGGGGCGAGGAACAGCCGGACCTCGTCGATCTCGCCCGCGTCGAGGAACGCGCCGGCAAGCCGCGGGCCGCCCTCGAGCATGATCGAGGCGATCTCGGTGGCCCCAAGCAGATCCAGCGCCGAGATCACGCGCGCGGGCTCGTTCTCCCCCGGAGCCACGATCACGTCGGCGCCGTGCGCCTCCAGCGCGTCCGTCGCCGACCGCGGCGCAGCCCGTGAGACGACGACCGTGAGCGGGATCTCCCGCGCATTGCGGACCAGCTGGCTCTCGAGCGGCAGGCGCCCGAGCGCATCGAACACGACCCGGCGCGGCTGGCGCTCGACGCCGTCGACGCGCGCCGTCAGCTGCGGGTCGTCGGCGAGCGCGGTACCGATGCCCACAACCACCGCATCGCACTCCGCCCGCCAGCGATGGGCGAGCGCGCGGCTGTCGGTGCCCGAGATCCACTTCGAGTCCCCCGAGCGGGTGGCCACCTTCCCGTCGAGCGTCATCGCCGACTTAAACAGCACCCACGGCCGGCCGGTGCGCGCGTGCTTGCGGAACGGCTGGTTGATCATGCGAGCGCGGTCGGCGAGATCCTCGGAGGCGAGCACGACCTCGACGCCGTCATCGCGCAGGATCCCGAGCCCGCGCCCGCTCGCGTGCGTCGAGGGATCGTCGGAGGCGACCACCACCCGGCCGATGCCCGCGGCACGGATCGCGTCAGTGCACGGCGGCGTGCGGCCCTGGTGGCAGCAGGGCTCCAGCGACACGTACAGCGTCGCCCGCTGCAGATCGGCGTCGCCGGCGGCGGCGATCGCAGCGACCTCGGCGTGCGGGCCACCGAGCACGCCGTGGAAGCCCTCGCCGATCACCCCCGACGGATCGGCGATGACCGCTCCGACCAGTGGATTGGGCGATACGCGACCCCGGCCATGTTCGGCGATCTCGATCGCCCGCGCGAGGTGGCGGCGATCGATGTCGGTATCGAAGCTCATCGCCGCACTGAGGATAGGGAGGCGCGGCATCGGTACCGTCCGAGGCGATGAAGCTGATCATCCAGATCCCGTGCTTCAACGAGCAGGCCCAACTCGGTCGGACGCTCGACGACCTGCCCAGCGAGGTCGAAGGCTTCGACACCGTCGAGCGGCTCGTCATCGATGACGGCTCGACCGACGCGACGCTGCGGATCGCACGCGACCACGGGGTCGAGCATCTCGTCCGGCTCACCGGGCACCGAGGGCTGGCGGCCGCGTTCCAGGCGGGCCTGGACGCCGGCCTGAAGCTCGGCGCGGACGTGATCGTCAACACCGACGGCGATGGGCAGTACCGCGGCTCGGACATCCCGCGGCTCGTCGCCCCGATCCTCGCCGGCACGGCCGACCTCGTCGTCGGTGACCGCCAGATCGGCTCCAACGAGCATTTCTCGCACAGCAAGCGCGGGCTCTCGCGTCTCGGTTCGTGGGTGGTGCGGCAGGCGTCCTCCACCGAGGTGCCCGATACGACCTCCGGTTTTCGCGCCTACAACCGCGAGGCGGCGCTCCAGGTCCATGTCGTCTCGAAGTTCACCTACACCCTGGAGACGATCATCCAGGCCGGCAAGCAGCTCGTCGCGGTGCAGACCGTTCCGATCAAGACCAACCCGCCGCGCCGGCCGTCCCGGCTGTTCCCGTCGGTGCCCAAGTACATCCGCCGCAATGGGCTCTCGATCTTCCGGATCTACTCCCAATACGAGCCGCTGCGCGTGTTCTGGAGCGCCGCGGTCCTGATGGGCGTGCTCGCGCTCGCCGTGTTCGTGCGCTTCCTGGTGTTCTTCGTCGAGAGCCCGGCGGACGCGGGACGGGGGCACATCCAGTCGCTGATCGCCGGCGCGGTGCTGTTCAACGCGGCGATGCTGCTCGGGGCGATCGGCGTGATCGGAGATCTGCTCGCCGCCCAGCGCACGCTGTCGCAGCAGACGTTCGAGCGTGTGCGCCGGATCGAACTTGAGCTGGGGATCGACCCGTCCCATTACGAGCCCGGGCGCGAGCCGGTCGAACTATGACCGGCGCGGCCGGGCCGCTCGCGGTCCCGACCGGCAACACGTTCGACAAGTACGGCTCGTCCAGCCCCCTGGTCCGCCGGCTGATGGCCCGCTTCGAGCGCTCGGCGGCGGAGCTGCTGGATCGAGCCGCTCCCCGCTCCCTGCTCGATGTCGGCTGCGGCGAGGGCGTGCTCACCGAGCGGTGGGCGGTGCGCGACACGGGCTGTGAGATCGTCGGCGTCGATCTGGAGGACCCCGCGCTCGCGACTCACTGGACGGCCCGCGCGACCCGGCCCAACCTGCGCTTCGCCGCGATGGAGGCCGAGACGCTCGCGTTCGCGGACGGAGCGTTCGAGCTCGTGTCGGCGATGGAGGTGCTGGAACACGTCGCCGACCCCGAGGCGGCGCTCGCCGAGATGGCGCGCGTCGCTGAGCGATGGCTGCTCGTCTCGGTGCCGCGCGAGCCGCTGTGGCGGGTGCTCAACCTGGCGCGCGGCGCGTACGTGAGGCGGCTCGGCAACACGCCCGGGCATCTGCACCACTGGACGCCGGCGAGGTTTCGCCGGCTGCTCGCCGCTCACGGCGAGATCGTCTGCAGCCGAGCGCCGCTGCCATGGACGATGCTGCTCGTCCGGGTCGGCTGATGTCGCTCCCGGACCCGGCGCTCGCCGAACCCGCCCCCGCCGGCCCCGGGACGCCCGCGCGCTCGCTGGCCGCCGGCACCCGCGTGCTGTCGGTCGGAATCGCCTCCACGGGCGTCTTCACCTTCGCCTACCTCGCGACCGCCAGCCACGTCCTGTCGCCCCGTGCCTACAGCCGCGTCTCGCTCTGCTGGGCGGTGATGTTCGTGATTCTGTCGGTGATCTACCGGCCGATCGAGCAGCTGCTGTCCCGCACGATCGCCGAACGCCGAGCCCAGGGGATCCACGGCCACCCGCTGCGCGTTCCGGCGGCGCTCCAGGCCGGTTTCGCCGCCGCGTTCCTGATCGCCGCACTGCTCGCGCGTCATCCGGTCGAGCACGGCATGTTCGGCGGCTCGACCACGCTCTACTGGGTTCTGGTCATCGGCGTGCTCGCCTACGCGGGCAGCTACTTCGCCCGTGGCTGGCTGGCCGGACACCAGGCGTTCGCCTTCTACGGCGCGCTCGTCTTCCTGGAGTCGGTCTCGCGCTTCTGCTTCGCGCTCGCCGTCGCCGTGGGGATCGCGCACGGCCTGGCGCCGGTCGCGCTGGGGATGGCGGTCGCGCCGTTCGTCTCGCTGTCGGTGATGCCGTTCGCGCTCCCGTTGATCCGCGGGCGGGTGGCCGGCGCGCCGGCCACCGAGGCCGCCGAGACCGCTGAGGCAGGCGACGCGTCGCTGACCTTGCGTCGCGGCGGGGCGTTCGCCGCGAGCGTGGTGGCGATCATGCTCTCCGAGCAGACGCTGATGAACGCCGGAGTGCTCGTCGTCGCGGCAAGCGTGGGCTCGACAAACCTGGGCGGCGGGCTGGTCGGCTTCGTGTTCAACGTGATGCTGATCGCGCGCGCGCCGCTGCAGCTCTTCCAGGCCGTCCAGACCTCGATCCTCCCTCACCTCACCGGACTGGAGACGCGCCGCGACGCGGCGGGGGTTCGCCGCGCGGTCGCGAGGATCGTCGCGGCGACCGGCGGGTTCGGGCTCGCGGTGGCACTCGGATTGCTGGTCGTCGGTCCGACGGCGATGGGGATCCTGCTGGGGCACAAGGGGTTCCACTACGGCCGTTTCGGGCTCGCTGCGGTCGGTCTCGGGATGGGGCTTCATCTCATCGCCGGCACGTTCAACCAGGCGGCATTGGCACGGGGCCAAGCGGCTCGCGCGGCGGCCTGCTGGCTGGTCAGCGCGGCCCTGTTCCTCGCCTTTCAGATCGTCGGACTGATCGGCTCTCGGGTGACCCGCGTCGAGGTCGGCTACTGCGGCGCGGCGGCCCTGCTGGCGCTGCTGCTGTCGATCGTCTACCTGAGCGGGTCAGACCGCGCCGGCGGCCTGGGCGAGAGTTGTGTAGCTGGCGGCGGGGTCGCGGGAGCCGAACACGGCTGAGCCGGCGACGAGCACGTTGGCGCCCGCCTTGACCACCCGCGGGGAGGTCTCATCGTTGACGCCGCCGTCGACCTCCACCCCGACCTCGTCGGGCAGCATTCGCCGCAGCCGGTGCAACTTGTCGATCGAGTTCTCGATGAAGCTCTGGCCACCCCAGCCCGGGTTGACCGACATGCAGAGCGCCATGTCGAGCACCTCCCCTGCGACGTCGGCCAGGGTCTCCACGGGCGTCGCGGGGCAGAGAGCCGCCCCCGCGGTGCACCCCGCCTCGCGGATCGCCTGCAGCGAATAGTGGACATGCGGGGTGGCCTCGACATGCATGGTGATCGAGTCGGCGCCGGCACGTGCGATGTCGGTGATATGGCGCTCGGGACGATCGACCATCAGATGGACGTCGACGATCCCGCCGGCATCGTGGACAAGGTCGGCGATCGCCTGCACCGCGACCGCCCCGAACGTGATCGGCGGGACGAAATGGCCGTCCATCACATCGACGTGGATCACCCGGGCGCCGGCATCGAGCACCTCGCCCACCTGTGAGCGCAGCCGGCCGAAGTCCGCCGAGAGGATCGACGGGGCGATGCGGCGCTCGGTGAGCGCGACCGGACGGAAGTCGTGGGGCGCCATGTCAGCTTGGGCAGGATATGCGTCGGCGCGCGCTCAGACGGCGACGAGCATCGACGCGCGGCAGTGGTTGCACTCCACCAGGGCCGTGCTCGACATGCGCACGATCGTCGAGTGCTCACCGCAATTCGGACAGACCGAGACGAGCTCGTAGCGCTGCAGGCAGTAGACGCAGCGGTAGCGGCCCGGAACCGTCGTCGGCCGCAGCCACGGCTCGTGACAATGGGGACACTCGGGACCGAGGTTGACCGCGGGCTCGCTCATGGGCGTTGCCCAAGCCTAACCGGTCACCCCGGCGGGCCCTCGCCGGCGCGGGCCAGCCGCGCGATGAAGAACCCGTCGGTGCCGTCGCGGCTGGGAAGCAGTTGCTGGAACGGTGAAGCGTCCGCAGCGTCGGCGATCGGAGCGAGCTCGAAACCGGACTCGGCCGCGAGGAAGCGCTCGACCACGCCCTCGGACTCGGCCCGTGAGATCGTGCACACCGAATACACCAGCGTCCCGCCGGGCCGCAACCGCCGCGCCCCGGCGCGAAGGATCCGCAGCTGCGCCTCAGGGAGCGCCGCAACTCGTTCGGGGGTCACCCGCCAGCGGATGTCGGGCCGTGACTGGAGCGTGCCGAGGCCGCTGCACGGCGGGTCGACCAGGACGCGATCGAAGCTCTCCTCGCACTCGAGCGCAACGGCGTCCGCCACCCGAACCTCGGCACAGTGGACCTGCAGTCGGCTGAGCGTGCGCTGCAGCGCCGCGGCCCGGCCGGGGTGGCGCTCGACCGCGAGCAGTCGCCCGTCATCGCGCATCATCGCGGCGAGCTGGCCCGTCTTCGCTCCCGGCGCCGCGCACAGATCGAGCACCCGATCGCCTGGCTCGGCGCCGAGCACGTGCGCCGGCGTCATCGACCCGCGCGACTGGCCCATGATCGCCCCCTCCCGCCACAGCGAGGAGCCCTCCAGGTCGAACGGGCCCTCGAGCACAAGGCCCTCCTCGAGCGCCCCGAGATGGCTCGCGACCGGCAGTGCCGCGGCCACATCGGCCGGTGTGGCGAGGAGTGTGTTGACCCGCAACGCCGACTCGGGCGCCCGGTTGACAGCCGCGAGCAACGCGCGGGCCTGCGCCTCCCCGAGCTCGGCGAACCACATCTCGGCCAGCCACTCCGGCACCGAGTGCAGCACGGCCGCGTGGGCGGGCGTGAGGTCATCCAGCCCGGCGAGGAGCTGCGGACCCTCCCTGATCGCGCGGCGCAACACCGCGTTCACGAACCCGCCGGCGCCGCGGGAGGTGCGCTTGGCGAGCTCGACGGACTCATGGACCGCAGCGTGGTCGGCGATGCCGTCGAGCAGCAGCAGTTGCGCGAGCCCGAGCCGGAGCGCGGCGAGCGTGGCGGGGTCGAGTCGCGCGATCGGCCGGCTGGACAGCGCGTTGAGGACGTGGTCGAGCGTGGCTCGGCGTTGCACCGTGGTGTAGGCGAGCGCCGTGGCCAGCGCCCGGTCGCGCGGCTCAAGGCTCCCCGCCTCCGCCACGAGGGCCCGGTCGGCGTAGGCGCCCTGCTCGAAGACCCGGCGCACGACGGTGAACGCGCACGCTCGCGCCGGTGTGACCTCGCCGGCCGGCCGGCGGGTCGTGGTCCCGCGGGCGGGGCGATCGCGAGCCGCGCCGTTCACCGGCCCGCGTGCCCGCGCGCCCAGGCCGCGGCGTCCATCCGCCGCCCGCCGGCGGGCTGAACCTCGTCGAGCAGGAGTACGCCACCGCCGGCGCATCCGAGCGCCGGGCGCGACTGGGCGAGGTCGAGCTCTCCGACGGCCGGATCCCCGGGCTCGCCGGCCCGAGCGGTTGCCGCCCAGACGCCGAGCCGCTGCCCCTCGTGGAGGGTGAGTGCCGCGCCGATGTGCGGACTGAGTGCACGGACGCGACGCTCGAGCGTCGCGGCGTCCTCCAAGGCCCCGTCGAGCGCTCGGTCCTCGGCGGTGATCTTCTCCGCGTAGGTGGCGCCGTCCTCATCCTGTGCCTCGAAGCGCAACCCGCCCGGGCCCGCATCGAGCGCCTTGATCAACAGCCGGCCGCCGAGCCCCTCCAGGCGCTCGGAGAGCGTTCCGTAGGTGTCCCGGGGCTCGATCGGCTCCTCTCCACGCAGCGCCACCGGGCCCGTGTCGAGGCCCGCCGTGAGACGCATGATGCACACGCCGGTCTTCGCATCCCCGGCCATGATCGCCCGCTCGATCGGCGCCGCGCCCCGCCAGCGTGGCAGCAACGACGGATGGACGTTGAGGACCTCGTGGTCTGAGAGCAGCGGCTCCTTGATGAGCGCGCCGAACGCGCACACGATCAGCGCGTCGGGTGAGGCGGCCGCGATCCGGGCACGCGCCGGCTCGTCGTTGACCGAGGCGGGTTGGTCGAGCTCCAGACCGAGCTCGCGCGCGGCGTCGGCGACCGGCGGTGCCGCAAGACGGCGTCCGCGTCCGCGCGGGCGATCGGGGCGAGTGACGACGAGCGCGGGGCGGTGGGGAGTGGCCGCGAGCGCATGCAGCACGGCGGCGGCGAACGGCGAGGTGCCGAGATAGACGGTCCGCATGAACGCCCGACGGACTACCCGTCGCCGAGCGCGGCGCGGAGGGCCTTCATGGCCTCCTTGCGCTCCGAGCGAGAGATCCGGTCGAGCACGAGCACCCCATCCAGATGATCCATCTCGTGCTGGATGACCCGCGCCTCCAGCCCGGAGGCCTCGACCAGGATCGGCTCACCGCGCTCGTTGCGCGCGCGGACGCGCACGAACACCGGGCGCTCGACCTGGACGTGGACGCCCGGGAGCGACAGGCAGCCCTCCTCGAGCGTCTCGGTGTCGCGCCCGGCCCATTCAAGCTCGGGGTTGACCAACGCGGCGACCGGCGACTGGGGGTGGACGCGGTAGACGAGCACGCGGTGCAGAACCCCGACCTGGGTGGCGGCCAGCCCGACACCGATCGCGTCGTTCATCAGCTCGCCCATCTGCGCGACCTCGCGCACGAGCTCTTCGTCGAAGCGATCGACATCGCGGGCGCGGGTGCGCAGCACCGGGTCGCCGAACTTGCGCACGTGAGCGAGCGCGCGGTCACGACGGGCGCGCGCTTCGGGGTCGAGCTCGACCGGCTCGTCCTCGTCCGGCTCGACCTCGACGGCTTCGAGCTCGGCGTCTGTCACATCTTCGGCCATCCCACCCAGTCTACGGAGGCGCCGCTATTGCGGGTCGACGTCGACGCTCACGTTCACGCCGGCCCGGGCGGCGGCCGGGCCGATCTCATCGACCGCGGCTCCGACCGCATCGATCGCGACCTGCCGCTCGCGCGCCTTGACCACGATCTGGGTCCGGGAACGACCCCGCAAGCGGAACAGGGGCGCCGGCCCCAGCAGCAGCGCCTCGCCGTGCACGAGTCGCTCGTGGATCCTCGTCGCCGCCTCGAATGCGGGAGCCTCCGCCTCGCAGGAGCAGATAATCCGGATGAGCGAGGCGTATGGCGGATAGGAGAGCGCGCGGCGACGGGTCAGCTCGTCGGCGACGAATCCGTCCGAATCGTGCTCGGCGGCGAAGCTCAGCGGGCGTGCCTCGGGCGCCAGGGTCTGCACGAGCACGCGCCCCACGCGCTCGGCGGAACCCGCTCCCCCGCCCCCGCGTCCGATCCGCCCGGCGAGCTGGGTGACGAGCGAGAACGTCCGCTCCTCGGCGCGGAAGTCGGGAAAGCGGAGCGTCTGGTCGGCGTCCAGCACCACCCCCAGCGAGACATCGGGGAAGTCGTGGCCCTTGGCGACCATCTGGGTGCCGACGAGCACGCCCGCCGGCGCCCGCTCGAACGCCTGCAGCGTGCGCGCGCGCGCTTCGAGCGTGGCGGCGCCCGCATCCAGGCGGAACACCGGAAAGCCCTCGGTGCCGATCGCCTCGCGCAGCTCATGCTCGACCCGCTCGGTGCCGGCGCCGTGGCGGGCGACCGAGACCGAGGCACACTCGGTGCAGCGCTCGGGGACGGGCTCGCGGTGGCCGCAGTGATGGCAGGCGACGTGGCCGGATCGAGCAGAGGTGCCGCGCTCGGCGTGGAGGACCAGGGCGACCTCGCAGTTGGGGCACAGCCAGACGTGCCCGCAGGAGCGGCAGGAGAGGAAGTTCGACCAGCCGCGGCGATTGAGCAGCATGATCGCCTTGCCGCCTCCGTGGCGCAGGTCGGCGAGCGCCATTCGCGTCTCGGGGTGCATCGGCTGGTGGGACTCGCGCATGTCGAGCACCTGCACGGGTGGCATCGGGCGCCCGTCCACGCGCCGCGGCAGCGAGAGACGGCGCATCTGCAGCACCGACTCCGGCCGCGGGGTCGCCGAGCCGAACACGAGCAGCGCGCCGTGGTGGCGGGCCCGCCATCGCGCCACGCCCCGCGCGTCGTAGCGCGGATCGCCCTCGTGCTTGTAGGAGCTCTCGTGCTCCTCGTCGACCACGACCAGACCGACGTCCTGCAGCGGCGCGAGCACCGCGGAGCGCGGCCCCACGCAGACGCGCGCCTCGCCGGCGCGCAGTCGCATCCACTCGTCGTGTCGTTCGCCGTCGGACAGCGCCGAGTGGAGCACCGCGACGACATCGCCGAATCGCGCCTGGAAGCGGCCGAGCGCCTGCGGGGTCAGGGCGATCTCCGGCACGAGCACGATCGCGGTCCGCCCTGCGTCGAGCGCCGACTGCACCGCGGCGAGGTAGACCTCGGTCTTGCCCGAGCCGGTGACGCCCTGGAGCAGGAACTCGCCGGATTCGCCGGGCGTGTGGAGCGCCTGGAGCAGCGCGTCGGCCGCCGCGCGCTGGTCCGGGGTGAGCGCGGGGGCGTGTGCGTCGGCGCGGCCGACGGTGAGGTTGGCGGGGCGGCGCGGCACGATCCGGGGCGCGATGCTGACCAGGCCGCGGCGCTCCAGGCGGCGCAGCGCCTCGGTGCCGAGCTCGGCGGCGGTGGCGCTGCCGCCGCGGTCGTGGAGCGCTTGCAGCAATCCCCGCTGACCGTCGGTGAGCCGGACCTCGGAGGCGGGCTGCTGGGCATCTAAACGACCTGTGGCGTCGTTTCGATGCCCAGCACCCACCGCGGCGGCACCCTCCGGCGTCAAACTGGCCGCCAGCGCACGCTTGGCGCCCCGCCCCGCGGCGGCACCGGGCGGCAGCATCAGCGACAGTGCCCGGGCGGGGGTCGAGCAGTACTCGCGCGCCATCCACTGCGCCAGGGCGACGAGCTCGGGCGTGAGCCCGGCCCCGATCACGCGCTCGGGCTCGGCGAGCCGATCGGGCTCAAGGTCGGAGTGCTCGGCCAGTTCGACCACCACCCCGAGCTCCCGGCGCCGAGCGAACGGCACCCGCAGCAGCGTCCCGACCGCGATCTCGCCGGCCATCGGATCCGGGACGGCGTAATCGAACGGGCCGCGCACCGCACGCGTGCGGGTGAGCGGCTGCACACGGGCGATCATCGCCGCCGGGCGCTCAGGCGGCCGATCGGCGCCGCGACCGGCGCTCACTGCCCGGAGCGCCCCCGCCCTGCCCCTGCTCGCCGCGCTCGACGAAGTCGATGATCGCCGGCACGCCCTCCAACCGATAGCGCTCGCGCAGACGGTTCTCCAGGAAGTACGCGTAGTCACGCGTCACCCGGGCGCGCGAATTGACCTGGATGGAGAAGCGCGGCGGGCGCTCGGCGGTCTGGGTCATGAACAGCAGCCGCAACCGATGCCCGGAGCGGGCGCCCTTGCCGCTGTTGCCGACGGGCGGCTGGCGCGCCGCCACCGCCTCGGACAGGAAGCGATTCAGCTGCGGAGTGGGAATCCGGGTCCGCGAGCGGTCGGCGAGCGCGACGGCCTCGACGAGCAGCCGCTCGACATGCCGCCCGGTCTTCGCCGATGCGGTGAGCACGCGCGGGCGCAGCCGCAGCTTCTGCAGCACTCGGGCGCGCTCGTGGTCGAGGTCGACGTCCTCGGCGATGTCCCACTTGTTGAGCACGAGCGCGGTCGCGCACCCCGACTTCATCGCCAGCTCGGCGATCCTCAGATCCTGGGTGGTGACCCCGTCGGTCGCGTCGCAGACGACCAGGGCGACGTCGGCCCGCTGCGCGGCCCGCTCGGAGCGCAGCGACGTGTAGTACTCCACGGAGTCCCCCACCTTCGCCTGCCTCCGGATGCCGGCCGTGTCGACGAGCACGATCTCGCGCTCACCGAAGCGGATCGGCAGGTCGATCGCGTCCCGGGTGGTGCCCGCGACCTCGGAGACGATCACGCGCTCGGAGCCCGCGAAGCGGTTGAGCATCGAGGACTTGCCGACGTTCGGGCGCCCGATCAGCGCCAGGCGGACCGCGCCGTCTGCGTGGTCGTCGACATCGGCGGCCTCGGGCGCGAGCGCCGTGATCCGGTCGAGCAGGTCGCCGGTACCGAGCCCCTGCGCGGCAGACACGGCGATCGGCTCGCCGAAGCCGAGCGCGTAGAAGTCCGCGGCGAGCGAGAGGTCCTTGACCGAGTCGATCTTGTTGGCCGCCACCAGCACCGGCAGCGAGCCGCGGCGCAGCATGTCGGCGAGCTCCTGGTCGCCCGGGCGCATTCCGGCGCGCGCGTCGACAACCAGCACCGCCACGTCGGCCTCGGCGAGCGCCGCGCGCGACTGGGCCTGGATCTGGGCGGCCATCGCGTCCGCGTCCTGCAGGTCCACCCCGCCGGTGTCGATCAGCGTCAGCTGGCGGCCGTTCCAGTCGGTGCGCAGCTCCTTGCGGTCACGCGTGATGCCCGCGCGCTCGTGCACGACCGCCTCCCGGGACTCGGTGAGCCGGTTGACGAGCGAGGACTTGCCGACGTTGGGATATCCGACGATTGCGACCTTCATTGCGCCCTCAGTATGCCCGCGGCGTCAGGCGACTCAGTTGCGGGCTTCGTCCACGAGCGCGGCCACCCGCTCGACGACCTGGTCCAACGTCAGCCCGGTCGTGTCCACCGTCACCGCATCGTCGGCGGCGCGCAGCGGGGAGTGCGCGCGGGTGCTGTCGCGCTCGTCGCGCTCGATGACCTGCGCGAGCACCTCGTCCACCGACAGGCCGAGCTCGGCCGCCCGACGCTCGGCGCGGGCCCGCGGGGAGGCGGTGAGGAACACCTTCACCTCGGCCTGCGGCCAGACGACGGTGCCGATGTCCCGTCCCTCGGCCACCCAGTCGCCGCCGGAGGCGAGCAGCGCCCGCTGCTGACCGACCATCGCCTCACGCACCTCCGGGACGGCGGCCGCCACCGAGGCGGCCTCGGTGACCGCCGGGTCGCGGATCAGCGAGGTCACCTCCTCACCGTCCAGAATGACGACCCCGGGCTCGAGCTCGATCGACACGATCGAGGCGAGCTCGCCCGCCGATCCCGGGTCGATCCCCCGCCGCAGCGCCGCCAGCGCGACCGCCCGGTACATGGCGCCGGAGTCGAGGTAGACGCCGCCGATCCGCTCGGCGACCGCTCGCGCGACCGTCGACTTGCCCGCGCCGGCCGGGCCGTCGATCGCCACGACGGTCATCGCACCCCCTCGACGACCGCGCCCGTGCGCGGCCACAGCGAGAAGAACGGCGGGCATGTCTTGGCCACCACGCCGGGATCCTCGAGCTCGATCGCCACGCGTGTCCCGATCAGCGAGAACGCCATCGCGATGCGGTGGTCCTCGAACGTCGGCAGCCGCACCGCTCGGGGCGTCCCGGGATGAACGCGCAACCAGTCGGGTCCCTCCTCGACCTGGATCCCGAGCGTCCGCAGGTTCCGTGCGGTGGCATCGACGCGATCGGACTCCTTGACCCGGGCGTGGCCGATGCCGGTGATCGTCGTCGGCCCGTCGGCGAACGGCGCCACGCAGGCGAGCGTCATGAACACATCGGAGCTCGAGTTCATGTCGACCCGCACGCCGCGCAACCGTTCTGGACCGGTGAGCGACAGTGGCGCCCGTGCCGGCACCGCGCAGCCCATCGCCTCCAGATGGGCGACGAGCTCGATGTCACCCTGGCCGGTGGTGTCGAGGTCCAGGCCCGGCAGGGTCACCGTCGTGCCGGTGACCGCGGCGCTGGCCAGGAAGTAGGAGGCGGTCGAGACGTCCGGCTCGATCTCGAGCGCGTCAACCGCCCGGTAGCCGCGCGCCGTGATCTGAAGCTCACCGTCCGCGCGCGTCACCGTGGCTCCGAATCTGCTCATCGCCTCCAGCGTCAGGTCGAGATAGGGCGCGCTCACCAGCGCGCCGAAGCGCAGCGTCGTCGCCGCGCGGGCGAGCGGAGCAGCGATCGCCAGCCCCGAGAGGAACTGGCTGGAGACCGAGGCATCGACGTCGACCACACCACCCGCCAACCCGTGCGCGGTCACCGACAGCGGCAGCGACTCGCCGTCGATCTCCGCACCCTGAGCGCGCAGCGCGGCGAGCACCGGGCCGAGCGGGCGACGGCGCAGCTGCGGATGGCCGTCGACCGCGAAGCGACCGCTGCCCGCGGCGAGTACCGGCACGAGGAACCGGCCGACGGTGCCGGCCATGCCGCAGTCGACCGTTGTCCCCGCCGCCGACGCGGCCGGCGGACCGCCAAGGCCCTGGATGGTCACGTCGTCACCGTCTGCGCCGTCGACCCGGTCCAAGCGGGCGCCGAGCGTTTGCAGGGCGGCCATCATCACCTCGGTGTCATCGGCGATCAGCGGCGCGAGGAGTCGCGTCGTGCCCGCAGCGACCCCGGCGATGAGCAGCGCCCGGTTGGTCAGCGACTTGGAGCCCGGGACTCGCAGTGACCAGCGCGCCGGCGGCGATCCCGGCGAGACCCGCACGGCAGGCGCATCACCGAATGGGACGCTCATGGGCGAGCCACCGCAAAGCCGAGCCCCTCGATCAGCGACGCGGCCCGCCCCGCGGCCTCGCTCCCCGCGATCCACAGCGCGATCACGCCCTCGCTCATGTCCGGCGCGGGCGACAGCGCCATGTCGGCGATATTGACGCCGGCGCGGCCGAGCTCAAGCGCGATCCGGGCCACCACCCCCGGCTGGTTGGGCACCGATGCGCGCAACTGGAAGACCTGCGCACCGGCGAGGTGCGACTCGAGCAACGTCCGACGATCCTCGGCGGCGTCGTCGTTCCAGGCGGTGATGGCGTCCGCGTCGCCGCGCTCCAGCGCTCCGCTGACCTCGCGCAGCCGCTCCAGCGCGCCGTCGAGCTCGCGCAGCAGCGCGTCCCGGTTGGCCAGGTAGATGTCGGTCCAGATCGCGCTCGGCGCCCCGGCGACGCGCGTCGCGTCGCGGAAGCTGGGACCGGTTGCCGGCAGTCGCTCACCACCCGCGCGCAAGGTGGCCGCCGCCTGGGCGACGAGCACGTTGGCGAGCACGTGAGGCAGGTGCGAGACCGCGGCGAGCACGCGGTCGTGGGTGTCGGCGTCGATCGCGGCCGGCTGGGCACCGATGCCCCGCAGCAGCCGGTGCAGCCGTTCGTAGAGCACCCCGGATGTCGACTCCCGCGGCGTGAGGTACCAGATGGCCCCATCGAACAGGTCGGCCCGTGCGTGCGCCACCCCGGCCGTCTCGGCGCCGGCGAGCGGATGCCCGCCGACGAACCGTGGGTCGGCGAAGGCCGCCGTCACCGTCCGCTTGGTCGAGCCGACGTCGGTGACCACGCACTCCGGGGACGCCGCCTGCAGCGCCTGCCCGATGAGCTCCTGGAGGCGCGCGACCGGAGCCGCGCAGAACACCGCGTCGGCGCCGGTGACGGCATCGGCAACCGACGCGGCCGCGCGCTGCAACGCCCCGCGCTCCACTCCCAGCTCGACCGCCGTCGGCATCGGATCCCAGCCGGTCACCTCGGCGTCGAGCCGCTCCCGGGCGGCGAGCGCGACCGAGCCGCCGATCAGCCCCACGCCAAGCACAGCGATCCTCACGGGTTCGGCTCAGCGCTCGCGCCGCGTGCGCACGGCCTGCGCCAGCCCGTCGAGCACGTCGACGGTCTGCTCCCAGCCGATGCACCCATCGGTGATCGACTGGCCGTAGACGAGCGGCCGGTCAGGGTCCGCGGGATCGTGATCCTGACGGCCCTCGACCAGGAACGACTCGATCATCACGCCCACGATGCGGTTGTCGCCGGCCGCGATCTGATCGCCGACCTCGCCGGCGATCTGGGGCTGGAGCTCGGGCCGCTTGCCGGAGTTGTCGTGGGAGAGGTCGATCATCACCCGTTCCGGCAGGCCGACCGCGGTCAGCCGCTCACAGGCGGCCTGCACGGATGCGGCGTCGTAGTTGGTGATGCCGCGGCCGCCGCGCAGGATCACGTGACAGTCGGGGTTGCCGGTGGTGTAGAGGATCGCCGGAGTTCCCTGGTCGTCGATCCCGGCGAAGGCATGGCCCACCCGAGCGGCGCGGACGGCGTCGACGGCCACCTGCACATCGCCGTCGGTGCGGTTCTTGAAGCCCACCGGCATCGACAGTCCCGAGCCGAGCTGGCGGTGGATCTGGCTCTCGACGGTGCGGGCGCCAATCGCGCCCCAGCAGACCGCGTCGGAGATGTACTGCGGAGTGATCGGGTCCAGGAACTCGCAGCCGACCGGGAGTCCGACGCCGAGCACCTGGACCAGCAGCTGCCGGGCCATGCGCAGACCGGTGTTGACGTCGCTGGAGCCGTCGAGGTGGGGGTCGTTGATCAGCCCCTTCCAGCCGATCGTGGTGCGTGGCTTCTCGAAGTACACGCGCATCGCGATGCACAGATCCTCGTCGTACTCGGCCGCCTCCTCGGACAGCCGCTCGGCGTACTCACGGGTCGCGTCGACGTCGTGCACGCTGCACGGCCCGACGACCACGAGCAGCCTGTCGTCCTCGCCGCGCAGCACGCCCTGCACATCGGCGCGGCCGCGCAGCAGCACCTCGGCGTGGACGTCGGAGAGCGGGATCTCCTCCATCAGCTGGCTGGGCGCCGACAACGGCACGTGGCGCAGGATCCGCTGGTCGCGGATGCGCCCGCTACGGGTCGAGGGATCGGACATGGTCAGCAATACCCCGTGGTCATCGGGAGGTTCCTCTTCGCTGGGCTGCGCCGTGGCGCGCGTGGTGTGCATTTCAGTCGGCTCCTCTTTTACAACGCTCGAAGGTCGGTCTGCCCGAGCCGCGGGCGGAGCGGGCCTGTGGGCGGACCCGCTGGGGGCGGATGTCGGCGCCCGACCTCCGGATCTGCCGCGCGGCTCGCGGCGCCTGGGAGTGGGCCGAGCGCCTAGCTAAATCGCCAGGCGTAGAAGCGCGCGTAGGCGTAGTACAGCGACCCGCTGAGGGCGTCCGTGC
>DATJTS010000124.1:0-3773 GCA_035503035.1 Solirubrobacteraceae bacterium
GTGATCGCGGTCATCGAGCGGTCGACGAACCTGAACGGGGCGCGGACGCCGAGCCGCCTCGAGCTGACCTACCTGGCCGGCGCCGACGACCTGGCGCGGATGATCTCGGAGGGCACGTTCCCCTATACGGGCCAGGACACCACGCTGGTCAGGTCGCCGCGGGTGGGCGACGGGCTGCTCCGGCTCGACACGTCGGGCCGGGTCACCTATGCCTCGCCGAACGCGCAGTCCGCCTACCGGCGGCTCGGGCTCTCCGCGGACCTGATGGGCGCGGAGCTCGGCAAAGCGACCGCACAGCTCACCACCTCCGGCGCGCCGGTCGACGAGTCGCTGATGCTGGTCGCCCGGGGACGGGCGCCACGGGAGACGGAGATCGACGTCAGCGGCACGGTCGTCCAGCTGCGCTCCATCCCGCTCGTGGTCGGCGGCCAGCGGACTGGCGCGCTGGTCCTGGTCCGGGACGTATCCGAGCTGCGCCGCCGGGAGCGTGAGCTGCTGACCAAGGAGGCGACCATCCGGGAGATTCACCATCGGGTGAAGAACAACCTCCAGACGGTGGCGGCGCTGCTGCGGCTGCAGGCGCGACGGCTGCAGGCGCCCGAGGCCAGAGCCGCGCTCGAGGAGGCGGTGCGCCGGGTCGGGTCGATCGCGATCGTGCACGAGACGCTGTCGCATACTCCGGAGGAGATCGTCGACTTCGACGACATCGCGGACCGGGTGGCGATGATGGCGGGCGAGGTGTCGTCGCCAGAGGTCCGCGTGACGCCCAAGATCACGGGTCAGTTCGGAATGTTGCCCTCGTCGGTGGCGACGCCGCTTGCGATGGTGCTCACCGAGCTGCTGCAGAATGCGCTTCAGCACGGGTTCGGCTCCGTGCCGCGCTCGGCCTGCGGAGATGGCGGGATCATCGAGGTGTTGGCCGCGCGGGCGCCCGAGCAGCTCACCGTCACGGTGACCGACAGCGGGGCCGGGCTGCCGCCGGGGTTTGATCTGGAAAACACGACGAGCCTTGGCTTGCAGATCGTCCGGACGCTGGTGGTGGCGGAACTCGGCGGCCAGCTAAGCCTCAGCCAGCGGCCGGGCGGCGGCACGATCGCGCTCGTCGATCTGCCGGTCCGCTTCGAGCCGCCACCGCGGTCGGCCTGAGGCCGCGGCCTCGCTGCAGCCGAGACCTAAACGCCGGCCCGCGCGCGCAGCCGGACGGTACGGCGCTTGAGCGCTCGTCGTTCGTCCTCACTCAGGCCGCCCCAGACGCCCGCGTCCTGACCAGAGTCAATGGCCCAGCGGAGGCAGTCATCGAGCACCGTGCAGCGCCGGCAGACCTGCTTGGCTTCTTCGATCTGGAGGAGCGCCGGGCCCGTGTTTCCGATCGGGAAAAACAGTTCTGGATCTGCCTCGCGACAGGCGGCGACGTGGCGCCAGTCCATGGTGTCCACTCCTTCTCGGCGCAGCGGCTCTCCGACGGTGAGTCCTGCCGCCCGCCACTCCAAGCTTGTGAAGCGTTTCACGAGCTATGCGGTATGTCGGGGAACATTTTCTTGTTCCCGATCTTTGCTGGCGCCGAACCCGATCGCGTTCCGGGCATCCGGTAAATACCCCGTGCGCATTTCGGAAGGTGACATCCCCGCGTCAGCCATGTTCGAACGCGCAGAGTGATGCCACCTCAGGCACCGGGTCTAGCCTCTCAACAGGGCATGAGCCAGCGCAAGAGGGCGTGGCTAAGAGTCTGCTGAATTTGATGTCAGATCTGTCACAGTAAGAGAGTTACGTCACGCTACAACACTCAGTGCGGCCGGCACAAACCGGAACTCCACCGACTCTGTTTCGCCGATGTACTCGCCGTCGATGTGAAACGCGATGGGGCGCGAGGCCTGGAACGACAGCGTGCTCAGCGCCTCGGCGCTGACCACGTCCCGACCCGACGGGAGCTCGGCGTTATCCGTATGCATCATGTGCCCGATCGTGGCCAGCGTGCTCAGCGTGCGCAGCCGCCGGAGGGCGAAGAGGTCGAGGCCCGAGATGAAGTCCGCGTGCGCCGGGCGGACCGGATAGCTGCCCAGGTAGGTCCACGGCGAGCTGTTCGTGACCACGCCCATGAACAGCCCGCGGACCGGCGCCCGCTCCGGCATGCTCAGGGTGAGCGCCGGACGGCGCCGGTCGGTCTCCGTGTAGTACCGGCGCAGCCCGGTCAGCACGTAGCGCACCGGCGAGGCCCGCCGCCCGCCGGCCCGCTGCCGTTCGATGTCGGCGACCACTTCCGCGTCCACGCCGAGCCCGCTGCTGAACGTGAAGTAGCGGTCCCCGGCGAGGCCGAGCCCAATGGTCCGCTGGACCTCCGACCTCGCCGCCGTCACGATGCGCCGCACCGCGCCGCCCGCGTCGGGCGGCAGGCCGAGCGTGCGCGCGAAGACGTTGGCGCCGCCGCCCGGGATCGGCGCTAGCGCGGGACGCTCGCCCTCCGGCACCCGCATCAGCCCGTTGACGACCTCGTTGACGGTCCCGTCGCCGCCGAACGTCACCACCAGGTCGAACCCGTCGGCGGCCGACGCGGCGGCGAGTTCACCCGCATGGCCGCGATAGCGTGTTTGCGCGGTCTCAAGCGTCAGCCGTGAGCCGAGTTCGCGGACCACCAGGCCGGCGTCGCGCCCGGACATGGAAGTCGCGCGAGGGTTGATAATCAGCAGCGCCCGCACGTTGCACAGGTTAACGGTGCCCGAAAGGATGCAAGACTATGGGTATGCGTTCAGCCGAAGGCGCTCCCATGCTCTCGGTGGCGACCGCAGCGGTGGCGCTCGAGGCGATCGGGCTGTGCGTGGCCGTCGTGTCGAACGCGATCGACGACGTGAACGGCCGGACCGCCACCCAGTCCAACGCGATCGGGTTCATGCTGTTCGAGTTCGTCTTCGCGGTCGGTGTCGCCCTGATCGCGTGGGGAGTGCACCGCGTGCAGCCGTGGAGCCGCACCCCGGCGGTGATTGTCCAGGTGTTCACCGCCATGATCGCCATCTGGCTGCTGCAGGCGCACCGCTACGACTGGGGACTTCCGGCGCTGCTGCTCGCGCTCGCCGGGCTCGCCGGGCTGCTCGCCCCGGCCAGCCTGCGCGCGCTCAATCGTCGATCGTAAGCCCTTCGCGCAGCTGAGCCAGCGTCCGGGCGAGCAGCCGGGACACGTGCATCTGCGAGATGCCGAGCTCGGCGGCGATCTGCGACTGCGTCATGTTGCCGAAGAACCGCAGCAGCAGGATGCGCTTCTCGCGCGGCGGGAGCCGCTCCAGCAGCGGCTTCAGCGACTCCCGGTACTCGACACCCTCGAGGGCGTCGTCGATCATGCCGAGGGAGTCGGCGACGGCGGGCGCGTCCTCGTCGCCCGAGTCGGGGGCGTCAAGCGACACCGTGGAGTAGGCGTTGGCGGACTCGAGGCCCTCGAGCACCTCTTCCTCGGACATCTGAAGGTGCGAGGCCAGTTCGCTGACCGTCGGCGCGCGCCCCTCGCGCTGCGCGAGTTCACCGATCGCCTTGGTCAGCGAGAGCTTGAGCTCCTGGAGCCGCCGCGGTACCCGGACCGCCCAGCCCTTGTCACGGAAGTGGCGCTTGATCTCGCCGACGATGGTGGGCGTGGCGTAGGTGGAGAACTCGACGCCTCGCTCCAGGTCGAACCGGTCGATGGACTTGATCAGCCCGATGGTCGCCACCTGAGTCAGGTCATCGAGCCACTCGCCGCGGTTGCGGAACCGGCGGGCCAGGTACTCGACGAGCGGCAGGTGCAGCTCGAC
>DATJTS010000125.1:0-15367 GCA_035503035.1 Solirubrobacteraceae bacterium
CAAGCTCTGGGGAGCTGTCGCACCAGGACACGCCGATCGTCCGGGCCAGCTCGGCGGCCTCCGGGCGGAGATCGGTGGCCGCGACCGCCACTCCCGCCTCGTGCAGCCGCTCGGCGATGGCGGCACCCATCCGGCCGAGTCCGATGAGCCCGACGCGCTCCGGGTGGGACGACTCGACAGGCACGGGAGCGGTCATGCCGTCGGGAGCTCGCGCTCGATCCGGTGTGCCGCAGCCTTGACCGCGGCGGCGATCTCATCGACCTGGTCGGCGATCCGATCCGCGGGACCGGCCACCGTCAGACCGGCGACCAGCTGGCGATGGGGGCCGAGGATCGGAGCCGCCACCCCGGCGGCGCCCTCGTCGAGTTCGCCCACGGTGTAGGCGAACCCGTCGCGGCGGATCGCCGCCAGCGCGCCCGCCAGCCCAGCCGCGTCGGCCGCGGCGGCGAGCAGCCGGTCCTGGTCCTCCTCGGGCAGCCAGGCCGCGAGCACCTTGGCCGATGCGCCGCGGTCCAACGGCCCGCGGCGGTAGCAGGCGTAGGAGAGCCGGACCGAGTGACGGTCGGCCTCCACCACGTCCAGCGCGAGCGTCTCCAGGCCGCAGCGGGCGGTGAGGATCACCGTCTCCCCGAGCTCTCGGGAGAGCCTGCGCATCACCGGTGCGGCGGGCCCGACGATGCGGTCGCGCAGCCCGTTCTCGGCATCCTGTCCGAGGACGATCAACCGTGCGCCGAGCGTCACCCTCGCTCCCGCGGTCCGTGCCACGAAGCCATGCTGCTCGAGTTCCGCGAGCAGCCGGTAGACGGTGCTCGTCGGCATGTCGGTCTCCCGGGCGAGCTCGGCCACCGTCGGCTTCGCGCCGGGCTGTCCGAGGCGGTCCAACAGACCGACCGCGCGTTCGAGTGCTCCGGCGGGCACCTCAGCTCCCGATTCTCGATGAATGAGAAGACATCTGGAGGCTGGACTCTAGTACGGTTGAGCGATCTCAGCCACAGGGAAGATCAACGGACGGATTCTCGAACCAGACGGGACGACGACGCGCGGGAGTGTGACCGTGCAGGACGGCCGGATCGCGGCGGTCGGAGACGTCGAGCCGGACGCCCTCGACTTCGGTGAGGCGCTGCTGTTGCCGGGCGCGGTCGACGTCCATGTCCACACGCGCAGCTACGCGGAGGAGGGGATCGAGGCCTGCACGCGCGCGGCGGCGGCCGGTGGGGTCACCACGATCGTGGACATGCCCTATGACGCATCGGGGCCGGTCGACTCCCTGGCCGCGTTCCAGGCCAAGGTCGCCGACGTCGACCGGGAGGCCGTGATCGACGTCGCGCTCTGGGCCACGGTCCCGCCAGTCGGTCCGCTGGATCAGGTGCAGGCCCTCGTCGACGGCGGAGCCGCCGCGTTCAAGCTCTCGACGTTCGAGACCCATCCGCAGCGGTTCCCGCGCATTCCGGATCCGCAGATGGTTTCGGCGTTCCGGGCGATCGCCGAGGCCGGAGGGATGGCGGGGATCCACGCCGAGAACGACGAGCTCGTCCGCGCGGGGATCGCCGCCGAGCAGGCGGCCGGCCATGGCACCGATCCGCTGGCCCACGCCCGATCCAGGCCGCCGATCGCGGAGACCGAAGCGATCGGCCGTGTCCTGGAGTTCGCGCGCGCGACCGGAGTGCGGATCCACATCTGCCATGTCTCCACGCCTCGCGGCGTCGAACTGGTCCGGCGGGCGCGCGCCGACGGTGTTGACGCGTCGGCGGAGACCTGCCCGCACTACCTGGTGCTGGACGAGACCGCACTGACCGACAGGGGCGGCGAGGCGAAGATCAACCCGCCGCTGCGCGCCGCATCGCTCGGCGCCGAAGGTCTCGAGCTGATCTCCTCCGATCACGTGGGGTGGCCGGCGGAGCGCAAGCACGGCGCCGACATCTTCGCCATCGCCTCGGGAGCGCCCGGGGTCGAGCTGATCGTGCCGCTCGTCCATGACGCGCTGGGCGCCTCGGAGCTGGTGCGCCTGGTCGCCGAGCAGCCGGCGCGCCGGTTCGGCCTGTGGCCGCGCAAGGGGTCGCTCATGCCGGGAGCCGACGCCGACATCCTCGTGCTCGACCCCGATGCGGAATGGACGATCGATCCGGCGGCGCTGGTCACCCCCGCCGGATGGAGCCCGTACACGGGTAGACGGATCCGCGGCCGGGTGACAGCGACCTTCTCACGGGGCGAGCAGGTGTGGGACGGTGAGACGGTGACAGCCTCCGCGGGACAGGGCCGGTTCGTGCCGGCGAACACCGCGATGGAGCGCGCGCGTGGCTGACCGCGATCGGATCGCCAGCCGTCTGCAGGCGCTCTGGGAGATCGCGTCGGGTCCCGCCGGCGGCGCCGATCGCCCGGCGTTCTCGCCTGCCGAGGCCGAGGCGATGCTGCTCATCGCACAATGGGCGGACGAGGCGGACCTTCACCCCGGCGTGGATCGCCATGGAAATCTGTGGGCGCTCCCCTCCGACTGGGACGGTCCGCTCCTCACCTCCGGCTCCCACGTCGACACCGTCCCCGACGGTGGTCGCTACGACGGAGCGCTCGGGTCGGTTCTCGCCCTGGAGTTCGTCGACGACCTGAAGGCCGGCGGCGCGGCCAGGGGTGGACTGCTCGTGTTCGCCGCCGAGGAGGCCCCCCGGTTCGGCGCCGGGACGATCGGGTCGCGGTTGCTCACCGGCGCGATGTCCTCCGACGATCTGCACCAGCTCACCGACCGCGACGGCGTCACCGCAGCCGCCGCCCAGGCCGATCACCTCGGGCGGCTGCGCGACCATCTGCCGAGGATCGAGGCGCCCCTCCACCGGGTGGCCGCCCACGCCGAGGTGCATGTGGCGCAGCGACGCTCGCTGCGGCGCCTGGGAGTCGTCACCCGCGTCGCCTCGCCGCGGCGGTTCGAGCTCACTCTCACCGGGGAGTCCGGCCACGCCGGGGAGGTCGCGATGACCGACCGACGCGACGCGCTCGTCGCCGGCGCCGAGATCATCCTCGCGATCGACGCCGCGGCCCGGGCGGAGCCGGCCGAGACCGTCGCCACCACCGGAGCGATCGCGGTCTCGCCAGGAGCGGTCAGCGTGATCCCCGGCCGGACGCTGCTCGGAGTCGACGTCCGCGGCACCGACGGCCGGTCCCTGGATCGGGTGGAGACCGCGTTGCGATCCGCCACCGCCGAGGTGTCAGAGCGACGGGGCGTCGTCGCCGAGGTCCGCCAGACCCGTGCGGGTGAGCCGGTGGCGCTCGACCCCGTGCTCGCCGACGCGGCGCTCGCCTGCGCCGAGCGCCGCGGCATCCCGGCCGAGCCGACCTGGTCGGGCGCCGGACACGACTCCCAGCATCTCGCCGCGCGGATCCCCACGCTGCTGCTGTTCGTGCCGCTCCACGGCGGCGAGAGCCACACCCCCGACGAGGGCGCCGACCTCGGCGAGATCGTTCAGGCCGCCGACGTCGTCGCCGCCACGCTCGGCACGCGAGTCTCGGAGGTGCCGGCGGGATGACGGTCGACCAGTCGCTGCGGGGGACGCTCGCCACGCTCGAGCGCGAGGGCGAGCTGCGACGCATCGAGGGACCGGTCGCACGACGCGACGAGCTCTCGGCGCTGCTGGCCGCGAACGGCGCCGGGCCGGCGCTGTGGTTCGGCGAGGTCGAGGACAGCGCGCTCCCGGTGGTCGGCAACGTGCTCGGAACCCGGCGACGGATCGCGCTCGGGCTCGGCGTCGAGGTCGATGCGATCCAGGATCACCTGCTGCAGGCGCTCGAGCACCCGCTCGCGCCCCGGGAGATCGAGCACGCGCCGTGCCAGGAGGTCGTCTGCGATGACGTCGATCTCACGCGGCTGCCGATTCCGTGGTTCTTTGAGCATGAGACCGGCCCGTACATCACCGCCGGCGCGATCGTCGCGCGGGACGGGAGTGACGGTCCGGCCAACCTCTCGATCGCGCGGCTCAAGCCGCTCGACCAGCGCCGCGCGATGGCCGGGATCGCGCCCAATCACCATCTGGCCGCGCTCGCGCGGCGGGCCGCCGAACGCGGAGACCGGCTCCCGATCGCGGTCACGATCGGCAATCACCCTGCCGTCCTACTCGCGTCCTGCCTCTATCTCGGACTCGGCGCGGACGAACTGGAGAACGCCGGCGGTCTGTTCGGCGAGCCGGTCGAGATCGCGCGGACGCCGGCCGGCCTGGCGGTTCCGGCGCACTGCGAGCTGGTGCTGGAGGGCCGGCTCGACCCCGGCGAGTCGGTGGAGGAGGGACCGGTCTCCGAGTTCCACGGCATGTATGAGAACTACGGCGCCGGGATGGTGGTCACCTTCGAGCGGCTGACCATGCGCCGCGACGCTGTCTTTCAGGTCATCGAGCCCGGACGGCACCCCGAGCACCTCCTGCTCGGCGGGATCGCGATCGCCGCCGGCCTGGCGGCCGAACTGCGCCGGCTCATGCCGGGAGTGGTCTCGGTGGCGGTCCCCGAGAGCGGTGCGGGACGGCTGGCCGCGGTCGTCTCCCTGCGCGACGACGCGCGACCGGGGTCGGCCCAGCGAGCGATGTTCGCGATCTGGGCCAGCGTCAGCCTCATCCGCACCGTCACCGTCGTGGACGGGGACGTCGATCCGTGGGACGTCGCCGAGGTCGAATGGGCGCGCACCGCCTACTGCCGGCCCGACCGGGACCTGCTCGTCATCCCTGGAGGCCCCGCCGACCGCGCCGAGCCGCTCGAGCTCCGGGGCCGCGTCGCCAAGCTGGGGATCGACGCGACCCGCAAGGGCGCCGACCGGGCCGACCACCGCGAGGCGATGCCGCCGGCCGACGCGCTCGCGGCGGCCCGCCGGCGACTGGGCCGGAGATGACCACGCGGCTGATCGTCGGGATCTCCGGCTCAAGCGGACCGCAGCTGGGCTACCGGCTGCTGCGAACGCTCGCCACCATCGACTCCGTCACCACCCACCTGGTGATCAGTCGCGGAGCGCGCCGCACGATCGAGCTCGAGCTCGGCGTCCCTATCACCGAGCTCACCGAGCTTGCCGATGTCACCTACGAGCCCGAGGATCTCGGCGCCGCAATCTCCTCGGGCTCATTCCAGACCGCCGGGATGGCGGTCGTCCCCTGCTCGATGCGCACACTGGCGGCGATCGCCAGCGGCAACACAACCGATCTGCTCACCCGCGCCGCCGACGTCTGCCTCAAGGAGCGCCGGCGGCTCGTGCTCGCCACCCGGGAGGCGCCGCTCAACCTCATCCACATCCGCAACATGGAGACGGTGACGCTCGCCGGCGCCACCGTCTTCCCGCCGGTGCCCGCGTTCTATCACCGGCCGCGCGACATCGACGAGTTGATCGATCATGTCAACGGCCGGATCCTCGACCAGTTCGGGATCGAGCACCAGCTGTTCACCCGGTGGGGGGAGTGAGCTCGCCGACCTCCACGCCGCCGCCGTGCCGCATCAGGGGGCATCGCCCGGCGAGCGCAGCGGCCTGCTCGAGGCTTGCCGCGTCGATCATGGTGTAGCCGCCGAGGACGGTCTGCGGACCGGTCTCGCCGACGGCGTCACGCGTGAAGATCGGGGCGCCGATGTCCTCGAGCTGGGTGCTCACGGTGCCGAAGAACTCGGTCCAGCTGGCGCGCGTCTCCGGGGTCGAGACGTAGCCGGCCGGCATGCGGTAGCTGAGCAGGTAGGTGGGCATCGAATCTCCTTGACTCTGCCGGCGGTGCCGGCGGTGACTGGTTACACCGCCTCTGACACCAGTTGCGGATCGGAGGGGTCGGTCGGAAGGCCGAACGCGGCGAGCTGCTCGGGGCCCACGAACCAGGTCAGCGCCGCGATCTGCCGGCCGGTGAGGCTGAGCAGGAGCACGCCCACCGGCGCGGCCACGCCGCGGGCGCGATCGATCCGGTAAGTGCCGTAGGCGGGCTGGCCGTTGGCACGGGTCTCGATCAGCAGCGGCGCCTGGCCGACGCGCTGGGCCGCGATCGCGCGCAGCATCGCGCCGATCTGCGACGGCCCCTGATACTCGACCTCAGCGGGCGGCATCCGGAACCAGGCGTGCTCGGTGACCAGCGCGACGATCCCGTCGACGTCGTCGGCCAGGAACGCCTCGACGAAGCGCGCCAGCAGCTCACGTTCGTCATCGGAGCGGGGCGCGGGTGGCCGCAGCGTGTCGGTCCGCTCCCCGTCGAGCGCAGCCCGGCCGCGCTTGAGGGCGCTCTTGACCGCGTCGACCGACGTGTCGAGCATCGCCGCGGTCTCGTCGGCATGGAAGCCGAGCACGTCGCGCAGCACCAGCACCGCGCGCTGGCGCCCGGAGAGGTGCTGCAGCGCCGCGATGAAGGTGATCTCCACCGCCTCCCGGGCCTCGTAGCGCGCAGCCGGTCCCGGTGCGCAGTCGGCGAGCCAGTCGAGCCGGTCCTCCGGATAGGGCTCAAGCCAGGTGATGTCCTTGCGCCGCGTCGGCTCGGGGATGGGGAACCGCGCGGTGATCGGCGGCCGGCGCGTCGCGTCGCGCAGCGCGTTCAGACAGCGGTTGGTGGCGATTCGGTACAGCCAGGTCCGCAGGCTCGACCGACGCTCGAAGCCGCCGAAGCTCCGCCAGGCCGCGAGCATCGTCTCCTGGAGCATGTCCTCGGCGTCGTCACGCGAGCCGAGCATCCGGTAGCAGTGGAACTCCAGCTCGCCGCGCAGCGGGTCGGTCAGCTCGGCGAAGGCGGCCTCGTCGCCATGCGAGGCGCGCTCAAGCAGGGGGGTGTTCATGAGCGTGGTCATTGTCGTACTCGGACACCGTCGGGCGCCGAAAGGGGGCGCGCCCCCTCGCCGGGCGGTTCGGTGTCAGAGCCTTCAACAACCGATCTGGAGGCGATCACGATGACGCAACCGAATCTCCGCGCGGTCCTGGGCCTGACCTCGGCCGCGTATTTCATGGCGGTGCTGGACTCGCTGGTGGTGGTGACCGCGCTGCCGTCCATCGGTGCGAGCCTGCATGCCGGGCTCGGCGCGCTGCAATGGACGGTCAACGCGTACGGGATCGCGCTCGCGGCGGGGATCATCAGCGCGGCTGCCGTCGGCGACCGGTTCGGCCGGCGCCGGATCTTCGTCGCCGGTGTCGCGCTCTTCACCGCCGGGTCGGCGGTGTGCGGCCTGGCCGGCTCGAGCACGATGCTGATCGGCGCACGGGCCGTGCAGGGGATCGGCGGAGCCGCGCTGCTGACCCTGAGCCTGACGATCCTCACCGACACGTTTCCCGCGCAGCGCCGCGGGACGGTGGTCGGCATCTACGGCGGGCTGGCCGGACTGGCGGTCGCCGCGGGCCCGCTGGTCGGCGGCGCGCTCACCCAGGGAGCCGACTGGCGCTGGATCTTCTGGGTCAACGTGCCGATCGGCGTCGCCACCGCCGCGCTCTCCGCGCGGCGGCTGCCCGAAAGCCGTGGCCGGGAGCGGCGCGTGGACACCGCCGGGGTGGCGCTGGTGAGCGGCGGCGCGGTCAGCCTGGTGTGGGGGCTGGTGCGCGGCGGGTCGGTGGGGTGGGGCAGCCCGGAGGTGCTCGCCACGCTCGCCGCCGGTGTCGCATTGCTCGCGGCCTTCGTCGGGTGGGAGGCGAGGACGGCGGAGCCGATGGTGCCGCTGCGCCTGTTCGCCAACCGGACGTTCGCCGCCGGTTCCGCCGCGATGTTCATGATGACCGGGTCGATCTTCGCCGGCGGGTTCCTGATCATCCAGTACGCGCAGCTCGCGCGGGGCTACTCGCCGGTGATGACGGGCGTGCGGCTGCTGCCGTGGCTGATCATGCCGATGCTGATCTCGCCGCTGGCCGGGGCGCTGTCGGACCGCATCGGGCAGCGCCGGCTCATCGCCTGCGGGCTGACGCTGCAGGCGGCCGGCTTCGGTTGGGTGGCGGCGCGCGTCGGTGCGGGTCTCGGCTACGGCGAGCTGGCGGTCGCGCTGCTCGTCGCCGGGGCCGGCATCGGGATGGCGCTGCCGACCGCTCCGACCGCGGTGCTCAGCGCGGTCGCCCGCCACGAGCTCGGGACGGCCTCCGGGGTCGCGACCACCCTGCAGCGCTTCGGCGCGGTGTTCGCCACCGCGGTGGCGACCGCGATTCTCTCCGGCGCCGGCGGGCTGGGGTCGGCCGCGGCGTTCACCGCGGGCATGGGACCCGCGCTGGGCGTGTGCGCGGGGATCTCGCTGTGCGGAGCCGTTGTCTCGCTGGGGATCCGGCCGCGAGCGGTGACGGAGGCCCCGTCCTCGGCGCAGCCGGTGCCCGCCGCTCCGTGAGCGCGGCGCTCAGCGCGCGTTCGAGATGGCGAGGAGCCCGGCCGACCGCTTGCCGTGCGCGTGGTGATGCAGCCACGGCCGAGCCGGCGTTGTGGCGGGGGTCGTCGAGCTCCCGCTGGGCGCCGGAGCGGTCGCCGCGGCGCCGGTGGTCGTCGTCGGCGCGGTGCCGGTCGTGGTCGGCGCGGTCGTGGTGGTCGGCGCCGTGGTCACCGGAGCGGTCGACGTGGGGGTGGTCGTGCCGGGCGTGGTGGTCGGCTCGGTGGGCGTCGTCGGGGCCGACAGCGGCGGTGCGGGGGCGGTGGTCGTCGTCGGCACCGTCGTCGGGTCGGTCTGAGTCTGCGTCGTGCCCGGGTCGGTCGTCGTCGTGGTGCCCGTGGTCGTGCCAGTCGCGGTCCCCGTGGTGCCGGTCGTCGACGTCGTCGGCGTCGAGGAGGTCGTGGTCGACGTGGTGGACGTGCTCTTTGTCGTGGCGGTGGTCGTCGTCGAGTGATGCCCGGCGGCGGCCCCGCTCCCGCCCTGGGGCTGCTGGGGCGCGCGATGGCGGACGGCGACCGTCGAGGGCTTCTCCGAGTAGGACTGCACGGGCGCGATGTACGGGCTGGCCTGATGCACCGGGACCGACGCGACCGGCTTGGCCGGATGGTGGGAGTGCTGCTGGTCGACCTCAACCGCGCCGGCGGTGACGATCACCGCGGCGGCGAGACCGGCGGCCGCCTTGGTGGCGACCGCGCCCATCCCGGCTGAGACCATCGAGCCGCCGCCGACCGCGGTCGAGGCGCCGATCGCCGCGCCGGCGCCGGCGCTCGCGGTCGAGCCGGCAGCGGTGGCGCCGGCGGTCGAGCCCGCGCCATAGCCGGCCGAGTGGCCGAGGTGCAGGAAGGCGAGCTTCTTGAACACGACCAGCGGGCCGACCGGGAGCAGCGCGGCGAGCGCCTTGTTGGTCGCCTTCAGCTGCGTGCGGAACGCGGAGCAGCGCTTGCAGTCCTTGAGGTGGCGGCGAACGAGCGGGCTCGGACGCTTCTGCAGCCCCTCGGCGATCGCCGCGAGCTCCATGCGGACCTCGTCGCAGCTGAGCAGCCGCGCCTCGGCCGCCTCGGTGAGCGAGACGCGCGCGCGCACGAGCAGCGACTTGACGCTCGAGACCGTCGTCTCCATCGCCTCGGCGATCTGTTCGTAGGAGAGCGCGTCCATCTCGCGCAGCACGAGGGCGGTGCGCTGGGTCTCAGGCAGGCCCTGGATGTCCCCGACGAGCATCCGGAACTCCTCGCGCTTGTGGGCCTTGTCGGCCGTCGAGGTGCCGTGCTCGGCCAGATGGTGGTCCATCGAGTCGACGCCGATCGCCTGGGTGCGTCGCAGGTGGTTGAGGCTCCGGTTGCGGGCGATCCGGTAGAGCCACGGCCGCACGTTGATCGGCCGGTTGTCGGCGACGATCGCGTTGAAGGCGGCGGTCATCACCTCCTGCAGCACGTCCTCGGCGTCCTCGCGGGAGCCGAGCAGATGGCGGCAGAAGGCGAGCAGGCGGGTCTCGTAGCGGCCGACGAGCACCTCGAAGGCGGCGGTATTCCCGCGCCGCAGCAGCGTGATCAGCCGCTCATCGGACTGCAGCCGCAGCAGCGGACTACGACTCGGAAGCCCGATCCCGGGGTGATATTTCAGCGCAGACGCTTCCATCGGCTCAGGTCGTGGTGGGGCGCCGTCGCCTGCCCCGCACCTTCAAAGCACATTAGCGGCGCAAAAGTTGCGCCAAAGAAGGGAATACCCGGGGAGGGACTCGAACCCTCACGCCGCGAGGCAGTCGCTCTTAAGGCGACCGTGTCTGACCAATTCCACCACCCGGGCGAGGACCGGGACGTTACCGGCCGGGAGCGCGGTCAGGAAGCCGCCGAGGCCAGGCGCTCCTCAGCGTCGTGACCCAGCGACAACTGCTCGAGGACGAGTCCTCTCAGATCGGCCCGACCGTCGGCCTCCAGCCCGCCGCTGTCAGCGGTCGGACCGAGCGCCCGGATCCACGCCTCGACCGTGCCGGAGAGCGACGCGTCGGCGCTGAACGGCTCGGCCGATTCCGAGATCGTCACCGACTGCGGGGAGATCGAGAGCAGCGCGTGGCCATTGCCGTGTCCGCCGATGGCGGTGAGGGCGATCGAGCCGGGGGCGACCGCGCCGGGCCGCACCATGCCCGGCAGCAGCCGGAAGATCGCGCCGACGTCCACGTGCTCGTTGGGTCGCGGTGCTCCCCAGGCCCACTCATAGCCCCAGCGCGCGAGCTCTCCGAGCACGGGCGCCAGGTCACGGGCGCGCTCGGTCAGCTCGTAGTCGACCCGCGGCGGGACCTCCCGGTAGCGCTGGCGGGTGAGCATCCCGTCGGCGACCATCCGGTTCAGGCGCGAGCGCAGCTGCTCGGTGGAGATCCCCGGCAGCACCCGCTGCAGCTCGACGAACCGGCGAGGCCCGGAGATCAGGTCGCGGATGATCAGCAGCGTCCACTTGTCGCCCACGAGGTCGAGCGCCCGGGCGTCGGGAGACCACTGATCGTACGGATGACGTTTCGCAGGCGGGACCTGAGACATGTCCGGCTCCTTAGACGAAAAGGGTCGCCTCCAGGAACCGGAGCATAAACCACCACAAGGCGGTGCACGGCGGTTTGCGCCAGTTTTTTCGCGGCGGTGCGTTTCAAGCCGGGGAAATGACGAAATCCCTGACTCAGACACGCGACGACCGCGTCGGGTCGAAGCGAGGCTCGCGTGGGTGAACTGCTCCATTTCCCGGTCGAGCGCACACACGCGCGTGAGAGACGGGCGTCTCCCCGTGGCGCCTTCTTCTTCGACGTGACCTGCCCGCTCTCGTACCTCGCCGCCGAGCGCGTCGAGCGGCGCCTGCCCGGTGCCGCGTGGGTGCCCGTCGACGGCGCCGCGCTCGCCCCGACCGCTGAGGACGGCGACGAGGAGGCTCGGTTGCGGGCGCGGGCGGAGATGCGCGCCCGCGCGCTACGGCTGCCGCTCATCTGGCCGGACCCGTTTCCGCTGCGCGCCCCGTGCGCCCAGCGCGCGGCGGCGTTCGCGTGCGAGGTCGGGGCCGGCCCCGCATTCGCGCTCGCCGCCGCCCGGCTCGCGTTCTGCGGAGGCTTCGAGCTCGATGACCCGGAGACGATCGCCGAGGCGGCCGCGGCGGCGGCCGTCCCGCTCGGCGCGTGCCTGGAGGCCGCGGGGGAGAGCTGGCGCGATGAGGAGATAGGCGAGATGACCGCGACCCTGCGCAGCGCCGGCGTTGACCGGCTGCCCGCGTTCAAGGTCGGCTCCCACTGGTTGCGGGGCGAGGACGCGCTGAGCGCAGCCTCGGCCATGATGGTCCGAGGCCCGCTTGCGCAGGGGCCGCTCGCGCCTGCGGGCTGAGCGGCCCCCGCGCGCGTCGCCGCAGCGGACCCGCCGCTGCGGACCGCCGTCGCTGGCAGACTGTCGGGCGATGAAGGACCCCGTCGACCGGGCGATACGGGCCATCGCGCGCCGCAACTCCTACGCACTGGTCTGGGCGCAGTTCGGGACAGCGCACCTGGTGACGCTCGCGGGGCTCGGGCTGCTGCGCCTGTACCAGCCGATGAGCCTCGGCCACTTCCTGACGATCATCGGGGTCTCACAGGGCCTGGTCGCGATCGACAACATCGCCTCGATCAAGCTCACGCGCATGCTGTGGCGCCCGGTCCGCGCCTGGGAGCGCACCCCCGTGGCCGAGCGCACGCCCGAGTTGACGATCGCCGCCTGGCGCGCACTGGTCACCCTCCCCAGGGAGTACGTGCGCCGGCTTCGGCTCTATCCGTTCACGCTCGCCTACCTGCCCTTCACCGCGTTCACGGTCTGGCTGCTCGGCCTGCCCTGGTACTCGTTCTTCATCATCGCGGCGGCCGGCACAGCGGTCATCGCCTACGGGTTGATCGCGCGCTATTTCGCGATCGAGGTGGTCACCCGCCCGGTGCTGGAGCCGGTCGCCGCGGCGCTGCCGCCCGAGTACCAGATCGACGCGCCCGGGCTGCCGTTGCGCTGGCGGCTGCTCGCGGTCGCCCCCGTGATCAACGTGATCACCGGGGTGGTGGTGGCGAGCCTCGCCAACCAGGGCCACCACGTCGACCTCGCCGACCTCGGCATCTCATGGCTGATCGCGGTCGCGGTCTCGTTCACGATCTCGCTGGAGCTCGTGGTGCTCGTCGCCCGTTCGATCTCGGCCTCGATCGCCGAGCTGCAGGCCGCCACCGAGCGGGTGGTGGCGGGTGATCTCGGAGCGCGGGTCCCGGTCGTCACCACCGACGAGACCGGGCGGCTGGCCCAGTCGTTCAACACGATGATCGAGGGCCTGCACGAGCGCGAGCGGCTGCACCGCGCGTTCGGCGCCTACGTCGACCCGGGCCTGGCCGAGCGGGTGCTCGCCGAGGGCGCGGACCTCGCCGGGGAGGAGCTCGAGGTGAGCGTGCTGTTCCTCGACGTGCGCGACTTCACCTCGTTCGCCGAGGCGGCCCGCCCGCGCGAGGTGGTGACGCTGCTCAACGATCTGTGGGAGCTCGCCGTACCGATGCTGCTCCGCCACGGCGGGCACGCCAACAAGTTCATCGGCGACGGACTGCTCGGCGTGTTCGGCGCGCCGGAGCCGCTGCCCGACCACGGCGAGCGCGCGGTCACCGCCGCGCTCGAGATCGCGGCCGGGGTGAGCGCCGCCTTCGCCGGCCGCGTCTCGGTCGGGATCGGGGTCAACTCCGGGCCGGTGATCGCCGGGACGGTCGGCGGCGGTGGCCGCGTCGAGTACGCCGTGATCGGCGACACCGTCAACACCGCGGCACGGGTGGAGGCGGCGACGCGACTGACCGGCGACCCGGTGCTCATCACCGAGGCGACACGCGCCCTGCTCCCGCCGAGCTGGTCGGTGGCGATGGCCGAGCGCACCGACATCGCGTTGCGCGGCAAGCAGGCCGCGGCGCGGCTGTGGGCGCCGACCGTCGAGGCAGCCGCCCCGACGCAGACCAGGGCTGAGTCGGTGGCGGATTGATCAAACGCCTCGTGCCCCGGCCGCTCCGGCGCTTCTTCCGGATCGCGTATCAGTCGAACCTCACCGGGCTGTCCTCAATGGTCGCCTACAACATGATCCTCGGGGTCATCCCGCTGGCCTTCGTCGCGCTGTTCGCCTCCGGGCGCGTGCTCGCCTCCACCAGCGTGCAGGCGCGGGTGATCGTCGACCTGCGCGAGGTGTTCCCCGGGACCGACGACCACACGCTCGAGTCACTGCTCAGACAGGTTCAGGAGCGGTCCACCTCGACCGGAATCCTCGCCATCGCCACCAGCCTGTGGCTCGGCTCATCGCTGTGGAGCGCGCTGGACAACGCGTTCAGTCGCATCTACGGCGGCGAGCCGCGGTCGTGGCTGCGCCAGAAGCGCTTTGCGCTCTCGATGGTCGGGGTGGTGCTGCTGTTCATGCTCGCGACGGTGTCGGTGCCCACCCTGCAGTCGATCCTGAGCTCCGGTGTGCACGCGCTGCCGTTCGACCTCTCCCACGTGGCGCTGGTGGTGTATGCCGCGTCGCTCGCGTTCGGGCTGGTGCTGCTGTTCGTCTGCCTGACGATCATCTACTTTCGGGTGCCGCACTTCAGGGTCCCCTGGCGCGCGGTGTGGCCGGGCGCGCTCGGCGCCACGTTCGCCATCGGCGTGGTCGACTACGGGTTCCCCGAGTACCTGACGCACATCTCGACGATCGCCCGCTTCAGCTCCTCGATCGTGTTCATCGTGATCCTGCTCGGCTGGTTCTACGTGCTCGCGATCATCATCCTCGGGGGCGCGGTGGTCAACGCGCTGCGGATGCGGCCGCCCGGGCCCGAGGACTGACGCGCTGTAGGGTCCCGCGCGGTGAGCGAGGAGTCAGAACAGCACGGCGGGCGCCTGCTGGCCCGCTCGCTGCGGGCGGCCGGCGTCAGGACGCTGTTCACGCTCTCCGGCGGGCACCTGTTCTCGCTCTATGACGGCTGCCGGGAGGAGGGGATCGCGCTCGTCGACACCCGCCACGAGCAGAGCGCGGCATTTGCCGCCGAGGGCTGGGCGAAGGTCACGCGCGAGATCGGGGTGTGCGCGCTCACCGCTGGGCCGGGGGTGACGAACGGGATGAGCGCTGTGGCGTCCGCCTCGATGAACCACTCGCCGATGCTCGTCCTCGGCGGCCGCGCGCCCGAGTTCCGCTGGGGTCAGGGGTCGCTGCAGGAGCTCGACCACGTCCCGCTGATCGCGCCGCTCGCGCGGCTCGCCGCCACGGCCCGCGCGACCGCCGAGATCCCGGACCTGGTGGCCGAGGCGCTGCGCGCCGCCGCCGGACCCCATGGCGGGCCGGCGTTCGTCGATCTGCCGTTGGATGTCGTGTTCGGGGGCGCGCCGCCGCCCGCGCAGTTCGCGGGCGCACCCCGGCCGTGGGAGGCTGCCGGCGCCGACTCGTTGGCGCTGTCTCGTGCCGCCGCCGCGCTGCGCTGCGCCGAGCGGCCGGTGATCATGGCCGGCAGCGACCTGTACTGGGGCCGTGGCGAGCAGGCCCTGCGTGCGCTCGCCGAGGCGCACTCCATCCCGGTGTTCCAGAACGGCCTGGCCCGTGGCTGCGTCGCGGCCGACCATCCACTCGCGTTCTCCCGTGCACGTTCCAAGGGGCTCGGCGAGGCCGACGTCGCGCTCGTGATCGGGGTGCCGCTCGACTTCCGGCTCGGCTTCGGGGCCGCCTTCGCCGAGTCGGCGACGGTGATCGCGATCGACACCGCGCCGCCTGACCACGAGTCCCCTCGAGAGCTGCAGCACACGCTGATCGGGGGCCTCGATCAGACGCTGCGCGCGCTCGCGGACGCGGCCGCCCCGGTCGAGCTCGAAGCGCGGGCCGCGCGTGAGGGGTGGGTCGCCGGCCTGCGCTCGCTGGAGGATGAGCGCCGCGGCGGGGAGCGGGCCGAGCTCGCCGACCCGCGGGCACCGCTACACCCGATGCGGATCTACGGGGAGCTGGCCGGGATGCTCGACCGCGACGCGATCGTCGTCGGCGACGGCGGCGACTTCGTCTCCTACGCCGGTCGCATCGTCGATTCGCTCGC
>DATJTS010000126.1:0-7051 GCA_035503035.1 Solirubrobacteraceae bacterium
CGCGATCTCGCTGTGGGGCGACGCCGACCAGCAGGCGACCTATCTGCCTCCGTTCGTCTCCGACGACGTCCCTGCCGCGGCGCTGGCGCTGATGGAGCCCGAGCCGCTGTTCGATCCGTTCTCACTCGGCGCCCGCGCCCGCGCGGCCCGTGCGGGATCGGATTACGTGATCGACGGCGTCAAGGCGCTCGTCCCGCGTGCCGGCGACGCCGAGCTGTTCGTCGTTGCCGCGCAGCTGCCGAGTGGCACGCCAGGTCTGTTCATCGTCGAGCCCGGCACCGTGGGCATGACCGTCGAGCCCGACCCCGGGATCGGCGTCCGCGCGGCCGCGACGGCCCGCCTCACCCTGCACGAGGTCAGGGTGCCCGCCGCCGGGCTGCTCGGCGACGGCGCGCCGGACGCGTACGGAGACTGCGTCGCGCTCGGCCGGCTGGCCTGGTGCGCGCTCGCGGTCGGCACCGGACAGGCCGCGCTCGACTACGTCAGCGACTACGTCAAGACGCGTCAGGCATTCGGCGAGCCGGTGGTCAATCGCCAGGCGGTCGCGTTCACCGTCGCGAACATGGCGATCGAGCTCGAAGGGCTGCGCCTGGCCACCTATCGCGCCGCGGGCCGCGTCGATCAGGCACTGCCGTTCCACCGCGAGGTGGCGATCGCGCGCCGGCTGCTCGCCGGCCGCGGGATGCAGATCGGATCCGATGCGGTCCAGATGCTCGGCGGCCACGGGTACACCAAGGAGCACCCGGTGGAGCGCTGGTACCGGGATCTGCGCGCCGCCGGCGTGCTCGAAGGGGGGCTGCTGGTGTGACCAATTTCTGGACTCGTCCGTCGGAACGACTGTGACCATCAACCTCGAGGTCCCCAAGAAGTTCGATCAGCTGATCGCCCAGGCCCATCAGGCCGCCGCAGAGGTGCTGCGCCCGAACTCCCGCCATTACGACACCGCCGAGCACGAGCGCCCCAAGGAGCTCGACATGCTCGCCGCGCTGATCGACGGCATGAACGAGGGCGGCCAGATGAACGGCGCGGGCGCCAGCGGAACAGGGTCACGGAGCAGCGAGACGACCAACGGCAACGGCACGAGCGCCGACCACCCCGGGACCCGCAACGGGACGAACATGGCGACGCTGCTCGGGCTGATCGAGATGTGCTGGGGCGACGTAGGGATGCTGCTTGCGATGCCGCGCCAAGGTCTCGGTCAGGCCGCCATCGCGGCGGTCGCCGACGACGAGCAGATGAAGCGCTTCGGCGGCAAGTGGGCGGCGATGGCGATCACCGAGCCGGAGGCCGGCTCTGACTCGGCCGCGATCCGGACCACCGCGGTCTACGACGAGGCCACCGAGGAGTACGTCCTCAACGGCGAGAAGATCTATGTCACCAGCGGCGACCGGGCCGAGCTGATCGTGGTGTGGGCCACCCTCGACCGGTCCGCCGGCCGCGGCGCAATCAAGTCGTTCGTGGTCGAGCGCGACAACCCGGGCCTGAAGCTCGACCGCCTGGAGGACAAGCTCGGGATCCGGGCGTCGGACACGGCCAACTTCGTGCTCACCGACTGCCGCGTGCCGAAGCAGAACCTGCTCGGCTCCGCGGAGATCCAGGAGGCCAAGCAGGGCTTCGCGGGCGTGATGAAGACGTTCGACAACACCCGGCCGCTCGTCGCGGGCATGGCGGTCGGCGTCGCCCGTGCATGCCTGGAGCGCACCCGCGAGATCCTCGCCGAGGCGGGCGTGGAGATCGACTATGACGCTCCGCCACAGCGACAGACGGCAGCGGTCGCGGAGTTCATCGCGATGGAGGCCGACTGGGAGGCCGCCCGCCTGCTCACGCTGCAGGCCGCATGGATGGCCGACAACAAGGTCCCCAACTCGCTGCAGGCCTCGATGGCCAAGGCGAAGGCGGGCCGGATGGGCACCGACGTCGCGCTTCGCTGCGTCGCGCTGTGCGGCGCCACCGGCCTGGGCGAGGGCGAACTGCTCGAGAAATGGGCCCGCGACGCGAAGATCCTCGACCTGTTCGAGGGCACCCAGCAGATTCAGCTGCTGATCGTCGCCCGCCAGCTGCTGGGGCTGAGCTCCGCCCAGCTGCGGTAGGTATCTCGTTTTTCACCCGGTCCGGGTGCAAAACGAGACAGCTCGGCTCAGAGCTCCGACTCGACCGCCCGCAGCACGTCCCACGCGCGGTCGATGTCCCCCTCCCCGGTGAACATCCCACCGACGGCCAGCCGCAGCACGTAGCGGCCACCGAGCACCGCGTGGGAGATGAAGATCTCGCCGGTCTCGTTGACGCGGCGCAGCAGCTCGGCGTTGCGGCCGTCATCGCCGGGCGCACGGAAGCAGACGACGCTGAACGGCCGGGGCGCGCAGAGCTCCCAGCCCGCCTCCCCTTCGACCAGCGCCTCGAACCGCTGCGCCAGCGCCATCCCGGAGCGGATGTGCGCCTGCAGACCGGAGCGCCCGTAGCACCGCAGCACCGCCCACAGCTTCAGGGACCGAAACCGCCGCCCGAGCGCCGGGCCGTATTCCGAGAGCGACAGCGCGTCCTCGGCGTCGGGGGTGCGCAGGTACTCGGGCACGAGGCTGAACGCGGCGCGCAGGTCGTCGGGACGGCGGCTGTAGAGCAATGAGCAGTCGTTGGGCACGAGCATCCACTTGTGTGGGTTGAGCACGAGCGAATCGGCCCGCTCGACGCCGGCGAACGCCCCGCGCAGCTCGGGGCAGACCATCGCGGAGCCGGCGTACGCGGCGTCGACGTGCAGCCACGCCCCGGCTCGCTCGCAGGCTTCGGCGATCACCGGCACCGGATCGACCGACGTCGAGGCGGTCGTGCCCACGGTGGCGACGACCATCGCCGCGTCGCTCAGATCGCCGAGCGCCGCCGGGTCGAGCCGGAACGCATCGTCGACCGGGATCGTCCGCACCCCCATCTCGAGCATCTGACCGGCCTTGGCCACCGAGGAGTGGGCCTGCTCGGAGCAGACCAGCTGTGAGCGGCCGGTGGCGCGGCGAGCCGCGATCGCGGCCGCGAGCGTCGAGGTGGAGGCGGAGTCCTCGATGTGGCCATGCCACCCGGCGGGCAGGCCGATCAGCTCGGCGACCCAATCGGCCACGAGCCCCTCGAGCTCGGTCGAGGCCGGCGCCGTGCGCCACAGGATCGCCACCGAGTTGAGCGTCGCCGCGATCAGCTCGCCGAGGATCGCGGGGGGCGCGCTGGCCGCGGCGAAGTAGGCGAAGTAGCGCGGGTGCTGCCAGTGCGTCGTGCCGGGCACGATGATCTCGTCGATGTCGCGCAGGACGGCGCTGAACGGCTCGGGGTCCTCGGGCGGATGCGCGGGCAGCCGGGCGCGGATCTCGCCGGGCGCGACCTGCGCCAGCACCGGCAGTTCACCGACGCGCTCCAGGTAGCCGGCGGCCCAGTCGATCGCGGCGTGCCCGTCGGCGCGCAGGTCGGGCGCGGGCCGCTCGGTCATTCCCCGCTGACCTGCTCGAACACGATCCCGACCTGCGTCAGGCGATCGATGAGCGCCTGGCCCATCGCGACCGCCGGTGTGACCATCCCCCGCGCCTCCGGCAGCTCGTCGTGAGCGAGGCAGAGCGCGGACTCGGCGAGCATCTTCGCGGTCTCGCCGTAGCCGGGATCGCCGCCGCGGACCTCGCAGATCACGCGCGGCACGGACTCGTCGCCGACCCTCCCGGCGAACCGGGCGGTGAACCAGGACCGCTCGCGCCGGGCCTCGTCGGGCCCGTCACCGGGATCCTGGAACCGCAGCAGTGCGTTGCGGACCGGCGGCACTTGCGCGAGCACGGCCAGGGCACCGACCCCACCGGCGATTCCGGCGGCGGTGGCAGCCCGGCGGGTGACAAACGACAACCCGTAGCGGAAGTCCGGGCCGTAGCGATCGAGCCCCCGCGCGGACCGCAACACGGTGTCGACGTCGATCGTCGGTGCGGTGAGCGCCCAGCCCTCACCCACCGGGTTGGGGCGCAGCGGGGTGCGGATCGCTCGCGCGCGTCGCCCGGTTGGGCGCGGCTCGAGCCGACGGCGCTGAGTCGCGGCAGTCATCGTGGCCCGCGCTCGGCTGAGCCCCTGGATCACGGTGTGGTACGTGCCGCCGCTGATCCGTGCACCGGCCTGCAGGAACTCCTCGACGGTGAGCGGCTCACCCTCGGGCAGACGGTCGACCGTGAACAACGTCCCCAGATCGTGCGGGATCGAGTCAAACCCGCACGAGTGCACGATCCGGGCCCCTGTGCGCTCGGCCAGCTCGTGGTGGCGCACCCACATGGTGTCGACGAACTCGGGCTCGCCGGTGATGTCGACGTAGTCGACCCCGGAGGCCGCGCAGGCGGCGACGAGCCCCTCCCCGTATTTGAAGTACGGACCGACCGTGGTGGCCAGGACGCGCGTGGACTGCGCCAGCCGCTTGAGCGATTCGGGATCACCGACGTCGGCCTGCAGCAAGGCCATGCCGGCGAGCCCCGGATCGATCGCGGCCAGCCGTTCGCGGGTGGCCTCCAGCGAGGCGACATTGCGCCCCGCGATCGCCCATTTCGTCGGTGTACCGCCCGCGCCGGAGTCCGAGTTCGCCCGGCGGGCGAGGTGCTCGGCGACCAAGCCACCGGTGAACCCCGTCGCGCCGAACAGGACGACGTCGTGTTCAGCCATCCTCGCCGCCGATCCGCTTGGCCAGGGCGAGCGCCTGGTCGGGGTCGGTGCCGGCCCGCGCCGCCAGCCAGCAGGCGATCGGCGCCGCGATCCGCTCCGAGGAGTGCGCGGCGACCCCGGCGAGCGCCAGCAGACGGTCGATCTCCTCCTCACTCGGAGCGGCGACCCCGAGCTCGTCGGCATACGCGTTCAGCCAGGCGCGAGCATCCATCGCCGGGAGGCTATCCGTCCCGGCGCTGTCAAGATCCGCCGCGGACTCGGACCCGACACGAAGGAGAGACATGGCAATGCTGGATGACAAGGTCGCGATCGTCACCGGATCGGCGCGGGGGATCGGCCGCGCCACCGCCGAGCTGCTGGCCGGCCATGGGGCGAAGGTGCTGATCAACGACCTCGACGCGGACCTCGCCGCCCAGACGGCCGCCGAGATCGACGGCGAGACGCTCCCGTTCGCCGCCGACCTCACCGATCCCGGGGCGCCGGACGCCCTCGTCTCCCGGGTCATCGAGCAGTGGGGACGGGTCGACATCCTGATCAACAACGCCGGCTATACGCTCGACGGCGTCATCCACAAGATGAGCGATGAGGCGTTCCAGCGGATGCTCGACATCCACCTGGTCGTCCCGTTCCGGATGTGCCGCGCCGTCGCCCCCCACTTCCGCGAGCCGGCCAAGCGCGAGCGCGAGCAGGGCGTCGAGGTGTTCCGCAAGATCGTCAACATCTCGTCGGTGACCGGCACGTTCGGCAACTCCGGCCAGGCCAACTACGCCTCCGGCAAGGCCGGCGTGATCGGTCTCACCAAGACGCTCGCCAAGGAATGGGGCCAGTTCAAGGTCAACGTCAACGCGGTGTTCTTCGGCTACATCGACACCCGCCTGACGCAGACCAACACCACCGAGAACACGATGGAGATCGGCGGAGAGACGATCCAGCTCGGGATGCCCGACCAGGTCCGCCAGATCGCGACCTCGCTGATCCCTCTGGGGCGGCCCGGAACGCCCGAGGAGGCCGCCGGAGGCGTCTTCCTGCTCTGCACCCCGTGGGCCAACTACATCACCGGACAGGCGCTCGGCGTCACCGGCGGCCAACTCGGGGGGATGATCTCCTGACACGAGGCGGTCGGGCTGCCGTCCGAGACGAATGGAACCATGCGTCCCCGACATGGCCGGCCGCCGCCCGGAATCCGCCCCCGGTCGCCGTCCGGGCCCTCACGCCCGCACGGCTCCCCGGCGGCCTCCCCGCAGGACGCCTCCTGCCCCGGCCCACCACCGGAGCCGCGTCGACGACCTCGCGCCCGGGCAGATCGGGTTGGCCGTCGCCGCCGCGGCGGCGGTCGTCGCCGCTCTGATCGCCATCACGGGCGACGGGGACACGTACTGGCTCTGTGTTCCGGTCGCGCTCGCGGCCGCCGCGGTGTGCGGGTCGCCGCGGACCTCGGGGATCGCCGCCGGGGTCGTGGTGGCAGCCGCGCTGGCCGCCGCTCGATTCGACACCACCAATCCGCCCGTGGTGTGGGCCACGCTGGTGGTTCCGATCGCCTCCTCCGCGGTCCTGCACGTCGTTCGCAGCGCCCTGGAGCGTGACCGCGACGGACTGCGCGACTTCGCGCTGACCGACCCGCTCACCGGCGTCGCCAACCGCCGGGCGCTGCTCGCGGCCGCCGAGCACGAGATCGCCCGCCACCGTCGCGCCGAGCGACCGTTCGCAGTCGTCATGGTCGACCTCGATGGCTTCAAGCAGGTCAACGACCGCTTCGGCCACGCGGCGGGCGACGACCTGCTGCGCGACGTGGCGGCCGCGCTGAGCCAGGCGATGCGCGGCCAGGACACCGTCGCGCGCTTCGGCGGGGACGAGTTCTGCGTGCTCGCGCCGGACACCGACGCCGACGGCGCCGAACCGCTGTGCGACCGGGTCTCCGACGCAATCCGCGGGGTCACCGCCGGGATGCAGCACGTCCGAGGCAGCGTGGGCGCGGCTGTATTCCCCGACGACGGTGCCGAACCCGGCGATCTGATCGACGTCGCCGACGTGCGGCTGCTGGCGGCCAAACGCGAGCTCTATCGCGAGCGCGGGCGGCCCGAGCGCCGCGCCGCCTGACCCGGCGGTCGGCCGTCGCGCCCCCATCCGCGGCATCCTGAGCGCATGCGCGAGATCTCGATCCGCGGCGACACGATCCGGCTCGGCCAACTGCTCAAGCTCGCCGACGTCGTGGGCAGCGGCGCCGAGGCCAAGGCGCTGCTCGCCGACGAACGATCGCAACCCGTGGTCAACGGCGAGCGCGAGAGCCGCCGAGGGCGCCAGCTGCACGACGGCGATGTGGTGGCGGTGGCGGGCGAGGAGCTGCGGGTCGCCGGCGCGCCCGTCGAGGCGCGGGCGCCCGCCCGCGCGG
>DATJTS010000127.1:0-8501 GCA_035503035.1 Solirubrobacteraceae bacterium
GCACCGGTGATGCGCAGGCTCTCCCGAGAGCTCGGGGAGACGGTGATCCTCACCGCCCGCTGCGGCCTGGAGACGCTCGCGCTGGACGTGGTGGAGGCCGACCGTCACTCGGTCCGGCTCTCCTACGCCTGCTACCGGCGAGGGCCGTTGGACCGCGGCGCGTCGGCCAAGGTGCTCGCGGCCTGGCTGCCCGAGGAGGACCAGGACCGGCTGCTCGCCGCCGCGGCCGACGCGGATGGCCTGGCGGACGCGCTGGCGGCGATCCGCCGCGACGGGTTCGCCTACACCGTGGGCGAACTCGACGAGGGCGCCGCCGGGGTGGCGGCTCCGATCCTCGGCCCCCATCGCCAGCTGGTCGCCGGTCTGACGGTGGCCGGTCCGGCGGATCGGATCGCCGACCAGGTCGATGAGATCGCCGTGGCGGTCAAGGCGGCGGCGCACCGGATCGAGCGCGAGCTCCCGACGGCATGACCGCTCCCGTGCCTGTTGGGTCGCCCCGCCCGGAGCGCATCGGGATCATCGGACTCGGCCGGATAGGTGCCGCCATCGCCGAGCGGCTGCGCGAGGCGGGAGTGGCGGTCGCGGCCACCGATCTCCGCCCGGAGGCCGCCGAGCTGGCCCGGACGATCGGCGTGTCCTGGTGCGACAGCTCCCCAGAGCTTGCGGACGCGTCGACGATCGTGCTGACGGTGCTTCCCGGACCTGGCGAGGTGCGCGACGTGATCGAGCCGGTGCTCGGCAACCTCCGCACGGGCGCAGCGTGGATCGACATGACCACCGGCGTGCCGGCGCTCAGCGACGAGATCAGGGCGCGCGCGGGAGAGCGCGTACACGCGCTCGAGTGCCCAATCGGCGGCGACCCCGCCGACGCGCGCCAGGGACGGCTGCTCGGCTATCTGGGCGCCGAGGAGCAGGATCGGATCCGGTATCGATGGCTGCTCGACCTGCTCTGCCGCGACCTCGTTCATGCCGGCGCGCCGGGGACGGGATATCTGATGAAGCTCCTGACCAACCTGCTGTGGTTCGGGCAGGCGATCGCGGTCTCGGAGGCGCTGGCGTTCGCCGCGCGCCTCGGGCTCGACCCGCAGCAGGTGCGCACCTCGCTCGCCCGCGGCCCGGCCGCCTCGCGGTTCGTCGAGCGCGATGCCCTCCACCTGTTGGGAGGCGACGACATGGCGACCTTCGGGCTCGCCCACTGCCTCGAGCAGCTCGAGGGAATCGTCGCGCTCGCCGGCGCTCACGATCTGGAGCTCGGCGTGGCCGCGGGAGTCAGAGACGCCTACCTGCGGGCGCTTGCTCGATACGGCGACGCCGACGGGGAGCTGCTCGGCGCGCGGCTGATCGCCGAGGATCTCGGCGTCGACTTCGGCAACCGGGCGGCGTCGAGCGCCGCGGAGACGGCTGAGTAAGCTCGCGCGGCGATGATCGATTTCGACCACTTCATGGAGGTCGACATGCGGATCGGCCGCGTGACCGCGGTCGAGGAGTTTCCGCAGGCGCGCAAGCCCGCGTGGAAGCTGACGATCGACTTCGGCCCGGAGATCGGCGTCAAGCACTCCTCAGCGCAGATCACCCACTACGACCGTGACGAGCTCGAGGGCACGCTGGTGACGGCGGTCGTCAACTTCCCGCCGCGGCAGATCGGGCCCTTCATGTCCGAGGTGCTGGTGCTGGGCGCGCTCGATGAATCCGACCCCGCCCACCCCGTCGTGCTCCTGCGACCGGACCGCGGCGCCGAGCCGGGCGCGCGGATCGGCTGAGCCCGCCCGGGCGTGGCCGCGGCCGGCGACCGACCCGTCGTGCGGGTGGCGATCCTGCCACCGGCGCCGGCCGCCTACCGCGAGCCGCTGTTCGACGCGCTCGCGGCGCGCGAGGACATCGAGCTGCGCGTCATCTACCAGTCCCGCGCGCCGGCCAGCTGGGAGAGCGCACCCGGCTTCTTCCCCACCGAGCATCGCTACCCGTCCGAGCACCTGCGCGCCCGCCAGCGCGCACGGCCCGGACGCAGCCCGATCGTCGTCCCGGCCGGCGTCGAGGCGGCGCTGCGCGCCTTCGACCCCGACTGCGTGATCGCCGTCGAGTACGGGGTCGCCTCGCTGCGCGCGCTCGCCTGGTGCCGGCGGCACCGCCGCGGGTTCGTGATCTTCAGCGACTGCACGCCGCTGATCGACCCCCTGCTCTCCCCCGGCCAGCTGGCGCTGCACCGACTGCTCGCTCGCCACGCCGACCAGATGATCGTGGTGAGCAGCGCCGGGCGCCGGCGGCTGGAGGCGTTCGGCGTGGCGCCGGAACGGATCTCGTTTGCGCCCCAGCAGGGAGACCTCGCGCCGATCCGGGCCGCGGCGCGCCGGGGAGGGCCGGGCGGGCCGGACGACCCGGACGGGCCGGACGACCCGGACGGCGCGGGTGAGCCGGACGGCGCGGGTGACTCCGGCGTCTCGGGCGGCCCGCTGGTCGTCGCCAGCGCCGGCCGGCTCGTGCCCGACAAGAACTTCGCCGCGCTGATCGAGGCGACCGCCCGCGCCGACCCCGGCGGCGAGCGGCTGGCGCTGCGGATCGCGGGCACCGGCTTTGAGGAACCGGCGCTGCGCGCCCTCGCCACTCAGCGCGGCGCCACGGTGCAGTTCCTCGGCGCGGTGGAGCCGGCGGCGATGGGCGACTTCTACGCGCACGCCGGGGCGTTCGCGCTGGTGAGCACGTTCGAGCCGTTCGGCGTCGTCGTGCGCGAGGCGGTCGCCGCAGGACTCCCGATCATCTGCACCCGCCGCGCCGGAGCTGCCGGGGACATCGCCGTCGAGGGTCGCAACGCGATCCTCGTCGACCCCGAGGACATCGATCAGATCACGGCCGCGCTCGGCCGGCTCGCCACCGACCCCGAGCTGCGGGCCACGCTCGCTGCCGGCAGCCGTGAGATCGACGCGGCCGGCGAGGGCGCGGACGTGGCGGCGTTCGCGGCGGCGGCCCATGCCGCCGCCGCGCGCCGCGGCAGATCACCTCGCTGACGGTCCTACTGGCCGACCGAGAACAGCGCTTCGAGGTCGTGGCGCGAGTAGGCCTCGAAGGCGACCATCGTCTGGGTCCGCTTGACGCCCTGCAGCTGGGAGAGCCGCCCGGTCACGACCTGGGCGAGCTGGTCCTGCTCGCGCAGGCGCAGGATCGCGACGAAGTCCCACTCGCCGGTCACCGAGTACGCCTCGGCGACCCCGTCGATCCCTGCCAGCTCGCCGCCCAGCGTCCCCAGCGCCGACGCATCGGCCTGGATCAGCACGATCGCGTGGGTCATACGGTGTGCGAGGCGCCCGGCTCGAGCACGACCGCGGTCGCGTCGAGCGTCTTGTCGATATCGGTGGCGAACGCGTTCACGTCGGTCTCGATCACCGGGAACGTGTTGTAGTGGCACGGGATGATCGTCTTGGCGCCGATGAAGTCGGCGGCGACGACCGCGTCGTGGCGGTCCATGGTGAAGTGGCCGCCGATGGGAACGATCGCCACGTCGACCTGGCCGGCGCGGCCGACGAGCTGCAGGTCGCTGAACAGGCACGTGTCACCGGCGTGGTAGACGACCTTGCCGCCGATCTCCACGCGGATCCCGGCGGGATGGTTGTGCTTGCCGGCGGGCGTCGAGGAGTCATGCCAGGCCGGGAAGTACTTGACGCTCCCCCAGCTGAACGTATGCGTGCCGCCGTAGTTGGGCCCAATCGTCTCGATCCCCTCCTCGGCGAGCTCGCCGGCCAGCTCGGTGCTGGCCACCACCGGCGCGCCGGTGCGCTTGGCGATCGCGACCGCGTCGCCGACGTGGTCGGCATGCCCGTGGGTGAGCAGGATCGTCGCCGGGTTCAGCTCGTCCGCGCTCACCGCCGCCTGCGGATTGCCGGTGAGGAACGGGTCGATGAGCACGACGGTGTCACCCTCGGTGAGCGTGAACGCGGCGTGGCCGAGGAAGCGGATGTCCATGGGGTCAGTCCTCCTGGTCGTGTTCTGAATCCTGCGGTCCCGGCCTGCCCTCGAGCGTCCGGGACAACTCGAAGCCCACCGCGACGCCGACGAGCATCCCCAGCCGGGTCTCCTCGGCCATCAACGTGCGCACCGCGCGCAGCCGGGCCTCGTGGTCGCCCTCGGCGACCGCCTCCTGCACGGCCTGGCCATGCGCGGAGTCGAACCAGCCGCCGTCGGCGAGCGCCTCTGCGAGCACCCGCTGCAGGGAGGGTGCCGCTCGCATCACCAGGTCCTGGCCGGCCCGCAGCCGGTCGGGCTCCGTGAGCTGCTCGATCGCGGCGTCGAGCTCCTCGTCGGTGTAGCTGCGCTCGGAAGGCATCGGCCGTCGATCATATGCACCGCGACGCGGCTGCGGGCGACGCGGTCGGCGAGGGCCGGGCAGTCGGTCGGCGAGCGGCGGGACGTCGGTCAGCGCGCGGCAGCGGTGCGAGCGAGCGGGAGCCCGAGCAGGAAGCCCGCCGCGGCGCCGACCACGTCGGAGATCCAGCTCGCGTGGGCGTCCGCCAGCGGCATCAGCGCCACCGCGACCGCAATCACCGCCGCTCCGATCAGGTCGCCGTCGGCCTCGCCGCTGCGCGACAGCTCGATCAGATCCGGCACGGACCACGCGCACACCATCGCCAGCGCGGCTCCCCCCGCGCCGAGCACGATCGCCGAGCTCTGGACGGCAACCGTCGCGGCCAGGCCGCCGATGCCGCCGATCACGAACAGCCCCAGCGGGACCAGCGGTCCATGCCGGCGCTCCAGCAGCCAGCCGAACAGCGCGATCGCGCCGAGCACGATGAACGCGTAGCCGGTGTTGTCGTAGGCGAACGCGGCGGTCACCAGACGCCACCACTGTCCGGTCGGGGTGCCCGCGATGATCAGATTGGAGCCCTGGCCACCCAGATCCGTGCGCCAGAGCAGGCACCCGATCAGTCCCGCCAGCACGACGGCGAGCGTCGCGTAGGGTCGGCGGTCGCCGCGGATGCCGGGGATCTCACCGGGCCGCAGCCGGCTGAGCAGCGGCGCAGGAGGACGCTTCGCACGGCGGGATTTCTTCTCGGTCGGGCGCTGGTCGCGGTCGAGTTTCGGCGCCCGCTTGCGCAGCCGGTTGCCACAGTACGGGCACTCGGTGATGTATGGGCTGACCTCAGAACCGCAGTTCTTGCAGATGACGAAGAGATCAGGACCGCCAGCGCCCACGAACCGATTGTAGAACCGGTCCGACGCCCTTCTGGTCGGTTGTGAGAGTCAGACGCGGGTGGCGGTGACGATCTCCGCCATCACCTCGCGCAGGTCGTGGTTGGCCTCGTAGACCACGACCTGACGCGCGGCGCCGTTGCCGCGTGCCAGCAGGTCTTCCACGGCCGCCAGCTCGGATTCGGATCCGAGCTCCTGGCAGTGTTCGCGCATGCGATCCAGTAGTCGCCGCGCGAGCTCGCGCGTCGTGACCCGGTCAGAGCCCGGCAGGTCGACGAGCTCGCCCTCCAACCCGTGGCGCGCGGCCAGCCACTTGTTCTCGTCGATCATCTCGAACGGGTACTTCGACAGCTGCTTGCCCGCGTCGAAGTGCTCGGCGAGCTCCTTGACCATCGCCTGCACCAGCGCCGCCAAGCCGAGCGAATGCTCGACGTGGGTCTGCGAGTCCATCACGCGGACCTCGACCGTGCCGAACTTCGCGTGCGGGCGTACGTCGTGCCACAGGTACGTGTAGTCCTCGATCACGCCAGCGCGCCGCATGAACTCGATCTGCTGCACGTAGTCGTCCCAGTCCTCATACGTCGGCGGGATCCCGACCCGCGGGAACTGGCGGAAGATCGGGGTTCGCGTCGAGGCCAGGCCAGTGGCCTGTGCGCGCCAGAACGGGGAGTTGGCCGACAGCGCCAGCAGCACCGGGAGATGGATCCGCATCCCGTTGGCGACGTGGATCGCCTTGTCAGGCCCATCGACACCGACGTGGACGTGCATCCCGAAGATGAGCTCCTGGCGCGCGACGAAGCGCAACGCGGAGATGATGTCGCGATAGCGCGGGCGCGCGACGATCCGCTGGTCCTCCCACATCGCGTACGGGTGGGTACCAGCGGAGCCGATCGCCAACCCCTTGGAGGCGGCGATCTGACCGACCTGGCGACGCAACGCGCGCAGCTGCTCGTCGGCCTCGACCATGTTGGCGCAGGGATCGGTGGAGATCTCCAGCACCGACTCCATCAGCTCGGGCTTGATCTCCCCGTTGGGCGAGGATTCGAGCATCGCCTCGATCTCGTTGACGAGCTCATGCGTGTCGGCGTCGAGGATCATCAACTCCTCCTCGATGCCCAGCGAATAGGCGTGTCCCTCGAAGCGATGCTCCATCGAAGAGCGCAAGCCTACGGTGTGGCGGGGCAGAATCCGAGTGCGGCGCCCTCGCCTCCCCGGATCGGGGAGGTCCGAGCGGCGACCGGCGGTCGCTGAATCAATTCTTGCACCGGTGGTACGCTCGCCCGACTGATGGCGATGAAGATGCGTCAGAGCCTGGCTGAGCTCGAGGAGGACTTTCTCTACGAGACGCAGCGGGATCGCAGCCGGCAGGAATCGCTGCGCAAGCAGGCGGTGCGGCGCTCACGCGTCCGCGCGGTGCAGCGCGAGCGCAAGCGCGGATCGGCGCGCTACTGGGTGCTCGTGCTCAGCATGGTGCTCACGGCGCTGCTCGTCACCGCGGGCATGTTCGAGTCGCTGTACCTGCTGTTGAGTTGAGTGAGCTGACCCTGCTGCTGAGCCGTGACCTGGAGCTCAGCGGGCGCGCCGCGGGGCGCGGTCGGTCAGCTCTCGGTCTCGGTGTCGCCGAGACTGCGCAGCGCGGCGTCGACCTCGGTCCGCGCGTCCTTGTCCCCCGCCGGCTGCTCGTCCTGGATCTCCAGGTAAACCTCCTTGCGAAACACAGGAACGTTGCGAGGCGCCTGGATGCCGATGCGGACCTTCTCGCCCATGATTGCCAACACCGAGACCTCGATGTCGTCCCCGATCATGATGCTCTGATTCGATTTGCGCGTCAACACCAGCACTTTTGTGGGCCTCCCGGCTCGGGATCGGTCGCGGGGACGACGTGGCGGGGGGTACTACCACTGGGGTACGTAGCGCCTTCCCTCTCGGTTCGTCGAGGATAGCGGTGGGGTCTGACGGCTCGCAAGGGAGAGGACGGATTTTGCACACACAGCCGATGGAGCCGGGTTGTCATCGACAGCTGTACTACCCTCCCTCCGCAAATGGCAAGACGCTCACTTAGACCCGAACTCAACCGAATCCGTGCATGGGTCCGCCAGGGACGGACTGACGCCTGGATCGCACATCAGCTGGAGGTCACCGTCCAGCAGATCCAGGCGTTCAAGCGTGACCAGCAGCTCGAGGCCTCCGATGAGGCCGAGAACGGCACCACGCCGGATTTCGACGCGGAGATCGACCTGCGCGCGGAGGATGACGCGCAGATCGCAGCCGAGCTTGACGCCGCTGCGGCCGAGAGCGCCGAGGCCGATGAGGACGAGGATGAGGCGGAGAAGCCCGCCCGTCGTCGTCGCGGCCGGCGCGGGGGCCGTGGAGGCCGGAGCCGGCGTCGCTCCGGACCGCTCGAGGCGACCTTCGACCACGGCGAGGAGGGCTACGGACTGTGGCTCGACCCCGCGGTCCAGGACGACCCCGTCTATGCAGAGCACTGGGCGGGCCACCGCCCGGTCGAGGTCTCGATCGAAGAGGATCAGATCATCATCCGCCGCGCCGGCGACTCCGATGACGGAGACGACGGCGACGACGACTGACCTGCGGTGACCGTGTCCGGGCCGCGGTTCTCGCGCCCGGACGCGTCAGTCGCCCGCCGGCCGCTCAGATCTCCGGATCGCCCTGGTCGGTGATCCGCCGCCCGGTCGCATAGTCCACCGCACTCCGCGCGTAGCGGGCGAACGCCGCCCCCGCGACGGTCGTCAGGTCCCACGCCTCAGGCGTGGAGGGCGCGACCCGCACCGCGACGTCGAAGCACCAGTCGGTGCCCTGCTCGATATAGAGCGCGGCGAGCTCCTGCACGGTGAAGGGGCCACCGAGCCGGTGCGCAAGCTCGGCGGTGAGCGCGTCGACGACCCGCTCGGCGGCGGTCCGCTCGCGACCCTCCAGCGCGGTCAGTCGCCGTCCGCCGTCCTGCCACAGGCCGATCAGGTCCTCGTAGCGGGGTGGGTTGGCGCTCATCGCGCGGTCCTTCCCCATGCGGTCCTCCCCCATGCGGTCCTCCCCCATGCGGTCCTTCCCCACGCGGTCCTCCCCGAAGCGGTCCTCGCCCACCCGGTCCTCCCCGGCCCGGTCCTTCCCCACCCTGTCCGTCGCGCCCGGGTCAGCGCCCCGACTGGCCGGTCATGACGTAGGGCTGCTCGCCCGCTCGGGTCATGCCCAGCTGCCGCGCCCGACGGATGATCGTCGTCGGGTCGTTGAGCGTCCGCTCGCTCTGCTCGAGCTGTGCGTGACGGAGCTCCAGCGAGCGCACGATCGCGTTCTGGCGCGCGTTC
>DATJTS010000128.1:0-2523 GCA_035503035.1 Solirubrobacteraceae bacterium
ATGGACGGCACTGTGACCTCGGTTGGCTCGTGGAACAGCGTGGGCCAGGCCACCGTTGGCACCAGGACTACGCTCGGCGGCCACAACGTGACCACCCTCGTGTTCGAGACGGGACAGCCGGCGCGGATCGACCGGTACGACCCGGACGACGCAAGCAGCGCAACTAGCATCGCGCGGCGACACGGCGCTCGGTCGGCCGCCGGTGCGCCGATTCGCGTCGCCGGTCGGATCTGGGGCTCGGTTCAGGTGGCGATGTCTCGCGAAGCGGTACTACCCGCCCGGACCGAGGAGCGTCTGGCGGCATTCGCCGAGCTCACCGCGAGTGCGATCGCGAAGGCACAGGCACGCGAGGAACTGCGGCGCGTCGCGGATGATCAGGCCGCGCTTCGGCGGGTGGCGACGCTGGTCGCACGCGCGGCGCCGCCGGCTGAGGTGTTCGCCGCGGTTGCCGCGGAGGTGGGCGGCCTCTTCTCGGTGGACCGCGCCGGCGTGTGCCGGTATGAGGCGGACCGGTCTGTGACGGTCGTGGGCGGTTGGAGTGGCACCGGCGAGCCGCTCCCGATCGGCACACCAATTCCCCTCGGCGGCCAAAACACGGTCACGCGCGTGTTCGAGACCGGCCGCCCGGCCCGGGTCGAATACGACCGCGACGACTCGAATCCGGCGACGACTCTGGCACGCGAAACCGGGGGTCGGGCGTCGGTCGGCGCGCCGATCAGCGTCGCCGGTCGGCTGTGGGGGACGATGGTCCTCGTGACGCGGGCGGAAGACAAGCTGCCCGCCGATACCGAGACTCGCCTGGTCGCGTTCACCGAACTGGTGGCAACGGCGATCGCCAACGCGCAGGCGCGCGAGGAGCTTCGCCGGGTCGCGGACGAGCAAGCCGCACTCCGACGGGTGGCGACGCTGGTTGCGGCGGCCGCGCCGCCGGCGGAGGTGTTCGCGTCCGTAGCCGAGGAGGTCGGTCGCCTCCTCCAGGTCGACCGAGCATTCGTGGCTCGGTACGAAGCCGACCAAAGCGTTTCGATCGTCGCTGGCTGGAGCTCCACCGGCGCCACCCTGCCTGTGGGGGCCCGAGGGCCCGTGGACGACGGTAGCGTCAGCGGCCTCGTGCTCAGCACGGGTGGAGCAGCTCGCATCGACGCCTACCCCGACTACCCCGACTATCCGGGCGGCCTTCCCGACGCTGTGGGCATGCGATCGTCAGTTGCAGTCCCCATCCTCGTCGAGAATCGTGTTTGGGGCCTGGTGGCCGCGGGATCCGGCGGCGGCGAGCCCCCGTCGCCGGAAGCCGAGGAGCGGCTCACCAAGTTCACCGAGTTGGTCGCCACCGCGATTGCGAATGCCAACGCGCGTTCGGAACTAACCGAGTCACGCGCCCGGATCGTCGCCAGCGCCGATGAGGCCAGACGCAAGATCGAGCGCGACCTCCATGACGGCGCGCAGGCGCAGCTCGTCACGCTCGTGCTGCAGGTGCGGGCGGCGCAAGAGGTGCTGTCGCCCGATGACCTGCTCGCGGCGGAGCTCGAGCGCGTCGCGACCGGGCTGACCAGCGCGCTCGACGAGTTGCGCGAGCTTGCGAGCGGCATCCACCCGCCGATCCTGGCCTCGGGCGGGCTCGGGCCGGCGGTGAGGATGCTCGGCCGCCGCTCTCGCATTCCGGTCGACGTTGACGTGCGCGCGGCGGACCGCCTCCCCAAGCCGGTCGAGGTCGGGGCATACTACGTCGTCTCGGAGGCGCTCACGAACGCCGTCAAACACTCCGAAGCAACGTCCGTGAGGGTTGAAATCGAGGCGGCGGAGAACGCGCTGCGAATCGGTGTTCAGGACGACGGTGTCGGGGGCGCCGAATTCGCCCGCGGCTCGGGGCTCCTCGGGCTGAGGGATAGAGTCGAGGCGCTCGGCGGCCGGATCGCGCTGGAGAGCAAACGCGGCGTTGGCACGTCGCTTTCGGTCGAGCTCCCGCTCTCGCCGGATCATGCGGCAGTCGCACAGTGACCTCATGCGTGCTCGCCTAGTCTCACCGCGCGAGCGTTGGCCGGGGGATGTTCCGGAGATTCGCCCGCGCCAGCTCGACCATCTTCCCCACGCCGCCGTCGACCACGACCCTACCGGCGCCCAACGCAAACCCCCTGACCTGTTCGGCGGTGATGTGCGGCGGGATTGACAGCGCGTCCGGGTCCGTGACCAGATCGACGAGCGCCGGGCCGCGACGCGCCAGCGCTTCGCTCACAGCGACCGGGACATCCGTCGGCTGCTCGACCCGGATCGCGTGGATCCCGACCGCCCGCGCAATCGCGGCGTAGTCGAAGTTTCCGTTGTCGATCTCGGAGTCGGGCAGCCCGTCCACCAGCATCTCTAGCTTGACCATCCCGAGCGCTCCGTTGTTGAACACGACGATCTTGACCGGCAGCTGGTACATGCCCACGGTCAGGAGCTCGCCGAGCAGCATCCCCAGCCCTCCGTCGCCCGACATCGAGATCACCTCGCGGCCGGGGTAGGCCAGCTGCGCGCCGATCGCGT
>DATJTS010000129.1:0-3551 GCA_035503035.1 Solirubrobacteraceae bacterium
CGCGCGGTAGGGACGTGCCACCTCGACCAAGGTACCGTGCGTGGCGGCGGGCGGCACCCAGCTCCACTCCTGCCACGGCATTGCGGGATCGTTGAAGACCTCGTCGCTTTGCAGCTCGACGCCCTCCTCCTTCAGCAGCGCCATGGTCGTGGGCACGTCGGGTGTCGTGAAGCAGATGTGATGGACATGCTCGCCGCGCTTGGCGAGCCGGCGGCCGAGCGGCGTCTCGGGGCCGGGTTCCATGAGCTGGATCTCGGCGCCGCCGTGCGACACGAACGTCGCCCAGCGCATGGTGTCGCCGCCGGCCTCGAACGCCTCGTAGCGGACGATCGGCTCCTCCAGCTGACCCGGGTCGAGCACCTTGAGGATCTTGGTCCAATCCTCGATTGCGCGGTCCAGGTCGTTGACCAACAGGCATATGTGGGCGAGCGCATTGCTTGGCACGTAGTCTCTCCTCTTTCACGAGTCCGGCGTCACAGTCCGAGCGATCGCCCGACGATCTCTTTCATGACTTCATTGGTCCCGCCGTATATGCGCTGCACGCGGGCATCGCGCCATAGGCGCGAGATCGCATACTCGCTCATATACCCATAGCCTCCGTGCAGTTGCAGGCAGTTGTCGAGGACCTGGAACTGGAGGTCGGTGGTCCAAGCCTTGGCTCCCGCGGCCTCGGCGTCGCTCAGCTCGCCGTCGCAGATCGCCTGGATGCAGCGGTCGACGTAGACCCGCGCGGCGCTGACCTCGGTCTTCATCTCGGCCAGCAGGAAGCGGTTGGCCTGAAAGCTCCCGATTGGCTGCCCGAACGCGTGTCGCTGGCGGACGTAGTCCAAGGTGAGGTCGAGTGCGTGCTCGGCGGCGGCGACGGCGGAGATCGCGATCGAGAGGCGTTCGCGAGGCAGGTTGCGCATCAGATAGGGAAAGCCCCGCCCTTGCTCGCCGAGCCGGTTCTCGACCGGGACAGCCACCTGGTTGAAGTACATCTCGGCGGTGTCCTGGGCGCGGCGGCCGATCTTCTCGAGCTTGCGTCCGCGATCGAAGCCCTCGGCTCCGTTCTCGACGACGAGCAGGCTAAAGCCCTCGCGCGCGCCGCCCTGCGAAGTGCGGGCGGCGACGATCACCAGATCCGCCTGGATCCCACTGGTGACGAACGTCTTCGAGCCGTTTAGGATGTAGACGTCGCCGTCGCGTCGCGCGGTCGCGCTCATTCCCTGCAGGTCCGAACCGGCGCCCGGTTCGGTCATTGCGATCGCGACGACGAGCTCTCCGGCCGTGAACGCCGGGAGCCACCGGCGCCTCTGCTCTTCGTTGGTCAGCTCGATCAGGTACGGCGCAACGATGTCGTTCTCCAGCGCGAAGTTGTCGCTCACGACACCGAGGTACTCGACCTCTTCGTCGATGACCGCGTTGAAGCGGAAGTCGCTCGCCCCGATGCCGCCGTACTCCTCGGGCGCCTCGAAGCCGACGAATCCGGCCGCCCCGGCTTTGCGCCAGAACGAGCGGTCGACTATGCCCTCGCGCTCCCATTCCTCGGCGTGAGGCACGGCCTCGCGCTCGAGGAACGTGCGCACAGACTCGCGGAACTGCTTGTGCACGTCATCGTAGATCGTGCGTCGCAACGAGTTAGCGGACATTGAGCCTGGTCGCGGCGTCGAGCCGAACGACCTCTCCGTTCAGCAGCGTGTCCTCCATGAAGCAGCGCACCAGCCGGGCGAAGTCGTCAGGGCGACCTAGTCGCTTGGGGAAGACGTGAATGTCGATCAGCTTGGAGCGACGCTCCTCGTCGATCCCCGCCAGCATTCCTGTGTCCATGATGCCGGGGGCGACGGCCATCACGCGGATGCCCCACCGGGCCAGGTCTCGGGCCAGCGGCAGAGTCAGCGCAATCACGCCACCTTTGGACGCCGCGTACGCGGCCTGCCCCATCTGGCCTTCGTACCCGGCGATCGAGGCAACGTTCACGATCAACCCTCGCTCACCCTCGGCGGACGGCTCGTTGTTCGACATGTAGTAGGCGCTCCAGCGCACCACGTCGAACAGGCCGTTCAGGTTGATGTCGACCGCGCGCCGGAACACGTCGAGCGGATACAGGTCCTTGTTCCGGCTCAGCACGAGCGAGGCCGGGCTCACGCCGGCGCAGTTTGCGACCACGTCGATCCGGCCGAACGCCTGATGGGCGGCGGCCATCGCTCGCTCCACCTGATCGGGCTGAGCCACGTCGACCTCGACGAACTGCGCGCTGTCCGTGCCGAGCTCGTCCACCAGCTCGGCGCCCTTGGAGCTCGGCAGATCGAGCACGACCGCGCGAGCGCCGCCTTGCATGAGCATCCTGACCAGGCCCTCGCCGAGGCCCGAGGCGCCGCCCGTCACCACTCCTACTGATCCGTTGACTTCCATCCTTGTCCTCCTTGATTTCTTAGCGATGCAAGAACTGCGGCTGACGTCGCGTGAGGAAGGCGTCCACGCCCTCTCGTACGTCGGCACTGGCGAGCGTGGCCAGAAACTCGTCGTGCTCGACATCGAGCGCACCGCTCAGGGGGAGCTCGGCGCCAAGTCGCATCGCCCGCTTGGCCGCCTGTACCGCAACGGCCGGACGCGATGCGAGCTCTGAGGCGAGCTCCAGTGCCCGCTCGAGCGCGGCACCGGCGGGCGCCGCCTCGGTGACGAGACCGATGCGCTCCGCTTCGGGCGCCTTGAGCAGGCGTGCACGCAGCACGAGCTCGGCGGCTCTGGCGCTGCCGATCCTGCGCGGTAGACGTTGCGTGCCGCCGGCGCCCGGAATCAGGCCGAGACCCACCTCGGGGACGCCGAGCCGGGCTCGCTCGTCGGCGACGATCAGATCGCAGCTCAAGGCTAGCTCGAGGCCGCCGCCGACGGCCGCCGCTTGCACGGCCGCGATGACCGGCTGCCTGAGGGCGCTCAGCCCGTCGAACAGTCGCCGGGTGAGCGAGGTGTGGTACGCGATCTCCTCCGCCGAGCCGAGCATCTGGGCGAACTCGGGAAGATCCGCGCCGGACGCGAACGCTTTCTCACCGCTGCCGGTGACCACGAGCACCCGGATCGCGGAGTCGGCCTCGATCACCCGAACGGTGCCGAGCAGCTCCTCCAGCACCGGGTTGCCGAGCGTGTTGACCGGGGGGTTGTCGATCGTGACGACAGCGACCGCGTCGTCACGACGGATCCGTACTCGCTCGTGGCTCGACATAGTGCTCATGGCGTGTCGCCTGGATCGATCCTCACCCGGGGGTTCTCAACCTATCGTTTGGTTGCCAAAACCATAACCCATCTCGGGTCCCGGGTCACCGCGTCAGGGGCGCCGAGGAACGGATTAACTTGGTGAGAACATCGGCGGCGGGGGTCGCGATCCCGGCTGACTGGCCTCGCCGGACGACCTCGCCGAGCTGCGCCTCGATCTCCGACGGACGGCCCCGGGCCACGTCGACCGCGAGCGAGGGTGGATGCGGGCCGATCGCCCGATACGTCTCGATTGCGGCCGACCACAGCTCCTCGGAATCGAGCGCGACGTCCTCGGCGCCGGCCACGCTCACGATCTC
>DATJTS010000130.1:0-3430 GCA_035503035.1 Solirubrobacteraceae bacterium
AACATAAGCGCCTCACAGGCGCTTATGTTGCGAAGGCGCTGGCATCAGAGGTGGTTTCGCGCGTTTTGCACCCCGATGGCTGGGCGGGGCGCGGGCGCTGGGCCGCGCGGGCGGTAGGCTGAACGACCGTGAGCGCCGACCCCGGCACCACGTACCGGAATCTCACCGTCGTCCCCGCCGACGAGACGCAACCAGCTGCGCGCGTCACCCTGAACCGACCGGAGAAGCGCAACGCGCTCTCGCTCGAGCTGATGCAGGAGGTCATCGCGGCGCTCCGCGAGACCTCGGCGCGACCGCACACCCGCGCGATCGTGATCGACGCGGCCGGCCCGGCGTTCTCGGCCGGCCACGACCTCTCGGAGATGATCGACCGCGACGAGGCCTTCCTCGAAGAGCTGTTCGCCACCTGCACGGTGATGATGGAGACGATCCACGAGCTGCCCCAACCGGTGATCGCCAAGGTCCACGGCATCGCCACCGCGGCCGGCTGCCAGCTGGTGGCGGCATGCGATCTCGCCGTGGCGGCGCAGGGCACACGCTTCGGTACCCCGGGGGTCAAGATCGGCCTGTTCTGCTCGACCCCGATGGTCCCGGTCTCCCGCGCCGTCGGCCGCAAGCGCGCCATGCAGATGCTGCTCACCGGCGAGCCGATCGATGCCGACACCGCGCTCGACTGGGGCCTGATCAACCAGGTGGTTCCGCCCGAGGACCTCGACGCCGCAGTGCACAAGCTCACCGAAGCCATCGCCCGCTCGAGCTCGTACACGGTCGCGACCGGCAAGCGCGCCTTCTACGACCAGATCGACCGCGCCGAGCCCGACGCCTACGAGCGCACGAAGTCCGTGATGACCGAGAACGCGCTCGCCGCCGACGCCCAGGAGGGCATGACCGCCTTTCTCCAGAAGCGCTCACCCAACTGGGTCGGGCGCTAGCCGCGCGGCCACCGCCAGCGCCACCTCGACCATCTGCGGCGGGTCGAGCACCTCCATCGGCTCATCGAGCGTCGCCATCCACACCAGAAACCCGCGCGACCACGCACCCCGAGAGGTGACGATGCACGCCGCCTCGCCGTCTGGTTCGACCTCGGCCCAGCGGCTCGGAATGCGGTTGCGCGCGCTGCCCGCCGACACGCCCAGGCGGATCCGACCCGGCACCGCGTCCACAGCGCTCTCGCCCTCCCGCGTTCCTCGCAACCGATCGCGTACGAATGCGGCCGGGTCGCCGCCCGGGACGATCCGGCGCCGGCCTCGCTCGCCCCCACGCACGCGGCCGCGGATCCGGTCGATCCGGAACGTGCGCCAGTCGTCGCGATCGAGGTCGAAGGCGACCAGGTACCAGCGGTGACCGCTGTAGACGACCGCCGCCGGCTCGACCGCCCGCTGCGACGCACGCTCGTCGCGCGCGATGTAGGGGAAGCGCAGCCGGACCTGATCGCGGCACGCACCGGCCAGGGTGGCCAGCACCTCTGAATCGATCCGCGGGCCCTCCATCCCGAACGCCGACGTCGCCTGGCTGAGCGCGCTCACCCGACGGCGCAAACGACCTGGCAACACCTGCTCCAGCTTGGCCAGCGCCCGTACCGACGTCTCCTCGATTCCGGCGATCCCACCGGCGGCGGCGGTCCTCAACCCAACCGCCACCGCGACCGCCTCGGCGTCGTCGAGCAGCAACGGCGGCAGCTCGCCGCCGTTGCCCAGGCGGTAACCGCCGGCCACCCCGGGGGCGGCCTCGATGGGATAGCCGAGGGAGCGCAGCTTCTCGACGTCACGACGGATCGTGCGGGAGCCGACCTCGAGGCGGTCGGCCAGCTCCTGCCCGGTCCATTCCCGGCGCATCTGGAGCAGTGAGAGCAGGGCGAGGAGGCGTGCGGATGTCTGAACCATGATGCGGCGCATCCTTACAGAGATCGCGGACAAAAGCTGACCTCAATGACCACATCCCTCGCCTATTGCGGACCAAAAATGACCGCAATAGACGAGAGGCTTCGAGCCATGTCAATCACCACGTTCAATACCTCAGAACCCGCCTCCGCGCGGGACTTCAGTGCCCCCGCCCGCGCCGCCTGGCTGGGCTTCGCCGTCGTCGTGGCCGCCCTGGTCATGGACCTGCTGGACTCGACGATCGCGCAGACCGCCGCCCCGGCGATTCGTCGCGACCTGGGTGGCTCCTACGCCGCGCTCGAGTGGATCTCGGCCGCCTACACCCTGGCCATGGCGGTGACCCTGATGCTCGGCAGTCGTCTCGGCGACATCTTCGGCCGCCGTCGCGTCCTGCTCGCCGGCATCGCCGGCTTCGTGCTTGCGTCGGGACTGTGCTCACTGGCGCCCGATCCGAATGCGCTGATCGCCGGCCGGGCGCTCCAGGGCGCAGTCGCGGCGCTGATGGTGCCGCAAGGCTTTGGCCTGATCCGCGAGCTGTTCGGCGACGAGGGCCAGCAGAAGGCGCTCGGCGTTGTCGGGCCGATCATGGGCCTGGCGGCGATCGCCGGCCCGCTCGTCGGGGGCGGCCTGATCAAGCTCGATCTCCTGGGGATCAGTTGGCGGGCGATCTTCCTGGTCAACGTCCCGGTCGGGCTGATCGCGCTGGCCGCCGGCCGCCGCTTCCTGCCCAACCGCCCGCCGGTGACGCCAAATGCCCGCCTCGACATCTCCAGCGTCACGCTCGCGATGGTCGGTGGTTTCGCGCTCGTGTATCCGCTGATCGAGGGCCGCGAGGACGGCTGGCCCGCATGGTCGTTCGCGCTGCTCGCCGCCGGCATCGTCACGCTCGCCGGGTTCGCGAAGCTCCAGGCACGACGCGCGCGCCACGGCCGGACCCCGCTGGTCGAGCCCTCGATCCTCCGCCACCGGGCCTACGTCGCCGGGCTCGCGGTAGTGCTCGGCTTCATCGGCGCGATGGGCGGGATGATGATCGCGCTCAACGTGATGTTCCAGACCGGCCTCGGACTCACCCCGCTCGCCTGTGCCGTGGCGACGGTCGCGATCCCGATCGCCGCGATCGGCGGCTCGATCACCTCATCGACCCTGCTGCCCAAGATCGGCCGGCACACGATGCACATCGGCATCGTGGTGATGGCGATCGGACTGATCGTCGCCGTCCTGGTGATGCACTCAGACGGCGGCACCCTGACCGCGTGGGACCTGGCCGGTCCGCTGACCATCACCGGCTTTGGGATGGGCATGGTGTTCGTCCCGATGTTCGACGTGATCCTCGCGGGCGTCGCCCCGCACGAGATGGGCTCGGCCTCCGGACTGCTCGAGTCGATCCAGCAGCTCGCCATGTCGATCGGGATCGCCGCGGTCGGCACCGTCCTGTTCGACCGCGTCGGCACCGCGCACGGCCCGGCCGCGTTCGTGGGCGCCTCAGACCACGCGCTCCTGGTGGCGGTCGCGTTCGTCAGCGCGTCAGATCGCGCGCTGCTCGTCGCGGT
>DATJTS010000131.1:0-41334 GCA_035503035.1 Solirubrobacteraceae bacterium
CGCGGCTACTGACAAATATCCCGGACGATTTGCTGACAACTCCCCGGACATCCACTGACATCTATCCGGGACTCCACAACATCAGACCGTGGCTCCTGGACCCTGAGTTTCGCTGCCAGTAGACATAAGGCCGATTATCGAGCATTGACACGAACGCGCCCCTCCGGCACACGAGACTGCTCGAAACCAATGGAGGGCGATCCTCAGACACGGCGTCCGGATATCGACCACTGGCCGCATCCTGGCGTCTGGTTTGGGGATCGCACCGAACGCTCGCAGCCAAACGGCAAGCGCTCGCCAGCAGCGTGTCGCGGATTTGTGAGCGATCGGTCAGAAGTTGGTGTCGACGCCCGATGCGGTCCCGTTTGGTCCTGTCTTTCCGTTCTTGGCGGTGGCGCCGGGCCGCCCGGACGGACCTTGCGCTCCGTCCGGCTCCTGGGTTCCGTCCGAGGCGCGGCCACCGGTGCCGCCGTTGCCGCCCGTGCCGGCAGCGCCACCGGCGCCTCCTGCGCCGCCGCTGCCGCCCGAGCCGGCGGTGACGGAGTCCGAGCTGTAGCTGAGGCCGCTGCCGACAGTCACCTGACCGGTCGCGTCGATGGCGCCGCCGATCGCCGATCCGCCCGCGCCGCCATCACCACCAGCACCTCCGATCGCGCCGTTGCCGCCGGCACCGCCGTTCGCGCACGACCCACCGGGCTCGACGCCGATCCTCGGCACCGAACACTCCCTCGGTTCCCGCGGAGTCGTTGTTCCCGCCCGCGCTGTCGTTCGTGAGGGTGTCGCCCGTGAGGGTCAGCGTCCCAGAGCCCACGTGCCAGATCGCACCGCCGCGCGCGGCGCCCCCGGCACGCTGGCGCCGGACAGGCCAGGGGCGCGCCGACTGCGGCGACTCCCTCCATCTCTGTGCATTGTCATGAGACCGACGTTCCAAGGGGCCGCCACTCAAAGCCCGCGACGACCAGCCGATAAGCGGTGTAGTGCCGACCTTTGTCCACCTCACCGACCTGCCACGGCGGCTTCGCCGCCTGCCGGTCGTGGCCCTGGTGCTCGTCGCCGCACTGTGCGCCGCCGCGGCGCCCGCGCACGCGATGACGATGCAGGTCGACCCGCAGATCCCGTGCCTGACCGACGGCGCCAACGTCCAGACGATCATGAAGCTGCACCACGCGACGGTGCTCCGGATCGTCCTGCCGGACTTCGCCAGCCCGAATGCGCTGCTGTGCGTTCGGCGGGCCGCGTCGGAGGGCTACCGCGTGTACATCTCGATGCAGTACGACAACGCCTGGAGCCCCACGCACGTGGCCGCCTACTTCGCGCGGACACTGCCGCAGTACGCGCCCTACGCCTGGGCGGTGTCGGTCGGCAACGAGCAGGACGTCACGCAGGGCGCGCGTCCCCGCACGGCGCGGGCGTGCACCGGCAAGGGACGGCACCAGCGCTGCAGCACGACCACCGGCGCGTACTACCGCGAGGTGTGGAACGCGGTTGAGCCGGTCCTGGCTCGGGTCGCCCCGCACGCCGTGCGCGTCTACGGTGAGACATCACCGTGGGGCTTCAGCTACCTCCAGGACAGCTTCCAGACGGGTCGGCCCCGCGGCGCCCAGGTCGTCGCTTTCCACTGCTACGACACCAAGCGCGGCGGACTCCGAACCGTCCCTGAGGTGGCCGCCTGGGCCGCGAGGCATCACCTGCCGCTGTGGTGCTCGGAGATGAGCGACGGCATCCGGCCACGCGGATGGATGCGGCGCGACACGCCGCGGCAATGGCAGACGCTCCTTGCCGGAATCGAGCGGCGCTCCCCCGACCTGAAGATGGTCTCCTACTACCAGTGGGCGCAGATCGGCGCTCGGTAGTCTGCACGCGTGCTCGTGCTCGAGCCGCTGACTCGTGACCACCTCGACGCGCTGCTCCGCTTCGAGACGGAAAACCGTGCCTATTTCGCGAGGTCGATCAGCGACCGCGGCGATGAGTTCTTTGCGAGCTTTCCGGACCATCTTGACGCGCTCCTGGCCGAGCAGGCTGCCGGCGTCGGTGCGTACTACGTCCTCGTCGACGACCTGACCGGAGCGATCGTCGGCCGCTTCAACCTGTACGGCCTTGAGGGCGGAGCAGCCGATGTCGGCTATCGCGTCGCCGAGGCGGTCGCGGGGCGCGGGGTCGCGAGCCAGGCGTTGCGCGATCTGTGCAGACGCGCCGCGCACGAGCACGGTCTCGCCAGGTTGAGCGCCGGAGCCGGCCGCGCGAACGTCGCGTCGCAGCGGGTGCTCGAGAAGGCCGGCTTCGAGGTTGATGGCACGGGCATCGTCGGAGACCGGCCGGGGATCAGGTTCGCACTGGACCTGTCGCGAGCTGAAACACGGTGACCAGCTCGCGGGCGTATCCGTCAATGTCGAACCCCGGGTCGTGCAGGCGGACACCCACCGCATCGATCGTGGCCCGGATCGCGATGGCGATCGCGATCGGATCGAAGTCGGGCCGCAGGTCGCCGGCGGCCTGAAAGCGGGACAGCATCTCGGCGAGGATGTGGACGGCGACGTCGCGGTTGCCGCTGAACGCGGGCTTGCCGCCGGCGACCGCCGCGCGCGCGATCTCGACGACGGCGTTGATCTGGGCCGGGTGGTCGCGCATGAACTCGAGGTTGGACTCGATGTACGCGCGCAGCATCTCCGGGCCGGTCGCCTGCGCTTCGATACGTGGCTGCATGTAGGCCCTCGCCTGTTGCAGCACCTGGGTGACGATCTCGGCGATCAGGTCGTCCTTGCCTGCGAAGTGGTAGCTGATCACACCCTTGCTGATCCCGAGCCGGACGGCGATCCGTGACAGCGAGGCATTGGCGTAGCCGACCTCGGCGACGGTGTCGATCGCCGCCTCGACGATCTGCGTCCGCCGGGCGTTGGTCACAAACGTACGACCCGAATCTGACCGCATGGCTAAAAAATAGCACGCATCTAAAGTTTTCTGGACGAGCGGCCAGTCGACGGTTACGGTAAGGCACTATGGAGCCTGGAACGCACGCACTCGTCGTCGAGCATCTCGGCAAGCGGTTCGGTGACCGCGTCGCCTGTGAGGACGTGTCGTTCGAGGTCGGCTACGGCGAGGTGTTCGGCTTTCTCGGCCCTAACGGCGCGGGCAAGACCACCACCGTACGGACGCTCGGCACGCTGATCTCGCCGAGCTCCGGCTCCGCGATCGTGGCCGGCATCCCCCTCACCGCGGCCAACGGAGCGGCGATCCGCGAGCGGATCTCGATCATGCCCGAGTCCCCCGGGCTCTACCAGCGACTGACGGTCGCCGAGAATCTGCGCTGCTTCGCCGGCTTGTACGGCTTGGACGACGTACCGGGACGGATCAAGCGGGCGCTCGGCTCGGTGAACCTGTGGGAGCGGGTCGACGATGTGTGCGGGTCACTCTCCAAGGGGCTGCGTCAACGGGTCGCCCTCGCCCGCGCGTTGCTTAACGATCCCGCCGTGCTGTTCCTGGATGAGCCCACCTCAGGGTTGGATCCCGTCGCGGCGCACGACGTCCACGAGTTGATCGTGTCGCTGCGTGAGCGCGGTGTGACGATCTTCCTCACCACTCACCGGCTGGCGGAGGCCGAGCGCCTTTGCCATCGGGTCGCGATCCTCAGTCGCACCCTGCGGCTGGTCGGCACCCCTGACGAGCTGCGCGCCCGTCTGTTCAGCCAGGCCCTGGAGATCCAGCTCCGCGCCCCTCTCAGCGAGCCCGACGCGACATTCGCCCGCCTGCCGGCGGTCGACGGTTGGGAGGCATCGGGAAGCGGCCGGTATGCGCTCGCCGTCTCGGACACTCGGGCCGCCGCTCCCGCAGTCGCCCGCGCGTTGGTGGGCGCGGGCGCGGACATCCTCTCCCTGTCCGAGTCTCGGCACTCGCTCGAGGACGTCTATCTGGAATTGATCAACGAGGACGTGGAGGCGCTGCGGCGATGAAATTCAGCTTCACGCGTGTACGCGCGATCGGGATCAAGGAGGTGACCGACTACCGCCGCAACCGCTTCGTGATGCTGTTCACGATGACGCTGCTGCCGCTGATCTTCATCACTGCACCGTCGATCCAGTTGTTGACCGCCCCAACGGCCATCGCCGGCGCCAAGCTCGATGCCCGGATTGGCATCTCGCTGCTCTACCTGCTGCTGATCCCTGCGATCGTTCCATCGACGCTGGCCGCGCACTCGGTCGTCGGCGAACGGGAGCAGGGCACGCTCGAGCCGATCCTGATCACCCCGATCCGTCGCGAGGAGTTCCTGGTCGGCAAGGCGCTCGCGGTCCTGCTCCCGACCCTCGTCGTCTCCTTCGCCATCTTCGGCATCTTCCTCGGCGTTGCGGCCCTGTTCGCTCACCCCGGGATCAGGACCGCGATCTTCGCCGGCTCGCACATCCCGGTTCAGCTGCTGTTCACGCCGCTGCTCGCGAGCTGGTCGATCTGGGTGGGAATCGCGATCTCCGCAAGGTCGTCCGACGTGCGGGTCGCTCAACAGCTCAGCGTCCTGGCCAACCTCCCCCCGATCGCAATCGTCGCGCTGATCTCGTTCAATGTGATCTCGACATCCTCGATCCTGGCCCTTGGACTCGCCGCGGTGCTGCTCGCGCTCGACGGACTCGGCTGGCGGGCCGTCGCCGCGATGTTCGACCGTGAGCGGCTGATCACCGGGACGCGCAGCTGACCGCTGACTGACTGCTGACCATCGCCCCCGATTGGAGACCGCACATGTCCCCCACTCTCATCGTCAATCGCGAGGCCACCGGTGCCATGGAGCTTCGCCGAAGCCCGTTCAAGATCGTCTTGGACGGGGATCCGGCGGGGACGATCGACCGTCATCAGACGGTTGAGCTCGCCATCGAGCCTGGCGCGCATACCCTCGAGGTCACGACCGGGCGCTACTCCAGCCCCGTCCGGACCTTTGATGCCGGCGACGGCGCGACTATCAGGTTCCGCTGCAACGGCGCGATCCTCTGGCCCCAGTACGTCGCCTCACTGTTCGTTCCGACCATCGGTCTCCGCCTTCACCAATGAGCCACGGTGGAGGATCACCGCTCGCGCCGGGCGAGCGTCCGTAGGCCGAGGTACTCCTCACGGCAGGCCGCGCACCCCTCGAGGTGTGTGCGCATGCCGATGATCAGCCCGTCCCCATCGTCACCGTCGAGCTCCGCCTCCACGTAGCGATCGAGCTCCGCGAAGCACTCCTCGCAGCTCAGCTCGGGCCCCGCGGGTCCCAGCAGCCGCCCCAGCACGTCGCGATCAGCCGAGCCCAGATGCATCATCGGCCCGCGGCTCGCGTCTGGTGCCAAGGCTCAGCACATCAGCGTGTTGGTGGCGCGGCACGCGGCGTTTCTTACCGCTTCGCGCGAGGCGCCCACGGCGAAGAGCCGCCGGGCTGCGCAGCCCCGGCGCTTCAGGTTCAGCCCGCCCGTGCCGATAGATGGGCCGTCAGACAGCGACGGCAACCTGCGGGATGAGCCCTTCCCTGAGAACGCCCCCCGAGCAATAAATAAACGCCCGACCTTCTGATGCCCGAGGCCCGCGATAGCGGGCCTTCGGCGTTCCAGGACGCGGCGCAGTCGCTCGCCGGCGGTGGCGGGTTGCCCCTTGACGGGCGACGTGGGGCGCGGTTATAGTCGACTCAGCGGAGAGGAAAACGCTTTCTCTCTGCCGGGTTTGGGAGGACCCTTCGATGTCACGAGAGACGACCGGCGCCGCGCGCGCCGAGCGACACCCCGCGCCCCAGGGAGGCACCGGACACGCCGGCCCCGTCGAGCCGACCGCGAGCGCACGCGCACGCGTGCGGCCTGTCGGTGCCGGCGATGCGGTGATCCACGGCGGCTTCTGGGGGCGGCGGCAGCAGCTCAATCGCGACGTCTCGCTGCCGATCGGTGCCCGGCGCCTGCGCGATGCCGGCAATCTCGACGACCTGCGGCTCGCCCAGCAGCCCGGTGATCACAGCGCGGCGTATCGCGGGCCGCGGTTCATGGACTCCGACATCTACAAGTGGCTGGAAGCGGTCGCGTGGGAGCTCGGTCGCCGCCCGGATCCCGAGCTGTCGGCTCAGTTGCATGAGTGGACGGGCGCGATCGCCGATGCCCAGGACGAGGACGGCTACATCAACTCCTGGGTGCAGGCCTCCGGCGACCGCTCCCGCCGCTACCGGGACCTGTCGATGAGCCATGAGCTCTACTGCATGGGCCATCTCCTGCAAGCGGCCGTCGCCGCCCACCGCGCGGCCGGTGACGACGAGCTGCTGGCGGTGGCGCGGCGTGCCGCGGACCATCTTGTCGCCACCTTCGGGCCCGACGCCGATCCAGGTCTCGACGGGCATCCGGTGATTGAGATGGCGCTTGCGGAGCTCGCCCGCGAAACCGGCGAGGCGGAGTACCTGCGCCTCGCACGCCACTTCGTGCTCAGCCGCGGCCGCGGGACGATCGAGGGTCACGGACGGCTGCCGATCTACTACTCCGACCGCGTGCCGGTCACGGAGGCCACGCACCTGGAGGGTCACGCGGTGCGTGCGCTGTACCTCGCCTCCGGGGTCGCCGACGTCGCGCTCGAGCTCCCGGACGCCGACGGCGAGGCGGCGGCGAGTCTGGCGAGCTCCCAGGAGCGCCAGTGGGAGGACACAGTGGCCAGCCGCACCTACCTCACCGGCGGTTTCGGCTCGCGTTGGGACGGCGAGGCGTTCGGTGACGCCTTCGAGCTGCCTCCCGACCGCGCGTACTGCGAGACCTGTGCCGCCATCGCTGCCGTGCAATGGAGCTGGCGGCGGCTGCTCGCCACCGGCGACCCGCGCCACGCGGACCTTATCGAGCGCATCCTGTTCAACGGGTTCGCGTCGGGCACCTCGCTGGAGGGCGACGAGTTCTTCTACGTCAACGCGCTGCGCGTGCGTGCCGGAGCGGTGGCCGACGACCACCGCAACCCGGCGGCGGGACGGCACGGCTGGTACACGGTCGCCTGCTGCCCGCCCAACGTGATGCGGACGATCGCTCAGCTGTCGGGCTACCTGGCGACGCATGACGATGGCGGCGTGCAGTTGCAGCAGTACGCGAGTGGTGCGCTCGCGGCCGCGCTCCCCGGGGGCGAGGTCACGCTCCAGGTGACGACCGACTACCCGTGGGACGGCCGGGTCGAGATCGAGATCCGGACCGCGCCCGTCGAAGAATGGTCACTGGACCTGCGTGTCCCCGCCTGGTGTGACGGCGCGAGCGCGACCGTTCATCTGGGCGGGAACGGTGGCCGAGACCGGGTCCCTGGAGAAGCGGGCACCTACCTGGGACTGCGCCGGCGGTGGGCCGCCGGCGACCGCGTCGTGCTCCAGCTGCCGATGGCGGTGCGGATCACGCGCCCGGACGAGCGCATCGACGCTGTTCGCGGCTGCGCGGCGGTCGAGGTCGGCCCGCTGGTCTACTGCTTCGAGGACCACGACCAGCCCGAGGGCGTGGGCGTCGATGAGATCGTGCTCAGCGGCGAGCGGGCGTCAGTCAGTTGGCGGCCCGAGCTGCTCGGTGGCGTCGCCGTGGTCGAGCTCGACGGAGGCGCGCTCGCCGGCGGGACCGGCTCGGTCCCCTATCGCGACGCCGAGACGCCGTCCGCCCACACACCGACGCGGCTCACCGCCGTCCCCTACCACGCGTGGGCCAACCGCGGCGTCCGCGCGATGCGCGTGTGGGTCCCGCTGGCTGGAGGTGGCGCGTCGTGACCGTTCGCGGTGTGCGTTCGGCGCTCGCCGCCGCGGCCACCGCGCTCCTCGCGGTCGCGCTCAGCGGCTGCGCGAACGGCACGCTGAAGGCCGCCAACGTCCGCGTCCCTGGCTTCGGCACCGACGCGCACGGGACGGTGATCGTGTGGTGCCGCGGCGATACCCAGACCGCCGAGGACGAGATCGCCGCGCGCTTCAACGCGACCCACCCCCACCTGCACGTCAAGGTCGTCCCGATCCCGGACACCGAGTACGAGACCAAGCTGGCGACCGCGATCCGCGGCGGCTACGTGCCCGACGTGGTGGACGGCGACGACATCAACGCTCAGCTGTTCATCTATCACGACGCCTTCGACAACCTCACGCCGCTGATCGACAGGCTTCCGTTCCGCGACAAGATCAACCGGCCGATGCTCTCGCTCGGCAGGCACGACGGGCGCTACTACAGCCTCCCCTTCGCGGCCGACATCAGCCTCCTCTACTACAACAAGACTCTGTTCAAGCGCGCCGGTCTGAACCCCGATGACCCGCCCCGCACGATGGCGCAGGTGGTCTCCGACGCGCGCAGGATCACCAAGCTCGGCCACGGGATCAAGGGCTACTCGTTCGGCGGCGACAGCGCCGGGCTGTATGGGTTCACGATCGCCCCGAGCGCCTGGGCGCAGAAGGGCTACACGTTCGTCGGAGCGAGCGGGCATCAGCGGGCGGATATCGCCGACAACGGACCGCTCGCCGGGACGCTGGAGGATCTGCGCACGATGTGGCGCGACGGCTCCGCGCCGCAGAGCGACCGGACCCAGACCGGCGCGACCTGGGGCGCGGACTTCGACGCGGGCACCGTCGGCATCTGGCCGGGCAACTGGGTGACGGTCCAGTTGCACCAGCCCAAGTTCCCGTTCGGGGTGACCGAGCTCCCGGGCCCGACCCACGGCTCGAGCGCGTTCGCCGGCGGCGACAGCGTCGCCATCCCCCGCGGCGCGCGCAACCCCTCCGGTGCGTGGGAGTACATCAAGTTCGCGCTGCAGCCGGCCCAGCAGGAGCTGCTCCCGAAGGCCGGGTACACGCCGGTGCGGACCGATCTGCTGCATAGCCCCAAGCTGGCCAAGTACCCGGCGGTGCTGGAGGGCATGCGCGCGCTGCGCACCAACGCCTACGCACCGAACACGATCGCCTATGAGACCGTGATCAACGAGGAATCCGGCCCGTTCCAGGCGATGTGCATGTCCGCCATCTTCGGTTCCACACCGGTCCGTGAGGTGCTGCGGCGAGCCCAGTCGCAGTTCAACATCGCGATGGCCGAGGCCCAGAGCTGATGACCTCCCACGCCGACACGCGGCGCGCCTTCCGGTCGCACGCTCAGGCGACGCCCGGCGGGATCCCGGAGCGTCCGCGTCGCTCGCTCACGCACCCTGCCCGTACCGGCGTGCTGCTCGTCTCCCCCGCGCTCGTACTCGTCGTCCTGCTCGTCGTCGTGCCGCTCGGCTTCGCGGTGTACATCTCGCTCACCGACTGGCCGCTGATCGGCGCCTACCACTTCATCGGGCTGCGCAACTACACCCATCTGGGCCAGGACACGGTCTTCACCCACTCGATCATCTACACGCTCGTCTACACGGGCATCGTCACCGGCCCGATCCTCGTCGTCGGCTACCTCATGGCGCTGCTCGTGCGATCCAACCGCCGCGGCGCCGGCCTGCTGCGGACGGTGTTCTTCCTGCCGTACGTGATCGGTCTGACGACACTGAGCTTCTTCGCGCTCGTCGAGCTGCAGCCCGGAACCGGAGCGGTCAACTGGATGCTGCAGACGCTCGGGATCACCAACGGCCAGACGGCGTGGCTGATCAGCGTGGTGCCCGCCACCGGCTTCATCTGCGTGCTGGTGGTGTGGGGGGTCTCCGGGCTCACCATGCTGCTGCTGCTCGCCGGGATGCAGGCGATCCCCGCCGATGTCTACGAGTCCGCGGAGCTCGACGGCGCCTCGCGAGTGAAGCAGGAGCTGCTGATCACGGTGCCGCTGCTGCGCCGGACGATCGCGCTCAGCTTGATCATCTCGGTGATCGGCTCGCTGCTGGCGTTCAATCAGTTCTTCATCCTCACGCAGGGCGGTCCCGGGACGAGCACCGCGACGGTCGTGCTGTGGATCTACGAGCAGGCGTTCACCAACCTGCACCTCGGCGAGGCGACGACGTTGTCGATCGTGCTCGTGGTGGTCATCGGCATCATCAGCGCCGTCCAGTTCCTCGCGCTCCGGCGGGACGAGCCATGAGCGTGTCGGTCGCTCCCGCGCGGGCCGCCCGTCCCACCGAGCGCCGACGGCGCCGCTCGCGGGAGACGATCCTCTACCTCACCGCGGCGGTGCTGGGCGTGATCGTGTTCGCCGTGCCGCTGCTATGGGCGGTGTTCCGTTCCTTCCAGCCCGAGAGCCTCGTCACCGCCTACCCGACCTGGAAGGACTTCCATCAGCTCACGTTCGCCAACTACTCGGGCATCTTCGGGGGCTCGATCGACCTCTGGCGTTATGTCGCCAACAGCCTGATCGTCGCGCTCGGAACGGCGCTGCTCGTCACCGCCATCTCGACGCTCGCGGGCTACGGCCTGGCGCGCTTTCGCTTCCGCGGCTCGAACGTCGTCTTCGCGGTCATCCTGGTCACGTTCATGGTGCCGTTCCAGGCGGTGCTCACGCCGCTGTTCCTCGAGCTCGGCACGGTCGGGCTCACCGACAGCCGTTTCGGGCTGATCCTCTTCTACACGACGTTCAACCTCCCGTTCGGCGTGTTCGTGATGCGCAACACGTTCATGTCGCTGCCGGTCGAGCTGGAGGACTCGGCGCGGATGGACGGCGCCGGAACGCTGCGGATCCTGGCACTCGTCCTGCGCCCGATGTTCCTTCCCGGCGCCGCGACGACCATGCTCTACGCGTTCCTCGCCTCGTGGACGGACTTCCTCGGCGCGCTCACCTTCCTCACCCGGACGAACCTGCTGACGCTGCCGGTCGGCCTCTACAACCTCGAGGCCGGCAACTTCGGTCAGCTCAACTACGGCTACCTGATGGCCGGCGCGGTCGTGTCGATGATCCCCTGCGTCGTGCTGTTCGTCGCGTTGCAGCGCTACTACGTGCGCGGCCTCACCTCCGGGGCGCTCAAGGGATGAGCCGGCGCGGGAAAGGTGTCTGGAGACATCCGTCCGAAGGACTGGAAGGAATCTGGAGACATCCGTCCGAAGGACTGGGAGCAATCTGGAGACATCCGTCCGAAGGACTGGAAGGAGAGAGCAGATGAGCCAGGTCAAATACGACCACGTGACGTGCCGCTACGCGGGTGCGCGGGAGGCGGCGGTCGAGGACCTCAGTCTCGAGATCGGCGACGGCGAGCTGATGGTGCTCGTCGGGCCCTCCGGCTGCGGCAAGACGACCTCGCTGCGGACGCTCGCGGGACTGGAGCCGGTGAGTAAGGGCACGATCCGCATCGGCGGCGCCGACGTGACCGAGGTACCGCCCAAGCGGCGCGACATCGCGATGGTCTTCCAGAACTACGCGCTCTACCCCCATCTGACGGTGCTGGACAACATCGCGTTCCCGCTGCGGATCGCCGGTGTCTCCCGAGGCGAGCGTCGCGCCCGCGCCGCCGAGACCGCCGAGCTGCTCGGCCTGCGCGAGATGGTCGATCGCAAGCCCGGGCACCTGTCGGGCGGTCAGCGCCAGCGGGTCGCGATGGGACGCGCGATCGTCCGTGAGCCGGCGGTGTTCCTGATGGACGAGCCGCTCTCCAACCTCGACGCCCAACTGCGGGTGAGCACCCGCGCGCAGATCTCGGAGCTCCAGGATCGGCTGAACATCACGACCGTCTACGTCACCCATGACCAGGTCGAGGCGATGACCATGGGCGATCGTGTCGCGGTGCTCAAGGACGGTCGGCTGCAACAGGTGGACGAGCCCAAGGCGCTCTACGAGCACCCAGTCAACGCGTTCGTGGCGGGCTTCATCGGCAGTCCGGCGATGAACATGTTGCCGGGCCAGCTGGACTCCGGCACGCTGTGCATCGGAGAGCTCCGGCTCGGTCTCGCCCCGGGGGCCGGGGACCGCCGCGGCGCGGTCCTCGCCGGGATCCGCCCTGAAGCGCTCACGCTGACCGGCGAGGGGGACGGCATCGCCGGCCGGGTGACGCTCGTCGAAGAGCTCGGCTCGGACTCCTACCTGCACGTCTCCTCCAGACTGGGCCAGGAGACCCACACGCTGGTGGCGCGTGTCCACGACGGTGAATCACCCCCTGCGCGCGGTGAGACGGTGACGCTCGCGCCCAACGCCGAGGCGATCCACCTGTTTGACGCCGCTGACGGGCGGCGGGTCGGCAACTGACGGGGTCTGCCTCGCACTGGATACGATCGACCGACCCTGGACGACCTCGCCGACGCGGGGCTCGTGATCGCACGAGGAGGCCACGCACATGACCCCCCGCGCCCGGCAGGCGCCGCGCATCCAAGACGTCGCCCGCCTCGCCGGAGTATCGGTCGGCACCGCCTCCAAGGCGCTCAATGGCCGCGCGGGGGCGAGCGAGCTGACCCGAAGCCGTGTGCGGGCCGCGGCGCAGGAGCTCGGATTCCGCCCCAACGCGATGGCGCGCGGCCTGCCCAGCGGGCGGAGCTTCACCGTCGGCCTGGTCACCACCGACAGCTTCGGCCGGTTCACGATCCCGATCATGCTCGGGGCGGAGGACGCGCTCGGCGCCGGAGAGCTCGCCGTCCTGCTGTGTGACACGCGCGACGACCCGGCGCGCGAGGCACGGTATGTCGAGATGCTCGCCGCGCGACACGTCGACGGGATCATCGTCACCGGTCGTCGCGCCGCGCCGCGCCCGCCGCTGGCCGGCGATCCCGGATGTCCGGTCGTCTACGCGTTCACCGAGTCCTCTCGACCCGAGGATTGCTCGGTGCTCGTCGATGAGGCGGGCGGGACCCGCTTGGCGGTCGAGCATCTGATCGAACGCGGTCGCCGGCGGCTCGCGGTCATCACCGGTCCACGGTCGCATCGCTCCGCCCGGGTGCGCGCGAGCGCCGCCCAGCGCGCCGCGCGGGCGGCCGGCGGTGCGCTGCTCGTCCCGCCCCGGTTCGGGCGCTGGGAGGAGGCGTGGGGACGAGAGGCGGCGGCCGAGCTGGTCGCGCGCGTGCCGGAGCTCGACGGGCTGATCTGCGGTTCAGACCAGATCGCGCGCGGGGCGGTGGACGGTCTCCGCGGGCTCGGGCGCGCGGTGCCAGGCGACCTCGCGGTCGTCGGTTTCGACAACTGGGAGGTGATGGCACAGTCCAGCCGTCCGCCGCTGACGACCGTCGACATGGAGCTCGGGAGACTCGGTCAGACAGCGGCCGAGATGCTGCGCGAGGCGATCGACGGACGCCCGTGCGCCGGACGGCACACGCTCCCCTGCCGCCTGGTCGAGCGCGGTTCGACGCCGAACGGCCTCCAGGCGGCGGGCCGGAAACGCTCAAGCTCGGGCTGAACGCGCCGATATATCAGCCCATGCCTGGGCCGCACCGCGACGGACAACTTCGCGATCCTGCGATTGACGCGCAGGAGATGACCTCCCTGCTCGTCGCGGAGGTGCAGGATTACGCCATCCTCATGCTCGACCTCGACGGGCGGGTGGCGACCTGGAACGCCGGGGCGCGCCGCTTCAAGGGATACGAGGCCGGCGAGATCATCGGCCGCCACTTCTCGGTCTTCTACCCCGCCCAGGCGATTGCCGACGGGACCCCGGAAAAGCTGCTCGCGACCGCCCGCTCAGAGGGTCGCGTCGAGCAGGAGGGCTGGCGCGTGCGCAAGGACGGCACGCTGTTCTGGGCGAGCGTCGTGATCACCGCGATTCGCGACGAGCGCGGCGAGCTGCGCGGATACGGGAAGGTGACTCGCGATCTCACCGAGCGCCACGCCGTTGAGATGGCCCGGCGCGCCGCAGAGGAGCGGTTCCGTGCCGCCTTCACCCATGCCCCGGTGGGCATCGCGATCACCGGCCTGGAGGGCGCTGCCTACGGCCGCCTGGTCGAGGCCAACCCGGCGTTGACGCGGATGCTCGGCTACGGCCCGGACGAGCTCACCGGCCGCACCCTCACCTCGATCACCTTCGCAGAGGACCGCGACGCCACCGTGCGCGCGCTGCAGGAGCTCAGCGTCGGCAGCGCGATCTCGGTCGAGCTGCGCCTCGCGCATCGCGAGGATCGTGAGGTCTGGGTGTTGCTCTCCTCCACCCCGCTGCCCGATCCGACCCACACCTCGCTGCGCTGCGCGATCACCCAGATCCTCGACATCTCCGAGCGTAAGCGGTTCGAGAGCCACCTGCGTCATCTCGCCGATCACGATGCGCTCACCGGCCTGCTCAACCGCCATCGGTTCGAGTCCGAGCTGGCGCGGGTGACCGCCGAGGTCCGTCGCTACCGCCGCCGGGCCTCGCTGCTCGAGCTCGACCTCGACGGGTTCAAGGAGGTCAACGACCGCTTCGGACACCCGGTCGGCGATGAGCTGATCACCCGCATCGGCGCGCTGCTGCGTGACACCGTGCGCACCACCGACATCGTCGCTCGCCTCGGCGGCGACGAGTTCGTCGTGATCCTGCCGGAGGCTGCGCCCGATGACGCCAAGCGGCTGGCCACGCGGATCCTCGACGCGGTCCGCGCCTGCGGGCAGATCACCGTCGGCGACCAGCACGCCCAGGTGACCGCCTCCATCGGTCTGACCAGCTTCGACGGCGATACCGCGTTGACCGGCGCCGAACTGGTCGCCGAGGCTGACGTCGCCCTCTACCAGGCCAAGGCCCAGGGTCGCAACTGCCGGGTGCTGTATGACCGCACGACGCCAGGCCTTCGTCCGGTCACCGGCGGCCGGTCATGGACCGAGCGCCTGCGCGCCGGCGTCGAGGAGGATCGGTTCGAGCTGCACGCGCAGCCGATCCGCGGGATCTGCGCCGCAGAGACCGAGCGCTACGAGCTGCTGCTGCGCCTGCGCGACGAGGATGGGGATCTGATCGGGCCCGGCGCGTTCCTGCAGAACGCCGAGCGCTTCAACCTGATGGGCGCGATCGACCGCTGGGTGCTCGGTCGCGCGGTGCGGCTGCTCGAGGCTCACGAGCGGGCCGGCCACGACATCAGCCTGTCGGTGAACCTCTCCGGCCGCACGATGAACGATCTCGACTTCGCCGATGAGCTCGCTCTGCTGCTCGCCGATCATCCGATCGCCCCCGGCCGGCTGATCCTCGAGGTCACCGAGACCGCGGCGATCGTGAACCTGGATCGCGCCCGCGAGCTCGCCGCAGAGCTGCGCCGGCTCGGCTGCCGGTTTGCCCTGGACGACTTTGGCTCGGGCTTCGCCTCCTTCACCTACCTCAAGCATCTCGACTTCGATTACCTGAAGATCGACGGCGAGTTCATCCGCCAGCTGTCTCGCACCCCGACCGATCAGCTGGTCGTCCGCGCGGTGGTCGACATCGCTCGCGGTCTGGACACCCAGACCGTCGCCGAGTTCGTCGGAGATGACCCGACCGTCGAGTTGCTGCGCTCGCTCGGGATCGACTACGGGCAGGGCTACCACCTGGGTCGCCCTGGCCCGCTCGAGCTGGTCCTCCCCCCGCTCGACGAGCCCGTCGCCGCCTGAGGCCGGTCCGCACGTAGGGCGAACCGGCCATATGGGTGGAGGCCGGGCCTCGTGTCTCAGGCTCGGAAGCTCCCCGGCCTCGTCGGGCTACCTCCCGACCTTGTACGAGTAGGCGAAGTCGTGGAAGTCGGAGAACGACGCCGGGAACCCGACGGCGGGCTCGGTGGCTCCCCAGTCCGTTGAGTCGATGACACTGAGGGTGTGGCTGACGACGGACCCCACTTTCGCCTTGGCCGACAGTGTCGCCGTCAGTGTCCCCGTGATCCCTGGCCCCAGCTTCACCGGCGTGACGGTGCTGCCGCCGGTGATGTCGTGGCCAGACGGCTGCAGCTCGAAGTAACCGACGTGGTTGGTGGTGTTGGTGACCTGCACCGTGATCGGGACGCTGGAGCCGGAGTCGACGATCGTCTTCTTGGACGTCGGCAGCCCGGTCTCGGTGACCGGTCCCAGCTGGTTGTAGGCGACAACGCCCGTGACTGTCTGGGAGAACACCGTCCCGTCGGTCGTCGCGCCCTGCATCACGTCGATCTCCCACAGGCCCGCCTGGGGGTCGGGCGTGATCAGCGAGGCGTTTCCGGTCGGGTTGAGGGGCGTCGGCGTCGTGTCGGTCGCTGTGAACCCGAATTGGAATGAAGTCACGGCCGGACTGGCGAGATCGGCCGGCGAGAACAGGTAGTAGTACACGGGGTCGTCAGCGGCGTGGTCGGGCGCCTGGAACGACACGTCGAGGTCGTTCTCCCCCGGGGGCACGTTCACGTAGAACGTCTTGATCTGCCCGGCGCCCCGGGATACCGAACTGGTCAGCGTGGCATCGAACGAGCCGCCGGACGACGGGATCAGCGTGCGCCGCGCGATCGGCACCGAGCTCTCAAGCCCATCCGCCCCGGTGAACTGCACCGACTCGGGGGCATCGCCCGGAGCCGAGGGCATCGCGATGCTGAGCGGCACCACGACCGAGCTGCGAGCCGGGATCGTGACCGGCGCCGAGGCCGGGCTGGTCGTGAAGTTCTGCCCGCCGGCCTGGAAGGTCACGGTTCCGGTGTAGGGCCCAGGTGTGTCGGGTGGGCTCTGCGCATGGCCGCGGCCGTTGGCCCACAGGATCTGGGCCGTCCACGTCCCGGCCATCGGATGATCGACCGTGGCGTGCTGGATGTCGGGACTGCAGCCGCCCCCGCCGGCACACGGGACGTAGTTGGCGGCGCCGTAGTCGTAGGACTCCTGGGCCAGCCTTCCGGCCGGGTCGGTCAGGATGAACGCGAGGATGTTGTCATCGCTGTTGGTTGGATCCGTCCAGCGCATGTCGGCATCGAGCACGCTCACGCCACTCGGCACGGTGAAATGAATCGGTGTCGCCGCGGTCGCCCCCTGGGTGGGGAATGGCGGCGGCGGGGCGCTGACGTTCTCGGTGACGGGCGCTCCGAACGGTGTCTCGCCGCCGAGCGTGCGGTAGTTTCCGGTCACCGTCTCGGCGCTTGAGGAGGCGTTGTAGAGCGTGACCGATGTGGGGACCGTCGAGCCGCCCGTGCCCTGGACATCGAGCTGGGTGGGGTTGTCCACCAGCTCGGGAGTGGTCGAGCTCGTGACGGACGTGCCCGGCATCTGCTGGGCCGCCTGGACGGCCGCGTCGATGTTCAAGAGGCCGGCGCCCTGCTGGTCTGACGGCGCGCCGATATCGGTGGCCGTGCTGGTGAGGATCTCCTTCACCTGGGCGGGCGTCGGGGTGGCGCCGCCGTGGCTGTCACGGTAGGCCTGGATCACGTCGGCGGCGGCACCGGAGATGAAGGGCGCCGACTCGCTGGTACCGCCGAAGGCCTCGGTCGGAAGGGCCGGCGCCGGCTGCTTGTGGATGCCCGCGACGGCGAGCGACGCGTACCCGGGGGCGCAGAGGTCCACCACGTCGTTCTGGGGAGTGGTGCCGCCCGATGACAGAGTCGCCATGTTGTCGTCCAGCCAGCCATTCGTGTAGCCGTAGGCCTGGGCGAGAAGCCTGAGATCGGTCGTCGCGCATGCGTCGATGATGTCGGGGTTAGCGGCGGGCTCCTCGACGGTGCCCGACGAGCCGCTGTCGCCCGCGCTCTCGACCACCACGACGCCCGCCTGCACCATCGCGACGTTCGTCGGTTCGATCAGGTCGTCATTGGCACCGGGCAGAGCGCCGAAGCCGTAGGACTCCGAGACGACGTTGACGCCCTCGTTCACCGCCTGCTGCAGGCCGGCGATGACCTGCGACTCGGGAGCGACGGTCTGACCGAACGAGTTGGTGTCGGTGAAGCCGCCGGTGCTGAGGATGGAGGCGCCGGTGGCGTCACCCTCAATCCGGAAGCTGCAGCCGGCGGGAACGTCCGAGTAGGGCAGCTGAGATGCGTAGGTGTAGGTGACCGTCCCCTGGGCCGCCATGGTCGAGACGTCGCCGTTGAACTCGTCGTTGAACTTGTTCTCGTTGGGGTTCGGGGCATCGATGATCACGTGCTGCCCGTCGGGCCTGATCATGTTGAGGTTCCCGGCCAGCGAGTTGGCGTCGACGTTCCCGATGATGACGCCCTGACCGGTGGCGATCGCGGATGCCTGTGTCGCGTCGATGCTGGTGAGGGCCTCGGGCTCCACCAGCGGCGTGCCGCCGGATGCATTGCACATTTGCTGGCCGTCAGCCGCGGCCGCCGGGATGGTCGACGCTCCCAACTGGGAGGCTGGGGCCAGGTTGGTGGCCGGCGTGTCACCGCCCCCGACGATGATGGTTCCGTCGGGGACGACTGCCTTGACGCCAGGGGTATTTGCGAGTGCCTGGGCCTCGGCCGCCGGCATCGTCGCCGCGACAGCGTTGAGCAGCCACAGCTGCTTGAGATGCGTGGCCCTGACCTGCCGCAGCTGGGCGAGGAGCGGAGCCTGCATGGAGGTGGCCGCGGCCGCCCGGGCATGGCGCTCGGCGGCGTTCGCCGGCAGGTTGGTGAGCTGGTTGTCGAAGACGACCACCATCGGCTCTCGCTTGCCCGATGCGCGGGCCTTGACCTGAGTCGCGCTCAGCCGAGCAAAGCTCGGGCTGCTCACATTTGGGCCGGCGGTCGAACCGGCAGCGACGCTGGCGCCGGTCGTCGCCATCACGAGCCCGGCCGCGACGGCAGCCGCGCCACCCTTACGAGTCAACGACATTCTCCGCCTCCATGTAGGCCCTCTCCGGGTTCCCTTCCGGTCCAGTGGCCCCGGTTCGCACTCCCTCGACGGCGACTCATACCACGGCGTCGGCCCCCCGTCAAGAGAGCTTAATGGCCGTCGTGGCGCGGTCACACCGGCACGCGAATGCGAGATGGTCCACCCCGCGCTCGGCAACGCCGCTTCCCTGAGGCGCGCGCGGCCCGCTCCCAACGGACCGCGCTTGCCAGCCAGGCGCTCCGCTCAGGCGGAGTGGTTGCCCTTCTTGCCCTTGTGCTTGTGCTTGTGTGCGCCGGACTTCTTGCCGTGCTTGTGCTTCTTGGCCTTGTGCTTCTTGGTTTTGTGCTCGTGCAGCTTGACGCGATGCTCGATCGTCGCCCGCTTCGACGAGGCCGTCCGGAGTGCGACCGCGACATCGAGCTTGCGCTTGGCCTTGAGCAGTCGGGTGCCGGCGCGCCCCAGGTGGATCGTGCGGGTGACGTGGTGACCGCCGCGCAGCGCGTAGCGCAGCGAGCCGAGCCAGACCGTCTTCGTGCGCGTGCCGTGGGCTCGGTGGGTGCTCGAGTTGATCGCGATCACCCGCTTGCCGCGCAGGTGCTCGATCACGACCAGCGCGACCCGTCCGTTGCAGTGGCGCTGATCGACGCACGTGATCTTGACGCGGACCGCCGATCCGTGCACCACCTTGAACGCGCCGAGCTTCGCGCCCTTCTTCCCCTTCTTTGACTTCTTCTTGCCGCCGGACTTGCTCCCGGACTTCTTCTTGGTGGTCTTCGGCGGCTTGACCGCAGGACCGATCGTGAGAGAGAGCGTCGCGGTCGCCTGATCGGGTGGGCTCGCCCCGTCATGGACGGCGACCGAGAAGGTCGTGGTCTGGTCGGTGGTCGGCGTTCCGCTGATCACGCCGTTGTTGAAGCTGAGCCCCGCGGGCAGTGACCCGCCGGTCAGCGTCCACGCGTCGTCTCCGGTCCCACCACTGGTCGCAAGCTTCGCGCTGTACGCCTTGCCGATCACGCCGCGTGGCAGCGAGCTGGTGGACACCGACAGGCTCGGGTGGGAGTTGAGCGCCATCGCACCCAGCCCGGCGGCGTCCGGATAGGTGCCGACGGCCTGGCATTTCTCGGAGCCGGTACATCCGACTGACACCTCGAACGCCGACAGCGAGCCGCTCGACGTTGCTCCGGACGGGGTGGGCAGCGTCGTCGCAGCCGACCACGCGCCACCGGATTCGGTGGCCGCCAGCGGCGACGCGGTGACCGCGACCGAGTAGCCGGTGGCAGTGCAGTTCCCGCTGCTCGCGCAGGAGACCGACTGGAGCACCGACGCCGTCGTCCCCGACGGGAGTGCCAGCGCCACCGCCGGCGCCCAGCTCGCTCCACTCTGGGCGTCGACCATCGCCGCGGTCTGACCGGCGGCGTTGACGTAGCTGCCGACGGCCGCACAGTGGCCGCTCGCCGGGCAGGCGATCGAGGTCAGCTGGGCGTCCTGCGTCGCGTCCGCGCCGCCCGGAAGCGTCACCGCCGTGGCGGCGGCCCAGGTACCGGCGGTCTCCGCTGCGACCATCGCCTGCGTCTGGCCGCCCGCATCCTTGAAGCTTCCGACCCCCTCGCAATTCCCGGGCGTGGTGCACGCGACCGCGTTCAATCCACCGCTCTGCGCCCCGGACGGGAGTCCGACCTGCACCGCCTGCCCGAATGTGCCGGCGGCCACGTTCATCGCGATCGGCTGCTGTACGCCGCTGACGGTCGCGCTGCCGACCGCCGAGCAGTTGTTGCCCGCCTTGCAGGAGATCCCGGACAGCGATCCGCCCGACGCCCCAGAGGGTAGGCCGCTCAGCTCACTGGCCCCGCTCCAGACGCCGCTGGACTGGGTCGCGGCGATCGGGTGGGTTCCGGAATTGGTGTCCTGACCGACCGCGATGCAGGTGCTGGCCGCGCTGCAGCTCACCGACTCCAGCGCAGACGCGGTCGCGCCGGACACCGGGGTGATCGTCGTGGGGGCCGCCCAGGTGCCGCTCGTCGCGGTGAGCGCCATCGGCTCGGTGTCGCTGGCGCCGCTGTAGGCGCCGACCGCGACGCACTGCACCGAGCTGCCGCAGCTGACCGACGGCAGGCTCGTCGCCGCCTGGGATGCCGACGCGCCGCTGGGCAGCCCGAGTGCTGCCGCCGACGGCCACACCGACGTGCTGGCCGCCGTTGCTCCGCCGGCGCACGCCAACGGGATCACCAGTGCCGCCAACGCGGTCGTCATGACACCACGCAGCCCCAGTCGTCTCATCAGCACATGTCCTTTGTTCTGGATCTCGGGAAGGCCCCGGCGGCGGGCTCCTGCTGCCCGCAGCGCTTCGCCGAACGTGGCCTGAGCGTACACCAGCCCGCAAGACCATCCGCCGGACCCCCGCGCCCGGCCGCCTCGGGTCGGCAGCGCGGTGCTACAGCCGGCTGGTCGAGCGCGCCTCGGCGGCGGCCGCAACCGCGCGCTCGACCGCGTTGACGTCGCGCACCGCGCCGGTATCTGCCGAGGTGGCCATCGCCGCATACGCGCGGAGCGCGGGCGACACCACCCGGTCGCGTGCCGCCGGCACGTAGCCGCTCGAGGACTCCAGCGCCTCCCGGCGCTCCGCGAGCTCCTCCTCGGAGACCTGCAGCTCGAGCCGGCGTTCGGGGATGTCGATCACGATCGTGTCTCCGGTCTGGACGAGCGCGATCGCGCCACCGGACGCCGCCTCCGGGGAGACGTGGCCGATCGACAGACCCGAGGTCCCGCCGGAGAAGCGCCCATCGGTGACCAGGGCACATGCCTTGCCGAGGCCGCGGCCCTTCAGGTAGGAGGTCGGGTAGAGCATCTCCTGCATTCCCGGACCGCCGCGCGGGCCCTCGTAGCGGATGAGCACCACATCGCCCTCCTTTACCCCGCCGCCGAGGATCACCTCGACCGCGTCCTCCTGGGACTCCACGACGACTGCCGGCCCACTGAAGCGCAGGATCGACTCATCGACGCCCGCGGTCTTCACCACCGCGCCGCGCACGGCGATGTTGCCGTACAGGATCGCCAGGCCACCGTCGGCGGAGTGGGCGTGGGCGAGGTCGTGGATGCAGCCCTCGGCCGGGTCTGTGTCAAGCGACTCCCAGCGCTCGGACTGCGAGAAGGCCTCGGCGGAGCGCACACAGCCCGGCGCGGCATGGAACAGCTCGATCGCCTCGGCCGAGGCGGATCCGCCACGGATGTCCCAGGCGCCGAGCCACTCGTCGACCGACGCGGCGTGGACGGTGTGGACCTGCTCGTGCAGCAGCCCGGCGCGCCGCAGCTCGCCGAGGATCGCGGGGATCCCGCCGGCGCGGTGGACGTCCTCCATCAGGAAGCTCGAGCTCGGCGCGACCTTGCACAGGCACGGCACCCGCCGCGAGATCGCGTCGATGTCCGCCATCGTGAAGTCGAGCTCGGCCTCCTGCGCGGCGGCGAGGATGTGCAGGACGGTGTTGGTCGATCCGCCCATCGCGACGTCGAGCGTCATCGCGTTCTCGAACGCCTCACGGGTGGCGACGGCGCGAGGGAGCACCGAGGCATCGTCCTCGCCGTAGTAGCGGGAGCACAGCTCGACGACGGTCCGCCCCGCGGACTCGAACAGCTCGCGCCGTGCGGTGTGGGTGGCGAGCGTCGAGCCGTTGCCGGGCAGCGAGAGGCCGAGCGCCTCGGTGAGGCAGTTCATCGAGTTGGCGGTGAACATCCCCGAGCAGGAGCCGCAGGTCGGGCACGCGGCCTCCTCGATGCGCGCGATGTCCTCGTCGGAGACCGTCTCGTCGACCGCCTCGGCCATCGCGGTGATCAGGTTCAGGCGCTTGCGGACGGTGCCGTCGACGAGCGTCGCGGTCCCGCCCTCCATCGGCCCGCCGGAGACGAACACGGTCGGGATATTCAGCCGCAGCGCGGCGTTGAGCATCCCGGGCGTGATCTTGTCGCAGTTGGAGATGCACACCAGCGCGTCGGCGCAGTGCGCGTTCGCCATGTACTCGACCGAGTCGGCGATCAGATCGCGGGAGGGCAGCGAGTAGAGCATTCCGCCGTGTCCCATCGCGATGCCATCGTCGACCGCGATCGTGTTGAACTCCCGCGGAATCCCACCGGCCGCCGCCACGGCATCGGCGACGACCTCGCCGACGGGCTTCAGATGCGTGTGGCCGGGGACGAACTGGGTGTAGGAGTTGGCGATCGCCACGATCGGCTTGCCGAAGTCCTCCCGGGCGACGCCGGCGGCTCGCAGCAGGGCCCGGGCGCCGGCCATGTTGCGACCATGTGTGACGGTGCGAGATCTGAGCGCGGGCATGGGTTCAGCGTAGTGGAAGTGGCCCGGGTGCTCGGTGCCTGTCAGGCGCCGAGTGGCTGCTCAGGTGCGGTGGGTGATGCCGTCGGTTGCGCCGGGGGCGAGCGTCGGTCCTGTCACCGGCACCGACCCGAGCGCGGCCTCGATCGCGGCGAGCGTGTCGCTCGACAGGGAGACCCCCGCGGCGGCCGCGTTGTCGTGCACCTGTGAAGGCCGGGAGGCGCCGATGATCGCCGAGGCCACGTTCGGCTGGCGCAGCACCCAGGCGAGCGCAAGCTGGACCATCGACAGGCCCGCCTCCTGCGCGATCGGCTTCAGCCGCTGGACCGCCTCCAGTGTCTCGTCGCTGTCGAAGCGGCCGCGGATGAACGCGCCCATCTCTTCACTGGCGGCGCGGGAGCCTGCCGGCGGCGGCTCGCCGGGAGCGTACTTGCCGGTGAGCACACCCTGGGCCAGCGGTGACCAGACCACCTGGGAGATACCGTTGCGCTCGCAGAGGTCGAGCAGCTCGGCTTCCGGGGCCTGCCAGAGCATCGAGTACTGGGGCTGGGAGGAGACGAACTTGATCGTGTTCGGGACCGCGAGCCCGGCCTCGACCTGCTCCACCGTCCACTCGCTGAAGCCGAGGTAACGCACCTTGCCCGACCGGACCGCGTCGCTCAGGGCCTCCATCGTCTCCTCGATCGGAGTCTCGGAGTCGAACCGATGGCACTGGTAGAGGTCGACGTGGTCGGTCTGCAACCGCTGCAGCGATGCGTCGAGCTGCTTGGAGATCTGCGCGGCCGACAGTCCGTGGTCGGCCTCGTCGTCGGACATCGGGAAGAAGACCTTCGTGGCCAGCACGTAGCTGTCGCGGGGGTAGTCGGCGAGGATCTCGCCCCAGGCGGTCTCCGCCGCCCCGCGGCCATAGGCGTTGGCGGTGTCGAAGAAGTTGATGCCGGCATCAAAGGCGGCGCGCGTGCAGGCCTCCGTCTGCTCGCGTTCGATGCCGCCCGCGTAGGTCAGCCAGGCACCGAGTCCGATCTCGGAGATCTCCAGGTCGCTGTCACCCAGGCGTCGTCGCTCCATTCATTGCACCCTAGCGAGGTGCGATGGTCACCGGCAGAGCGTCGGCAGGGTAGGGCCCGGTCCCGGCGGCGAGCGGGGGAACGTAGTCGGGCGCGACCCAGAAGCGGCGGGTCGCCAGCAGGCGGTGCAGGATCGCCTTCACCTCCATCGCGCCGAAGTGCATTCCGATGCACTTGTGCGCGTGGCTACCGAACGGCAGCCACGAGTCACGCGGGCCGGGCTCGTCGAGGTGCTCGGAGTCGAACCGGGTCGGATCGAAGCGATCCGGGTCGCGCCACCAGGGCTCCATCCGATGGGTGGGATAGATCTGGAGCATCAGCAGCGTTCCGGCGGGGACGAAGTGGCCGTCGATGGCGGCATCACGGATGGCGCGGCGGGCGATCATGCCGACGGGCGCGTTCATTCGAAGCGTCTCGCGAAACACCAGGTCGAACGAGGTGAGCGCCTCGAGCTGCTCGTAGGACGGGGTCGCGGTGCCCAGCGCATCCGACTCGTCGCGTAGGCGCTCCTGCCACTCCGGCTTGCGCGCCAGGTAGTAGAGCATCATCGTCAGCGTGATCGTGCTCGTGTCATGCGCGGCCATCAGCACGAAGATCATGTGATTGACGACGTCCGTGTCGGAGAACCGCTCGCCGTCCTCGGACTCGGCGCGACACAGGACGCTGAACAGGTCCTCGCCGCCTCCTGAGCGATGGGCGTCGACCTGAGCGCGGAAATGCGCTTCCAGCCGCCGTCGGCTGGCGATCCCGCGATGCCATTTCGCGCCGGGGATCGGGACATCGGCGCGGATCAGTGCCTGGCCGGCGACGACGGCGTGGACAAATGCCCGGTTGATCTCGTCGGCCTCGGCACCGAGCTCGCCGCCGACGAACACCTCGGTGGCGATGTCGAGCGTGAGCGCCTTCAGCGCGGCGTAGGCGCGCAGCTGCCCGTTGATCGGCCACCCCGAGATTCCACGCTCGATCGCCGGATGCATCCGGTTCAGGTAGCCGCGCAGCCGCTCTCGCTTGAACGCCTGCTGCATGATCAGTCGGTGATGGCGGTGCTCGGGCGCGTCCATCAACATCACGCCGCGGTTGAAGAACGGCCCGATGAAGTAGTCCCAGCCCCGCGCGCTGGAGAAGCTGCCGTCCCGATTGGCCAGCACGGTCGAGATCGCCTCCCCGCCGAGGACGACCCCCACCTGGGTGCCGATCACCCTGGTCCAGGAGACCGAGCCATAGCGGCGGTGGGCACGACGGCAGAATCCGAGGCCGTCGACGAACATCGGCAGCGTCTGCCCCAGAAACGGCAGCCCGGGCTCCCCCATCACCGGCTTCAGCCCGCTCCCTGGCGGCGGCTCGGCAAGCGCCCGCGGGCCGGGTGCGGGGACCCGGTCGAGCACCGAGGCGGCGCTCACGCGCACGCGCGACGCGACCGAGACACTCACGGATGTGACGACCCGGCGCTCACGGCGCGTCGCTCAGGATCCGTCGTGGCGCTTGGCCTCGGCGCGGGCCTTCTCGGCGGCGTCCTGCGCCTCTCTCGCCTCCCGCTCGGCGCGCTCGGCCTCCGCGCTCGCGCCTTCGTAGCGGGTGCGCGCCTGCTCGTGTGCGGCGGCCTTCTCGGCCGCGGCCGCCTCGAGTTGCTCGGCGCGCCGCCGGGCCTCGGCGGCCTCGGCGCGGCGGGTGTCGGCGGCGGTGGCGCTCTCCAGACTCACCTTCTCGGAGAACCGCAGGCCGTAGGCCTTTCCGATCTCGTCGAGCGCCTCCGCGTCCGGTGTCTGCTCACGGTCGGAGTCGGGCGAGCCGTCGATCGCGGCCTTGTCGTGGTTGACGCGCACGTAGCCCGGGCCCACCATCGCGCCGTCGGCCGGGATCAGCTTGACGTGGCGGCCGAGCAGACCGCTCTTGATCGCGAACAGGATCGGGGTCCCGGTCGGAGCATCGAGGAACACCTCCTGCAGCTTGCCGAGCGACTGATCTGCGGGATCACGGACGTCCGCTCCGCGCCAATCCTCGATGTGCTCGGCGGCGATCACCGGCAGAACCTTATCCCCGCCCGCGCCTGCGTGCGCGCCGATTCCTGGTGCTCGACCGAAACTTCGCCGGGTCGTGCGGTATCAACCGGCAAGGAGACCAACCGAGGAGGTTGTAGTGAGGACACGCATCATCGCGGTGATCATCGCCGGGGCAGCACTCGCCCTGTCGGTGACGGGGGTCGCTGAGGCCGCCGCACCGGTTGTGATCACAGGCAACGCCACCCACATCGGAGGCACCACGGCGGTGCTGCACGGGAGCGTCAACCCGGGAGGCGTCGATACCGATTACACGTTCAGTTACGGCCTGACGGCCGACTACGGCACCACGACCACCGTGCGGAGCGCGGGTGCCGGCAACAAGAAGGTCACCGTCGCCCAGAAGATCACCGGCCTGCAGCCCGGCACGGTCTACCACTTCCGGATCTCCGGGGTGAGCGCCGCGGGCTCGGTGTCCGGCGCGGACGTCACCTTCACCACCGCGGGCAATCCGCCCTCGGCTGTGTGGACCGGCCCGGCGACGTCCGTCGGCATCAGCAAGGCGAACGTCACCGGTGCCATCAACCCCAACGGAGCCGCGACGACCTGGTACGTCCAGTACGGCACGACCACCGATTACGGGGTCCAGACCTATCCGGCGACGATCGTCGCAGGCAGCGTCGCGGTTCCGGTGTCGACGCCGCTCGCGGGGCTCACCCCGGGGACGCTGTTCCACTACCGGATCGTGGCCCTGCACGGGGCGATCGCCAGCTACGGGGCCGACGGGACGTTCTTCACTCGGCCGGTGCACGCGGCAAGGCCTGGCCTGCATGCCCACACCACGCCCGGTCGCGACGCGCGCTCGCCCTACAGATTCACCACGCGCGGATCGCTGGGCGGCGGGCATTACATCCCCGCCGCGGACCGCTGCACGGGCACGGTTGACGTCCGCTTCTACAACGGGCGCCACAAGCTGGGCTCCGGCGTCGCCAACGTCGCCGCGAACTGCAGCTTCAGCGTCCACACGCGGTTCCGCCACAGCCACGGCAAGGGCCGCGTGCCGGTCCGGGTCGTCGTCGCCTATGCGGGCAACGGCTACCTCGCCGCCAGCACCACCACCGACCACGTGATGGTCGGCCGCTGAGACCCTGAGGGCATGCGGCGCGGGACGGCCAGACCGTCCCGCGCCGCCGCCTCCGGCAGGGCCCGTCGCCGGCCGCTGCCCTACGCTGCCCGCCCATGGCGCGGCGCCTCCCGTCAGCCGTCGCCGCGGCGGCCGTGCTCGCGCTCGCCGCGTGGGCGTTCTTCCCCGTCGTCCTGCTCGTCGCCCATGCGAGCGCGATCCATGCCAGCTGGACGGGCGCCGACGGTCTGATCGGCGCCGATGGCGTGCTGGGTGCCGATCAACTGCAGTATCTGGCGTGGGCGCGCAGCATCGCCGACCACGGGCTGGCCGCGGACCTGTTCACCCTCGGTCGCTCCGGGCACGTCTACCTGGAGCCCGCCTCCGGGTTCGCCGGCGGGCTGGCCGCGCTCGGCGGCGGTCTGATCACCGGTTATCTGATCGTCAAAGCGATCGCGGTGCTCGTTCTGGCGGGCGGGGCGGCGGCGTGGTGCCGGCGTCTTCTGCCCGGGCGTCCCGGCGGGCAGCTGGCGGCGGTCGCGCTCGCGCTGTTCACCGTCACTCCAGCGACCGCGCTGGTCAACTGGCTGCAGCTCGGTTCGGCGCGTTTCCGGTTCGACGTCTACCTGGCCGGCGACGAGCTGCTGGCCGCGACCAAGCTCTGGGGCTACGTGCCCGCGGCGCTCTCGGTCGGTCTGATGTGCATCGCCCTGCTCGGGCTCGAGCACGCCGTGCGCGGGCCCCGGCGCGCGGCGCTGAGCCTCGCCGCGGCGACGGCGCTGCTGTGCGCCTGGCTGCATCCGTGGCAGGGGATCACGCTCGGGCTGATCGTGATCGGTCTGTCGGTGCTCCGGCGCCGTCGCGCAGAGGCCGGCGCATTGACGCTCATGCTGGTGGCGGTCGCGCTCCCGCTCGCCTACTACGGGCTGCTCGAGCACGGTGATGCGGCATGGCGGATGGCCGCGCATAACGAGCAGGGCCCGCGCCTGCCCGCGACGGTGCTGCTCGCCTGCCTGGGACCGCTGGTGGTGCTCGCCCTCGCCGGGCTGCGACGGGTGCGTGCCGATGACCCCGTGGCCGAGCAGGCACTCATCCTGTGGGTGCCGGCCGGTCTGGCGACTTACTGGATCAACGGCGCGTTCGCCACGCACGCGTTCGAGGGGCTGATGGTGCCGCTGGCGGTGCTGCTGGTGCGTGGTGCCACACGGATGCGGCTCCCGGGGCCGCTCGGCTGGCTGTGCGTGCTCGCGCTCACGGTGCCGGGACTGGCCTACGATGCGCGCAAGTTCGTGCGCACGAGTCGCAGCGGTCTGGTCCAGTACGCGCTGCCGCGACCAGATGTCGATGCCCTGCGATGGATCGCCGATCACGCCCCGCCCGGCGGGGTGCTCGCTCCCGCTCCGTTCGCCGCGGTCGTGCCGTCCCAGACCGGCCGGGCAGTGTGGGTCGGCCATGGGGACTGGAGCCCCCACTATCCGGTCCGGGCCCGGCAGGTTGACCGGTTGTTCGCCGGCCAGCTGGGCAGTCCGGCCTCGGCGCGGGCGTTCGTGCGCGCGACCGGCGCGCGGCTGCTGATCGCCGACTGCGACCACGTCCACGGCGAGCCGGCGCTGACGCGGGCGCTGGGGCCGCTGATCGCGCAGGTCCACCGATTCGGCTGCGCCCGCGTCGACGTGCTGCGTGGGCGCTGACCGCCGCGTTCAGCGGCTCTGCGCGGCGACCTCGGCGATGATCCGCGAGAGCTGGCTGCCCTGCCAGGCGATCGGGGATCGCCCCGGCTCATCGGTGACCAGGACAGCGCCCTTGATGACCTCCGCGTACGCCTCCCCGATCGCCCGCGGATGGTCGGGGTCGGCCTCGTCGTCGGAGGCGACCACGGCGGCCGGGATCGTCAGCGCGCCCAGTTCATCGAGTTCGCCGAACGGGTGCGAGCGGGGAACCACGCTGAGCGCGTCGGCCACCGCGGCCGGATGGTCGTGCTGGGAGAGCCGTTGCGTCATCACCTTGACGGCGGTTTCGCGCCACCGCTCGGGGATCGCGGCGAGATCCTGCGCGGCCAGGAACCCGTCGACACCACCTTGTCGCAGGCCCTCGGACAGCGCGTCCCAACGCCGCAGCCGCACCGGATCGTCAGCTTGTTCGGGTCCTGCGTACGCCGGGGTGATCACGACGATCCCCGCCACCCGTTCCGGCCGGTCCAGCGCGAACCGCAGCAGCGTATGCGCTCCCATCGAGGCGCCGGCGAGGACCGCCCGCTCGACGCCCGCACCGTCGAGCACGGCCCCCAGGTCACCCGCCAGATCGTCATAGCCGTATGTTTCCGGATCCGGTGCCGGACTCGAATGCCCGTGGCCCCGCGCATCGTAGGCGAGCACGCGGTGGCCGGACCGCTGTAGCGCGGTCGAGCCCATGACGACGTAGCGGCGGGTCGCGGTCAGCCCGTGCAGGAGTACGACCGCGGGTCCGTCCCCGTCGTCGGTCACCGACAGCTCGACGCCGTCGCGCCGGATCACCTGATCGGGCATCGGTCGATCGTAGTTCCCGGGTCCGGGCTCGGACCGGGCGGCGGGGCGGTGCCTGACTAGCATCGACAGAGATGGAGGTCTCCGAAGCCACGTTCCAGACCGCAGTCGTGGAGCGCTCCCATACGGTCCCGGTCGTCGTCGACTTCTGGGCGGAATGGTGCGGCCCATGCCGCCAGCTCGGCCCGGTGATCGAGAAGGCCGTCGCGGCCCGCGGGGGCAAGATCGAGCTGGCCAAGCTCGACGTCGACGCCAACCCAAATCTGTCGCGCACCTACGGGATCCAGTCCATCCCGGCGGTGAAGGCGTTCCGCGGCGGTCAGGTCACCGCAGAGTTCATCGGCGCGCAGCCGCCGGCGGCGGTCGAGAAGTTTCTGGACTCGCTGCTGCCCTCCCGCGCCGACGAGCTGATCGCACTTGGTGACGAGACCTCTCTGCGCGAAGCCGTCGCACTGGAGCCCTCTCGCGCGGACGCGGTGGTGCCGCTCGCGAAGTTGCTGCTCGCCCGCGGGGATCAGGACGGCGCACTGGTTCTGCTGCGCGAGGTCCCCGGCTCGTTCACCGCCGACGGCCTGACGGCGCGTATCCGCCTGGTGTCGCTGAGTGAGCCGGATCTCTCGGATGCGTTCACGGCGCTCGACTCCGGGCAGACCGAGCGCGCGCTGGACCTGCTGCTGGCCGCCTTGCCGGCTGCCAACGGCGCCAAGGACGATGTCCGCCGGGTCGTGGTCGGCATCCTCGACGAGCTCGGAGCCGACTCCGAGCTCGCCCGGGAGTCGCGCCGCCGGCTGGCCGCCGCGCTGTACTGACCGGCCTGAAAGCCCGCGCCGTCCCGCTGCTCAGACGGCGAGCGCGAGTTGCCCGCCGTGGGCGGCCGCTGCTTCGCTGCCGTGCTCCAGCCCGGCGACGCGTACCCCCAGCAGCCGCACCGGCCGCGGCGCGGCGAAGCGCCGCAGCAGCTCGAGTGCGACCGGCCCGATCCGCTCGGCACTGGCCACCGGCTCGATCAGCGTGCGGGCGCGGGTGTGGGTCGAGAAGTCATCCAGGCGCACCTTGATGCCGATCGTGCGCCCGCGCCTGCCGCTGGAGGTGAGGTCGCCGGACAGCTTCTCCACGAGCGAGGCGAGCACGTCCTCGAGCTCAGACTGATCGGCGATGTCGCGGTCGAAGGTCGTCTCCCGGGATTCCGAGACGATCTTGCGCTCCTGGCTGACCGGGGTATCGTCCTCGAAGCGGGCGCGGGCGATCAGGACCCGACCGAGCCGGGGACCGAATCGCTGGGCGAGCGCGTCGGGATCAGCGGCAGCGAGCGCCTCGAGCGTGGTCAGGCCGGCGGAACGGAGCCGTTCGGCGGTCTTGGGGCCGATCCCCGGGATCAGGCCCGGCGGTGCCTCGCGGAAGCGCGCACGCGCCTGCTCGGAGGAGAGCATCACGAAGCCCCGCGGCTTCTCGGCGTCGGAGGCGACCTTGGCGACGAGTTTGTTCGGTCCGATGCCGATCGAGCACACGAGCTCGGTGCGCTGCTCGATCGCCTGCGCCAGATCGCGCATCCGTGAGGCGGGCCGCTCGAGGCCCGTCAGGTCGAGGTATGCCTCGTCGAGCCCGATCAGCTCGATCGCGGGTGCCGCCGCCCGCACGAGATCCATCACCTCTCGCGAGGCGGCGCGGTAGTACGGGAAGTCGGGCGGCAGGTACACGCCGTCGGGGCACAATCGCCGCGCGCGAGAGGCCGGGATCGCCGAGCCGACGCCGTACCGCCGAGCCTCGTAGGAGGCGGTGGTGACGACCGCGCGCGGGCCGCTGCCGGCGACGATCACCGGCCGGCCGCGGAGCTCAGGCCGTCGGCGCAGCTCGACGGACACGTAGAAGGCGTCCATGTCGAGGTGGGCGATCGTGCGCTGCATCCCACCTCGACACGGTAGGCCTCCGGTCAGACGATGCGGGGCGCCGTTACTGGACGCTCGCGTCGACCGTTCCGACGCCGGCGAACCCGAGCGCGCCCGCGGTCGCCTGGTCGAGGTCGTAGTCGCGGCCGTACACGTAGGGCCCGCGGTCGTCGACGGTGGCGGTCACCGTGCGCCCGCCGCGGCTGAGGCGTACCCGGGTGCCGCACGGCAGCGTCCGGTTGGCGATCCCGTATCTGGCGTGGAAGCCGCACGCGGTCGTCCCCGCATCCTCGTACCAGGAGACCGTGACCGGCTGGTAGACGGCGAGGATCCCGGCGCCGGCGGTCGCAGGAGCGTTGGTCTGGTCCCCCGGGAAGGCGACGCGCAGCGCGCCGTGAGCGGACGGGCCCGGGCGAAAGCGCACTGCAAAGCCGCCCCGGCGTCCGGTGTGGCCGCGGGCGACGGTCTGCCACCCATGGCCGCGCCGCCGCTGGACCGCGACCGTCCGGCCGCGCCGGCCCGGCAGCAGGCGCCCCGCGACGGACACGTCGTGCCCGGCGATCACGCCGCGGGCACGGTGGGAGACATGCATCGCCGCCTTGACGTGGACCATGGCCACCCGCGAGCTGGTCGTCTGCGTGCTCGCGGCCACCGCAATGGGGCCGCTGCTCGGCGTCGCGCCGGAGAGCGAGATCGCCCGCAGCGCCGCGGAGTGCCGCGGCCGGGCCCGCAGCGTGTAGCCGCCGGTCGAATCGACACGAGCCGTGGCCAGCCGGCTCCACGGTCCGCGCGCAGAGCGGGCTGACTGCAGCTCGACCATGGCGCCCGCATCGGCGGACGGCAGCCGGCCGGTCACCCGGACCGATGCGCCGAGGTGGACCTGGCGCGGGGAGACACGGACCGGAAGCGGCGTGGAGGAAGCGGATTCGGTGTCGGAGGAGCCGGCGGCGCCGGAGAACGCGAACGCCTCGGCGGGAACGGCCAGCATCGTGAATGCGATCGTGAACTGAGCCGCGCGCAGCGCGCGCGGCCGGAATCTGGACCTCATGGCGAGGACCTCCTGACTCATCGACCGGGCGCCTACGTGGTTAGCTGTCGGGCTCGCGAGCACCCGGGGGTGCGCGTGTGCGTCACCACATCGAAGAGATCGCTACGGCCGCAGCTGGCGGGCAGGCGGCCGATTCGCCCCGGCCGGGCGCGTCCTCATGGACGATGCCCGGCAGTGGGTCCCCCGCTCGCCCACGCACGGAGCGTGAGCGACTCGGCAGGTCGGTTTTGTAAACGCCCGCAGATTTGCAGCGGTTTGAACAGCTTTATGTGACCCTCCGCACAGTCAGACCGCCTTGGTCGGCGGGCGAACCGAGGCCTCATGGCTGACACAATGGGCGCCGATATGGGCAATCCAGACCGACTCACAGGGCTCGACAGTTCCTTCCTGCACCTCGAGCGCGACCGCGTACACATGCACGTCGCCGGCGCGATGGTGCTGGAGGGCGGGCCGCCTGCCTACGACGAGCTGGTCGACCAGATCGTCTCGCGCCTGCACCTCGTACCCCGGTACCGGCAGCGCCTCGCGTTCGTGCCGTTCGGCCAGGGCAGGCCGGTGTGGGTCGACGATCCGCACTTCAACGTCGCCTTCCACGTCCGTCACACCGCGCTGCCGGCGCCCGGCGGCGAGCCTGAGCTGCGGCGGCTGTGCGGGCGGATCTTCTCCCAGGAGCTGGACCGCTCACGACCGCTGTGGGAGCTGTGGCTGGTCGAGGGTCTGGCCGACGACCGGTTCGCGCTGCTCTCCAAGACCCACCACGCGCTGGTCGACGGGGTCTCGGGGGTGGACATCGCAACGGTCCTCTTCGACACCTCCCCCACCCCGGCTCCGGGCGGCGCGGTCCCTGAATGGGTGCCTCGCCCACTGCCCTCCGATGCTCAGCTGTTGGCCGACGCATTGCTGGAGCGCGCCACGGTTCCCGGCGAGATCACCCGCGGCATCCGCCATGCCTTCCGCGGGCCGCGCCAGGTCGCGACTCGCCTGGGCCGGGCGGCGGCCGGCGTCAGCGCTCTGGCGCGCGTGGTGCAGTCCGCGCCGCCGAGCCCGCTCAACGTCCGGATCGGTCCCCATCGTCGCTTCACCTGGGTCACCGCCGACCTGCAGGACCTCAAGCAGGTCAAGGCGACGCTCGGCGGCACGGTGAACGATGTCGTGCTCGCGGTGGTCGCCGGGGCGCTCGGCCGCTACCTGGCCAGACACGATGAGCTGGCAGATGGCCTGACGCTGCGCGCGATGGTGCCTGTATCGATCAGGGCCGATCTCGAGCGGGGAGCGCTCGGGAACCGTGTCGCGGCGATGTGGGCCTCGCTGCCGGTGGCGATCGACGATCCGGTTGAGCGCCTGCTCGCCATCAGCCGCGAGATGGACGGAGCCAAGCGGTCGGGGCAGGCGGTCGGAGCGCAGGTGCTCACCGAGCTCACCGGCTTCGCGCCTCCGACGATCGTCGCCCAGGCCGCACGGCTGCAGACTCGCCAGCGGATGTTCAATCTGGTCGTCACCAACGTCCCCGGGCCCCAGTACCCGCTCTACATGCTCGGGCGTCGCCTGGAGGCGATGTACCCGATGGTGCCGCTGGCGGGCGGTCAGGCGCTCGGGATCGCGATCATCAGCTACGACGGGCACCTCAACTTCGGACTCGTCGCCGACTACGACGCGTTGCCCGACCTGGAAGATCTGGCCGGCGACCTGCGCGCCGCGATCGCCGAGCTGGTCGCGGCGGCGGGCCCGAGTCCGCGCTCGGCGCGCCGTCCGCGCAGGAGCGCGCCGTCCGTGCGGACGTCGTGAGCGCTGGGATGGGTCGCTGGCTGGAGCGGGGCGCGATCGTCCTCGCGTCGCTGGCCGTGAGCGTCGGAGTGATCGCGCTGCTGTCCGGCGGGCTGGCCGGGGGACGCGACGATCCGGGGATCTCGGTGAGCGGCGGCGCGGTTCCCGGCCAGGCATTCCCCGACCAGGGCGATCGGCACCTCGCCGCCGGCGACCGGCGACCCACCTACAACTCCGATCCGCCGACCAGCGGCGCGCACGTGCCGCTGCCCGTGACCCGCAACGGGGCTGCGATCTCCAACGATCAGCTGCTGCAGGCGCTCTCGCTCGGCGACGTCGTGTTCCTCTACAGCTCGGCGACGCCGCCCGGGGGGTTGCAGGCGGTCGCCAACCAGGTCGCCCCCAGCTTCACCCCCACGCTCGCCGCGGACGGCCAGACGGTGATCCTCGCCCGGCGCCCCAACCTGTCGACGATCACGGCGCTGGCCTGGGCGCACATGCTGCGTTCCGACAGTGCCGAGGACCTGCGGACGTTCGCCACGCACTGGCTGGGACGCGGTGCGACGAGCCGCACGACCTCGATCGTGGGCAACCAGTAGCGACGGATCAGTCGCCGGCCGGGCGCCGCACGGCGATCGTCACCCGGGAGGCGGCGCACAGGCGATCCGCGTCGTCGAGCAGATCGACCTCCCACAGCCAGGTCGTTCGGCCGCGATGACGGGCGCGCGCCACGGCGTGGATCGTGCCCTCGGTCATCGGTCGCATGAAGCTCGTCAGGTTGGACAGGCCCATCACCATCGCGTGCTCGTCGGAGACCCCGAGGTAGGTGCCGGTCGAGGCCACGGTCTCGGCCACCGCGGCGTAGACGCCGCCATGCACCAGTCCCCGTGGCTGCAGCAGCTCGGTGCGGATCGGCACCTCCGCTCGGACGAAGCCATCGGCGACCTCGGTGATCATCAGGCCGAGCAGCTCGTCGAGCCCGCCGGGAAAGCGGAAGGGGGTCGTGACGTCCATTGCGGCGGCGGAGGATAGCCCGCGCGTGGCCACCGCTCTTACGGTCGGCCACTACGCTTCGGGCGGATGGCGACGTTCGACTCTCTGGCCGGCGATCAGCGGGCGGTGCTTCAGCTCGTCCTCGGCCGCCGGAGGGGCTACGAGGAGATCGCGGGCATGCTGTCGATCGGAGCGGATGTGGTCCGCCAGCGGGCGCTCGGCGCGCTGGACGCGCTCGGTCCCCCGACCGAGCTGGAGCCGGCTGAGCGCGAGCTGATCGGCGATTACCTGCTCTCCCAGCTCACCGCGGCCGACCAGGACGAGGCCCGGCAGTTGCTCGCGAGCTCGCCGGCCGCGCGCGAATGGGCGGTCGCCCTCACCCCTGCCCTTGAGCCCGTGGCGGTCGATCCGCTCCCACGCATCCCTCCGGCCGACGAGGCGGCGCAGGAGGATGAGGCGACTCCGGAGCGCCCAGCGAGCTCGCGACGGGGCGGGTTCGTGGTGATCGGCCTCGCGCTGGCGGTCATCGTGGCCGCGATCGTGGTGCTCATCGCCACCCATCATCATCACCCCAGCGGCAGCGGCCTGGCGGCGGATACCCCGACGACCGGCACGAGCACGAGCTCGACGACGTCGAGCACGACGACGACGCCGGTCAAGACCCTTTCGCAGATCAACCTTCGTCCGGCAGCGGCGGGCAGCAAGGCGATCGGAGCCGCGATCGTCTTCCGGCAGGGCTCGACCCTCGGGATCGAGATGCTGGGGCAGCACATCCCGCCCAACACCAAGCAGAACTCCTACGAGGTGTGGCTCTACAGCTCAACCACGCACTTCAAGAAGCTGGGGTTCGTGAGTCCGGCGGTCGGCAAGAACGGCCGCTTCTCGGTCGTCAACGCCCTGCCGAAGGACGCCGGCAGCTACCACGAGTTGATCGTGACCACCGAGACGGCGCGCCAGCCGACCCATCCCGGTCCCGTCCTGCTGAGCGGCACGATCACCGGCCTCTCCTGACGAGCGTTCAGGTGATCCTCGCCAGTCCGGCGAGCGCCTCGTCCAGTCGTTTGCGCGTCGCGCGGGCGAGCATCCAGCCGCCGGTGCGATTGGAGCCGCGCAGGCGCTGGGCGTGGGTGATCGTCACCCGTGTCCCCTGGGTGGCGGCGGACATCGCGATTCGGACCTCCGCGGCGCTCAGCACCCGCGCGAACGGGCTGCCCTCGAGCTCCTGTCGCCACACGGCGAGCTCGGCGGGCTGGGCGTGAGCGATCGCGTAGTCGACCCGCACCGCCCGCCCACGCCGCGTCCGCAGCACCTGGGTGAAGCGGTCCCCCTCCACTCCCTCCATCCGCTCGACCCCCGGCCACCAGCGCGGCTGGTGGTGGGGATCGCCGACGATCGCCCAGACCGCATCTGGAGCGGCCGCGACCACACGCGAGCGCTCGACGATCGTCACGCCGACCGGCACGGCGTGGGGACCTACTCCGCGTACCGGATCAGCGAGGTAACCGGGTGCGCCGCCAGGCGCGCGCGGCCGCCGAGGGCCTCGAGCTCGATCAGGAACGAGCAGCCGACGATGCGCCCGCCAAGGGAGGTGACGAGCTCGCACAGGGCGCTCGCCGTCCCGCCGGTGGCGAGCAGATCGTCGTGCACGAGGACGCGGGCGCCGTCGGCGAGCGCGTCGGCGTGCACCTCGAGCGCGTCGAGGCCGTACTCCAGTGCGTACTCCGCGCTCACCGTGTCGGCGGGCAGCTTGCCGGGCTTGCGAGCCGGAACGAACCCGGCGTGCAGCTGGCGCGCAAGGGCGGCGCCGAGGATGAAGCCGCGCGCCTCGGCCGCGACGACGTAGTCGACCCGCTCGCCCCCGACGCAGTCGGCCAGCTGGGCGATCGCCTGCTCGAGGCCGTCGGGATCGAGCAGCAGCGGCGTGATGTCGCGAAACAGGATGCCGGGCCGCGGGAAGTCCGGGATCTCCCGGATCAGCGCCCGCAGGTCAACTGTCTGCTCGGCCACCGCTCAGGACGCGATCCGGCGCAGATCGCGGATCAGCAGCAGATGCTTGAGGTGGGTCGTCACCGACGCGAGGTTCTCGAGCGCCTCAATCGCCTCCTTGCGGCGCTCGGGATTGCGCGAGCGCAGCGCCGGCGCGAGGATCGATTGCAGCAGTTGGGCCTCACGATCGGCCGAGGTGCGGAACACACGCAGGTTCCGCCCGCCGACGCCATAGCGCGCGAGCTCGGAGACGGCGCGGATGATCTCCCGCTCGGTCTCGTCGAAGAACCGCGTGCCCTCCCGTGACTCGCCCTTGATCACGCCGAAGTCGACGAGCTCGCGGATCAGGTCGGCCTCGGCGCCGGTGTCCTCCACCACGTCCTGGAGCGAGTACTGCGCTCCCTGATCGCGCACGGCGACAGCCGAGCGGCGCACCCCGACCCGCTCGGCGGCCTGGTGGGAGCTGAGCGTCCCGGGGGCGACATCGCGCTCGGTGCGCCCGCCCGCGAGCTCCTGGCGGATTACGCGCAGCGGCAGGAACTCGTCGCGCTGCAGGCGCAGGATCGTGCGCAGCCGGGTGATGTCGTTCTGGGTGTAGAGGCGGTACCCGCCCTGCGTGCGGCGCGGCTGCAGGAGCTTCTGATCCTCCAGGTAGCGGATCTTGGAGATCGAGATGTCGGGGAACTCCTGAACGAGCGCCTTGCACACGGCCCCAATCGTCACCGCCTTGGGTGCCGGGCGGGTGTCGGCCTCCGGGACGTCCTCAATCGCTTCTGCGCCGGGGAGCGCGAGCTCGCCTGCATCCGGCTCTGCGGGATCGATCTGCGCATGGGTGGTGTCGGTAAAGGCCATCAGTCCTTGTCCCCTTCGGTGCGCAGGCGGTCCGCCCACGGGTCGTTCGACGGGGCCCCTGTCATCGCGACAGGAACGCGAGCTTGTATTTGCCGATCTGCAGCTCGTCGCCGTCCGCGAGCCGGTGCGAGTCGATGCGGTGCCGGTTGACGTAGGTCCCGTTCAGCGAGCCGCAGTCATCCAGGTAGTAGTCGCTGCCCCTGCGCACAATCAGCGCGTGGTCGCGGGACACGGTCACGTCGTCGAGGAACACGTCGGATTCCGGTCGCCGGCCAACGGTGATCCGATCGCCGGTGAGCGGGAAGCTCTCGCCCGCGCGGCCCCCGCCCGAGCGGATCACGAGCGCGGCGCCCCGGGCGACGACGCCCGAGAGCTCCACCGCCTCCACCTCCCCGGTCTCGCCGATCCGGTAGGTGGCGGTGCTCACGCCCGGAGATTGCTCACTGGAGGCCAGGAACGCGCCACAGCGCTGGCAGTAGCTCGCACCGTCGTCGTTGGCGAAGCCGCACTCGGGACAGTGCTGAGCCATGGAGCGGGTCGATCGTCCCCGGTCGCTGGACCGAGACCCTCTACTTCTGCTCGTCCTCGAGCGCGACGCGCCCCGACAGGATGTCGGTGAGCTGCTGGACGTCAGCGCCGGTGATGACCAGCTCGCCGGTCTCGTCCTTCTTACGCAACCGGTTGACGAGCTCAGCGCGCAGGATGTCGATCCTGCCGTGGAGGATGCGCCGCTGGTAGGAGACTTCCATCTCCTCCTCGGTGAGCTGCTTGATCAGATCCTTCAGCTCCTGGTCGCTCAGCGAGCCAAGATCGGGAAACGTCTCTTCCATTCGTGTCTTCCTCCGCCCCAGGATGAGATGGATGTCTGGGAGAGCGCGAGTATATCCGTCCCGCCCGTAGGGTCAAGCTGAGCTTGAGAGTGTCTGTGCAAGCCCACGACGAACGTACAGCGCGGTCGCCATCAGCGCGAGCGCGAGCCCCGCGTAGAGCATGATCAGCGCCAGCCAGTGGACTCCCGCCATCGCGAAGAACGGCGCTCCCATCATCGGCGCGACGCCGATACGGCCGAACCAGTTGATCTCGATCTCGACGCCGCGCGAGATCGCGTAGCGGCTGAGCGCGAGCATGAACAGCTCGCGGGTGACGGCGACGATCAGCGCCCAGCGGGGCAGCAGCGAGAAGTCGAACGCCACCACCACGCCGGCGATGATCAGCAGCCGGTCGATCACCGGGTCCAGTAGGGCCCCGAGGCGGCTGTACTGACCGGTTAGCCGGGCGGCGAAGCCGTCGAGGTAGTCCGCCCAACCGATCACCGCGTAGATCACCGTCGCCAGGGTGTCCTGCCCGTGGCGGCTGGAGAGCTGGAGGATCAGGAACGCCGGGATGCCCAGCAGGCGCAGGTAGCCGATCGCGTTCGGGATCGTCCACGGGTTGAGCGGCTGGTCGGAGCGCGTCTGTTCCGGATTGGGCCCCGAGCGGTCGATCCCGAACAGGCGCTTGCGTGAGATCCTCGGGCTCATGCGCTGGGCGGGTCGAACCTCATTCCGCCCGTTGGCCGTCAGGGCAGCTCGCGCCAGAGCGCGGCGACCGCCTCGGCCGCCCCGGCGACCGGAACCGAGCGTGACTCCCGTCCGCGGCGCACCTGCACCTCGATCTCCCCGGAGCCGAGAGTGCGCCGACCGACGGTGAGCCGCAGCGGACAGCCGACGAGCTCGGCGTCGGCGAACTTCTCCCCCGGCCCGGCGTCGCGATCGTCGTAGAGGATCTGCAGACCCGTCGCACGCAGCTCGTCGTAGAGGCCGTCGGAGAACGTCCGCTCCTCGCTGCCCGGCTTGCCCAGGGTCACCAGCTCGATGTCGAACGGAGCGACCGCGCGCGGCCAGGAGATGCCCTGTCCGTCGGCGTACTGCTCGACGGCGGCGGCGGCGGCGCGGGCCGGGCCGAACCCGTATGACCCCATCCACACCAGCTGGGCCTTGCCCGACTCATCGAGGTAGGTGGCTCCCAGCGGCTCGGAGTAGCGGGTGCCGAGCTTGAAGATGTTGCCGATCTCGATGGCGGGCTCGATCCGGATCTGTGCGCCTGCGACCGTGTCGCCGGCGACGACCTCGCGCACGTCGACGGTGGTAAACGGGAAGTCGCGTCCGGGCGCCACGCCCTGCAGATGCGCGTCCGGCCGGTTGGCACCGGCGACATAGACCCCACCGACGTCCCCCGCGAACATAACCGCGCCGTCGAGCAGGATCTCCATCTGCGCGCCGACCGGGCCGATGTAGCCGGGCGGCCCGAGCCGGGCCTCGATCTCGTCGGCCCGGGCGGCGCGGAACGGCTCGCCGAGCGTGTTCTGGAGCTTGACCTCGTTGACGCGGTGATCGCCGCGGACGACCACGAGCCGCATCTCCCCGGAGTCGAGTACCACCGGGAACGCCTTCAGCGTCGCGCCGGCCGGGATCCTGAGCTGGTCGCAGAGCGCCTCGATGGTGGTGGCGCCGAGCGTGTGGACCTCCTCGGGGGCGTCACGCGCAGCCGGCAGCTGGACCGGTTGCGGGTCAGCGGAGGCGACCTCGACGTTGGCGGCGTAACCGGGGGCGAGCGCGACGTCGTTCTCCCCGGCCGCGCAGGGGGCCATGTACTCGTCGGCGCCGTGTCCGCCCATCATCCCGACGTCGGAGGCGACCCGGTACCACTCCAGGCCGCAGCGGTCGCAGATCCGGTCATAGGCACCGGCCAGCAGGTCGTACTGGGCGTCGAGACCGGCCGCGTCACGATCGAAGGTGTAGGCGTCCTTCATGATGAACTCGCGCGTCCGCAGCACCCCGGCGCGCGGGCGCGGCTCGTCGCGCTCCTTGACCTGGAAGTGGTAGAGGATCAGCGGAAGGTCGCGGTAGGAGCGCACGGTCTGGGCGACGTGGCCGGTGACGATCTCCTCGTGGGTCATCGCCAGCACCATGTCCGCGTTGCGCCGGTCGGTGAGCTTGAACAGCTCCTCGATCTCGTACCGCCCCGTCTTGCGCCACGGCTCGGCGGGATGGAGCACCGGCATCAGCATCTCCTGGGCGCCCGCCGCGTCCATCTCCTCGCGCACGATCTCCACGATGCGCTGGTGGACGCGCCAGCCGGCGGGCAGCCACGACCACAGACCTGAGCCGACCTGGCGCACCAGCCCGGCGCGCACCATCAGCTTGTGCGAGACCGCCTCGGCGTCCGCCGGGGGCTCGCGCTCGGTCGGCAGGAAGTAGCCGGACAGGCGGGTCATGGCGCCACAGCCTATCCAGTGCCGCACC
>DATJTS010000132.1:0-2593 GCA_035503035.1 Solirubrobacteraceae bacterium
CGCGACGACCGCTACTGCATCGACATCCTCACCCAGATCGGTGCCGCTCAGGCCGCGCTCGACAAGGTCGCGCTCGGCCTGCTCGACGACCACGCGCACCACTGCGTCGTCGGCGCTGACACCGCTGAGGAGCGCGACGCGAAGACGGCTGAGATGATGGCCGCGGTCGGCCGGCTGATGCGCCGGGGCTAAGGCCTTCAAATCAGGAGGGAAAGATGAAGATCGCGGTCGTCGGGAAGGGGAACGTCGGTGGCGGCTTGGCCGAGTTGTGGGAGCAGGCCGGTCACGACGTGCAGCGGATCGGACGCGACGGCGGGGACGTGAGCGATGCCGACGCGGTGTTGCTCGCGATCCCGGGCGCGAGCGTCGCCGACGTCTTCGACACGGTCACCGGCCTCGACGGCAAGACGGTGATCGATGCCACCAACCTGATCGGCGCGGGCGCCCCCGACGGCTTCGCCTCGAACGCCGAGTTCATCAAGTCGAAGACCGGCGGCCCTACCGCTAAGTCGTTCAACATCAACTTCGCGAGGATCTACGACCGGATCGGCACCACCAAGGACACTCCGGGCAACCTGTGGTGCGGGGACGAGGAGACCCGGGTCGTGATCGAGCAGCTCAACCGCGACGCCGGCTTTGACCCGATCTACGCCGGCGGCCTCGAAAACGCGCCACTCCAGGAGATGATGCTCCGCTTGGTCTTCGCGGTGGCAGAGGGCGGCCTGGGCCCGTTCTTCTACCGCATGGCCCCACCCGATCAGTTCTAGTGGCGCGCTTTCTAATATGAAGTAAGTGCTGCTGTCCGTCCTCGATCAATCGCCGATCTCCGAGGGGTCGACCGGCGCCGACGCGCTCCGCAACACGATCGACCTGGCTCGACTGACCGACGAGCTCGGCTATCACCGCTACTGGGTGGCCGAGCACCACGGCGGCCCGATGCTGGCCGGACCCAGTCCGGAGGCGCTGATCGGGCCGATCGCGTCGGCCACCGAAGGGATCCGGGTCGGGAGCGGCGGCGTGATGCTTCCGCATTACAGTCCGCTCAAGGTGGCCGAGACCTTCACGGTGCTCGCCGGGCTGTTCCCGGGGCGGATCGACCTGGGGATCGGCCGAGCCGCCGGCACCGACCCGCTGACCACGTTCGCCCTCCAGCGCGACCGCCGCCAGGCCGCGCCGGACGACTTTCCTCAGCAGCTCGCCGAGCTGCTCGCCTATTTCGACGACTCGCTGCCGAGCGACCACCCCTTCCACCGCCTCGCCGGCACGCTCCCGGGCCGCCCGGAGCTTCCCGTCCCGTGGCTGCTCGGCTCCTCGGCCCAGAGCGCAATCTGGGCCGGCCAGTTGGGACTCCCCTACGCGTTTGCGGACTTCATCAACGCCGACGGAGCGGAGATTGCCAAGCTCTATCGAGAGCGCTTCGAGCCGAGCCGCGAGCTCCAGGCCTCGCGGACCGCGGTCGCGGTGTGGGCGCTCGCCGCACCGACCGAGGACGAGGCCGTGTTCCTGTCGACGAGCAGCCGGATGTCCTTCACGCTGCTGCGCCGCAACCAGCTGATCCCCGTGCCTGCACCGGAGAAGGCGGTCGACTTCCTCAAGCGTGAGGGCAAGCCGCTGAACGGGGCCCGCCCCGGCCGGCGCTCGATCGTCGGCACGCCGGAGAAGGTGCGAGCGGACATCGAGACCGTCGCTTCGGAATACGGCGCCGAGGAGGTGATCGTGGTGACGATCACCTACGACCACCAGGCGCGGCGGCGCTCCTACGAACTGATCGCCGAAGCGTTCGGCCTCGAGCCGCGCCGGATCACGCCCGAAGCGCTCGCGTTGCCGCGCTGACCAGCTGACCGGCCATCGCGTCGCCCACATCCCCGAGCGGAATGAACCGCGGTACGTCGAGGTTCGCGCCCAACTCGAGCGCGATCCGCGTGCTCTGCCCGCCGTCCACCCGCCAGGTCACGTCGAAGCGCTCCGGGTCGGAGGGCTGGTGGGGGATCCGGCGCAGCTCGATCCGCCCGGCCGGATCCACCTTCACGTCGAAGAGCAGGTTGAAGTCGCGCGTCAACGGGCCGCGCTCGACGTGGAGCTTCGTGCGCGCCTTGGTGGGGTGTCCACCGGCGTCGCGCTCGAGCACCTCGGCCTCCTTGACCACGTCCGGCGCCCAGCTCGGGTAGCCGTCGATCGCCTCGAGCAGGCTCATGGCCTGCTCGAGGGAAGCGGATGTGGCGCCAGACGCCTTCCCGGTCAGCTCCTTCATGTTCGCGCGAGATTACTCGGCGGTGGCCGTCTCCAGCGAGCGGCCGGTCGCCTTGATCCCGAGCAGGATCAGCGCGCCGGCCAGCACACCGCTGATCGCCATGACGAGGAACGCGGCCCTGAAGCCCCAGGCCGTGTACGCGAGGTTGAGCACGATCAGCGGCGCCAGCGCCCCACCGATGTGCCCGAGCCCGTCGCTCAGCGCGACCCCGGTAGCCCGCGCGCTGGTCGGGAAGTGCTCGGCGGTGTAGGTGTACATCACCGGGACGAGCAGACCGATCGTGGCCGAGGCGATGAACCCGAACACGATGATGATCGCCGGCGAGACGAAGTAGCCGATCAC
>DATJTS010000133.1:0-23698 GCA_035503035.1 Solirubrobacteraceae bacterium
CGAAAAACGGTGACCTGAGCGGTGACCACGCCGATGGTCTCAACCCGAAGAATCTCGACGCGGTCGAGCCGATCGCCATGTGGCGGGCAACGGCCGTGGGCTGTCGCGTTCAGAGCGTCCCGGCTTCCGAGCCGGGGGCCCTAGTGGCCGCAAGTTCGGCGGCACACCCGCCGGCGGGTTCATCCGAAGGCTCTCCGGCCATCCCGACCGCGGCGACGCGCTCGTCCGGCCGACCGCGAGCCGGCGATCGCATTTCTTTTGGGAGGACTTGCTCGCGGGCTTATTTGGCCCGGCGACCTGCGTTGCTCGTCCTGGGCGGCTGGGCGTTCTGCTAATGGGGCTGGGTGGCGATGGTGAGTTGCACCTGTGAGCGTGAAATGGTGTGTGTCGTCACGCTGCCTGTGGCGCCCAGGTAGATGCCGGTGCCGCCGAGGATGGCGTAGACGGTGTTGTCCTGGTCGCGGGTGCTTCCGGCGTAGACGATCTCACCGTGCCTGAGTTGGATGGTCGCGAGCCCCACACCTCGGCCGAAGGTTCCGATCCCGACGAGATCTTCACGAAGAACCTCGGTGGGTCGTGCGGGTACGTAGCTGGCTTGGAAGCCGTCTCCCGGTGAGGGGCCCTTGGGGGGCGTGTCGGTTTCGTGGGCGTGCACGGCGTTGATGGGCACCGTGACCTGAATGACCTGCGGCTCTGGGCGGCCCGTCGCGGTTGTTGCGAGCGCTGCGGCCCCGGTCAGCGATGCGGTGAGGGTCGCGGCGAGGATGATTTTCCCGGGGGCGCGCATCAGCGAAGGCTCGAGTTGGCGTGGCGGCTGTTGACCGCGCGGGCGATGATCAGGCCGATGGCCAGTCCGGCGGTGAGCAGCGCGCCGATCAGGAAGGTGAACCACGCGATGTCGCCGAGATAGACGGCGGGCCCGTGCTTGGCGTGGCGGACGATGAGCGCGATCACGATCGCCGTCACGGTGATGAGGGCGGTGGTGCTCAGCAAGCGTCCGAGAGCGAGCTTCATGGCAACTCCTTGGTCGATTGACTCGGTCAAGCTATGCCTGATCTGGCGTTCTGTCTTCGGCGTCGGTGTCGATTTGTGCCTCATCTAAGGTTTGAACTCGGGTCGTCAGGATCTCCATCGCTTGGTTGATGCCAATCGATCGTGAGGCTGGTGTGCGCGACGGTCAGCGGCAGTAAATTTGCCTCGTGAAGCCGTCTCGCAACGACTCTCTGCTCGCCGTCGCAGTGATGTTCCTCGCGGCGCTGGAGGTGCTGGTCAATCCTGGCGTCGCGCCGAAGTGGGCGGCCGCGGTGACGGAGATGCCGTTCGCGCTCGCGCTGGCGTGGCGTGGTCGGTTGCCGGTGCTGGTCGTTGCGTTGGTGTCGGTCGGGCTGGGGTTGGAGGCTGCGCTGGGTGTGCCTCCCAATGAGCCGGTCGTGCCGTTGCTCACGGTCGTGATCGCGGTGTTCTCGGTATCGGTCAGTCAGCCGTTGCGGCGGTCACTGATCGGGGCGGCGGTGATCCTTCCGGGCATCGCCGTTGGTGTGTTTCACATCAGTGGCGATGCCGAGGTCAAGCTCGGCAACTTCGCGTTCGCCGCGATCATCCTCGGAGGGGTGTGGGTGGCGGGGCGACTGGTGAGGCTGCGGACCCGCGAAGCGAGCCGGCTGGCCAGAGAGGGCGAGCGCCTGGAGGCCGAGCGGCTGGTTGCCGTGTCCGAGGAACGCGCGCGGATCGCGCGCGAACTGCACGATGTGATCGCGCACTCCGTCTCGGTGATGGTGATCCAAGCCGAGGCCGCCCAAGAAGTCCTCAAGCAAGCTCCGCACCTGGTGGTTGCGCCGCTGGGGGCCATCCAGGAGACCGGGCGACAGGCGATGGTCGAGATGAGCCGGCTCGTCGGACTGTTGCGCGAGGATGGGCAGGAACTGGGGTTGGCGCCCCAACCGGGACTGAGCGAGCTCCACACGCTGAGATGCGAGGTAGGCCGGGCGGGCCTGCCCGTGAGCCTCCGCATCGAAGGGGAGCCGAGGCAGATCCCGATCGGGGTCGATTTGGCCGCATATCGGATCCTGCAGGAGGCGCTGACCAACACGATCAAGCATGCCGGTCCCGCCCACGCGGAGGTGACGATCCGGTACGGTCCCGACTCGCTCGAGCTGGAAGTCATCGATGACGGATCCGGCACCGGCAACGGTCACGTCGGCGGACACGGTCTGGTCGGGATGCGCGAACGGGTCAGCGTTTTCGGCGGAGAGCTCGACGCCGGCGCACGCCCGGAACGTGGGTACGCGGTGCGCGCCCGGCTCCCGCTTGCCTTGCAGCCATGACCTCGGTCCTGTTGGTCGACGATCAAGCGCTGGTCCGCGGCGGCTTTCGATTGATCCTCGAAGCCCAGGACGGCATCGAGATCGCCGGCGAGGCCGACAACGGACACGACGCAGTCACGCAGGCACGCGAGCTTCGCCCTGATGTCGTTTTGATGGACATCCGCATGCCAGTGCTCGACGGAATCGCAGCGACTCGCCAGATCATCGCGGCGAAGCTTCCCAGCCGGGTGCTCGTGCTCACAACCTTCGACGACGAGAAGATCGTCTACGAGGCGATGAAGGCCGGCGCCAGCGGCTTCCTGCTCAAGACCGCGCCGCCGGCCAGGCTGACCGACGCTGTCCGCACCGTCGCCGCCGGCGAAGCCCTCTTGGCGCCGACCATCACCCGCCGACTGATCGCAGAATTCGTCGGCCGCCCCGCTCCGGGACAGGCCACACCAGCCGAACTCGACCAGCTCACCGAACGCGAGCAAGAGGTCCTCCGGTTGATCGCTCGAGGACTGTCCAACCGCGAGATCGCCCAAGCGCTGGTCGTCAGCGACGCGACGGTCAAGACCCACGTCAACCACCTGCTGCAAAAGCTCGACCTCCGTGACCGCGTCCAAGCGGTCGTACTCGCCTACGAAACCGGACTCGTCCGACCAGGCCAAAGATGACGAGCAGCCGGACAGTTGATCCGGTCGCTGCTCGGCGCCGGACGCCCAATCGCTGGCCTCCGAACCCGCGGCACCGCGATCCAAGGCGACTCCTACGCGGCAAGGAAGTCACGAGCGCCGACGAAAGCAGCCCGGTGCTCAGCTCGAGAAGGAGTCGTCTTCAGTCGAGGGACTCCTTGACGTATGCGATCGCCAAAGCGTCGACTCGATGCAGCCTCCCTGGACTCGTTCGGACACGGCTTCGGCATGCACACCATCCTTCCGACGGCGCAAGAAAACGGCCGAACATTAGGTGCCCACTCAAGCGACGGAACTCCACTCTGCCTATGCCACGAGCATGGGCTTCCGAAGGCGCCGGGGAGATCGCTGACCGCTTAGGGGTGCCAGGTCTCCCAGAGCGCGCCGTTGGTGCCGCGCCAGAAGATGTCCTGCTCGCCGTCGCCGTGAACGGCGACCGCCGGCGCTGACCCCATCCGCCCGGCGGTGGTGATCTTCGCGGGGCCGTGCCAGGCGCCGTTCAGGTCCCAGCGGTCCCACAGCGACCCGTCGGTCCCCTCCCAGAACACGAACAGATCGCCCTTGGAGTCCGCTCCCGCGGTCGGTGCCGAACCCAGCGGTCCCGCGCCCAGGTTGACCGGCCCGTGCCAACGATTGGTGTGCCAGGCATCCCAGAGGTTCCCGTCGCGTCCACGCCAGAACACGTTCTGCACCCCGGAGCTCTCCACCGCGACCCCGGGGGCGGAGCCCATCAAACCGGCGATTTTGATCTTCGCCGGGCCGTGCCAGTGGCCGTGGGTGCGCCACTTGTCCCACAGTGCCCCGTTGGTGCCCTTCCAGAACACGAACACGTCTCCGTGAGCGTCCGCGCCCGCGGTCGGAGCGGACCCCAGCGGACCAGCACCGAGGTTCCGCCGGCGAGTCCAGTGCGTCGTGTGCATCGTCTCCCACAGGTTCCCGCCCGGGCCGCGCCAGAACACGTCCTGTTGCCCGGAGGGCAGCACCGCGACCGCAGGGGATGAGTGAAGGGTCCTTCCGGCGGTGGTGATCTGCGCCGGGCCGTGCCAGGCCGAGTGCGTGTACCACTCGTCCCACAGCGTCCCATTGGTGCCCTTCCAGAAGACGAACTGCTCCCCGGCGCGGTCAACACCCGCGGTCGGGGAGGACCCCATTGGGCCGGCGCCGTGCGAGATCGGGGCGTGCCAGCCGCTCGGCGGGGGGTTTGACCCGCCGGGTGCTGGACTCGGCGGTGGACTGGGCCCGCCGGGTGACGGCGGCGCAAATCCGCTGACGAGCATCGGTGTCGAGCTGTCAGTGCCCGAGCCGGTCCCAAGCTCGCCGGCGCTGTTGTCGCCCCAGCACTCGACCGACCCGCCGGACAGCAGCGCACAGGCGTAGCCGTCACCGCCGGTGACCGACCGTGCGGTGGTGAGACCGCTGACGAGCACCGGCGTCAAGCTGTCCGTCGTCGTTCCGTCCCCGAGGTCGCCGTAGCTGTTGCTGCCCCAGCATGCGACCGAGCCATTGGACAACACCGCGCAGCTCTCGTAGTTGCCCATGCCGACGCCGATCGCGTTATCCAAGCCGGTCACGACGACTGGCGTCGAGCTGCTGGTGTCCCCGCCGTTGCCCAGCTCGCCGTCGCCGCCCTCACCCCAGCAGTCGACCGAGCCGCCCGACAGCGCGGCGCAGGTGTGATCAAGCCCGGCGCTGACCGCGACCGCGTTGCTCACGCCGTTGACAGGCATGGGCGTGTCGCTGTCAGCCAGGCTCCCGTCCCCAAGGTCGCCGTCGCTGCCCTCTCCCCAGCACTCGACGCTGCCGCCAGAGAGCAGCGCGCAGGTGTCAAACAGACCACTGCTGATCGCGATCGCGCTGCTCACGCCGCTGACCGGCACGGGCGTGTCGCTGCCAGTCGTCGTCCCGTCCCCAAGCTCGCCACTGCTATTGCTGCCCCAGCATTCGACCGAGCCGCCCGAGATAAGCGCGCATGTGTCGTCGGCATTGGCGGTGACTGCCGTCGCGTTGCTCAGACCGCTGACGAGCACCGGCGTGTAGCTGTCGGTCGTCGTCCCGTCGCCGAGCTGGCCGTAATTGTTGATCCCCCAGCACTCGACACTGCCTTCTGAAAGGACTGCACAGCTGTGCTCAGTGTCGACACCGACTCCGATCGGGTCGCTCAGACCGCTGACGAGCACCGGCGTCGACCTGTCCGTCGTCGTCCCGTCGCCGAGCTCGCCGTAGCTGTTGTCACCCCAGCACTCGACCGAGCCACCAGAAAGCGCCGCGCAAACCGACCCAAAGCCGCCGCTGACCGCGACAGCAGTCGAGGCCTCCGCCCTGGCGACGCTCGCCAGATCGGCCCCACTAATGACGCCCGCGGCGGCAAGCACCAGCGCTGCCTTCGTCAACCGTCCCGAGACCAGCGGCAGCATCCTGAAGCCCCCTTTCAGTGCCGCAGACCGCGACAACGGGCGCCGCACCTGACCTGTCGATAACGCCTCCTCGCTGCGCTACGCAGCGGAATTGACAGGATTTATAACACTTTTGTACGAATTAGTCAGCTAAGTTCCGGGCGAAGAACTTCCCCAAACATGACCTCCTGCTCGAGTCGCCCGCCAACCAGAGCTGCGCGGCCGCTGGTTCAGCATTGAATGGACCTGCGGAGCCGGAAGTCGAGACGCGACGCATCCGACCGTAGGCGCCGCTCCGGCGCGCCGGCGGTCCCTTGGCACGCACTCACGACCGGAGTTGATCCCGGTGATCGGATTCGTCAGGTAGGTCCGGCGTCTTGCGACGCCGGACCCCCTTCAGAACCGGACGTGCAAGTCTCCCGGCATCCGGCTCAGGCAAGCCTTGGTGGCGGGCGGGTGTTGCAGTGGAGGTGGATGAGACGGGGTGCAGCGGCGTCCGTGGTGGCTGTGTCCCAGACGACGTCGATCGTCTTGCGAGTGGTGGCCAGCCATTGCTCCCATTCGCGTGGGGTTTGTGGGCGGTCTGAGGCGGCGAGCAGCGTGGCCTTGCAGATTGCGCAGCGTCCGTCCTGGGCTCGGTGGAGCTTCAGGGCGGTGTGGTTGATCGGCAGGGGTGCTTTGTGTCGCCGCCAGGCGAGCTGATCCACATCGACGTCAAGAAGCTCGGCCGCATCCAGGACGGCTATGGCAAACCGATCACCGGCAACGGTCGACGCCACAATTTCACTACCCAGACGGACGCCGCAGGACGTGTCCGCGCGCAGGTCGGCTGGGAGGTTCGTGGACGCGTCCGACCACGATCATCTCTACGCGGGCGGGGAGCCGTCGCAGGCCGCTGTGCCGAAGAAGAGCCGCAATCCAGTGGCGGGAGCCGACGCCGCACAGACGTGGGTCGTCCCTCTACCGTAATCGACATGGACGGGGACGCGAACGACAGGAACGTCAGCGAGGCCGCCGTATTCGAGGTTCTGCGCAACGCCTCCCCGACGCGATCCGCTCATGACGAGGACGCGCTCTATGAGACGGCCGAGCTCCTCGGCCACGGATGGCGTGTGGACCAGGTTGCGCTGGAGGTCGCTGCGGCGATGATGCGCGCGCCGTCCTGGACGGAGTTGGCGACCCGGCTGCGTGACGCCGGTCCCGGCGCGCACGCGCTCGCCGACACGCTCGGCGAGCCGGAGGACGAGGACACCCGGGCGGGCGTCGCCGCGGTGTTGACGGTCGCCTTCGCCCGGCTCGGAGAGCGCGGCCTTGACATGCTCACCCTCGCCGCGCTGGTCGCCCCCGAGCCGACGCCCACCGCGGTCTTTCACGCCGCCGAGGACAGGTACTACACGCCGCCGAGGGTCAACGATGACGTCGACTGGGAGCTGTACGGCCTCAACGAGCTAGCGCTGCTGCGCGACGATGCCAACGCCGAGGTGCGACGGATCGATCCGGTCGTCGCGGCCGCGATCCTGCAGCACCGACCGGCCGAGCGGATCCATGAGGTGCGCGAGGGACTGCTGGACGGGCTCATCGCGCTTCTCCATGCCGACGCCGATGTTCAGTCGGCGACGCCGAAGGGCTGTTGTCACTCGCGCAGCGCTTCGCCGCGGACGCCGACTCCGAGGCTGGCGCGCGGCTGCTGGCAGAGCTCGCCGCGATCGAGCACGAACGCGACGATGACGCGGGCGCGATCGCCCGCGAACGCCGTCAGCTCGCGCTCTCCGAGCGACTGTTCGGCGAGTCCGACGCCCGAACGCTCAGCGCCCTTGAGCAACTGGCCCGCGCGCTCTGGTCCGCCGAAGGTCGCGAGGAGGCACGAGCGCTGCTGACCCGCGCCCATGCCATCCGCTCCGAATCCCTCGGCCCCGAGCACCCCGACACGGTGGCGGCCGAGCTTGCGCTGGCCCGTCGGCTGCGGCGCGCCGACCCAACCGCTGCGCAGTGCCACTGCGAGCAGGTGATCGCAATCCGTCGGCGGACCCTGGGAGACCGTGATCGGGCGACGCTCGACGCGATCCGTCTGCTCGCCGGCATCCTCTCAGACCGCGGCTGGGAGCATGCCGACGAGCCTGAGGCACGACAGTGGCTGACCACCGCACGGGCAGTGGCGACCGAGGCGGTGGCGGGCGAGCGCGAGCTCGGGGGCGGGCTCGCCACCGCGACCGTTGACGCGATCGCCCTGCTCGCGGTCATCGAGCAGGATCTGGGTGACCACGCCGCGGCGCAACGGTTGACCGCCGAGGTGGAACGGGCCGCAACAGACACCTGGGGGACCGACGCCGAGCAGGCATTTGCGCACGCCAGGCGGCTGATCTGGGTCAGCCGGCGGGTCGAAGGCGCACACGATCCGGCGACGCTCGCTCGGATCGCGTCGATGCTCGAGAGGGCGTTGGCGCGCGGACTGCAGGCTGAACCGCCGTGGCGCGAATGGCTTCAGAAGCGCGCATCCGAGCTCGCCGAGGCCCGCCGCGCGGCCCTGGGCGCCGACCACCCCGATACGGTGGCGGCGGCGAAGACCGCGTCCCAGCTCGGCTCCGAGTGGTGAGACAATCGTTCGATGACGAGCTACGCCAGCGTCGGTCGCGAGCAGTTTCTCGATCGGATCAGCCCGCAGCTTTCCCTGGACGACCTCGAGCAGGTGCAGGCGGCCTACGCGTTCTCCAAGGGCGCGCACCGTGGCCAGCTCCGCGACGACGGCTCCACTCGCTACTTCGAGCACTGCAAGTCGGTGGCCTGGATCTGCATCCAGGACGCCTCGATCGACGACGACTGGCAGACGATCGTCATCGCGCTGCTGCACGACAGCCGCGAGGACTCGTTCATGCTCTCCTCTCGCCGGATCGAGCTCAACTTCGGCCGGGTGGTGCGACAGTGCGTCGACGATCTCACCCGCCGCGAGCATGAGTCCCACGAGGACTATCTCAACCGCCTGCTGCGCCCCGGGGTCGACTGGCGGGCGCTCACGGTCAAGCTCGCCGACCGGCTGCAGAACGTGCGCACCCTCGGCTCGCTCACGCCGGAGAAGCGCGAGCGCCAGTTGCGTGAGACCGACGCGCTCTACCTCGCGCAGCTGGACCGGTTCCTGGATCTGACCCCCGCCGAGCGGCTGCCGGCGATCCGCAGCCTCGGCGCCCAGATCGCCGACGCGGTCACCGCCACGCCGCAGCGATCCTGAGCCGTCAGGCAGACAGCCGGGCCAACCGGAGCAGCACCGCGCCGAAGAAGATCACCGAGAACGCCACGACGGCGAGCAGGAGCAGTGCGAGTGAGGTGGAGAACAGCGAGCCGTAGTGCTCGACCACGGGCGCCGACTGCCCCAGGGAGATCGCCCGACCCAGGCCGGCGAACGCCCAGCGCGCGAGCATGATCGTCGCCAGCACCTTGATCACGATGCCCTTGCCGGCCAGCGGGATGATCGAACCGCCGAACAGCAGCTGCGGGATGAGCAGGCCGGGGATGAAGCTCGTCGCCTGGTCCTCACTGCGGGCGAGCGTGGACGCCAGCAACCCGAGGCCGACGGAGGCCAGGCCGGTCAGCAGCAGGAGCGCCACGACCTTGAGATAGGTGCCCGTGCCGGCGTAGAGGTGGCGAAGCCCGAGGAGGATGACCACCAGGATCAGGGTCTGCACGCTCGTGAGCGCGAACAGCACGATCGCCTTGGACAGCAGGTAGGCGCGGTTGGAGACCCCCACCGCGCGCTCACGGACGAAGACGCTGCGCTCCTTGACGATCTCTCGTGCCGAGGCGATCGCTCCCAGCCACATCGTCGTGATCACGGTGACGAACAGGAGCGTCGGCGCCTCGATCAGCGCGCCGCCCGGATTGAACACGCGGCGGCTGAAGCCAATCGCGATCAGCAACGCGAGGATCGGGGCCTGGCCGAGCAGGATCGCCAGGTTGCGGCGGTCACGCAGCACGAGCTTCAGATATCGCCGGGCGAGAATCATCGCCTGGGGGACGACCGGTGGCGCGTCCGGAGCGGGGGCCGGCCCGGCAGCCACGGCGGCGGACACGGCCGCCGGCCCGTCGAGCGCTTGCTGGCGAAGCGCCCAATGGCCCTCGTCGTGTTCGGCCAGCGCGGTGTAGATGTCGTCGAAGTCATCCACCTCGAAGAACTCGAGTGCCTGGGCAGGGACGCCCGCAAAGCACAGCACCCCACCGCGGCCCATCACGATCAGCTTGTCGCAGAGGTTCATCTGCTTGGTGGAGTGGGTGATCGTGATCACCGGACGGGACTGATCACTGAGCGTGCGCAGAAACTCCATCAGCTTCTTCTCGAGCCCGGGGTCAAGACCCGTGGCGGGCTCGTCGAGCAGCAGGATCCCTGGGCGGCCCAGCAGCTCGACCGCCACGCCGGCCCGTTTGCGCTGGCCACCCGACAGCCGGTCGACGGGCGTCTCGGCGTGGGGACGAAGCTCGAGTTGGTCGAGCACCCGGTCGACGGCGTGATCGATCTCCTGTGCTTCGGTGTCGGTCGGCAGACGCAACCGCGCTGCGTAGGAGAGCGCCTCCCGCACGGTGAGCAGGCCATGGACGATGTCGCTCTGGGGCACGTAGCCGACGGCGGTCAGGCGGCGGGCGACGGGGATGCCGTTGAGCAGCACCTGCCCTGCGGTGGGCGCGGTGACGCCGGCGATCGCCTTCAGCAACGTGCTCTTGCCCGCCCCACTCTCGCCGATGATCGCCACCAGCTCACCGGGCTCGACCGTGAAGGAGGTCGGCTGCAGCAGCTGTTTGGCGCCGACGGCCATCGCGACCCCATTGACGTCCAGCCGCAGCGCTGCGCGCTCGTCCTGGGCCGCGATGAGCTGGCCGGTGAACGTGAGACCGTACGCCCCGATCTCCAATCGTGACCCCGGCGACAACACTGCGCGGCGAGCCGGCTCGCCGTCCACCAGCGTCCCGTTGCGCGAGCCGAGGTCGCGCAGCAGGACGCGGTCGCCAACCCGCGTGATCTCGGCGTGGAACCGCGACACGTTCGGATCGTCGAGCTGCAGATCGTTGGCGGGATCACGGCCGATCCGCAACTGCGCTCCGACTGCAACCGGCTCCTGCCAGGCGGCGACCACGCCGGCGGGTGCGCTCTCTGGGCCGGTGGTCTGGCGTCCGGCCAGTGCCCGCAGCTCAAACGGGCCCACGCGGACGACGTCGCCGCTGCTCAGCCGCCGCGGACGCTCGGGCGCGAGCCGCTCCTGGTTGACGAGCGTGCCGTTGCGCGAGCCGAGGTCGACGATCCAGGTCCCGGTGGCGTCGGCCCGGATCTCCGCATGGGCTGCCGATACCCGGCCCGAGGGCAGCCACAGCGCTCCAGCGCCGGCGGTGATCTGCGCCAGCTCGCCGTCCCAGACTGTGGGCGCAGCTCCCGGCTCGGGGTCCCTGCGGCCGATCGCCAGCCGGTCACCGATGAGGATGTCGCGGTCACCCACGCGGAGCATGTCCGGCGAGAGCGCACCGTCGGCGGCGGGCGGTCGGGCAGCAGCTGGATCGATCTGATCGGTCATGTCATCGCGCCGTCAATCGCCCCGGCGGCCGATGACCGTCACCATATGCCCAGCCGGTGAAGTTGTCCAGACCGGACGGCACTGGTAGCGTTCATCAGGGTTCGGTGGCCGCTGCCGTTGCCGTGCCCGCGTTTGGATCTGAGGGGTTGTGGGGGTTGCAACCGTGACTGCGCAACTGACTGTGGGCGAGGAGTTCGGCGGGTGCCGGGTCACCGACGAGATCGGTCGGGGAGGCATGGCCGTCGTCTACCGCGCAGTCCAGCTCGGCGTCGACCGAGAAGTGGCGGTCAAGGTGATGGCACCGCGGTACGCGGCCGATCCGCGCAGCCGGGAGCGCTTCATGCGCGAGTGGCGCCAGATGGCGGCGATCGACCACCCCAACGTGATCCCGATTCACACGGGAGGCGAGCAGGACGGTCGCCTGTTCATCGTGATGAAGCTCGTCCACGGCACCGACCTCTACGAGCTGCTCGTCCGGGCCGGCCGCTACCACCCCGCCGAAGCCGTGGGGGTGCTTGAGCAACTGGCCTCCGCTCTGGACGCGGCCCATGCGCAGGGAGTGATCCATCGCGATGTCACCCCGGCGAACGTGCTCGTCGCCGATGGCACCGGCCCCGAGGACGGCGGCCACGTCTACCTCACAGACTTCGGCATCGCTCTGGAGCTCGGAGACGAGGGTGTCACCGAGCCTGCCGGACCCTTGGGCGCGGCACGGTACCTCGCGCCGGAACGGCTGCGCGGCGGTGCTCTGGGGGACTCGGGAACGGTGCGTGGCGATGTCTACTCGCTGGGACTCATCCTGACCGAGATGCTCGGCGGCCTGGAGCGGCCGGCCACCCTTCCCGACGACGTGCCCCAATCACTGGCCGACGTCGCGGCGCGCGCAACATCGCTCACCCCCGCTGAGCGCTTTGCCACGGCCGGAGCGCTGGCCCGAGCAGCTCGAGCGGCCCTGATGGCCGCTCCCGTCCCGCGTCCGTCGACGACCCCGACGATCACCGATGCCCGCCGTGGCGCAGTGGTGGCGCCGCTGAACGTCGGGCTCTGCGATCAGGTGGCCGAACTGTGCAGTCAGATCGAGCAACGGATCGCGGCGTCCCCCGGCGCGTCGCAGGCGGTCGCCAGAATCCGCGCCGACCTCCGCGCGCCCCTGCGCATCGCCGTCGCCGGGCGGGTCAGCGCCGGCAAGTCGACGCTCGTCAACGCGCTCCTCGGCCGCCGCATCGCGGAGACCGACATCGACGAGACGACGGCGTTCGTCACCTGGTACGAGTTCGGCGCGCCTGATCGCGTGCGAATCGTAATGCGCGATGGCACCGAGGTGACTCGTCAGCTGGCAGGCGACGGAGTGGCGGCCACGCTCGCCGACATCGACAACCGCGATATCGCCGCCGTTCACGTCGTGCTCCAACTCGAATCGCTGCGCGACCGGGTCATCCTCGACACGGTCGGATTGGGGTCACTGACCGAGGGTGCCTCGGAACGGACGCTCGAGTACATCGAGGGCGACGCACTCCAGAGCGCCGCGATCAAACGAGCGCACGCCCTGGTGTTCGTCATGGCAGGCGACGCTCGCCAGGACGACGAAGCGGTGCTTGAGCGCTTCCGCAACCGCTTTGGGAGCGATGCGTCTGCGACCAACGCGATCGGAGTGCTGTCGAAGATCGACTCGATCGGTGCCGACGATCGGATCTGGGACCGGGCACGCGCCAAGGCGACCCGCATGCGCGCCGAACTGGGAACGCTGGTCAGCGACGTGGTGCCGATGGTCGGTCTGCTGGCCGAGACCGCCGATACCGGAGTGATCGGCGAGCAGACCGCCCGCCACCTCCAGCAGCTGGCCCGCGCCGCCCCGGACGAACAGGCACTGACGGACTACCGGGAGTTCGCCGAGCTCGAGGCCGACGTCGCGCCCGAGGTGCGCCGGCAACTGCGTGAACGCCTGCAGGAGTACGGGCTGGCTGAGGTCTACAAGCTGCACCTCGCCGAACAGCTGACCTCCACCGAGCTGGTGCGTCGACTGCGAGAGGTGTCCGGCATCACCGAGCTGAACGCCCACCTGGAGGGGCTGTCGATCCGCGCGCCGGCGCTCAAGGCCGAGGCGGCGCTGGCGAGACTGACCGACCTGTCGTGGAAGCATCCTGAGCTGTCTTTCGTCCGCGGCCAGATCAGCCGTCTGCGTCAGCGTCCGGAGATGCAGGACCTCGAGCTGTTCCAGGCACTCGACCGGTGCTCGACCGAGCAGATCGCACTGCCCGCCGAGCTGGGCGACGAACTGGTGCGACTGGCCACGGCGCCGACGGTCGCGGGACGCCTGGGCGTTGCGCCCGGCGCGGATACCGGCGACATGCGGGACATCGCCCGTCGCCGCCTGGCCTCGTGGATGACGTACCGCAATGCGCCGGGCACCAGCCTGGCCGCCGGCGGCGTGGCGCTGACGGTGATCCGCGCCTACGAGCACCTGCTCTCTGATCCGCCCCAAGACGAGCTGCGCGGCGTGGCATGAGCCGCCACACAGCCGCTGCGACCTCGCTGCTCGCCGCCGTGCTGGTCGCGCTGCTGGTCCTCGTCCAGGGCGGGCAGCTCGGTGGCGGCTCGGGACCGACGGTGGCGCCGAAGACCAAGACGCCGGCCGGGTATCGCACGGCGTTGGCCGAGGCGAACGCCGAGCTCGCCCACCGCGCCTCCCAGCAACGCAGCGACCGCTCCGACGCGCTCCTGCTCGGCTGGCTGGCGGTCGCGATCCTCGCCGGCGGCGGGATCGCGCTGGTCGTCACCGGACGCCGGCGGCCGGCGCGTCCCCGCCGCCGAGTCATCACGGTCCCAGCACCCGCAGGCGCGCACCGGTCACCGGACCCGACGGGCGCAGATGCCAGCGCGGACCGCCAGGTCCTCGTCCAGACGTGCATCGAGGTCGCGGACGTCATCCCGGTGCAAGCGCTGCGTCTCGAGCTCGAGGACGCCTTGCGAGCGGTCGGCGTGGAGCCAGTGACACCGCCGGACGGATCCCGATTCGATCCCGCGGTGGCGCGCATCGTGGACCGCCTCCCGACCGCCGACCCCGAGCAGGAGCACCACATCGCCCGCACCGAGCGGGTGGGATACATCGATCGCGGACGGCGTCTGCGCCAACCGGAGGTGACCGTGTACAGCCTCGACCAGGTCCACGATGCCTGAGCGCGCCGTCGGCACCCCACCGACCCCTCTGCTGCCCCTGCGGCCGATCCTGTGGCCGATGCTGAGCGTCGGGACGCTGACCGCGGTCGGCTTCTGGAAGCTCGCTCGGGCCACCGGCCAGCGCCGGTACTTCACGTGGACCACGATCTACGCAGGCGCGATGCTGGCCGCGATCCTCGGCAGCATCGGGGCGAAGAGCCCTTCACTGGTGACTCTCGTCGCTCTGCTCGAGTGGATCGGCGGAACCCTGCACTCGGTCGTGGCCGTCACCGCGTACCGCCGGCTGCAGCTGGCGGCCGCGGCGCCGACAGCGCCCGCAGCGAAGGTCCCCGTCTCGGTGCCAGCGGCCCCCGCCGCGGTGACGCCCGAGGAGACCAAACGCCCGCCGGACGGGGGCACCGCCCCGCTGGTCAGCCGGCGCGAGCCGCCCGAGCCGGAGATCGCGGTGCCGCGACGCGAGGATCCGCCGACGCCGCCGCACGAGGACCGACCCAAGCCGCCGCACGAGGACCCACCGAAGCTGCGGCACGAGTGGGCGCTGGCGATCGACTTCGGGACCACCGCGACCGCCGCGGTGGCGGCCGTCCGCAACGGCGGCGTCTGGCAGGTCGAGCCCGTGCGCTTCGGCGACGACAACCGGATGCCCTCGATGGTCTTCTGGCGCACGCCGGACCGCGAGCAACCCGGGCAGCTGCTCGTCGGCAGCGATGCCGAGGCCTGGGCCGCGGGCGCGCCGGCCAACCTGGAGCCGACGCCCAAGCGGCGGATCGGCCAGCCTACCATCACCCTGGGCGATCGGACGATCCCGGTCGTCGAGGCGATCACCGAGATCCTGCGGGTCGCCTACCTCGGGGCGCTCGAGCAGCGCGCCGGCAACCCGCCGTCCGTCATCTGTCTCACCCACCCCGCCCGCTGGGAGCCCGATGGTCCCGAGCTGGAGATCCTGGCCGCGGCCGCACGCGCTGCCGGTATCCCGGAGCCGATCTTCATGTCCGAGCCGGAGGCGGCGGCGATCGGGTACGCGGCCCGTCAGCTGCGGCCGGGCGACCACGTCGCCGTCTTCGACTTCGGCGGAGGCACCCTCGACACCGCGGTGCTGCGCCGGACCGACGAGGGGTTCCAGCTGGCCGGGATGACCGGCGGCAATCCGTTCCTCGGCGGCGAGGATTTCGACATCGCGCTGTATGAGTTCATCGGCGCCCTGCTCGACCCGGATGCCTGGCACCGCCTGCGGACCTCACGGGAGCGCAGCTGGGTTCTCGCCAGCCGCGACCTGCGCGTCGGGGCCCGAAAGGCCAAGGAGCGGTTGTCGACCCGGATGCAGGCGCCCGTCTATGTGCCCGCTCCGGTCGACCACAGCCTGCAGGTCACCCGCGACCAGCTCAACTCGCTGATCGCGGAGCGGATCCGGTTCGGGGTGCGCCTGTTCAGCGAGACCATCTCCCGCGCCGGCCTGCAGCCGTCGCAGCTGTCCGCGATCTACCTCGTCGGCGGCTCCTCCTATATCCCCTTGGTCTCGACCGAGATCACTCAGCAACTCGGCGATCAGCCGTTCCCCGAGCGGTTGGGTGATCCGAAGCTGGCGGTCGCCGCCGGCGCCGCGCAGGCAGTCGCCCTCCGGCATCTCGACGGCGTCGAACCGACCCTTCGGCCACACACCGCGGAAGGGCGGGTGGAGGACGAGCGCATCGCCGATCTCGACCCTCCCGCCTGAGCGCCATGGCCCCCGGGCGCACGATGGCACGGTTTGCGGATACCGAGGCCTTCCGCACCGCCGGAGGATGCGGACATCCCATCCACCACCGCACGAGGTGAACCAGATGCACACCGATCACCATCCGTTTGACTCCCACGACCACGGCACTCACGATCTCGATCACGAGCTCACTCGCGATCAGGCTCGCCTGGATGAGTCCTCGCTGACCGAGCGCTCGGCGATCGGCCAGTCAGTGGCAGGCAGCGCCGAGATCGGTGGCGTGGACCAGGCCACCACACCCCATTATCTGGGGGAGCCGATTGAGACCGTGCAGCTGCCCACCGACGCCCCGACCCTCCACACCGTCCAGCAGGTCGAGAGCTACCGGCCGCCGATCGTCAACGACAACCGCTGGGGTATGACGCCCGAGGGCGTCAACCTGTTCGGCCAGGAGATCGAGCAGCAGGGCGCGCTGCCGACCGACGACACGATCGGGACGCCGGAGATCGACGCGAGCTACTGGACCTACATGGGCGCGGAGAGCGGCTACTGCGGACCTGACTCGATCTCGATGGTCCTCAGCGAGTTCGGCATCCACGCCTCGATGGACGAGATCGCCGGCTACGCCGAGAGCCAGGGCGAGGTGACCGGCAGCGGCGCGGCCGGGCAGATCGATCCGACGCCGGGAGATCTGGGCTGGGGAATGTCCAGCGAGCAGATCGCCGCGGTGCTCACGCACGAGGGCGTGCCGGCGACCGCCACCACCGGCGATTACCAGACCCTCGTCGACGCGCTCCAGAACGGCCGCGACGTGATCCTCAGCGTCGACGCCAACCAGATCTGGCACAACGCGCCCGCCGGCACCCCCGAAGGCCACGCCGTCGTGCTCACCGGCATCGATCCCGCCACCGGGACGGCCTACCTCGACGATCCGGGCACCCCGGACGGGCGGATGGAGGCAGTGCCCCTCACCGAGCTGATGGACGCCTGGCACAACGACGGCTACCAGATGGTCGAGACCCAGCAGGCCCCCGGCCTGCACCTGGACTCCGGTGCCAGTGACGCGGCGGCCTCCACCCAGGGCGGGCCGATCCTGCTCCCGGTCACCGTGCGCGCCGGCGTCAGCTGATCCCTGCCGGGTCGGGTCGAGTCCGCGGAACCGCCCCCGCGGACCGGCCCGACCACCGGTCAGCCGTCGTGGCGGCGGGCGAACTCCACCAGCAACTCCGCCCGGCTGCCCACGCCGAGGGCCTGCTTGGCCCGGTCCAGACGGCGATGGGCGGTCCGCAGCGACATCAGACACTCCGTGGCGGCGTCGGCGATCGACCGCCCGTCACTCAGCGCGCGCAGCAGATCGGTGGTCTGCGCATCCAGCTCTCCGTCCCCAGTGCGCGCAGCCCGGCGCTGCACCGGCCCCAGCCGGTGGAGGTCCTCAAGCAGCTCCGGCGACAGCTGCGGAGTGACCACGATCACCAACCCGGCTCCACGCGCGCCGGCGAGCAGTGCAGTCTGACCGTCCTCGCCCGACTGGATCGCGCCCACGCACAGCACCCGTGCGGCGGTCAGATCCCAGTCGCCGCCGATCGGCAGCTCCCAGCCATCCTGCGGGTGCCAGCCGTCGCGGGCCAGGCGATCCCGCAGCCAGGCCAGCTCGCCGGGGTCTTCGATCAGGATGATCGGCGCGGTCATACGCGCTGTCCCAGCAGCGGCTCGGCGGCGAGGATCGCCGCTGCCACTCGGCTGACCCCTCCGAGCTTGTCCCGGGCGGACTCGATGTGGGTCTCGACCGTCGAGTTCGCCAGGCCCAGCCGTCGCGCGATCGTGGCGGTCGTCTCGCCGGCGGCGACCAGCGCCAGCACCTCCCGCTCGCGCGCGGTCAGACCGTGCCCATCTGCGGACGGCCCCGCCGCATGCCGAACCCCGGCGGCGCGCAACGACCGGTTCAGCCAGGGCAGCCATGCCGCGATCCCCGCCCGTTCCATCTCCTCGCGCACCCCATCGAGCAGCTCGACCGCCTCCGGTTGCGCCAGCAGGCGGACCGACTCCGCCTCGGCCCAGGCGCACCGCAACCCGCCGCGGCGCGACACCGACCCCCACCGCGAGGCGGCGGAGGCGAACCCATCCCGAGCCGTGCCCGGATCGCGGCCCAGCGCCGCGAGAGCCACGAGCTCGGCCTCGGTCCCGCCGAACGGCTCCGATGGGGGCTCACCGTTGACGGTGCGGTCACCGCCCGCCGCCCGCTCGCGTGCCGCCCATGCCGCCGTGACCGCCGCCAACGGCCGGACTGGATAAGCCGCCTCCGGGTCACGCGCGCAACTCCCGGCCAGCGTCTGCGCCGTGGCCGGATCCCCGTTGAGCAGAGCAACCTCCGCCCGGGTCCAGCTGAGCAGCCGGCCATGGTCGGCATGAGCACGTCCCTCCAGCTCGGCGAGCAGCCGCCGCGCCGCGTCGGGCGCGCCGCCATCGGCGAGCGCGAGCCCCAGCAGCGAGCCCAGACGACCGGCCAGGGAGCCCGGCACCGGACCGTCCAGCAGCGCGCGGCATTCTCGGGCAACGGTCTCGACGGCGCCGTCGGCATGGAGGTCGAACCAGAGCCGGTGGCACGCGAACTCCAACTCGCCGCGGCGCAGCAGCCGTCGGGCGCAGCGCTCCTGCATCTCGGCGGCGATGGCCCGCGCGGCGGCCGCGTCTCCGTAGAGCCAGTGTCCGAGGACGAGCGTACGGGCCGCGTCGCTCTCGACGTCGAACTCGGCGGACACATGCGCGCGCTGCAGCGCTCGCTCGGCCGCGTCGCGCCAGCGCCGATCCTCGGCACGGAGCGCGATCGCCGCCATGGCGGCGGCCGCCCGCGCGTCGGCGACGCCGCGCAGGCGGCAGACCTCTGCCAGCTCCACGGCGTGCGTGAGCAGCTGAGGGCTCACCGCTCCGCGCGCCGCCTCGGCCCGGAGGCGTTCGACCTCGAGCATCAGCACGAGCCCGCCATCCTCGGCCCGGGTGAGCGCGCGGGTCGTCGCGTCCATCGCCGCATCAGGCTCGCCGATGACCAGCGCCGCGCGGGCGCGCACCAGGTCGAGCTCCGCGCTCGGTGCGTCGTCGTCACCGACCGCGACTCTGGTGAACAGGCGAATCGCGGCCGCCGCATCCCCGACGGAGACCAGCGCGGTGGCCGCCCGGATCGTCAGGGCAGGCGCGGCAGATCCCTGCGCGCACGCTGCGGCGAGACCCAGGTGGTGCGCTCGCTCGACCGGACGCGGACATCCCTCGGCCGCAGCCAGGGCAGCGGCGCAGGCCTCGGCCGGACGGCCCGCCGCCGCCAGATGCCGCGCGCGCTCTCCCGGATCCGCCAACGCAGCCGCCAGCCGGAGGTGGAGCTCCTGGCGGGCCTCGGCGCCGGCCCTGGCCAGCGCACGCTCGCCGTAGACGGGGTGCCGCAGGCGGACCGCGTCGCCCTCGGCCTCGATCAGCCCGCTCTCGGCCAGCGCGCCGGCTTCCTCGGCGACGAGTGCGCGGGGCGCCGGACGACCCAACAGGGCCAGCAGCGCCGCACCGGTGGCGGCCGGGGCCGGCGCGGAGGCGAGCCGCCGGTCGACAAGTTGTGCAATGGTGGATTCACCGCCACCGCCCCTGGCATGCTCCTGCGCCAGCCACGGGTTGCCGCCCGACACCCTGACCACGTCCCGGATCAACAGCTCGCCCGCGCGCGGGTTGACCGCGCGGACCAGCGCGGCTGTGGCGTCGTCGCTGAGCGCGGCGACGGAGACCGGCTCGCAGCGGCCGGACCGCGCCGCGGCCAGCGCCAAGGCGCTGCCGGGATCGCCGTCGCGCACGGCAGCCAGCACGCGCACCCGGCCGGCGAGCGCCTCCAGCACCGCCAGCGTGTCACGGTCGGCGAACTGGAGGTCGTCGAGCACGAGGATGCCGTCTCGCACGCGGTGGGCGACGTAGGTGGCGATGAGGGTGTGATCACCGGCGGGTAGCGGCACCCGCAGTGCGCGCAGGATCGGCAGGTACGGCGACCAGGCCAGGCTTGCCAGGCCGCCACCCGCGAGGATCGGGCCGCCGTCACGCCGTGCCAGCTCCCCGAGCAGGGTCGTGCGGCCGATCCCCGGCTCCCCGTGCAGGCACGCTGAGCCGCCTGATGCCAGTCGCGTCGCGACCGCCTCCAGCAGCTCGTCTCGCCCCACGACCACAGCGGACAGCGTACCGGCGGCGGCGCCCTCGGAATGGCATGAAATCAGGATGTCCCGGCGCTGAGGAGGGCGTAGGATCATGCCGTCATGGGCGATCACTTCGGGCCCCACGGACACGACGGCGGTCACCAGCGACCGGACGACTTCGACGACCGACACGCCGCCGGGCACGACCGCTCCGATCCCGTCGGTCATGGAAATGAGCAGCGGTCGATCTTTCGCCGTGACGAGTCGGTGCACGAGCACGACCCGCCACACGAGTTCGATCGCCCGGGCCACTCCGCCGACGCACCCAACCCTCAGCACGCCTCCGAGTCGCCTGAACCCGCCGACCACCCGGCGATCGAGCTCCGCCCACACCCGGTTCTCGACGGTCCAGGCGGCACGGTCTTCGACCCTGGACCGGATCTCCCCGACCACCACACAGCGCCCTGGGATCAGCCGCTGGCGGAGAGCCCGGATCACTACGGCGCCGCCTGGGCGCATGACGACGGGACCGGGATCATCTCGGGTCAGGCCGCCGCCGGCGCAGATCCCGACCCGCCTCCCCGATACGACGGCCCGCCGATCGCCGACCTTCGGACCAGCCTGCTCTACGGATCGGGGGACGGCCATGGGGAGACCGCCGCGCTGCTGTGGCGGGAACTGCTCCCGGGCAGCCCCTTGCCGCTGGCAGCCGACGGCCAGGGGCTGGCGGCAGAGGAGTTGCTGTCACGCCTGGCCGAGCAGATCGATGACCCGGTCTCGCACAGCGTCGTGCGGGCGGCGCTCAGCGACGTTCGCAGATGAGCATGGTCGAACCCCCGGTGCCGGGCGCTCTGGGCCCACGGAGTGATGGGGACGTGCCCGCCGATGCCCTCGCGCCACGCCTGGAGAAGCTCGCCGACGAGGTCAGGACAGCGCTGGAGGCACTCGGTCTCGATGATCTCACCGAGGCGCTCGACGCCCGGCTGATCCCCGAGGGCCGGCCCACCGCTTCGATCGTCGTCGTCGGTGAAACCAAGCGGGGCAAGAGCGCACTGGTCAACGCCCTGCTCGAGCGCCCGGGGCTCTCACCGGTCGACTTCGACGTCGCCACCAACTGTTACATCGGGATCGGGTACGGCTCGCCGCCGCGGGCTCGGGTCTTTCGCACGGGAGTGCCGGAGCCGACCGAGATCGGGTTGGACGAGGTCGCGGAATGGGCGACGGTCGCCGGCAACCCCGGCAATTTCAAACATGTCCAGGCGGTCGAGGTCGAGCTCGATGAGCCGCGGCTGCAAGGCCTGCACCTGATCGACACGCCGGGGGTCGGCGGTCTGGACGCGGCGCACGGAGCGTTGACCCTGGAGGCGTTGCGCGACGCCGACGCGCTGCTCTTCGTCGTCGACACCGACGGACCGATGACCCGCCCCCAGCTGGACTTCCTGACCGGCGCGGCGCAGCGGATCGACACGGTGATCGTGGCCTTGACCAAGATCGACGCTCATCCCGACTGGGAGCTCCTGCTCCAGGACACCGCCCAGGCGTTGCGAGAACACGCCCCCCGCTTTGCCGGCGCGCCGATCATCCCGGTGTCCAGCCGCTGGCTCGAGCGATCGCTCTCGACCGAGGGCGAGCGCGGCCGGCGGCTGCGCGCTGACTCGGGGATCCCGGCGTTGCACGCCGAGCTGGCCACCCGCGTCGTCGAGCGCGCCGCGCTGCTGCGACTGGCCAATCTCAGTCGGGCATGTGTGGATGCGCTGGGCAGGATCGACTCCGCGCTGCAGCAACGGCTCCAGGCGCTCGACGGCGAGCCGTCCTTCCAGGCCGATCTCCAGGAGAAGGAGAGCGCGCTGCGCCGCCGCGAGGACGAGCTGGCCGAGTGGCAGGACGCCGTCGATGACGAGATCGCGCTGTTGCGTCTGGCCCACACGCGCAAGCTGACCGAGGCGGTCAGCGCGCTCCAGCAGGAATACGTCACGCGCGCGAGGTCGGTCAAGCGCGCGTCCGACGAGGATCAGCTTGCCTCCGATCTTCAGCAGGCACTGGCCGCAGTCGGGCTGCGGCTCGCCCACGAGACCGCCGAGCGACTGGCTCAGGCGCTCAGCGAGACGCTGGGAGCGACCGGTCCCGCCGAGTTGCTGCGCGAGGTGGGCGAGGCGCAACGCCGGCTCAATCCGTTTGAGCACGAGCCACAGAGCTTTGACCTGATGACCGTGGCGGGCGGGTTCCTGCTGGGGACACGCATCCCGTCTCTGATCGCGCTGGTCGGCCTGTCCACGCCGGCGGCCCCCGTGGTGGCCGTGTTCGGCGTCGGTTGGGCGGTGTTCAGCGTGCGGTCGCGGTCGCGCTCGGCCGGCCAGGCCGCGCTCGCCGCCTGGGTTCGCGCAGAGCTCAACGAGGCCGAGATGGCGATTCGCAGCGACTTCAGCGAGCGGATGGTGGCGGTCACCAGCCAGATCCGGAAGCTGACCCGCGGGGAGATCCGGAGCCGGCGTGAGCAGCTGCGCGACGCCGAGCGGGAATACCGGGAGTCAGTCGCGGCCGACGCTGCCACCCGCACCCAGCGCCGCCGGGAGCTGACCGGCCAGCAGCTGCGCATCCGCGGGCTGCTGACCGATGCCCACACCCTCCAGGCGACGTTGACCGGGACCGTCAGCGATCCGGCAGGAAGACAGCCACCTCGCTGAGCTGGTCGAGTTGACGCGGGGGCAGGTCGACGTGGAGGTCGAGATCTGCCATCGAGGAGAAGCTGCCATGGCGCTCGCGCAGAGCGACGAGTAGTTCGGTGGTCTGCAGGTCCAGCCCGCCGAACTCCACCAGCACCCGCGCGGGCGCGTGATTGACGTCCAGCAGTCCTCCGTCGAATGCCCAGTCGAGATCCGGGCGGCCGATGCCGAGCGTGCGAGCCCGCTGGGGATCACGCTCAGCGATCCGGCGCGCCATCTCCAGCTTGCGCGCCCGGGCCTCGGCGCGCAGCAGCTCGGGCGGAACCTCGGCCGGACCCTTGCGCAGGGAGCGTGAGCAGATCACCTCGGCGCATCCGATGCCGAGCAGAGCGACGAACATCAGCCCCGCGAGTGCGTTGCTCAACGACAGCATCGCGACCGTCGCCGCGGCAAGCACCGCATCGCCGGCCGCCAGCCTCTGCCAGCGCAACGAGCCAGAGCGCCGAGCGCTGACCAGAGCGGGGACGAAGCTCAGCAGGCCTCCGGTGCAGGCCACCAAGCTGAGCCAGCCGGCGATGCGGCCGAAGGACTTCCATGAGGGGTGCGTGTGCATGACCGACTCCTTGATCCGTGTCTGTGCAGATGCGTGTGACGAGATCAAGGGTCGGCGCCGCCGGTCTGGCTGACCATCCGGGATCTATGCCATTCCCCGCCCCCGGCGATGGCACGAACTCCCGATACGCACAGGGTTCGGTCCCCGGCAGGCTTGCTGCATCACCACACACCCTTCCGGACCGAAAGGCCAGCATGTCCACCACCGCCACTCCCCGCCCCGCCCGCCGCACCCGCCGCGCCCTCGGCCACCTGGTCGGGATCATCCTCCTGGTGCTCTTCGCCTTCGCCGCCGTCGCCGGCGTCGTCAACCTCGTCGACGGCGGCAAGCACGCCGTCTGCGCCGCCAAGGCGAACACCCTCTCGCAGCTGAACAGCTGCGGACTCAGCGGCATCAACGGCAACTGAAGCTCACACCGGGCGCAGTTCCGCCGCGAGGCGGGGGGGGCGGGG